>NZ_JBBJCN010000002.1:0-808571 GCF_037622515.1 Pedobacter superstes
TGCTAGCCGAAGCCTTGCCAATCACAAGATTGCCTGTGGCATTATCGGCTGCGTAATTAGCATTAGTCAGAGAGGCTACAACAGCGTATGATCCAGCGATAGTTGGAGCCGTAGAAGAACCATCATAAGTAATGCTAATTCCGGTTAATCCAGCTGGCGTGGTAGTCGCAGTTACTGATCTAGCAGTACCGTCATAGGTTTGGCTTAATCCGGCTAATGAAATTGAAGCCGTAGCCTTGTTTACCTGTTGAAGTACAGCACTGGAAGTACTGGTAATAAAGTTGCCAGCCGGCGTATACACGGCTGTAATTGAATGGCCTGAAGTATTAACCTCCAGAGAAGATGTATTTAATGTTGCCACACCTGAAGCATTTAATGTGACCTCGGATCCTAAAGGTGTAGAACCACTATAAAATGTAACAGTCCCTGTCGGTATATTAGCACTTGACGGATTTGTAATAACTGTTGCAGTAAAAGTTACAGACTGTGCATAGGCAGATGGATTTTGTGAACTCGCGAGAGATGTTTGAGTGGACAAGGATTTGTCGATAGTGTAAATTTCTCCGGTGAAATTTCCATTTCCTGCACCTGTACCTCCCAATGGAATGTTATCCGCATCTTTGACGGATTCATTATCAATTATATTAAGCCCAATAGTACCATTCCCCGAACCTGTATTGACATTTACAGTATACGAGGAATTACTGCCCGTTACTCCGCTTATTGAAGCTCCTGTCACGCCAGTACTGGCCAAAGAGAAATCTGTTGCATCTACACCGGTTACATTTTCGCTAAAGGCAACATTAAATGACACACTTGTTGCATTGCTTGGACTCGCAGTAGCACGCGAAATTGAAGCTATTGCTGGAACATCAATTTTATACGTCACAAGAGCAGCTGCCCAGTTAACAGCGGGCACAGTTGCAGGCGCAGAGAACCCCCCTGTTGCTGAAACGACCCTATAACCTGGAAAAACTCCGATATTAGCGGTGCCACTTCCTGAATTAGTTTGATTTGATGTGAGTGGTGAGAACCCTGGACCAAAGGTGACCGAACTGGATTTGTCTTCTAAACCAAATACACCAAACAACAGTTCATCGGGTTGAGACGTTGTCGGAGCAATACCGGAATTCCCTATCGTACTATTACCAGTAGCGGTGCTTGACTTATCTGTGAGGCTTCCGGCAACTAATCCCGATACTGAAAAAGCACTAACTGCTTTCGTAACAACAGCAGTCGCAAAAGAAACTGTAATAGAATTAGCTGAAACTAAGGCAGTGCTCACTGGTGCAGAAAAGATAAGAGTCCTGACACCGCTTGCCACACTTCCATTTGTTACATCTGCATCCTTTGTGTATGTATTTCCCCGTGTATCAGTAATACTAACAGCAGTACTGGATGGATCCATTGCTACAGTAACGAGAATGGTTTTTCCCAAACTAACTCCTGCAGCCGGGACAGAAATTGATATACTTGTTCCCGAAGTAAGACTGGAGTTGATCCCTATGATCGCAGGTGGCTGAATTTGCGCAAAAACACCCCTTGAGAGGATCATGCTGCAGAACACGAAAAACAGGATGCCGTAGCGCCTGGAGTTATCGCCTGATAAGGAAGGTATGTGTGAAACCATAACTTTTAATTTATAATCAAATCTACCTGACCCAGCCTAGAAAAAATTTTCAATATTGACACAGTTTGTGTATAAAACGCTACACAAAACTGTGTATTTAACCCTGATTTGTGGTAAAAAGCAACTTCTGGTTTTAAATGTGTCGTGATTTAAACTTGATTTGAAAGAGAGACCTGGAATGGTTCGGAGGCGAAGACCTTGTGATTTGTCGCAACCCTTATTAAAGCAAAGCAACAAGGATTAAACTATTAATAAAAAATGAGCAAATCCCTGAAAAGTACCATAACTTAAGTAACTGATACCATTTAAGAAGAAGTATTCTGTTTAAATTTGTATCAGCATGAGAAATGATATTCCAGTATATGACATAAATAATATTTCAGCTATAAAGGACGATATATTAGTTAGTCGTTTTGGAACATATTCCATGAACCATAAGCATCTTCATTATGCTCACCGTCATAATTTTTATCATATCGTATTATTTACACAGGGTTCGGGAACTCATTCCATAGACTTTCAAAATTTTGCGGTTAAACCTTATCAAATATATTTCATGGTACCAGGGCAGGTACATAGCTGGAATTTTGATAGTGCAGTTGATGGCTATCTGGTAAACTTTTCTGCTTCCTTTTTTCAATCGTTTTTACTGGTGTCCGATTATCTCGACAGGTTTACTTTTTTCTGCGGAATAGCTCAGGATTCGGTTCTTGATATACCAGAAAATAACCGGGAAGGTATTGTTGATGTATTTGAGGAAATATTAAAAGAAGGGTCGGGGAACAGGAAATCCGGGGATGATTACGTAAGGGTCTTATTGCTTAAAGTTTTTCTTATGATTTCTGGTTTTGCTATCGAAAAGCCGGAGCATTCTGTATCATCTTATAATTATACTGTTTTGAAAAACTTCAGGCAATTAATTGAAAAACATTTTACAAAGCTGAAGCTGCCCAGAGAATACGCAGAACTGTTGTATATAACGCCAAATCATCTGAATGCTTTATGCAATGATTTACTGGGAATTCCGGCAGGGGAGGTAATACGCAACAGAATACTGTTGGAGGCAAAAAGACTCTTGGTAAATCTGGATCTGCCCATTTCAAAAATCGCGTATGAACTTAATTTTAATGATAACTCATATTTCACCAAGTTCTTTAAAAAACAAACGGGAATTACACCAGAAGAGTTTAGGAAGAATGCTTTAAAAAGAGAATAGAATGAAAACCTTAGAAATTAATAAACAAGCCCTTCAAATGGATGAATCCAGCTTGCAACTTAATGAGTTTGCGGCTGCAATCCATGCAAAGTGCCCAAGATGCCGGAGGGGAAATATGTTTGCAGGATCAATGTACGGACTAAAGCTTCAAAAAATGAATGTGATGTGTCCGCATTGCGAACTGAGATTCGAAAGAGAGCCGGGTTATTTTTATGTTTCAATGTTTCTGAGTTATGGTATGAATGTAGCTCAGATGATTACTCTGGCGGTATTGACATATCTTATAACAAACAACCTGGAAGAGCCACTTCTGTATATAGCCGTGATTTTTCCTGCAGTATTTTTGCTGTCACCTTTTAATTACAGGTTTTCAAGGGTAATTCTTTTATACTGGTTAACTCCCGGACTGCATTACGATGCAGAGAAAAGCAAAAACAAACCTGTTAAAATGGACTGTTAGCCATACTTCGGCCCGCCACACATTTCCATTATCTGCTCTTCTTAATCCGGTTTTAATACTATTTTTTAATCAGTATGTCCCAGTCATCTGGTTTTTTAAGAAGGTTGAAACTGACATCATTATGGAAACGATTGATTAATAAACTGCAGGCACCAGTTCCCAATGCAAGGTTAGAAATTGAAATTTGTTCAAGATATTCGGGAAGCACAGTCCGATTGAATGAAATCGATTTAGATGGCGCATCTATTTTAATCTGGAGGCAGGCCTGTAAAATCATAAATACTACGGCAACAGACCATGCCTGAGGGGAGCATGCAACAGGATACAGCGTTGGTCCCTGACTATTTCTTCTTTCGAAACCACAATATAATTCCGGCAGACGCTGCATGTCGATATATAGCGAGGCTTGGTAAATAGATTCTGTAAGTTTTATCACATGGTCTCTAAAGCCATATTGAGCAAAACCATAAGCGATAAGTGCATTGTCATGAGGCCATATAGAGCCATTGTGGTAAGACATTGGATTATATCTTTTTTCCGTAGAGGAAAGAGTTCGAATTCCCCATCCGCTGAACATACTACTGCTTAATAAAGTATCAGCAAGTTTCCTGGCTTTTTCTTCATCGGCAATTTCGGTAAAAAGGCAATGACCGGCATTTGATGAAACGACCCGGCAAGGATTTTTGTCTCCATTAAGAGCAAGTACATAACAATTCAGGTTTTTATCCCAGAATTTTTCATTGAAATTTTGTTTTAACAATTTGGCCTCTTCCGATAAACGCTTAGCAAATTCTTCTTCATTTAAAAGTAAAGCAAGTTTGGATGCTTGCTGTTTAGCTGCAAAAACATACCCCTGTACTTCGCATAGAGCAATAGGAGTACTCGCTAATTCGCCCCATTCATCCATTACAGAATCATAAGAGTCTTTCCATCCCTGGTTTGTAAGTCCGTTTTTTGCCTTGTGCTCATATTCTACAAAACCATCTCCGTCCAGATCTCCATAGATGTTTATCCATTCTATTGCAGCTTTTATATTGGGCCAGAGTTGTTTTATAAATTCAAGATCTGCGGTCCGGTCGTAATACATGCCGGCCAGCATAACGAATAAAGGAGTAGCATCGATAGTACCATAATATTCTTTAAAAGGAACTTCTCCAGTATTCGCCATTTCCCCGGTCCGGGCCTCATGAAGGATTTTACCCGGTTCGGCATCCTTTTCAGGAATAAGTTGTGTAGCTTGTTTTGAGGCCAGGAATAACAATACATCCCTGCTAATCTCTGGTATCAGCCAGAGCGTTTCTATACCGGTGATGATCCCATCGCGGCCAAAAGGAGTATTATACCATGGAACTCCGGCATAAGGATATTTACCTGTTTCTGTTTGTGCCAATAATGAAAGCAGGTCTGCTTTCGAACGGTTTATCCAATGATTAAACTTTTCGTTGGATGTGGTAATATTGGCAAATAATATGCTGGTTTTATTCCTTTCCTGTTCAATGAGATATTTAGCATCGTTATAGTTAATTACTTCAGATAGTTTATCACCTGTTACGAAACTTAGCGAATAAGTTATTCTTGAAGTTTTTTGTAATTCAAGATTTAAGGTGAAGAAAATTTTATTGTTCTTTATGAGATACTCTACATCGGTTGTGATATGAAAAATACTTGTTCTTTTTATTCCATCACTCCCGGTGTACTCCATCATGCACTGTTCTCCCGAATCGCAATATTTCACCTGATTTTTCACGACATATCTCTCAATGCCTCTTATCTCAAAAATATCTTTGAAATCTCCATCAAATACCAGCTCCATGGTTAATGAGCATTCTTTATTACCAAAATTGCTGCAATCTATTTCTTCATAAAAAGCTCCGTCCCGAACAAACTGCTTTCTTGAGATATGAACCGTATTATCAGGCAGGCTCAATGAAGTAATTGCCGGATTAGTAAGGTCCACAGAAAGTATATCGTTATCCTCTTTTATGGTACTGCTTAAGAGTAAAGGCTTTTTATTGTTAATAGTAAGAATTAGTTTGTTGATATACCGGGTTCCTTCATGATAAATACCCTGTACCATTTTTCCATGAGGATAAATATTACCCCACCTGTCGAATATTGCAAAAGTGTTAGAATGGTTAAGAATATTTATCCGGTCATCTGCGTTTACAGCATCTGCTGAAATATGAAATTTATCTTCTTCTAACAAAGATTCATCTGATTGCATAACTATACTTTTAAGGTGTGTTTACTCTTTTTGCCTGGTTTAGGAATTGATGCGGTTTTATATTATTTTTCTTGATAAAGTTCCTTCAACCTCCGTATCGAAGGATCTAAAGTTAAGATGTCTTGGTCTGGCTGAATTCTGATCGTTTATGATTGAAGTATAAATTTGTAGATAATCCTCAGCCATTCTTGAAGCTGTAAATCGTTTTTCAAAAATTTCTCTGACTTTATTGCGTTTAAGTTGGTCTATTTTTCTAACAGCCTGCACTGCTTCATTAACATTGTGTACGATAAATCCGCTTTCATTGTCATCAATTACTTCCGGCACGGAGCCGCAACTAAAAGCAATTACAGGCGTGCCACATGCCATAGATTCAATCATCACCATACCAAAAGGTTCTTCCCAGTTAATCGGAAAAAGCATTGCCCTGGCTTTACCCAGGAAATCCTTTTTCTCATCTTCATTTATTTCGCCATAAAACTCAATTAATGGGTGTTTTAATAGATGTTTGATATGCAGTTCATAATATTCCTTGTCAGCATTGTCAATTTTTGCCGCTATTTTTAAAGGGATGTCAGATTTAATCGCGATCTCAATGGCTTTATCCACTCCTTTTTCCGGAGAAATGCGTCCTACAAAAGCCAGGTATCCGCCGTTACCCTCACCCTGTGGAAGTAAATTCCTGGGTAAGCCATGATAGACGGTTCCCATCCAATTTGCCTGGGGAAGCGGTTTTTTTTGATTATTGGAAATAGATATGACCTTCTGACTTCTAAACTTGTTATATAGTGGCTGTAAATCAGGAATATCTAATCGTCCATGCAAAGTTGTTACGCGGGGAACGTGGAGTTTTTCAGAAAAAGGAAAATGAAGGTAATCAATATGAAAGTGAAGTATATCAAAATCATCCGCCCGGTCGAATACTTCCTGTATCTCAAGCATATGGTGAGCTAAAGAGTCTGTACAGTCTTGCTTCAAACGTAAACCAGTTTCCACCGTTGAAATTAATTTGGCGCTGGTAACAGAATCACCAGAAGCAAACAGGGTTACATCATGTCCTTGAATAACAAGTTCCTCAGTTAAATAATGCACCACTCTTTCTGTTCCGCCGTACATTTTTGGAGGAACAGATTCATACAAAGGTGCTATTTGGGCAATCCTCATAAAATAATCTCCTTATCTTCAGAGTTAAGCATGCAAAGCACTTTTTTTGTCAGGGATTGTTTACTGTGATTATTCTCCCTTTCCTAACTCTGATGGGTAAAAACAAGCAAATTCTATCAGTATATAATTATTCACTAATATAAAAGGCATTTAGCCTTCGTTGTTTTAAGAATTTTAAATTTCATGATGGGGCGTACTGAAATTTTCATATAAATTCTTTATGAAAAAAATGGAAAGGCAAAACCTATAATAATATGTATATTCAGGGATTCAGTCTACAAACATGAACACATTAAAAAAAGAAAAACAGGATCAGGAATCCCGGATTATAGTCATAGGTACTTCAGCAGGTGGACTTAGTGCTTTAAAAGAATTATTAAATCAATTTGAGTCTGATTTTCCAGCCCCCATATTAGTCGTTCAGCATATTTCTGCTGATGCTACCGGGAATGTTCTTTTAGATTCTATAAATGATCTTGGAAAATTAAAATGTAAACATGCAAAAAATGGGATAAAGATATTGCCGGGCTACGTATATATCGCTCCTTCTGATCATCATTTAATGGTTACTGAAGGCTCAAAACTTTTGGTAACAAAGGGGGCACAGGAAAACAGGTGGCGCCCCGCAATTGATCCTCTGTTCAGGTCTGCGGCAGTAGCCTATAGAAATAAGGCTATCGGAATTATTTTGTCCGGATACCTTGATGATGGAACTGCAGGCCTTAAGGCTATCGAAAGGTGTGGAGGAATTTGTATCGTTCAGGACCCTAAAGATGCGGAATACCCTGATATGCCCACAAATGCTTTGAACCAGGTGAACGTCAATTATTGTATTCCTATATCTGAAATGGGAACCTTGCTTTATCAGCTTACCGGCAAGAAGATAAGTAAACCTAACACTGCGATCCCAAAGGATATTATAATTGAGTCTGACATAGCAAAACGGGTTTTAAGTGATCTACCTGCTGTTAATGCTGTTGGTGATCAGGTGCCTTTTAATTGCCCGGGATGCGGCGGGGTTTTATGGGAAGTAGCGTTGGGTTCTTTTACACGGTATCGTTGCCATACCGGTCATGCCTATACTGCAACATCCCTTTTAGCAGAACAAACCAGGAAGATTGAAGAAACTATGTGGGTTGCCCTTAGAATGTTCGAAGAAAGAAAAAATTTGCTTACAACTCTTTCAAAGCAACAAACAGGTGCCACTTTAAAATCATCTCTGGAGAGGGCAGAGTTATCTCAGATTCACATAAATCGAATCAAAGCGATCTTGCACAGAGATGAGAACGACAAAAATAATATACCTGGCTGATTCGGGCGTTCACCGATGATTCGTGCTTCGAATATTTACTTTATATTTGAAATGAAATAAATCGAAAGTGAATCTGTTGCAGAAATTAATTTAAGTTTAAACTGCATGATCAAATTTCAATACACTGAATGCTTTTAGAAACGTGAATAATAAATACACTTCTGACTTTTTAAAATGAATTGTAGCATAAATGTTATTAAGGTTACTAATTGATTTTGTGAATTTAGCGGCGAATTATCCTCTAATCAATTCCGATAAAAAAAATATGAAAACAATGAATTTTTCCACTGCTTTAATTTTTGCAGGGAGTATCTTTTTAAGCTCACTTGTTTCGGCACAAGAGACTCAAAAATCAAATTATCTTGATTTGAGCTGGAAACAAGTCGCGGCGAAAATGCCCGATTCATGGTATGGATCTAACGAAGCGAAATTAGTTGCCGAAAACGTATTGATCTATCAGAAAGACATTGGTGGCTGGACCAAAAACCTGCCACTCCATCACCCGCTAACTTCAGCTCAAAAGGCACAGATTATAAAAGACAAATCGGAGATCGGTGCAACATTTGATAACGGCGCTACCCTTACTGAAATGATCTTTCTCAGTAAAGTGTATACAGTTAATCAAGACCCGCGTTACTATAAAGCTTTTGAAAAAGGATTCAATTATATTCTTGAGGCGCAATATGATAACGGGGGATGGCCTCAATTCTATCCTTTTCGAAAAGGGAATTCCGTCGCATATGCAACACATATTACTTACAATGACGATGCTATAGTAAATGTGCTCAGATTCCTTAAAGATATCACAGAAGAAAAATCTTCTTTTGCAGCCATGCCTGTGAGTAAGGAATTGAAGCAGAAAGCCAAAGCTTCTTTTGATAAAGGAATCGACTGTATTCTAAAAACACAGATAAAGATAGACGGCAAACCAACTGTATGGTGTGCCCAGCATGATGAATTCACTTTTGCCCCCGCTAATGCACGGGCTTACGAACTAGCGTCATTCAGCGGTTCGGAATCTGTTGGTATTACAATGCTATTGATGGATATTAATAGTCCCTCTAAAGAGATTGTGAACGCTGTAAAAGGTTCAGTTAAATGGTTTGAAACTAATAAAATAGAAGGTATAAAGCTGGATTCTGAAACCGATCAGAACGGAAAGAAAAACCGGATAGTTGTTGAAGATAAAAGTGCCCCCGCTATTTGGGCGCGATTTTACGATTTAGAAACAGGTAAACCGTATTTCAGTGATCGTGATGGGGTTAAGAAAAACACCCTTGCCGAAATAGGCCATGAGCGCCGAAATGGATATAGCTGGTATACTAATTCCCCTGAAAAATTAATAAAAACCTTCCCCCAATGGGCAAAAAAATGGGGAGTTAATTAATTTCCGAAACTTCCTGCTTACATACCTCCATAAAGAATCAGTGTCTCATAGATACTGATTCTTGTCTTTCCGTCTAATCAGGGCTGGGAGACCAAATTAATGCTTCTTTCTAAACCCCTTCCGCCTTTAAGGTAAACCAATATCGCACCTCCGAATTAATTGTTTCCATTTTTGTTTATTTTCTTTTATTTGTTTTATATTTGAAAAAGAAAGTAATCGAAGGCTTGTAAAAATAACCTGATTTCTCACAATTATATGCTTCCTAACCAGCGAAAAGATAAAATTATTGGATTATTAAAAGAGGATGGTTCTGCGAAGGTCATAGATCTTGCGAAATTATTTAAAGTAACAGAAGTTACTATCCGCCAGGATCTGGAAAAACTCGAGAAAGATGGTTTACTCATTCGCGAGCATGGCGGAGCGTATTTGAAAAATATTGAAGATCAGGTGAGAAGTTTGTCTTTGTCAAATCAGGAGAATCTTGATAAGAAGGAGCAAATTGCTAATAAATGCCTGGAGTATATTGAGACGGGAGATACTATAATCCTGGACTCCGGATCGACCACTACTGAAATAGCAAAGAAGCTTAAAGGATTTAAAAATCTCACGGTGATTACCAATGCATTGAATATTGCTATGATGTTAGGAACAGAACCGGGAATTGAAGTTGTTGTAACCGGTGGTGAATTTAAACCGCCTACCTTATCACTTACAGGTCAGAAGGCAGCTGATTTTTTCCATGGCATTTTCGCCCAAAAACTCTTTCTGGCTACGGCCGGACTGTCTTTAAAAGCTGGATTAACCTATCCCAGCATTAGTGATATTGTAGTTAAAAAAGCGATGATTAATGCAGCAGAAACAATTTTTCTTGTAGCTGATTCAACAAAAATAGGGAAGAGCTCCTTTGCGAGTCTGGGAGCTTTGTCACTTATAAACTATGTAATTACTGACAGTGCTATAAGCGAGCGGGATAAGCGGGTTTTTCAGGACAATGAAATTGAAATAATACTAGCAAAATAGAAATTAAATGAAAGAAAAAGGTTGTATAGGTATTGTTATAGGTAACAGAGATTTTTTTCCTGATAAATTGGTATCAGAGGCTCGTGCAGACATTATAGAGCAATTTGAAAAGCTTAATCTCGATTATAAAATACTCGACGAATTTGAAACTAAACTGGGCGGTGTTGAGAGCTATAGTGATGCTCAGAGATGCGCAGCTCTCTTCAGAAAGCATCAGGATGAAATTACGGGTATTCTTGTAATATTGCCAAATTTTGGAGATGAACGTGGCGTGGCCGAAACTCTGAAACTTGCAGGTTTAAATGTACCGGTTTTGATTCAGGCCTATCCCGATGAATTAACTAAACTGGATGTTGCCAGAAGGAGGGACTCCTGGTGCGGGAAAATTTCTGTATGTAATAACCTTTATCAGTATGGTATAAAATATACCCTAACTGAAAAGCATGTTATTAATCCTAAAGACCCTGATTTTGCACAAGAGATATTGGATTTCATAGCTGTTTGCCGTGTTGTACGAGGTCTGCGTAAGGTTAGAATCGGTGCAGTGGGAGCAAGGCCGGGGGGATTTAACACTGTTCGGTATAGCGAAAAGATTCTTCAGCGGAACGGAATTTCTGTTACCACGGTAGATCTTTCTGAGATTCTGGGTAATGCGAATAAGCTGACAAAGGATCATGCTGAAGTTAAAGCTCATCTGGATAAAATACTGGCTTATGCACCGGTTGGTAAAACCCCTGATGAAGCACTCATTCAGATTGCAAAACTGGACGTTGTACTTAACAAGTTTATGCAGGACAATTATTTAGATGCTACAGCAATTCAGTGCTGGACCTCGCTTCAGAAAAACTACGGCTGCAACGTGTGCACCAGCATGAGTATGATGAGTGAAAACATGCTTCCCAGCGCTTGTGAAGTAGACGTTACCGGTACCTTAACCATGTACGCTATGCAGCTTGCATCCGGATCCCCAAGTGCCTTGGTTGACTGGAATAATAACTATGCCGACGATGATAACAAATGCGTGTTATTTCATTGCGGAAACTGGGCAAAATCATTTTTGCCGGATATCCAAATCAGTAATGCACCTATTTTGGGTACAACAGTTGGTGTTGAAAATACCTATGGCGCTTTAGATGGCCGGACACCTGCGTCCCCTTTAACTTATGGCCGAATAAGTACTGATGATCCTAAAGGAATAATTAAAGCCTATTTAGGAGAAGGTATGCTTACCGATGATCCTCTAAATACTTTTGGAAATCGTGCGGTTGCCGAAATTCCAAATTTACAGGGCTTAATGCAATATGTCTGCCGTAATGGATTTGAGCATCATGTTGTTATGAATGCGTCTAAAACAGCAGGTATACTACAGGAAGCCCTTGGAAACTATATGGGCTGGGAAGTCTATAATCATTTCCCGGAAAATTAAAATGAGCGTGATGACTGAAACAGAATTAACAGTTAAATCAAATGTATATCGCCAGCGGATATTAAAATATATTGTTGGAGCAAATGCCGGTCATACAGGAGGAAGTTTATCCTGTGTTGATATTCTTAATGTTTTATACAATTATACGTTAAAGGTAAGTCCTGAGAATTTTACTTCTCCTGATCGTGACCGGTATATTCAAAGTAAGGGGCATTGTGTGGAAGCGTTGTATGTAGTTCTTGCAGACAAAGGTTTCTTTCCCGAAGAGGACTTAAATACTCTTTGCAAATACAAATCGCATTATATCGGTCATCCCACCAGGAAAGTAAAAGGTGTGGAGCAAAACACCGGTGCATTAGGGCATGGTTTGTCTCTTAGTGTGGGTAATGCAATTGCAGCAAAATTGGACGAAAAGGATTTCCGGGTTTTTACACTACTAGGCGACGGAGAATTACCTGAAGGGTCTAATTGGGAGGCTGCTTTAACAGCGGCTCATTACAAGCTGGATAACTTATGTGCCATAATCGATAAAAATGACCTTCAAATTTCCGGAAGAACTGCAGATGTGTGCAATACCGATCCGGTGGACAAAAAGTTCGAAAGTTTCGGTTGGGCAGTTAAGCATGTAGACGGACACGATTTAAAAGCATTGAAGGAAGCATTTGACAGCCTGCCATTTTCTGAAGGACAACCAAGCCTCATCATTGCTCATACAGTTAAAGGTAAGGGTGTGAGTTTTATGGAAAATCAGATTAGCTGGCATCATGGCGTTCCAAACCCGCAACAGTACAATGATGCAATTAAAGAATTAACTGAAGCAATAGAATTAGTTTAAGAAAGAGAAGAGATATATATGGGAAGTCAGCTTATTGATAATCAAACAAGCAACGCAAAACCTAACCTTGAAGTGTTCTCCCTGGCTTTGGAAAATTTAGCCGGCGATGACAGAGATATAATTGTAGTAACAAGCGATTCACGCGGGTCAGGAAAACTGGTGGCGTTTGGGAAAAAGTTCCCGAAACAGATAGTTGAAATTGGTATTGCCGAGCAAAATCTGGTTGGAGTTGCTGCCGGACTCGCATCTGCCGGAAAGAAAGTTTTTGCGGTGTCGCCGGCCTGCTTCCTTACCGCAAGAGCCTTGGAACAAATAAAAAATGATGTCGCGTATACTGATAATCCTGTAAAGTTAATTGGTATCAGCGCCGGTGTAAGCTACGGGGCTTTAGGGTCTACCCACCATAGTCTTCATGATTTTGCGGTATTAAGGGCAATTAACAATATCATTATTGCCGCACCTGCAGACAGTTACGAAACGGAACAAGCCATTATCCAGGCGAGTAAATTAAATACTCCGGTGTATCTTCGTTTTGGAAAAAAACCAATGCTTCCTTTAAGGGAAGACAATTCAGATTCATTCAGTTTTGGAAAAGGACGTGTGATTAAACAGGGAAAAGATCTAACGTTTATAGCAACCGGGGAAACAGTTTATCCGGCACTCCAGGCCGCAGAAAAACTGAAATCACAGTACGGGATTGAAGCAACTGTTGTAAGTATGCATACCATCAAGCCTTTAGACCATACTCTGATTAAATCTCTTGCCGAAAGCACCAATGCCATAATCACGGTTGAAGAACATAGTGTAAATGGTGGCCTGGGTGAAGCATGTGCATCCTTCCTTCTTGAAAACAGATATAATAAACCATTTAAAATTGTTGGTATTCCCGATGAATACACCGTAACCGGATCTCAGACCGAAATTTTTAACCATTACGGGATTTCTGAAGAGGGCCTTACCAACACAGCATTAAATGTTTTAGATAAAATTAACGCATAAAATGAATTACATTAAATAAAAATATACTAACCTTTTGTAAAACCCAATTTCATGAAACGATTAACTCTGGCTGTACTTCTCCTTGCAATACTGGCAAGTTGCAGCAATTCCGATAAATCAGCGCAGCCTAAAAAAATTGCCATAGTAGTTTCTACTTTGAACAACCCTTGGTTTGTTTTCCTTGCCGAAACCGCAGCTAAAAAAGCTAAAGAACTGGGCTATGAATCGAAAATTTTTGATTCCCAAAATAATACAGCTTTAGAAAGCGATCATTTTGAAAATGCAATAGCCTCAGGCTATAATGCAATTTTATTTAATCCAACAGATGCCGCGGGTTCGGTAACCAATGTTGTGAAGGCCAAAGATGCCGGAATTCCGGTTTTTTGCATGGACCGGGAGATCAACTCTAAAGATGCTGCTACCTCACAGATCCTTTCCGACAGCTATTCAGCATGTATCAAGTTGGGGAAATTATTTGTGGAGCAATTAAATAAAAAAGGCACCTATGTTGAACTGCTTGGAATTGTTTCCGACAATAATACATGGAATCGTTCAAAAGGATTCCATAGTGTAGTCGACAATTATCCCGGCATTAAAATGGTTGCACAGCAAAGTGCTGATTTCGACCGGAACAAGGCGATGGAAGTAATGGAATCAATACTTCAGGCGCATCCTGATATAGATGGTATTTTTTGCGGGAACGACGCCATGGCCATGGGTGCTTACCAGGCTCTCGTAGCTGCAGGTAAAGCAGAAAAAGTAAAAGTCTTTGGCTTTGATGGAGCAGAAGATGCGATTAATTCTATCAAGGAAGGGAAATTAACGGCTACCGCGATGCAGTTCCCAAAAACTATAGCAGAAACTGCTGCCACTTTTGCGCATGAATACTTCAATGGCAAAAAAGACTTTCCTAAAAAATTGCCGATTACTGTAGAAGTGGTTACAGCGGATAATATCGAAAAGTATATTGCTTACGGAAAAAAAGAATAGGCATGTTAAAGAAATCAATCGGTTATGCCCTGGGTTTAATCCTTGTTGGCTTAGTTGCTTATAACTCTGTTTATATAAAAAAAGAAAGTGATTTTAACGCGGGAGAGAAAAAAGCCTTTGATGCCAAAGCTTATGCCAGAGAATATCTTTTCCAAAAGGTTCCGAAATCTGTAAATAAGGCTGTAGACATCACAAAGTTCCTGTCAGATTTCAAATCTGATCCTAAACAGGTTTATAAGTATTCTCAGGGGAAAAGCGCTGATAATGTTAGTTACTTCCTGGTAAAGGGCAGGGGTGATGTTACTAAAACTGACGAGAGTAATGTGTTTATTAACGCAGGGACTGAGAATGCGGAAGTAAAATTAGCCACAGAATATATTTTCGGGAATGCAGCCCGCGATGGTTCGGGATTAATTTCTATCAATGACTTTGATAATACCATGGACCTTAATGATCTGTCTGAAGAAATTAATAAGCTGATAAAAACCGAAATCTTACCGCCATTTAAATCGAAAGTTAAAAAGGGGGACAAAATTGAATTTTTAGGAGTAATTGAGTTAGACGAAGCTATGCCTAAGCCCGAAAATTTTGAAATCATCCCGTTAAAACTGAGTATATCAAACTAATTTATTTTGTTAGTAGCAGAAAAAATAGGAAAAAAATTCCCGGGAGTAATTGCTCTTGATGAGGTATCGATGGAATTGCCTTCCGGAAAGGTAACCGCTATTATTGGTGAGAATGGTGCCGGTAAATCTACTTTAATGAAAATTCTTTCCGGAGTTTACCCCGAGTATGATGGAAGAATTATTTTCAAGGGAAAAGAAGTCCGTTTCGCTAATCCGAAAGAAGCTCAGGATCAGGGCATAGCTATTATCCATCAGGAATTAAACCTGATCCCAGATTTGAGTATCACCGAAAATGTGTTTTTGGGCAGGGAAATTTCTACAGGTTTAGGTATGCTCGACAAAAAGGCGATGCGACTGAAAACTCAGGAGCTTCTCGCCAGGCTGGAACTTCATGTTAGTCCTGAAACACTTATCAGAGATCTTAAAGTAGGGCAACAGCAAGTCGTGGAAATTGCAAAAGCATTATTATTAGACTCAGAGGTGATTTTCATGGATGAACCCACGTCTGCAATCAGCGACCATGAAGTAGAGATCCTGTTTACAATAATTGAGAATTTAAGGAGCGAGAATAAGGCCATTGTGTATATCTCTCACAAATTGGATGAATTATTCAGGATAGCCGACAAGTATATTGTTCTGCGTGACGGGAGAGTAACAGAAACAGGTGAAATGAATTCTGTGGATCATGATGCAATCATAAAGAAAATGGTGGGTCGTGATATTAAGTCATTAGATAAGGGGCAGCGGATCCCTGGTACCAAAGAAATTTTAAGAGTCGACAACTTAACACTTTGCAGGAAAGATGATTCAGAAAAACTTCTGCTAAAGGGCATTTCATTTCATTTAAAGGCCGGAGAAATACTTGGCGTTTTCGGATTAATGGGCGCCGGACGGACCGAGCTTCTGGAAACTATATTAGGATTGCATCCCTTACTTTGTACCGGTTCAATAGCTGTAGATAATCAAATTATTAAGTTGAAGTCTCCGCAGGAAGCGATAGAAGCTGGTATCGTTTTAGTTCCGGAAGACAGGAAAAAAGATGGATTAGTATTAGGACTGGATGTAAAGACCAATATCAGTTTAAGCATATTAAAAGAAATCAGCACAGCTGGCTTGCTGAGTAAAAATAAAGAGCTTGAGGTGGCCGAAAAATATAAATCGTCTCTTAATATAAAAACCCCTTCAGTGCATCAGCAGGTAAAAAACTTAAGCGGCGGTAACCAGCAAAAAGTGGTATTAGCACGTTGCCTGGCTACTAAACCCAAAATATTAATGCTGGACGAACCAACACGCGGAATAGATGCCAATGCCAAGAACGAAATTTACAAATTAATATTTGAGCTTTCCGAAGCAGGTCTGGGGCTTATTGTGGTTTCATCAGAATTACCTGAGATCCTGGCGGTGTCAGACCGGATACTGGTCTTATCAGAAGGAAGATTAACACATGAATTTACTTCGAAAGAAGCAAATGAAGATAATATTTTAAAGGCAGCAATCCCTAAAACTATTTAATTATATTAAAAATGAGTATTTCTCAATACCGTTCAAAACTTGCAAAATTTCAATCATCAATAGCGCTCTTTATACTTTGCCTGGCCTTAAGTCTGCTCTCAGATAAGTTTCTAACAGTTGATAACGGATGGAACGTGTTAAGGCAAATCTCTGTTAATATCTGCATCTCGGTAGGTATGACATTAGTTGTTCTTACTGCAGGCATCGATCTTTCTGTGGGTTCAGTTCTCGCCTTAAGCGGAGCTATTGCAGCAGGTTTATTAAAGTCCGGAATCGGACTGCCTAATGATTCTATCCTCGGCTTTACACTTCTCGGAACAATATTAGCCGGAATTGTAACAGGCTCAGCTCTCGGTTTTTTTAATGGTTGGGTAATCACCCGTTTTAAAGTGCCTCCATTTGTAGCTACATTGGCAATGCTTACCGTAGCCAGAGGCTTCACTATGCTCTGGACAAAGGGGTATCCCATTTCAAACCTGGGCAGCAATTTTGCTTTTATAGGAACAGGCTGGTTTTTAGGAATTCCTCTTTTGGTTTGGATAGCCACTGTAATAGTAGTTGCAGCAATTATTATTTCCAATAAAACAGCTTTCGGAAGATATATTTATGCTATTGGAGGTAACGAAAATGCTTCCAGGCTTTCGGGAATTAATATTAATAAAGTTAAAATACTGGTATATACTATTGCTGGCGCTTTGGCAGCAATTGGAGGAATAATGGTGACTTCCAGATTGGATTCAGCACAGCCTAATGCAGGTATGAGTTATGAACTGGATTCAATAGCCGCAGTAGTAATTGGTGGTACGTCTCTCTCAGGAGGCAGGGGGACTATAATGGGAACTGTGCTGGGAGCAATCATCATCGGAGTTTTAAACAACGGTTTGGTTCTGCTTGATGTATCTCCATTTTGGCAACAGGTTGTTAAAGGTTTTGTAATTCTTTTAGCAGTAATTATTGATAAGGCAAATTCTAAGGCTGAATAAAAATGGCAAATTCTTACATTCTGGCTATAGACCAGGGAACGAGCAGTACAAAAACAATTGTTTTTGACAAATCAGGAAATGTATTATCGAAAGCCACCGAGCCGCTTAAAACGCATTATATGGAAGGGGGCTGGGTAGAGCAGGAGCCGGATGAAATCTACAAAAATGTGTTGCAATCAGTTAAAGCTTGTCTTGAGAATTTTACTGCTAATGGTGGTGATATAAAAGACATTAAGTCATGCGGGATTTCCAATCAAAGAGAAACGTTTCTTGTTTGGGATAAAGCCGGAAAACCATTGTATAACGCTGTGGTATGGCAATGCAAACGGTCTATTGAAGTTTGTACAAAACTTATAGCCGAGGGACTAGAAGAAACTGTTAAAAATAAGACAGGCTTAATTATTGACCCGTATTTTTCGGGCAGTAAACTTATTTGGCTGAATGAGAATATTGGATCTGTAAAAAATAATCTTCAATCCGGGGATGCGTTCTTTGGAACCATTGATACCTGGCTTCTTTATAAATTGACAGGAGGAACAAACTATTTAACAGATTATACGAATGCTTCCCGTACTCTACTTTTCAATTTGAAGGACCTGAGCTGGGATAATTCACTAATTGATGCCTTCGGATTATCAGGAATTAATCTCCCTGAACCTAAACCATCTGCATATCATTTCGGTGAATCTTTATTTGAAGGCTTATTCGAAGAGCCCTTACCCATTACAGCTATGATTGGAGATTCTCATGCGGCTGCTTTTGGTGAAGGATGTACTATCCCCGGAACTGCAAAAGCTACTTTAGGAACGGGTTGCTCTGTGCTAATGAATATAGGTAACGAACCTAAAGTATCCGCCAGCGGTATGATCACTACCATTTGCTGGAGTACCGAGGAACGTGTGGATTATGCCCTGGAAGGTGTAATTGTCTCCTGCGGATCAACTATTGAATGGCTCAAAAATGAACTGGGTCTATTCTCAGAGAGCAAACAAACTGAAGCTATGGCAACTTCAGTTCCAAATAATAATGGGGTTTATATAGTTCCTGCATTTAGCGGATTAGGAGCTCCTTATTGGGATATGGACAGAAAGGCATCCATAGAGGGCCTGACTTTTGATTGCAATAAGAACCATATCGTTCGGGCATCCCTCGAAGTGATCGCTTATCAGATTAAAGATGTACTGGAGGCGATGCAGGCTGATGCTGGCTTAGATATCCATCAGCTTATGTTAAACGGTGGGCTAACTTCAAATCTCTTTGTATTAGAGTTTTTGGCCGATTTATTAGATACGAAAGTATTCAATGGAAAAATGCCGGATGTATCAGCCTTAGGAGCTGCTTATCTTTCGGGGTTAGGTGCAGGGATCTTTAGCAATTTAGATGAGATCAGGAACGTGGATGCTCAAAAGTCTGTGATAAGCTCTGGTAAGTATAAAGAAGATATGCATAAGTATTATTCAGGGTGGAAAAAGGCAGTAAAATCGGGTATTGAAGAACATTCCGGCAACTTGTAATTGAAAAATAATTTGATAGGATTTTCCTTCCTGTGATTGACTTTTTTTTTACAAGTATAAATATTAGAGGTAGCAGTGAAAACTGTTCATTTACAGAGGCGCGGACCTGGATTATTTTTACATTATTAAAAACGAGCAGATCAAATAAACATCTGGTTTACTGCACTTACTAAGTTGTTTGCGACCTTGGTGCCATATGTAATATGTTTTTCTTTTTTTATAGATTTCAATATTCAATGTTTCAATTAAGGTATCTGTTCTATTGTTATTAATAATGCAGGACATACAGCTTTAGGAAATTTTTATCCTGGAATAATTATTCTAAGGACAACAATGCCCATGGTTTGGCGAAAACATGCAGCCAAAAGCTTTTTAAGCCAGAATACCTTTGCTTGATAGTAACTTCCTTAAAACTAAATACTGTTTTCATAGAAAGTTCAACACGAAAATCTCTGCCGCAGGTAGCTGAAGAACGTTAAGCCTCAGGAACGCTGAATTATCAGTACTAAAATCAGAATCCCCCAGGCCACCTTATCCCATTATAATTATACAATCAGTTCATCTTCTGTAGAATAACGAACATTTTGTATCGTATTTTAAAAAAATGTGCTTTTATATTAGTTTAATAAAAGCTATCTTTATTATACCAGTTCTAGCGAATTTCAACCGAATCTATAAACAGAAAGGAGTTCTATTATGGGAAAAGTAAGAAACATCTTACAGGCAAAAGGCAATTCCGGAATTTTTGTTAACCCCGATACAAATGTTTTTACAGCCCTGGAATTAATGTTTGAAAGAAACATTGGAGCCCTTTTGGTCATGGAGAATGATAAGTTTATCGGTATTTTCACTGAAAGAGACTATGCCCGAAAAGTTATCCTGAAAGGAAAATCGTCAAAAGAAATTCAAATCAGGGAAATCATGACCGAAAATCCGCCAACGGTAACACCCGATAACACGATCGAAGAATGCATGTGGATAATGACCAATAAATTTATCAGGCATTTACCCGTATTGGATGATGGAAAACTGGTAGGTATTGTTTCAATCGGAGATGTGGTGAAATATATCATCGACGAACAAAAATTCATTATTGGAAACCTTGAAAATTACATAACAGGAAACGTATAATCTTAAGATAAGATTTTGCAACAGGAGAGTGTGAGAGATACAATGAAATATTTGATTTGTTATTATAATAATATAGATCATGAATATATCAAGTACAGCAGGTGCATCATTCTGGCCATTTCTTCTTTACGGCGCGCTGATTTTATTTTTAATGATCCTGATTATCTCCCTGTCTTACTTTTTAGGTCAACGACATAATGATCGTGCTACCGGCCACCCCTACGAATCCGGTATTTTAGAAACCGGATCAGCCCGACTTCACTTTTCCGCGCAGTTCTATCTTGTCGCCATGATGTTTGTCATTTTCGATATCGAGGTGGTATTTATTGTTTTGTGGGCCCTGGCATTCGACGAATTGGGCTGGCAGGGATATTTCAGCATTCTTGTTTTTATCGGATTGCTGTTTGCTGTACTAATCTATGAGTGGAGTCTCGGAGCACTTGATTTTGGACCTGACGGCAAAAAAATTCTTAAGGCTTATCGAAAACTAATTCTAAAGAAACCTGCGATATGAAATGGTGGCTAAGTAATCCTAACGACCCGGTTAATACGCTCCGGGGAACAGGTTCTTTCGAAGAGTCTGTAAAACAAAGCGTAATGCTGACCACCGTTCAGGACCTGCTGGCGTGGGGCAGGAAGAATTCTATGTGGCCTTTCCATTTCGGGCTGTCCTGCTGTTTTGTAGAGATGGCTACCAGTCTGACCAGTAAATATGATGTTGCCCGTTTTGGAGCAGAAGTAATACGTGGAACTCCGCGTGAAGCAGATGTAATGGTAATCGCAGGAACGGTATTCATAAAAATGGCACCTATCATTAAACGCCTTCATGAGCAGATGATGGAACCTAAATGGGTAATTTCCATGGGATCCTGCGCTAATTCGGGCGGAATGTACGATATATACAGCGTTGTCCAGGGGGTAGACAAGTTTCTGCCCGTGGATGTTTATGTCCCCGGATGTCCGCCACGTCCAGACGCTTTTATGCAGGGCTTAATGCTTCTGGCGGCATCAGTTGGAAAAGAACAAAGGCCATTAAGCTGGGCGATAGGTTCTCAGGGAGTGATTAAACCGGAACAATTATCAATGAAGGAAGAAAAAAGGGAAGAGCGGAAAAAGATGATTGATTTTCGCTCACCCGATGGGATTTAAATGAAGACTTGAAGCATGATTTGATAAATTAACCAGTAAAACAAATTACCATGGACATCCCTTCAGGTTTGTCGGATGAATTGATCTCCAAATTTGGATCATTTGTTTCACCTCATCAACCTACAATTGATGGTGTGGTCACTTTTTGGATTGCAAAAGAAAATATCACAGAAGTACTTCGGTATCTTAAATACAGCATTCATTATCCTTTTGAATTACTGTATGACCTGAGCGCCATTGATGAGCGCGGGCATTCAAAAAAGAATGGGTCATCTTCACCAGATTTCACACTTGTATATCATCTGCTCTCCTTTAAACGGAACCAATTTGTTCGCCTTAAAGTAGCCTTGCATGGCGATTTCCCTTCCATTTCGTCCATAAATTTTTTATGGAATAACGCCAATTGGTACGAACGCGAAGTGTATGATATGTTTGGGATCACCTTCGATGGTCACCCGAATTTGCGCCGGATATTGATGCCTTTAACCTGGGAAGGGCATCCTTTAAGAAAAGAGCATCCGGCGAGAGCTACAGAAATGGGCCCCTTTAAACTTTGGGACGATAAACAGGATAAGGAACAGGAAGCTTTGCAATTCAGGCCCGAAGACTGGGGATTGAAAAGGCAAAGTGAAGATGCGGATTTCATGTTCCTTAATCTCGGCCCGCAGCATCCAGGCACGCATGGTGTCCTGCGGATAATTCTTCAGCTTGATGGAGAAAATATTGTAGACGCCATCCCTGATATTGGCTTCCATCATCGCGGAGCCGAAAAAATGGGCGAACGCCAGTCATGGCATACTTATATACCTTACACAGACAGGGTTGATTATCTGGGTGGAGTGATGAATAACCTGGCTTATCTTCTGGCAGTTGAAAAACTGGCAGGTATTACCGTCCCCGAAAGGGTTAAGGTTATGCGCATTATGTTATGTGAGTTCTTCAGAATTGCCAGCCATTTGGTATGGTACGGCACTTTCGCGCAAGATCTTGGACAACTTTCGCCGGTGTTTTATATGTTCACCGACCGGGAAAAGATCTTTGATATTGTGGAAGCAGTATGCGGCGCCAGAATGCATCCCAATTGGTTCAGAATAGGAGGTGTTGCTCAGGATTTACCTACAGGCTGGGATAAGCTGGTAGGTGATTTTGTTGCTTATTTCCCTAAAAAACTCAAAGAATACCATCAAATGGTGATGCGTAACAGCATTTTCAAAGCCCGAACGGTAGGCATTGGAATTTATACTTTAGAAGAGGCTATGGAGTGGGGTGTTACCGGCCCTGGCTTACGGGCATGCGGGTTTGAATGGGATTTCAGAAAGAAACAACCTTATTCGGGTTATGAAAATTTTGACTTTGATATTCCAACTGCCCAAAATGGCGATTGCTACGACAGAGCTGTAGTGCGGGTGGAAGAAATGTGGCAAAGCCTGCGCATAATTGATCAGTGCCTTAAAAATATGCCGGAAGGAAACTATAAAGCCGATCATCCTTTAACCACGCCTCCGCTTAAAAAGAATACTATGCAGGATATAGAAACACTTATCACTCATTTTTTAAATGTAAGCTGGGGGCCGGTAATTCCGGCGGGAGAGGCGATGAGCTGCATTGAAGCCACAAAAGGTGCCAACAGTTATTACCTAACCAGTGACGGCAATACCTCACCTTACAGGGTTCGCATACGAACTCCTTCGTTCCCTCATATGCAAATGTTGCCTTACATAAGTAAGGGCTACACTGTAGCCGATTTGCTTTCGATTTTGGGAAGTATGGATTATGTACTGGCAGATATCGACAGGTGAAACAAAACAAATTGAATACTGATCAAGAAATAAATATGCTGTCAACGGAAGAAAGAAAGAAAATAGACCATGAAATTGCACTTGTTCCGGTGCGGAAGGCGGCTTGTATTGAGGCTTTAAAAATCGTCCAGCAGCAGCGTGGCTGGATTTCTGATGAAAGTCTCAAAGCGATTGCTTCCTATATGGAAATGTCCGTAGATGAACTGGACAGTATAGCAACATTTTACAACCTTGTTTTCCGTAAGCCGGTAGGCAGAAACATTATATTATTATGTGATAGTATCAGTTGCTATGTGATGGGATATGAAAAAATCTATGAACACCTGCAATCACGCCTGCACATTAAATTTGGTGAAACAACTCCTGACTTTCGGTACACTCTTTTACCCAATGCCTGCCTGGGATGCTGCGATCACGCCCCGGCATTAATGATTAATAATGATCTGTATAAAAATATAACTAACAATGAACTGGATGGAATTTTAAAAGAATACAAATAAAATCTACCATGGAAACGCCTCTGACACAACACATTCGTCTAAACCGCCCTCGCTTAAGTCTTAAGGACTATGAAAGTGTGGGTGGTTATCAGTCTGTGCACAAGGCAATAAAATTAAAAACCCCGAAGGAAATAATAGAGCTGGTTCAGGATTCGGGACTAAAGGGTCGGGGAGGAGCTGGATTTAATACGGGTATGAAATGGAGTTTTGTTCCGATGTATGATGCTGCACAAACAAAATATCTCATTGTCAATGCGGATGAGATGGAACCCGGAACTTTTAAGGATCGCTTACTTCTGGAAGGAAATCCCCATCAATTAATTGAAGGGATGATCGTTTCGGCCTATGCAATTCAAGCAAATATATCTTATATCTTTTTGCGATGGGCATATAAAAAGGCTGCTCATATTATCAAAGAGGCTATCGATGAAGCCTATTTAGCTGGCTATCTTGGAAAAAATATTTTAGGAAGTGGATATAACCTTGAAATGCACCTGCATACGGGAGTAGGCCGATACATCTGCGGTGAAGAAACTGCATTACTGAATGCCCTGGAAGGAAAGCGGGCAACTCCCCGTACCAAACCACCTTTTCCGCAGGTGAGTGGGTTATTTGGCCAACCCACTATTGTTAATAATGTGGAAACACTTTGCAATATCCCTCACATCGTTAATAACGGATCGGATTGGTTTAAGGGGCTAAGCCCTGGATCGGACGCCGGCACGAAATTGTACGGCATCAGCGGAAGGGTAAATAAACCGGGATTATGGGAGTTGCCGATGGGCACCACCATGCGGGAGCTTATTGAAGAGCATGCCGGAGGAATGAAAAATTGTTTCAAATTCAGAGGTGCCCTTCCGGGAGGGGCTTCAACAGATTTCCTTGTGGAGGAGCATCTGGATGTCAAAATGGACTATATTTCTGTAGCTGCCGCCGGCAGCCGTCTGGGAACAGGAACTATGATCATTCTTGACGATCAAACCTGTCCGGTAGGCTTTGTGCATAATCTTGAACACTTCTTTGCACAGGAATCATGCGGCTGGTGCACACCATGCCGGGAAGGATTACCGTGGATAGAAAAGATTTTACTCTCAATTGAAAAAGGAGAGGGCCGAATGGAAGATCTGGAGCTGTTAGAAATGCATACCCGGCATCTTGGACCTGGTAACACATTTTGCGCCTTGGCACCTGGTGCAATGGAACCCCTGCAAAGCGGGCTGAAGTATTTCAGAGAAGATTTTGAGAAGCATATAAACGAAAAAAAATGTCCCTGGAGGTGAAACGCTATGGCTGTTATTTATATAGATCATCAGGCTTATGACGTAAAACCAGGCAAGAATTTGCTGGAAACCTGCCTGACGCTGGGTATTAATCTCCCATATTTTTGCTGGCACCCGGCTATGGGTTCCGTGGGGGCCTGTCGCCAGTGCGCCGTTAAAGTTTTCAAAGATCAGGAGGATTCTAAAGGGCGTTTAGTAATGTCATGCATGGAACCGGTGAAAGACAATATGTATCTGTCTGTTGATGATCCCGCAGCTAAAGCTTTTCGTGCTCAAATTATTGAATGGCTGATGACCAACCATCCGCACGATTGCGCCGTTTGTGATGAAGGCGGATCTTGCCATTTACAGGATATGACAGTGATGACGGGTCATACTTACCGCAGATTTAATTATCCGAAGCGCACTTATATAAATCAGTACCTGGGCCCCTTCATCAACCATGAAATGAATCGCTGCATACAATGCTACCGTTGCGTTCGCTTTTATAAAGACTATGCGGGAGGAAAGGATCTGGATGTTTTTGCAGCTCATGATCATGTCTATTTTGGAAGATCAGAGGACGGAATATTAGAAAGCGAGTTTAGCGGTAACCTTGCAGAAGTCTGTCCGACAGGTGTATTTACCGATAAAACGCTCAAGGAACATTATACCCGCAAATGGGATTTGACCACGGCGCCTTCTGTTTGTCAGCACTGCAGCCTTGGTTGTAATATTATTGCTGGTGAGCGGTATGGAGAACTCAGGCAGATTACCAGCCGCTTTAATGGTGAAGTAAACGGGTATTTTATTTGTGACCGGGGAAGGTTTGGATATGAATTTGTAAACAGCATTAATCGGATTCAGCGACCCATAATACGTAGTAAAATTCCGGATGCAGTAGAAAAGCCTGTTTTATATAGCCACCTGAAAGAGGTTTTAGCATCTCCACAATTAATCGGTATTGGATCACCCCGGGCATCATTGGAATCAAACTTTGCCTTGATGCAGTTGGTTGGAAGAGAAAATTTTTACCAGGGAATTTCGGAAACTGAAGCTCAGTTAATGCGAAGGATTGTTCAGATTTTAAACTCGGGTCATATCCATACGCCATCGTTAAAAGAAACCGAAACGGCCGACGTAGTTTTAGTGCTGGGTGAAGATTTAACTAATTCTGCGCCGATGCTTGCGCTGGCAGTCAGACAGGCGGTACGCAACAAACCTTTAGAAGAGGCGCAGAAAATCAATCTGCCTTTATGGCATGATTCCGCTTTACGTGAACTAGCTCAACAAAATAAGGGAGAGCTGTTTATGATTTATCCAACGCGAACCAAACTGGATGATATAGCCGCTGCATGCCGGTATCTTTCACCCGATAATATCGCCCGGCTAGGATATTTAATTGCTAATATCCTCAATCCTATTTCTCCATTACCTGAGGATGCCGATGAGGATATGTCAAACCTCGCACATGAAATTGCCGGCACCCTCAAGTCTGCCAAAAAGCCCTTGATAGTCTGTGGAACCAGCCTGTACAATGAGGCGATTCTTAAAGCTGCCACTAACATCGCATTTGCCCTGGGTACTGAAGATAAAAAAGCTGACCTGTGCTTTGTCGTTCATGACTGCAACTCGATGGGATTGGCAATGATGGAGGCCCCTTCATTAAATGTGGCGGCAGAAGTTTTGAAGTCTAAAAAGGCCGATACCATGATGGTTTTGGAAAATGACCTCTATCGAAACACAGATAAAAAAGACATAGACGAAATGTTCGTCCATTGTAAGGAGATTATTGTTCTTGATCACCTTCATACTCAGACAAGCAACAAGGCAACAGTAGTAATACCGGTCGGCACTTTTGCCGAAGCAGATGGAACAATGGTAAATAATGAAGGAAGGGCACAATGCTTCTTCCAGGTTTTTATGCCAAAAAACGACAATTTCAGGGAAAGTTGGAGGTGGTTAAATGAGTTCAGGCAATTCAAGAATGGACTAAACCCGGAGGAGCTGATTGAACCACATGATTTGTTAAACGAGATGTCCGGTTTGATGCCTCAGTTTAAAGGAGTAGAAACGGTTGCGCCTCCGGCTGACTTTCGTATCGCCGGGCAGAAAATCCCCCGTGAGCCCCATCGGTTTAGTGGTCGTACAGCAATGCTGGCGAACATCAACGTCAGCGAACCTAAGCCCCCCGTAGATACCGATTCTGGATTGTCGTTTACAATGGAGGGTTATAAGGGAATGCCGCCCCCTCCCTTGATTGCATTTTTCTGGGCGCCAGGCTGGAATTCGGTACAATCTATCAATAAATATCAGGAAGAAGTAGGAGGTCATTTGAGAGGCGGTGATCCAGGTAAGAGGTTGTTTCATGAAAACCCTCTGAAGGACAAGGTTTTCATGAATGATATTCCTCCTGCTTTTAAACCTTCACATGGAGAATGGTTGATAATACCCTTGCAGCACATATTTGGTTCAGAAGAATTAAGTATTTATACCAAAGGCATTTCAGACCGTGCTCCTAAGCCTTATGTCGCCATAAGCAAACATGATGCAGAGAAATTAGATATCAATGAAGGTGAAATAATTCAGGTACGGATTCAGGAACACGATTATGCGTTACCCGTGAAAATAAAAGGAGAGCTATCCGACGGTATAGCGGGTCTACCTTACCAGATTCCCGGGCTAAACGGTATTGCCTGGCCGGCCAAAGGAATTTTAACAAAAACAGAGATATGAACTCCATACTTGAAACTATCCTGATGATTGTAATTCTGTTGTTCACATTAACAACAATTGCTGCATGGCTGATATGGGTAGAAAGACGTATGCTGGCTCTATGGCAGGACAGGCTTGGGCCAAATCGAGCAGGACCGTTTGGATTATTAATTGTAGCTGCCGACACGATTAAACTCTTTTTTAAAGAAGACTGGATTCCCCCGTTTGCGGATAAAGCCATCTTTGTTATTGCCCCTGCAATTGTTGCGGCCACGGTGCTCATGAGCTTTGTAATAATTCCATTTGCACCGGGCATTCTCATCGCCGACTTAAATGTGGGTCTTCTTTTTTTTCTGGCAATGTCGTCTCTGGGAGTATATAGTATCGTACTTGGAGGCTGGGCCTCCAATAATAAGTATTCACTGCTTGGAGCTTTACGTGGAGCTTCTCAAATGATTAGTTACGAGGTTTTTATGGGTTTATCATTAATGGGTGTAGTAATGCTTTCCGGATCATTCAGGCTTTCTGATATTGTAACTGCGCAAAAAGATTGCTGGTTCATAATTACTCAGCCTGTAGCCTTTGTTATCTTTTTGTTTGCCGGTATTGCCGAAACACATCGTCTGCCCTTTGATATCCCTGAGGCCGAAAGTGAACTTGTTGCTGGTTTCCATTCAGAATATTCAGGAATGAAGTTCGGGATGTTCTTTATCGGCGAGTATCTGGGGATTACGCTTATTTCTTCTATGGTGGTGACCCTATTTTTTGGTGGGTGGTTAGGGCCGTCATTTTTGCCGCCGCTGGTTTGGTTTATACTTAAAACTTTCGTTTTTATCTTGTTTTTTATCTTACTCAGGGCGTCACTTCCAAGGCCCAGATACGATCAGCTGATGGAATATGGATGGAAAATATTACTGCCTGTGGCTTTATTAAACCTTTTGATTACAGGTGGAATTGTGTTACTAATGAGACAAATGTAAACTAGGAACGATGATAAGTCTGCTAAGAACTATAGGGCTCACCTTTCTGCATATGTTCAGAAAAAGAGAGACCATCCAGTATCCTGAAGAAAAAGTAGTACTGCATCCGCGCTGGCGGGGTCGGATCGTATTGACCCGCGACCCGGATATGGGTGAACGCTGTGTGGGCTGTTATTTATGTGCAGCTGCCTGCCCGGTTGACTGTATTTCGCTGCAAGCTACCGAAGATGAGAATGGCAGAAGATATCCGGAGTTCTTTCGCATCAATTTCTCAAGATGCATTTTCTGCGGCTATTGCGAAGAGGCTTGCCCAACTTACGCTATACAGCTGATCCCTGATTTTGAGATGGGTGAATATAACCGTCAGAACCTGGTTTATGAAAAAGAGGAATTATTAATTAATAGTCAGGGAAAATATCCTGGTTACAATTATTATAAAGTGGCCGGCCTTTCCGCTGGTGTAAAAGGAAAAGGTGAAGGCGACAATGAAGATCCGCCTGTTGACATACATAGCTTATTACCCTAAAAAAATGGATATTTTATTCTATATAACGGCTTTTGTGACTCTGCTTTCTACTTTTCTGGTTATTACCAGGCATAATCCTGTCCATGCCTTGTTGTACCTTATAATATCCTTGTTATCTCTGTCTGTAATCTTTTTTTTACTGGGCGCTCCTTTTGCAGCATTGCTCGAAATTATAATATATGCTGGTGCAATAATGGTGCTTTTCATTTTTGTAATCATGCTTTTAAATCTTGGAAATATAACAAGCATGCAAGAAAAGGAATGGCTTAAACCTAAAGTTTGGATAGGACCGGCGATTTTATCCGCTATTCTTTTCGGAGAATTATTCTACCTGATTACTGTGGCTCAGGCTCCATCATATACCCTGCAAACCGTAGACTCTAAAGCGGTTGCAATTTCCTTATTCAGGCCATACCTGATTGGAGTGGAGCTGGCAGCGATGCTATTAATGGCCGGTGTTGTGGGTGCTGCACATATTGGACAACAAAAGCAAAGAGTATTGCACCGTTTTTTAAAAGAGGAGGAACCAGAATGAATTCTTCAGTATCTATAGAAATGGTTATGCTGCTGGCTGCTTTGCTTTTTGTGCTGGGCATTGCCGGAGTTATCATCAGAAAGAACATCATTTTTATGTTGCT
Source organism: Pedobacter superstes (assembly GCF_037622515.1). Lineage (NCBI taxonomy): Bacteria > Pseudomonadati > Bacteroidota > Sphingobacteriia > Sphingobacteriales > Sphingobacteriaceae > Pedobacter > Pedobacter superstes. The sequence goes on from NZ_JBBJCN010000002.1 coordinate 29,996, forward strand.
CTCGGTAGAAATTATGCTGAATGCTTCAGGGTTAGCTTTTGTGGCTGCAGGTTCACGCTGGGCTCAGCCAGATGGCCAGGTAATGTTCATCTTTATTCTGGCTATGGCGGCTGCCGAAGTTTCGGTAGGTCTCGCACTGATTTTGCAAATTTATCATCAGCATAAATCACTTGATATTGACAAATTGAAAGAAATGAGAGGATAATATGGATAAATTGTTATGGCTCATACCCGCTTTCCCTTTTGCCGGTTTTTTAATACTTGCATTAGCTGGCAAACATATGTCTCGTATTTCAGTGGCCATAACTGGTGCAGGAAGTGTAAGCATTTCCGCAGTCTTCATGTTTATCATCGGATTCAGCTTCCTTTCTTTACCACCTGAAAGCGGGCATTATTCTCAAACCTTATGGACATGGTTTGAGGTGGCAGGTTTCAGTCCCAAAATCACGCTTTTACTGGATGCTCTATCCCTTGTATTTGTATTCGTGATCACTTTTATAGGAGCGCTTATTCATATTTATTCAGCGGGATTCATGGCAGGGGACAAAGATTATTCCCGATTTTTTGCATGCATGAACTTGTTTGTGTTTTCTATGCTTGTACTTGTTTTGGCAGATAATTTATTGCTTCTATATCTTGGATGGGAGGGAGTAGGACTTTGCAGTTATCTCCTTATTGGATTCTGGTATGAAAATCCAGATAATGGATATGCAGCCAGAAAAGCATTTATCATCACCAGGATTGGAGATACAGCGATGGCCATTGGGCTTTTTATAATCTTCTACCAGTTTGGAACGCTTACGATCCCGGATATTTTAGAGAAAGCTCCCATTTTGTGGAAGGAGGGGGCTGCTATGGCCACGATAACCGCTTTATTACTTCTGGCCGGAGGTGTTGGAAAATCCGCCCAATTGCCTTTGCAAACCTGGCTTCCAGATGCCATGGCAGGTCCTTCACCAGTTAGCGCGCTGATCCATGCCGCTACAATGGTTACCGCGGGTGTTTATCTCATTTCACGGATTCATGTGATTTTTCAGCTTTCGCCTTTCACCCAGATGATCGTTGCAGGAATTGGTGCAGCAACCTTACTGATCGCCGGTTTCAGCGCTCTTACACAATACGATATAAAGCGGGTGCTGGCATATTCCACCATCAGTCAGATCGGATATATGTTTCTTGCCTTAGGTGTAGGTGCCTGGACCGCGGCTATCTTTCACTTCATGATCCATGCATTTTTTAAAGCTCTTTTATTCCTGGCGGCAGGCGCTGTAATCGAATCCCTTCATCACGAACACAATATGTTCAAAATGGGTGGATTGAAAAATAAGTTACCCGTTATTTTCTGGACCTTCCTGATCGGTTCGGCATCACTTGCAGCCCTGCCCCTGATCAGCGCCGGGTTCTATAGTAAAGATCAAATCCTGTGGTATGCATGGGCAAGTCCTGATGGCAACTTTTTACTTTGGATGATTGCCTGGATTGGCGCCTTCATAACAGCAGCTTATACCACAAGAATGATGATACTTACCTTCTGGGGCGATGTTAAAACGGAGATTGGCCATCACCCTGGCAGGTTCATGACTGTCCCCTTGATCGTTCTGGCTTTCTTTTCAATCTTTGCAGGAGTTATAGAACTCCCACACAATTTTGGTCATTTTACCCTTTTCTCGAATCTGCTTCATCAGGTATTACCAGAAACTGTTTTAAAAACTGGCATAAATGGAGAATTGCTCTTCCAGCTCCTGGCCTTCCTGGCCACTTTTAGCGGAATTTACCTGGCATATATTTTATGGTATAAAAAGCCGCATCTTATTGTGAGATTGAAACAGTCAACCCCTGTCATGGGCCTTTATCGGTTCTGGTTCTCGGGCTGGGGTTTTGATCAATTTTATGATGCTGTACTTGTTCGTCCGATAGTCTATATCTCAAACATTAATAAAAACGATGTAGTGGATAAAATCTACCAGGGAATAACGTTTGTCACTGTTCGTCTTTATCGCTCCTTGTCGCTTACTCAATCCGGCTCTCTCAGATGGTACATAATGGGTATGGTTGTAGGAGCAATCATCATTTTAGGTATACAAATTATGTTATGATATTAGCCTGGATCATCGGTTTATTAATGGGAGGAGGTTTGCTAGCCTTCATGCTCGGACGATGGAATAAAACCTTACCGAGATGGATTTCTCTCTTTACCTTATTGGCTGGTTTCCTGGCTTGGGTTTCCTTTTGGATCGATAATTACCAGACTGTTAAAATTTCACTTTCCAACACATGGATAATGGAATACCGGCATGACTGGGTTCCATCTTTTGGCATAAGCTTTCATTTAGCAATTGACGGACTCAGTCTTTTGCTGCTGGTGCTCACCTTTTTTCTTGGAATACTGGCTGTGGTATCTTCATGGAACGAGGTCAAAGAGCGAGTTGGGTTTTATCATTTTAATCTTCTTTGGATACTTGCCGGAATTTCAGGGGTATTCATGGCAATGGACCTGTTCTTATTTTATTTTTTTTGGGAAGTAATGCTAATCCCCATGTATTTTCTCATTGGCATTTGGGGAAGTGAAAACCGGGAATTTGCCGCCTACAAATTTTTCATCTTCACTCAGGCCAGCGGATTGATGATGCTTCTTGCAATATTGGGTTTGTATTATATCCATGGGGTCAATACCGGCAATTATACCTTCAACTATTTAGAATTATTGGGAACATCAATTCCTCCTGGTATTGCCTTTTGGCTGATGCTTGGCTTTATGATTGCTTTTGTAGTAAAATTGCCCATTGTACCCTTTCATTCCTGGTTGCCGGATGCGCACAGCGAAGCGCCGACGGCCGGAAGTTTAATTTTAGCAGGATTATTATTAAAAACCGGTGCTTATGGAATACTCAGATTCGTGCTTCCTTTATTTCCGGAGGCATCAGAAAACATTGCCCCCTTAGCTATGCTGCTTGGGGTGATTGGCATCATTTACGGTGCGGTATTGGCTTATGCTCAAACAGATCTTAAGCGCCTGGTAGCTTATACAAGTGTGAGTCATATGGGATTTGTAATCCTGGGAATTTTTGCGTTTAGCGAACTGGCTCTGCAGGGGGTAGTGATGCAGCTGGTAACCCACGCCATCAGTACCGGGGCGCTGTTCATTATGGCGGGGATGCTGAAAGAACGTTTGCATACGCGTGATATTAATAAAATGGGGGGACTTTGGACGGATATGCCAGTCATGGGAACGATGGGAATGGTTTTGGCCATGGCGTCTTTAGGCTTGCCAGGACTGGGGAATTTTATAGCCGAGTTTCTGATCTTGCTTGGCGCTTTCAAAGCAAATTTATGGTTAACGGTTATCGCAGCAGTCGGTCTTGTTTTTTCTGCCGTTTATTCTTTAAGTATAGTACAAAAAGTATTTTTAGGACCGTCTCACAAAGTTGATAAGGTTCAGGATTTTTCCTGGAGAGAAATAAGCATCATGGCGGCTTTCGTGTTATCTATAGTATGGCTGGGCTTATATCCTCAGCCGGTAATCGATACCGCAAAACCAATGATTATCAAAATTGAGAAATTATTCTCAAAGGAAACCATGATAAACTTACCCATCAAAAACAGTGATGATAGTAAAAGCAGTGTAAATACAGTAAGATCACCCTCAAATCCGCAACCGTATGTCAGGTAACGATTTTCTAGCGCTTTCTCCATTAGTGCTGCTTGCAGGCTCATCGGTGCTGATAATGCTCCTTATTGCCCTGAAGCTAAGTCACCGGAACATTCAGGTATGCAGCCTGCTGTTGTTTATCGCCTCTTTTTCTTCGATTTTTTATACCTGGAAACTATTTCCTTATAACATCGAACCCTTGTTATTAATCGATGATTTCTCCGGATTTATTATCGGTTTGATCATATTTTCGAGCCTTGTTGTCAATATTCTTTCGTACATCTATTTTGAAGAAAAGGAAGAAAGCCCGAAGGAATATTATGTATTACTTTTCTTGTGTGCACTTGGTGCCTGCGTCTTGGCAGTCAGCAAGCATTTTATTTCTTTTTTTCTGGGCCTTGAAATCCTCACCGTTGGCCTGTACGCCCTTATCGCTTATTTACGGGCAAGGCATTACAACATTGAAGCCGGAGTTAAATACCTTATACTGGCTGCATTTTCCTCAGCTTTCCTTCTTTTCGGGATGGCTCTGATTTATCTTCAAACAGGTAGTATGGAGTTTTCTGCAATTGCCCGCAGTCTGAATTCTCTTCGATCTCTGCCACCTCTTTTCCTTACCGGCTTAGGAATGATGCTGATAGGAGCAGGGTTTAAATTAGCCGTAGTCCCTTTTCATATGTGGACTGCCGACGTTTACCAGGGAGCACCTATACCGGTAACCGCATTTATTGCCACTGTTTCAAAAGGTGGAGTGCTTGCTGTCTTACTTCGCTTTTTCATAACTATTGACGTATTCAGGTTCAAAACTGTCATTCTCGTTTTAATCGGAATAGCAATAGCCTCAATGATTATAGGCAATCTGCTAGCTCTACAGCAAAGAAATGTAAAGCGCATTCTGGCGTACTCATCAATTGCCCACCTGGGATATCTACTGGTTGCATTTATTCCGGGGACTGTAATGAGCATCAGAGCTATCAGTTTTTATCTGGTGGCCTATTTTCTTACCACTTTAACCGCTTTTGGAGTAATGACCATTTTATCAAGCAAAGAGAGAGACGCAGAGGAAATTGATGATTATAAGGGCTTATTCTGGCAGCAGCCGGTTCTGGCTTGTATTTTTACAGCTTCCTTGCTTTCCCTCGCCGGAATTCCCCTCACTGCCGGGTTTGTAGGCAAATTCTTCATACTTGCCGCAGGTCTCCAGGCTGGTTTTTGGGCCATTGCTTTTGTCCTGATACTGAGCAGTGTGGTGGGGCTGTACTATTATCTTCGGATCATAACAATGATGTTTACCGCGAAAAAAACAAGCACACTGCCAATCGAAAAAAGAGCTCATCCCGCCTTTTATGTGATGAGCGTTATCGTCTTATCAGTTCTTACTGTCTTAATTATATGGTTTGGTGTTTACCCCTCCGGTTTGATGTCCTTTGCAGGATATTTTAGAATAAAATAAAGAATACGATTACTCAACTTTATACCGGTAAACAGAGCGTCCAATATGTCCCTCTGCATCAAAACCTTCAACAATTACCCTGTAAGTTCCACGTCCGTCAGCATTATAAAATTCAACCTGGGATGTACCGGTAGTTTTATCAGTTTTTAATTTAGGATCCCAATAAATGGTAGTTCTAAGGTCGGTGCCCTGGATTGCAGATCCTGCGGTATATTTTGGAGAATAAAATTCCCTGGAAACTGTATAACCTTGTGGAATGAATTTTACTTCACCACTTTTAGGTAGCAGATTCCTGATATCTTCGAGTTTCATCTTTGGTTTTTTCTCTGCTTTTATACTGTTAATCACTAAAACTCCATTACTGTTATAGGTCCGGTTCACCAGTCCGAGCTGGTCTTTTAAGAAAATCTCAACAGATTCTATTTCCATCGAATTAATCCCATTCAGGTAATTAACATCTACAGGCATTCCATTAAAAAATATCTGCATTGGTGTTTTATTCCCTGCATTATAATCACGGTTTACATAAAAGTTTTCATTTTCAAAAATCACCCCTGTAAGCATTGAACGCATACAGGTAAAAAAATTAGGACAACTTTTAAATCTGTCTTTAGTGATCATATGATCTGGCCAGGCGCTTAGGCCGCTAAGTGCCGGATAATCCAGGTGGCTCGCAACATTTACTTTTGCTGTACTTTTAATTACTACTTCTTTAAGTATCAATGACCTTTTTAAGAGCTCTTTATTGTTCTGAAGATATTTATTCAGCGAGCTGTCAATGTTCAGGTTTTTAGGCCAGCGAAAGCTTCCAATTGCTGGTTGAATGGCAGTAGGATCAATGGTAAGCATTGGATTTTTGTTGCTGTAATCCGCCGAGGTGACGATAACATGCGACGAATCTGTTACCACTATATTTGGAAATTTGAATACACCGGAACCATTTGTTACTGCATAAGCCGTGTAATATTTATCTGGTATCCTAAGTTTAACATTTGCCTTATTCAATGGCATACCGGTCGAGTTTCTCAGAATACCGGTGATATCGATTCCCTGTTCGGGCAGAAAATAAATGGGCGGATTTTTATCGGCTATTATATTGGAATATAAAAATCGTCGGTAACCCTGGGTTAGCATAAGCACATCTAAATCGGCTGCTGTTTTTTCTGTCGGACGGTTGAAATAATAATTTGGTTTCTCGATATATCCTTTTAAATCTGATGTAAGTAAGAGATTGGTTAAAATGGTGGTTTCAGCATTTTCATCAAAAGGAACTTTACTTTCATCAATTACAGAAACAGACAAATTGGCTTCAACAGGCAACTTATTATTTGTAGCGCCAATGCTAAGTTTAACTTTTTGCCGTCGGCTATAAGTCGTCTTATCGGTTTTTAACGCAAGATTGAGATCGTCAGGCTGACGAATAAAAGTAATGCGTTCGCTCAATGGCTGGCCATTCGCAGAAAAAAGTGTTAATTGAACTATTCCCGAAGGGAACTTATCTTTTGGTATCGTAGTTGTAAAGGCCTGCTGAAGTAAATTTATTTTGGCTGCATAATAAATAGTTTCTCCAACTTTCGCTAAAAGGTAAAAGGTCTTATTTTTATTCAGTGAAATGAATTCTGTATTGCATAAAAATCTGAGATTTAAATTTTCCGCATTGCTTGAATTGCTGACAGTAAGTGTAATTCCATTCTGTTTTACCGTAGGCAAAGCATAGGTGCCGCTATAACTTAGAGGAGAGGTGATTTTGGCGGTATAAGTCTTTCCGAATTCAGGCACTAAAACAAATAATCCCATTCCTAAATGTTGAGAATTAAAATCAACTACCACATGCCCCTCATTATCGCTAATTGTACCTTTTATATTAATACCAAAACCATCCTGCTTAACAGCTTTAAATGCAACCTTTATAGGGAGTTCACTTATCAAATCACCGCCTTCTGGAAAAAACTGAAGATCTATTTTGCTTTTTGCAGACTCCAGCGAAAAATTATTTGTTACAGGTTTATCATTTATATCGATTGCCGTCGATAGTAACTGTTCGTTTAAGTTTGCTGATAGATTCTCTGGAATAGGCACAATAAAAACACCATTTTGATCTGTACTTCCTTTGCCCTTAATTTCTTTATCACCATCCTCAATTCTCCAGGTGATTTTTTTATTAGCATACACAATTCCCGATGGGTTTTTATAAAGAATTCTGGCCGTCGTGCCTGAACCTGTATTTTGAAAATTGATATGTGTATTTACAAGATTTTCACCATTCCCAACACTGATAATTTTGCTGAAATGGTAATCCGCGTCAAAATTTACCATCCAACGGGTATAGGCTCTTATCTGATAATCTCCTTGCCTGTAAATCCCGGGGGTCAGAGCTAAATTCCCCCATGATACGCTATTACTCACGGGTAACTTCAGTGTCTGAATTAAAGAATCCCGGCCGCTTAGAATATCAATATATACGATTTTACTTAATTGGGAAGGAGTGTGGATTCCAGCAGTCAGATAGCTTTTGAACCAAATAGTATCTCCCAGGGCGTAATAAGGTTTATCAAAATGGAGATACACTTTCTCCTGAGGGAACTTGTTAGCAGCCTTCTCAGTTTTAGTAATTATGGTGTTTAAACTAATCGTATCCTGCGTTTGTGAAAAAGCAGGAAGGTCAAATAAAGATATAAGTACAAATGAGAGAAAGAATAAATTTAAAGACTTCATTATTTTTAAATAGCCGCATAAATGTATCCATTCTATTTTATTCCCTCTAAAGTTCTTTAATATTTAACACTTCGCTAAACGGCGTAAAATTAAAATAAGAATTTTTTTAATGAATTCTAAGTTCCTTTAATTTTATAATTCATAACAGGTCCCTTTTTCAGGAATGGTTACTTTATACCCCTCCGAATCAAGTTCTGCAGCCATAATGTTCATGCTTTCGATTTCACCGTGAACCAGAAAAACATTCTTTAAATTTTCTTTATCCTGGTGTTTAACCAAATTTACCAGATCATCATGATCGCCGTGGCCGCTAAGTAAATCAGTTTTTTTAATAGTGGCATATACCGCAAGTTCCCGGTCGCGGATATGAACAAATGGATCCCCTCTCAACAAACGGTTCCCTAATGTGCCTTTTGCGCAATATCCTATAAAAAGAATAGTACAGTAATAGTTAGATATATTATAATACAGATGATCTTGTATTCGCCCGCCCTCAAGCATTCCCGCCGAGGAAACAATAATACAAGGTTCAAGGTAATTTGAAAGTTCCCGGCTCTCTTTCATATCCTGAACATAGAACAGGTTTTCAAACTCAAAATCATCTCCCATTTGTTTATAAAAGGCCTGAGCATCCTCACTTAAATGGGTTAAATATTTTCTGTAAATCTCAGTAGCGTAATTTGCAAGTGGACTGTCCACAAATATTTTCACCCGCGGTAGCAAGCCATTGGTAAAAATCTTATTCAATGTATAAACTAGTGCCTGTGTTCTGCCAATACTAAATGCCGGAATAATTAAACGACCAGGAGTTTTTATACAGGCATTTTCTATTTCCTCAACCAAAACATCTTCTATGGTTTTGCCTTTAGAATGACAGCGTCCGCCATAAGTTGATTCACATACTAAAAAGTCAAGAGGGGGTAAGTCTTGAGGATCAATAAGTACAGGATAATTTTTCCTTCCTAAATCTCCTGTAAAACCAATTTTACGTTGCAAACCATGTTCAGTAACGGTTAATACAATAGATGCTGCCCCTAATAAATGTCCCGAAGGAATAAGTTCCACTTCAATATCACCGCTTAACCTGAAAGGTTTATTAAAACCCAGGGTAACAAAGCGCTCGGCGGCTTCCATAACGTGCTTTTGAAAGAATAAAGGCCTCGGCCCGGAAGAATGTTTCTTTCCTCTTCTAACCTTTTTTTGTTTCTTTTCAAAAATGCTCACCGAATCAAGCAAGAGCAATTCTGCTAATTCTGCGGTAGGAGAGGTGCAGATCACCTGTCCATCAAAGCCAGCCCTTATCAAAGTAGGAAGATTGCCGGTGTGGTCTATATGAGCATGAGTAAGTAGAACAACGTCAATTTCGCAGGGATTAAAAGGAAAAAATTCATTTTCTTCCAATCTGGTTTCACGCTCGTAATCCAGCCCGCAATCAACAAGTATTTTATAGTTATTAATCTCCAGAAGGTGCATACTGCCAGTAACCTGCTTTGCAGCACCCCATATAGTTAGCTTCATTAAAATAGATGTGAGAATTTAGATATGAGTTTTGAGATCATAAACTACGCTAATTTCGGAGAACGTATAACAGATTCAAGGCTCATTTACTTTTAATTTTCGACTTTTTACTTTTTACTTTTTACTTTTTACTTTTTAACCTAAGCCTCAAACTGCAGCTGGCTCAGATATCTGTAAAGCCCTTCTTCGTTTTTTAAAAGCTCTTCATGAGTTCCACTTTCTATAACTATTCCCTTTTCAAGCACAATTATTTTATCAGCTTCGCGAATTGTTGAAAGACGATGTGCTATGATAATTGAAGTTCGGTCCTTCATTAATAGTTCTAATGCTTCCTGAACCAGGCGTTCAGATTCAGAGTCGAGAGATGAAGTAGCTTCATCCAGGATCAGGATTGCCGGATCCTTTAATAAAGCTCTGGCTATCGCTATACGTTGCCGCTGACCACCAGAAAGCTTAATTCCTCGTTCGCCCACCATTGTATTATACTGCTCTGGTAAGCCTGAAATGAAATTATGTGCATTAGCCTTTTCTGCCGCGGCGATAATCTCTTCATCGCTGGCTCCAATTTTCCCGTAGGCAATATTTTCTTTAATAGTACCTCCGAATAATATTACATCCTGCGGAACGATAGCTACCTGGTTTCTGATATCGGTCAAAGCATAATTATCTGCGGGAACTCCGTCAAAAAGTAATTCACCTTGCTGTGCATTGTAAAAACGAAGGATTAAGGATGCTATAGTAGATTTTCCCGCACCGCTTGGACCCACAATGGCAACTTTTTCCCCTGCTTTCGCTTCGAACGAAAGTCCTTTTAATACCGTAATTTCTTTTCTGGAAGGATAAGCAAAGACTACATCTTTAAAAGCTAAACTGCCGCTGATGGTCTTCTTTGTCTCGTTTTCTGCAGGAACAATCGAAATTGGTTCATTAACCTCATTTAAAATTTCCATTACTCTTTCGCTTGCGCCTATTGCTTTTTGAACATTGGCATACAACTCAGGAAAAGTTCCCATTGCCGCTCCAACAAACATGGCATACAATATATAGGTGACCATGCTTCCCGGTAACAGTTCATTTTGCGACACCAGGATAGAGCCATACCAAATAACACCTACAATGGTTCCAAACAAACAAAATATAATAAAGGATGCAAATCCACCGCGATAGGTAGCACCTCTCAGAGCGATTTTAACCACCTCTCTCAGGCTTAAATTATAACGGTTAGCCTCGTATGCTTCATTTACAAAAGCTTTAACATTTCCTATACCTTGCAAGGTTTCTTCAACCACTGTATTTGATTCGGCAAGTTTATCCTGCGCCTCCCTTGAAACTTTACGTATAAGCTTACCAAGAAAAATTGCTACAACCACTAATACCGGAAGGATACTTAAATTCAGAAAGGTTAATTTTATTGATATGATAAATAGTAATGCGACTCCTCCAATCAAAACCACAATTTGTCTTAACATCTCTGCCAGGGTCGTGGTCAGAGTATCTTGAATTTGAGACAGATCTGATGAAAGGCGGCTGTTTAATTCCCCGACTCTCCGGTTGGCAAAGAAATCCATTGGGAGGGTAATTAATTTAAAGTAAGTATCCCTGCGAATATCTGCCAGCGATTTCTCGGCAACTTCTACAAATAATTTAATTCTAAAATAGGATACAAAAGATTGAAAGAATAGAATTACAAAAGAAATAATACCGATCAGATTAATACTGGCTGGAATAAAAGCATATTTCTGATTCCCCTGAGCGGCATCAATCATTGCTCCCAGTAAAATAGGGAAGGCTAGTCCGGTTAAACTAGATAAAAAAAGAAAGACAAGACCAATTATGAATTTCCACTTATACGGTTTAAGGTAATTTAATAACCCAGATATTCTCCTTAGCGATTCCTTGTTTATTTTGGCCTTGGAAAGTTCCTGCTCCGGAGCGGTACCACTATTAAATCTGTTTCTTGCCATTCAAATCTTAAAATAAAAACACCTTTAAAAAGGTGCACAAAATTAGTCTTTTTTCTTGCTTAAATAACGTTCGGAAAATCAGTTGAGCGTCAATTAACTGAATTCAACGCGTACAATATCTCCTAAATGCAATCCCAGTAAGCCACTGGCATTTCCCTTATTAATCGCTATTTCTAGATAATTACTTATTCCAAAAAGGCAAAGTTTTTCACCCTCCGGAACTTCATTATAATGCCAGCTTAATTGAGAAATAGATTCGTTTTTCCTGAAGTATAAAATAAAGTCGCGGTTTTTCTGAATATTGGAAAAAAGGTCCTTAGAAATATTTGTAATAACGTTTTGGAACGAATCAATATAGATCACGCTTCCTTTTATTACATTCTTTTCAATAACCGGCTGTAGATTTACTTTTTCTTCCAGTTCCTCAACATGTACACCAATATCTTCCAGTTTAGCTCCGCTTGCCAGACGGCAGGCGGCTTTGGCGAAGATATCGGTTAATGGAAAATGAAGAAATTTCAGATCCTGCATAATACTCAGCTCTACAATTTCTGAAGGCTTCTCATCAAAAATCAAAGAAAAAACACCATTATCAGATCCAACAAAAAAATGTCCCTTATATTTCACTGCCAGGTATTTTGTCCTTTCATCAAACACAGAATTTATTCCTATTAAATGTACCGTTCCTTTCGGAAAGTAGGGAAATGCATTTTTTAAAACGAAAGCCGCCTGCGGAACGTTAAATGCAGAAATGGCGTGAGTAACATCAATTATATTCACATTGGGCAATAAACTCAGGATACTCCCTTTTAGGGCAGCCTGGTAAAAATCTTTGTAACCGAGATCGGTTGTTAAAGTGATTATAGCCATTAAAATATGAATATTTATTATTAACCTTGCGAGAGGCTTATAACCTGCAAATATTGAATTTTAATTGCACAAAAAATCAGGAAACTAAAAAAACCGTAACTTGAACGAACTAAAAATTGATCTTGAGAATATTAACCCCGTAACCCTCTGGGGCTCAAATAATGAGTATTTTGAAGTGATTAAAAGGCAATTTCCTAAAATTAAAATTGTTGCCCGCGGCAACGAGGTGAAAATTTTAGGAGATGAAGGTGAGATAGCAGTTTTCACTTCAAGATTTTCGAAAATAATTCAGCATATTGACAAATATCAGAGTCTGACGACCAACGAACTTGAACGTTTATTGGATGCAAAGATCACTCTTCAAACCGAAAGTGAGCCTCATCTGAATAATTCTGCCGGAAGTGAAGCGATAGTATTTGGGCATAATGGAATTGTGGTTAAGGCACGTACTGCCAACCAGCGAAAAATGGTTGATAGTATCACTAAAAATGACATCCTTTTTGCTATCGGTCCCGCCGGAACCGGTAAAACATACACTGCGGTAGCTTTAGCAGTCAGAGCGCTGAAAAATAAAGAAATAAAACGTATCATTTTAACAAGACCCGCAGTGGAAGCAGGTGAAAATCTCGGTTTTCTCCCCGGAGATTTAAAGGAAAAAATCGATCCGTATCTACGCCCCCTTTATGATGCTTTAGACGATATGATACCGCCGGAGAAACTTAAGGTTTACCTGGAAAACCGTACCATTGAAGTTGCACCCTTAGCATTTATGCGTGGAAGAACCCTTGATAATTGTTTTGTAATTTTGGATGAGGCCCAAAATACCACAGACATGCAGATCAAAATGTTTCTTACAAGGATGGGACCTTCCGCTAAATTTATTGTTACCGGAGATGTGACACAGATAGATTTACCCAAAAAGCAGCAATCAGGTTTACAAACAGCTTTAAGGATTCTTACAGATATAAAAGGTATCGATTTCATTTACCTGAATGGTGACGATGTTGTTCGTCATAAACTGGTTAAAGAAATATTAAAAGCATACGGAGATATACAGTAAAAACGAAGGATTGAAGGAAAAAATTAATTAATGATTGAATTTTCTGCATTGATTTAATAATTTAATTTTGCGATCAGGTTCATTCTCATTCATTCATTCATTCTCTCATTCCTTTCATTAATTCTTTTTCATGTCAGCTATAAAAGAAACACATTTTAAATTTCCTGGTCAAACCAATTTTTACAAAGGAAAAGTACGCGATGTTTATACAATTGGTGATAAGCTTTTGGTGATGGTGGTTTCAGACCGCATTTCAGCCTTTGATGTGGTATTGCCTGAACCTATTCCTTTCAAAGGTCAGGTATTGAACCAGATTGCGGCAAAATTTTTAAATGCCACCCAGGATATCGTTCCAAACTGGGTGCTGGATGTTCCTGATCCTACAGTTACAATTGGTAAAATCTGTGAGCCCTTCAAAGTTGAAATGGTAATCAGGGGATATCTTGCCGGGCATGCATGGCGGGAATATAGTGCAGGTAAGAGAGAAGTTTGCGGCGTAAATTTACCGGAAGGATTAAAAGAGAATGATAAGCTTCCTGAACCAATAATTACTCCGACTACTAAAGCATCGGTTGGACATGATGAAGATATTTCCAGAGAGGAAATTATTTCAAAAGGCATCGTTTCTGAAGAAGATTATTTACAATTAGAAAACTATACACGTCTTTTATATCAAAGAGGAACTGAACTTGCCGCCGAACGTGGATTAATACTTGTAGATACAAAATACGAGTTCGGCAAAGCCGAAGGAAGAATACATCTGATCGATGAAATCCACACACCTGATTCATCAAGGTATTTTTATAAGGATGGATATGAGGAACTGCAGGCAAAAGGCGAGCCCCAAAGACAATTATCAAAAGAATTTGTGCGTAAGTGGCTTATAGAAAATGGCTTTCAGGGCAAAGACGGCCAAACAATACCTAAAATGAATTTTGATCTTGTACAATCAATTTCGAATCGGTATATTGAGCTTTATGAACATATTACCGGGGAGTCATTTATAAGGACAGATTCGCCTGAAATTTATAAAAGAGTTGAAAAAAATATCAATGAAAGTTTAACTCGCTTAAATTGAAATTATTTTTTTATTATTGTATACAAAGCATTTATTTACAGGAAGAGTGATATGAAGTTCTCAATCGATAAACACGAGAAATACGTTTTAATAAAGCTAAATGAATCAAAGCTTAACAGTTTGATTTCTCCACAGCTTAAATCAGAATTTATCCTTACCAACACAGAAGGTTTGCGAAATATAATTCTGGATCTTTCTGCAGTTAAATATTCCGATTCTTCCGGTTTAAGCAGTTTGCTTGTGGGTCACAGACTTTGTAAAAATTCTGATGGAACTTTTATAATTACTGGCTTAAATGACAATATCAATCGCTTAATCACTATTTCTCAATTAGAGAATGTTCTTTCTATTGTGCCGTCTGTTGAAGAAGCTATCGACTTAATCTTCATGGAAGAAATTGAAAGGGAATTAAAAAAAGAGGCCAGATAATTGCTGACGCACATGCATGAGGTTTGATGTAACTATTTTAGGCAGCAGCTCTGCAACACCCATATATAACCGTAATCCCAGTTCCCAACTTTTAAATATCAATGAGCGACACTTTCTGATAGATTGTGGCGAGGGCACGCAAGTGCAGCTAATCAGAAATAATATAAAAGCTCAGCGAATTGACCATATTTTAATCAGCCATTTACATGGCGATCATTACCTTGGATTAATTGGATTATTATCATCTCTGCATTTAAATGGCAGAGTAAAACCTTTGTATTTATATGGTCCTCCAGAACTCATGGAGATTTTGGATATTCAATTTAAATACTCACAAACACAACTCAGGTATCCCCTTGTTTTTCATCCTACCCAGGTTAATCATCCGGAGAAAATTTTTGAAAACAGTGATGTAATCATCGAAACCTTCGTTCTGGATCACCGCATCCCCTGTACAGGCTTTAAATTTATTCAAAAGAAACGTTCAAGGAAGATTATAAAAGAAGTATTTGATAAACTGAAAATACCTATTGACTTAATACCGGAGTTGAAAAAAGGGGCGGGTTTCACAGATAAGAAGGGGAGAGTTTATTCTGCAGATGAACTGACAACTGCTCCTCCTGAACCAAAAAGCTATGCTTATTGCTCGGATACAATTTGCAGCTGGACATACTTAGAAAACATAAGAGGAGTTGACACTTTATATCATGAAGCTACTTTCATGAATGATATGCTCAGCAGAGCCATTGAAACATTTCATACAACTTCTTTGCAGGCAGGTGAAATTGCTGTTAAGGCTGGTGTTAAACAATTACTTTTAGGCCATTTCTCTGCACGTTACCGTGAGCTTGAACCCTTACTTGAAGAATGCAAAACTGTATTTGCTAATTCAAAATTAGCTATCGAAGGACAAACCTTCGATATCTAACCCTCAATATTTTCTTTAAAAATTATATTTAACTAATCTTTTCGGCCCCCAAATACTGAAAAGCTCACATAACGCTTAGGATTGGCTTTCAAGTCTATCATCAATTTATCAAGATTTGAAGAAGCGTTATTCAGGTTGTTATAAAGGCCTTCATCATTGATCAGTTGCCCCAGAGAGCCTTGTCCGCTATTGACTTTATTAATAGCTGCCTGCATATCTGCTACTGCCTTATCGGCATTTTTGATAGTGTTTTCGAAATTAGAACGCGCCAACTGGTCGCTAACCTTTTCAAGATTAGACATTACCATATTGATTCTTTTATTATTGTCTTTGAAATTTGCGGAAACTGATTCAAGATTACCCATAATAATTGCAATACGGGCGCCTTCCATACCCACAAGATTATCAACTCTCCTGGTAGTTCCTTCAAGTGTTTCGAGTGTTCTGGCGATACTTGCAAAGCTTTTATTAAAGTTCTGTTGAAATTCGGGACTAATCGTATTATTAACCGAAGTTAGAACAGAATCCAGCCTTCCAATAATTTGTTCCGCTTTTTTTTGTATGGGCTCTACCTGCTCCATAATATTTTTCTCAGAGTTCGCGCGGAGTGTATCTCCATCAACAGCATAGATTTTACTGTTTCCCAATTCAAAAACAATAGCTTTCCCACCAAGCAGATCAGTACTTTCTAATCTCGCGATAGTATTTTTAGGAATTTCGTAGTCCGGATTAATTTTAAACTGTGCTAAAATTGTCCCATTCGGCTGGAGTGTCAAATCAGAAACTCTTCCAATCTGATATCCGTTAACCAGAACAGGTTTTGAAATCGTTAAACCGTCAACACTTTTATAAGTAGCGTAAAACTCACTCTCACTGGAAAAAACGTTATTCCCTTTTAGAAAGCTGTAACCTAATACTAATATTGTTATAGCGACTGCGGCAAGGATACCGACTTTTGTTTCGTTTGATATTTTCAAAGCTAACCTGATTTTTAAGAGGGTAAAGATACTATTGTATTTCTACTTGTTTCTTATATGTTTGAATTGCTTTTAACAAACAACTTACAATTTCGTTTTGACCATAGTCAGAAGTTATATATTCCTCTTCCTGCGGGCTGCTGATAAAACCAATCTCTGTTAGCACAGCGGGCATACCTGCCTTCGCCAGAACCGCTAAACTTTGCTCTTTTACACCTCTGTCGATTCTACCGGTTGCAACATACTCTTTCTGCATCAAAGTCGCCAAACGAATACTCTGATCTCTGAATTGGTTTTTCATTAAAGAAAAGATGATAATACTTTCAGGGTCATTCGGATCGAACCCTCCGTAGTTATCTTTATAATCTTTTTCAAGCAGAAGTGAGGCATTTTCATGAAGAGCAGCATCCTGCTGTCCAAGTCTGTTAAAACCAGAAACTAAAGTCTCGGTACCGCGAACGGAACTTCTGTTCCTCATACTTGACGGCATAGAATTGCAGTGAATGGAAATAAACAGGTCTGCCTTCAATTTATTCGCCAATCCAATTCTTTCATAAAGGGGAATAAATACATCCTCTGTTCTGGTATAAATCACCTTAATGTCGGGGAGGGTTTCTTCAATACTTTTTCCAAGTCTAAGAGCAACCTGCAGCGCAACATCTTTCTCACGGGCGATTAAACCACGTGTACTTCCATCGTGACCTCCATGACCCGCATCAATTACAATAGTTTTTATCCTGAAAGGAGGCAAGTCTATCTTAGTTGAATACGAATAAAAGGGTATTAGTAACACTGCCAGAAAAGCAGACACACCTGTTTTCAAACTACTCTTTCCTTCACTTAATTTTCTAAAACTCATTTTTACTGATGAAAACATATTATTAAAAAACGATTTCTGTTAACGCAATTCCGCCTGTGATTTGAAATTTTTGATGGCTGCCACAATATTTCTTACAATTTCATTCTGACCAGATTCAGAATTAATATATTTTTCCTCTTCAGGACTGCTGATAAAGCCAATTTCAGTCAATACCGCCGGCATTCCAGCTCGCTGTAAAATAAGAATATTTTGCTCTTTTACCCCCCGGTCAACCCTTCCTGAGCCTATATATTCATTTTGTATGAGCTTGGCCAGCTTTATACTCTGATCCCTGAACTGATTTTTCATTAACGAAAAAATAATCATACTTTCAGGATCTCTGGGGTCATAACCGCCGTATTTACTTTTATAATCTTTTTCTAATAAGATATCAGCATTCTCTCTGAGAGCTACATCCTGCTCATCAATTCTCCCGAATCCGGCGACAAAGGTTTCCACCCCTTTAATACCAGCGCGGTTTGTTTTTGATGATGGCATGGAATTACAATGAACGGAAATAAACAGATCAGCCTTTGCCCGGTTTGCCAGGTTTGTTCTGTTTTCATTAGGTACAAAAATATCAGATGTACGTGTATATAAAACCCTTACATCAGGGAAGTTTTTTGTAATCTCTTTTCCTAAACGCATGGCAACCTGTAAGGTTACCTTTTTCTCTGTAGAATATTTCCCTAGAGCGCCTACTGCTTTCCCTCCGTGTCCTGCGTCAATTACAATTGTTTTTATACGATATTGGTTAACGGAAGGGTTATTACTGAATGATAATAGCAGCAGAGATGTTAAAAAAGTTAAAAATCCAATTTGCAATCTTCTCAATGGGTTTATTTTCATTAATTTTGAAATCTCATTTGTCATTGCAAAAATAATATTCATTATCAAATTTGAAATTTATCAAAAAGTTTTTTGTGAGAACCCTGTTTTTGATTTTAGTACTATTATCAAGCTTTGATATCTATGCTCAGCAAAGACCTCAAACTCCTGATAAATCCAAACTCATTACTCCTAAAGCGGATTCTTTAGGTATAACGGATACTTTGGGAAAAAATTCTAAAACAACAACAGGATTAAATTCAGAAATTCATTACAGTGCCGATGACTCCATCAAATTCAGCATTGATGGCAATATAGTTTACTTATATGGCAATGCACGAATATCTTATGAAGAGATGGAATTATCTTCCAGTTTTATCCGTCTGGATCAAACCAGGAAACTTCTATTTGCCAGCGGCCGAAAAAATAAATATTCGGTGTACAAGGGCCGTCCTATAATTAAACAAGGCTCAGAACCTCCTGTTACAGCAGATTCTTTGACCTTTAATTTTTCCAGTAAGCGTGCGTTATCTTATGGTTCGCTTACCGAAGTGGAAGGGGGGTACATTCAGGCAAGTAAGTTCAAAAAGAACGAATTCGACGAAGGCTTTTTCAAAAACGGGATCTACAGCACCTGTAGCTTGCCAGAGCCTTATACCCATTTTGGTATTCATATTACCAGGGGAATTGTAACAGAAAAACAAGTAATCAGCGGACCTGCTTACCTGGTCATCGAACATGTCCCCTTGCCTGTAGCGCTACCTTTTGGCTTTTTTCCTAAAACGAATAAAAGGGCATCAGGCTTGTTGTTTCCCACTTTTGGAGAAGATTCCAACCGTGGATTTTTCATGAGAGGACTGGGCTGGTACTTCGGGATAAATGACTATTGGGATGCTGAAGTGAGAGGGTCTCTGTACAGTAAATTATCCTACGAAACGAATCTGTTAGCCAGGTATCGTAAAAATTATAAATATAACGGCGGATTAAATCTAAGTTATGCTTCTTTAAGAAATGGCAATGGAATCGAGGGAACACCGGGAGCGAAGCCAACTACAAGTTTCAATATCCAATGGACTCATTCGCAAAGCGCAGAAGCAAACCCGGGAACAAGTTTTTCGGCAAATGTAAATGTGGGAACCAGCTCCTATTTCAGAGATACCCGTGTTGCCGGCGACAGAATAGAGCAGGCCACAAATAATAGTATATCCTCAGGAATAAGCTATCAAAAAACATTTGCGAATAACCTGTTTAATTTTGGTGCTACATTACGACATAATCAGGATCTCACCCGGCGCCTCGTTACTTTGGATTTACCAACATTTAACCTTGGTATGGCTACCTTAAATCCCTTTGAAAATAAAAACAGCTTAGGTAATCCTAAATGGTATGAAAGAATTTCGGTGGGATACAGCATGCAGGGCGCAAATTCCATTAACGGTGTCCGCGAAGATTCTTTATTTAAAAAATCAACATTAAAGCAATTTAAAAACGGAATTCAGCACAGTGTGCCTGTAAGTATGTCATTTAATGTATTGAAATATTTCCAGTTTAGTTCCGGTATCAGTTATGGTGAGCGCTGGACTTTGCAAACGATCAGGAAACGTTACGATCAAAACCTTCCCGGTAATATTCGGATTGATACCATTCAAGGTTTTAAAAGGAATTATAACTATTCTATAAATGGAGGCCTCAATACCAAATTATACGGGATGATGCAATTCAAAAAAGGAAATCTGGTAGCCATTCGTCACGTTATGACGCCGAGTTTTGGGTTCTCCTACGTTCCCGACTTTAGCGGTGATAATTTTGGATTTTATAGAAAGATTTCTGGTCTTCCCTCAACTCTTCCCAATGATAGTCAGCTCAATAATCGCTATTCTATATTTGAACAATCGCCGGGCGGAGGGCCGGGTCAGGGGCGTTCTGCAAGTATGAGTTTTGCATTCGAAAATAATGTGGAGGCTAAGGTTAAATCAAAAAGCGATACAACATCCGCTTATCAAAAGATACCTATTATTCAGGGTTTGACCTTTAACGGGAATTATGACTTTACAGCTAAGGGATATAATAAATTATCAATTATATCTTTTGGTGGCCGTACAGCTTTTTTCAAACAAAAACTTGGTATCTCTTTTCAGGGAAGCCTGGATCCATATAGCTTAGATAGTGTAGGGGCCCGTCAAGGATACCTCTTTAAAGAAGGTCGCTTAGCAAGATTAGCCAGTTTTTCATTCTCCACAGGATTTAATTTAAATCCAAGTGCTTTTAAAAGAAGGCAGGAAAATTTAACCAACCAGCAAAATAATCCAAATACAACCCAACAACAACAGCAAGATATATCTGAAATTTTAAGAAACCCTTATGGCTTTGTGGATTTTAGTATACCATGGAATTTAAGTGCATCATACAGCTTTTTCTTCTCTAATAATGGCCTGGTAAAAAGCATCACAAACAACTTAAATTTTAACGGCGATTTTAGTGTAACCCCGAAATGGAAAGTAAGCTATCAGTCAGGCTGGGATTTCAGAGCAAATAAGTTCAGCACAACTTCTCTTGCTATTAATCGTGATCTTCATTGCTGGGATCTCGCATTTAGCTGGGTCCCCTTCGGATTATATAAAAGTTATAGTGTAGATTTGCGTGTAAGGGCATCAATACTTCAGGATTTGAAATTAAGCCGGAGGAGCCCTTATAGCGGTGGATTCTATTAATGATATTAGCTGAAATAATAACCATTGGCGATGAGATTCTTATTGGCCAGATTGTAGACACAAATTCTGCGTGGATTGCCCAGAAACTGAATGAGGCAGGCATTCGCGTTAAGCAGATCACTTCCGTTTCTGACGATAAAACACATATTATTGAAGCGCTGAACTCTGCTTCAAAACGGGCCCAGGTGATTATACTAACCGGTGGATTAGGTCCTACAAAAGACGATATCACTAAAACCACTTTAGCCGAATTTTTCAATGTGGGCTTTAAAAGGGATGAGGCGACGTTACAGAACGTTACCAAAATCTTCGAACGTTTTAAGCGACCTTTACTGGATGTAAATATCCGACAGGCAGATGTTCCAGAAAATTGCAGTGTATTGTTAAATAAAAACGGAACAGCACCTGGTATGTGGTTTAACTCACAGGATATTATATATATATCTATTCCCGGCGTTCCTTTTGAAATGATGTACCTGGTTGAAGAAGAAGTGCTGCCTCGCTTAAAGAAACAATTTCTGTTAGATGCTATCGTTCATCGTACGATCTTGACCGCGGGCTTAGGAGAATCCTTTTTGGCCGAACGAATTGCATCAATAGAAGATTCCTTGCCCTCACATATAAAACTTGCGTATCTTCCGAAACTAGGTCAGGTGAGACTTCGTTTAAGTGCTTATGGCGGTGATGAAGAATTACTAAAATCACAGATCCAGGTTTATGTTGATCAGATAATTGCCTTACTGGACGAGCATGTGGTAAGCACAGAAGATGTGCCTTTTGAAAAAGCTGTTTTAGACTTCATGGAAGAAAGAGGATTAACTTTATCTGTCGCCGAAAGTTGTTCGGGAGGTTATCTGTCGCACCTTTTTACTCAGCATGCGGGTTCAAGCGCAGTTTTTATGGGTGGAGGGGTCACATATTCAAATGAATTAAAAATAAAAATTCTTGATGTATCTGATGATACACTAGAGCAATTCGGGGCGGTAAGTGAAGAAACCGTTAGAGAAATGGCTTGCGGGGCTCTTAATAAATTCAATTCAGATTATTCTATCGCCATAAGCGGTATCGCTGGACCCGGAGGTGGAACAGATGAAAAACCTGTTGGTACCGTGTGGGTTGCTGTTGCCGGTCAAAAGCGTGTAATAACTAAAAAGTTCTCATTTGGTAGCCGTCGTTTACAAAATATAGAAAGATCTGCGATAAATGCTTTAATTTTACTTTTCCACATACTTAAAGAAGAACATTGTTAAGTCTTAAAAACGTTTATTTTTGCTGATTCCTTATAATAAATATGGCTCAATTTGAACTGATACTTCCTAAAATGGGCGAAAGTGTTGCAGAAGCGACCATTGTAAAATGGTTAAAGCAACCTGGCGAGCAAATTAAAGAAGATGAAACAGTAGTGGAAATAGCAACCGACAAAGTAGATTCGGAAGTTCCTTCGCCGGTTTCAGGTAAATTTATAAAGTATTTATTTAAAGAAAATGAAATCGCCAGTGTAGGCGATGTTATTGCTTTAATTGAAATTGAAGACCTGAGTATACCTAAAGCGGCGACAAATAAGCCGGCGGAAGCTCCCAAACAGACTGTGGAAGTAATTCCAGAAAATAGTAAAGACTTCATCGAAACAATCATTCCAGGAATTGAGCATCTGAATGAGCAACAATTTCAACAGCAAACGATAATTCAAAGCAATACATCGAGATTTTATTCTCCACTGGTAAGAAGTATCGCTGCTGAGGAAGGACTTACAAGTGAAGAACTTGAAAAGATTTCCGGATCGGGTGCAGATGGGCGTGTAACAAAACAGGATATTCTGGAATACGTAGCACAACGATCTTCTGGTCGAATAAAAAAGGCCGTTCCCTTAGTCGAAAATCAAAGCATTAGTCCTGTTTCAGTAAATGTGGTTTCCGGCAATGATGAAATCATTGAGATGGATAGAATGCGGAAGCTCATTTCCGAACACATGATGATGAGCTTACAAACCGCTGCTCATGTTACTTCCTTTGTGGAGTCTGACGTTACTAATTTGGTTAAGTGGAGAGAAAAGAATAAAGCTGCATTTGAAAAAAAAATAGGCGAGAAAATTACTTACACTCCCATATTTATACAGGCAGTTGCTAAAGCGATCAGAGATTTTCCAATGATTAATATTTCACTTAATGGAACCCAAATCATTAAGAAAAATGATATTAATATTGGCCTGGCAGCCGCCCTTCCTTCGGGTAATTTAATAGTTCCTGTTATTAAAAAGGCCGATCAGTTAAATCTGGTAGGTTTAACAAAAGCAGTTAACGACCTGGCTGTCAGATCAAGAAATAACAAGCTTCAACCTGATGAAGTAAAAGATGGAACGTTCACTATTACCAATATTGGTTCTTTCGGTAATATTATGGGAACTCCGATAATCAATCAGCCACAGGTTGCAATTTTGGCCATAGGAGCTATTCAAAAGAAACCGGCAGTAATCGAAACTGTACATGGAGATATGATCGGTATCCGTCATAAGATGTATTTATCACTGTCTTATGATCATAGAATAGTTGATGGTGCTTTGGGAGGAATGTTCTTAAAGAAAATCAGTGATTATCTCGAGGCCTGGGATATTAATTACGAAATATAGCCAGACGACCTTTATAAGATTCAGACCTATAAGATTCAAAAACCTTATAGGTCTTTTTATTTCCAGCTAAAAATCTTTCTGAAATTGAACAGCAGGGCTTTCAATGGAAGAATTTTTCAGAAATTTAATAATTTCATACGTCAAAATGCCGGTTTCTATCAGGAATCCATCGTGACCATAAAATGAATCAATTTCCAAATATACAGCACCAGGAATTTTTTCAGCTAAAAATTGTTGCTCGGCAGGGGGGAACAATAAATCGGAACTTATTCCAATCACTAATGTTTTTGCTTCAATTAGTTTTAAGGCATCTGCCACCGAACCTCTGTTACGTCCAACATTATGACTGTCCATGGCTTTGCTTAAGTACCAGTAGCTATAGGCATTAAAGCGCTTGACTAATTTATCGCCCTGATAATTTTGGTAAGAGGATGCTTTAAATTCATCAGTTTTTTCTGTGGTATCCTCTTTTTGAGAAATTCCATAGGTTTGATAGTTCCGGTAAGATAAAAGAGCAATGCTTCTTGCGGCTTTTAAGCCTTTACTTCCACCATCAGGAATATTTTCATAAAAACTTGGATCACTTGAAATTGCAAGGCGCTGGCTTTCATTAAACGCTATTCCCCATGGAGAATGGATTGCGTTGGTAGCCATTAATATTAATTTTTTAATTCGCGCCGGTTCTGTTATTGCCCATTCTACTGCTTGCTGCCCGCCTAACGAACCTCCAATCAGCAGACTTATATCATGGATTTCAAGGTGATCTGCTAATAGTTTTTGAACAGCAGCCATATCCCTCACATTAAACGTAGGAAAAGATAAGTAATAAGGCTGATTCGTTTGAGGATTAATACTTAAGGGGCACGTAGTACCATAATGAGAACCCAAAATATTGGCACAAACAATGAAATAATCTTTTGGATTAAATAAATCATCTTCACCAAATAATCCGTTCCACCAATCACACACATCAGAATTCGCTGTCAAAGCATGGCAAACCCAAACAACGTTATCTTTCCTGGCGTTAAGAGTTCCAAAAGTTTGATACGCAATTTCTAATCCTGAGATCTCAGCTCCGCTTTCAAATTTAAACTTGTTTGTATATATGAATTTTGTTGTGCTCATGTTTGATAAAATGTAGAAGCGGTTCACACTTCGGCATTATAAATTTTAGATTAAAATGTATTTTTAGATTAAATGGCTGATTGTGCCAAATACATTTCAGGAAAATTCACATTAGAGTTATTAAAATTGAATGGGAAGGGGAGAGACAATGTCTTTTTTTTGTTCATGGTTTTACATAATTTATATCTTTCCCGTTGTTTCCGGGAACAGGATTTGGCACCTTTTCCGACACTATGCCGGTTAGGTTGTCAGCGGGTCGTGGAGCCTGTTCTCTCACCGCTTCTTTATAAATCAAAACCTTTTGAAGGGTATTGACAGAAAGTATTTAATTAAATTGCCCAAAGATACACTCAAAAGCACTATTTGCCAAAATTATTCTGGATTATTTTAGAGCCTGGTCGAGGTCGGCTATTAAATCGTCGATGAATTCTAAGCCAACAGAAATTCGAAGAAGATTTCCAGGGGTTTTGGTATCGGGGCCTTCCATAGAAGCCCTGTGCTCAATCAAACTTTCAACACCGCCTAAACTCGTGGCTCTGGTAAATAATTTAAGTTTATTTGAAACTCTTCGCGCATCATCAGAACTGTTTTTAACGGTAAAGGATAACATTCCCCCAAAATCTTTCATCTGAGATTTCGCAATATCGTATGAAGGATGATCGGCTAAACCCGGATAAAATACCTTTTCAATATTAACATGTGATTGAAGGTAGCTTGCAATTTGTCTTGCATTTTCTGCATGCCCTCTCATCCGGTAAGGTAAAGTTTTTATTCCCCTCACGGTCATATAACAATCAAATGGGGAAGGTACAGAGCCTGATAATGCTTGAATGTTTCGAATTTTGTCCCATAAATCATTGCTGTTTTTTGTTATGAGCGCCCCGCCAAGAACATCACTGTGACCTCCTAAATATTTTGTTGTGGAATGCATGACAATATCTGCACCCAATTCTAAAGGCCGTTGAAAAACGGGAGTTGCAAAGGTGTTGTCACAACAAACTATAAGGTCATTTTCATGAGCCAGTTTAACCAACGCTTTAATATCCGAAATTTTCAACAAGGGATTGGAAGGAGTTTCAATCCAAATTAATTTTGTGCCGGGCTTTATTGCTGACTCAACAGCTGATAAATCTGAATAATCCAGATAATCGACAGATAATATACCCTCAAAAACAGTATTAATAAGGTTGCGTAATCCATGATACATATCATCAGGCGCAATAATATGGCTGCCCGGTTTAAGGGCCTGTAATAGAGCAGATCCAGCAGAATTGCCTGAGGAAAACGCGCAGGCATCAACTCCTCCCTCTAATTTGCTTAATACATTTTCTAAGGATTTCCTGTTCGGATTATCTGCTCTCGTATAGATATAACCACTTTGAAATCCACCATCTTCACCACGTTCAAAAGTAGTGGAAAGAGTTATAGGCTGTATTACTGCTCCCGAAGCCGGATCGGTATAATTTCCGGCGTGTATTGCTATAGTTTCGAGTTTCATATTATTCCGATGGTCAAACAAAGATTAGATTTTCTCTTATAAGTTTAGGAATTAAAAATAGTGTTTAAAGTATTGTTACAACAATATGATAGTACATTTTGCCGCTTTATCGTATTTTTGAACTAATGGACGCTGAACTACAACTCCACACACTATTATCTGATAAAAATCTTGATCCTGAATTAAAAGCTATTGCTGAAAAAGTATCTGGATCTGAGCGGATTAGTTTCGACGAAGGAGTAACTCTATATAAAAAAGGCGAATTAGCCTACCTTGGAATTTTGGCAAATTATATCCGTGAAAAGAAACATGGACATAAAACGTTTTTTAACCGCAACTTTCATATTGAGCCTACAAATCTTTGTGTGTACGATTGCAAATTTTGTTCTTATTCCCGATTATTAAAACAAAAAGAAGAAGGCTGGGAGTTTACCATGGATGAAATGTTCGACATGGTAAAAAAATATGATGATCAGCCTGTTACCGAAGTCCATATAGTAGGTGGGGTTTTACCTCAATACGATGTTGCGTTTTACTCTGAATTATTCAGCAAAATTCGTGCGCACCGGCCAGACCTTCATATAAAAGCATTAACTCCTGTTGAATTTCACTACATTTTCAAAAAGGCTAAAATTGATTATGCCACAGGTATGAAACTTATGAAGGATGCAGGACTAGATTCTATTCCTGGTGGTGGAGCAGAAATTTTTCATCCTGAAATCCGTGAACAAATCGCTAAAGATAAATGTAACGCAGAGCAATGGCTTCAGATCCATGAAGAATGGCATAAACTCGGACAGCGATCGAACGCAACCATTCTTTATGGGCACATAGAAGATTTCTGGCACCGTGTGGATCATATGGAACGCCTTCGTCAATTGCAGGATAAAACCCATGGTTTCCAGGCTTTTATCCCTTTAAAGTTTCGAAATCAGGATAATCAGATGTCGCACATTCCGGAAGTGTCTGTAATTGAGGATTTAAGAAACTATGCTATCTCCAGAATTTACCTTGATAATTTTGATCATATAAAAGCATATTGGGCCATGATTAGCAGAGAAACAGCACAGCTTTCATTGAATTTTGGGGTAGATGATATCGATGGGACTCTTGATGACACTACAAAAATTTACTCGATGGCTGGTGCAGAAGAGCAAAATCCTGCTATGAGTACTAAAGAACTTGTAGATCTTATAAAAAATGTAGGACGGCATCCTATAGAAAGGGATACTCTTTATAATATTATTACCGATTATAAGGACTTCCGATTTGAAGAGGAATCAAAACCTCAGTTTTATAAATTACCTGTAATAAATTAAAGATTTGGAGAAGACTATTTATTTGATTCGCCACGGTGAAACTGATTTGAATAAGAGGGGAGTGGTTCAGGGAAGAGGTATGGATACCGATTTAAATGATTTCGGCAGAAAACAAGCCGAAGCATTTTACACTATGTATAAGGACGTTCCTTTTGATAAAATTTATACATCAACTTTAAAGCGTACCCATCAAACGGTTAAAAGATTTATCAACAAAGGTATTTCTTGGACTCAGTACTCCGGATTGGATGAACTTGCATGGGGTATTTATGAAGGAGTGGAAAGCACTGAGGATATGCGGAACGCTTTTGCTAAAATAATGGAAGGATGGACAAAAGGAGAATTGCATCTCAAATTTCAGAATGGTGAAAGTCCTTTAGAAGTTAAAGAAAGACAATTAGAGGTTTTAGAGAAATTAATTGCCGAAAACGACGCTAAAAATATTCTGATCTGTATGCACGGAAGGGCTATGAGGCTTTTTTTATGTCTTCTAACCAACCGTCCTATATCAGATATGGAAGTATTCCCTCATCAAAATACTACTCTTTACAAATTGCATTTCGATGGTAATAAATTTGAAATTATAGACTTTCATAATACAGATCATTTAAAGAATTTTTGTGAGCAAGATTAGAGTTTCGGCAGTATCCTATACTAATACTAAACCTTTTGTTTATGGCCTTCAGCAATCGGGGATTCTTGATAAAATAGACTTAAGCTTAGATATTCCTTCAGATTGCGCTAAAAAACTTATTGACAATCAGGTTGATATAGGTTTAATACCAGTGGCTGCTTTATTAAATGTGCCAGGGTATGAAATTATTTCTGATTATTGTATTGGCGCAGATGGTGCCGTAAATTCAGTGTTTATTTTCAGTGATAAACCCATCAATGAAATTAAAACCATCAGACTGGATCTTCAATCCAGAACATCCAATGCTTTGGCAAAGGTATTGTTAAAAAATTATTGGAAACTCAGTCCTGAATATATCACATCAAATTCCGCAGATGCTTTTGTTGAAATCGGTGACAGGACATTTGGTAAAAAAGACAAATATTCTTTTGTATATGATTTAGCCGAAGAATGGAAGAATTTCACCGGCTTGCAATTTGCATTTGCTGTTTGGGCATCTAATAAACCTATATCTCCGGCTTTCATTACCGAGTTCAATGCTGCTTTACGATTAGGTATAGAGAACATATCATGTGTCATTTCCGAATTACCTGAGAGAAAGGATTTTAATCTCGATGATTATTTGAGAAACAAACTCGATTATTCACTAACCGATTCTAAGATGAAGGCTCTTGAGCTGTTTTTAAATTATTTAAAACCGGCAAATAAAGCAATCCCTGAATATGGTCAGCGTTTTGAATTCTAGACGGGCTATATGAAACTTGATTATATCGATAATGTTAATGAGTATGGAGATGATATTGTAAGGCTCTATGAGTTTGACAGATCTCAGGCCGAAAAATTCAGGCTTGCCGTTCAGGAAACAATTATTGAGAAGAATAAAAATCTTGATCTATCATCACTTGATTTCATTCACAACAGAAATTGCAAGTTAACTCTTCGGATTTCGATTGAAGATGCCGGGATTATAACCTCAGACAAAAAAACTTTCTTTTGCGATTTAACATTACAAGGTTATGAAATTATGATTTCTCTCTTGAATCCTTTTTGCAACAGAGAAACCATTGGCTATCAATTCTTATATGATGTAGACTCATCTACAGACTTTTTATTCTCACCGGGCGGAACCTGGTAATAATCACGGTACAGAAATGCACAAGCCTTTTGTCTCATAATTAATATTATGTTAAATAGGATTTCTTATACATCAATCCATTCCCTTCTTTCCTTAATAAAGATCACAAATAATAAGGTTTGAACGAGCCATTATTTACTGTGCGAAAGCTCTAAATATGGAGCCAATCATAGTCAAAATTTTTGAAAATAGTAAAAGTGCTTAGACCTCTAATATTTTAGTGGTGCTTTCGGTAAATTGCACTAAGCACTTGTAATTGGGATTTATCGGCTGTACTGCATTATCTGTTCAAACTATTTCATTTTCTGCACGTTTACCTATTATTCTATTAAACGATTATGGAAAGTTCATATCACGAAAATTATATTAAACAGTTGCAACGGTTATTACATACTGTGGCTAAAAGTGAAAAGAAATTAATTGATGCTTCAGATCATATTGTTTCCGAGGAATATAAAAACCTCATAGATAAATATGCTGAAGAACGTATTATCATTATATCTGAACTTCAGGAAGCTATTGCGCAATTAGGTGGCACTCACACAAATGTTGAGTCCGAAATTGGTATACATCATCCCATCACAGGTCTGGGCACTATGCCAAACAGCAAAAAAGAACAGTCTATCTTAGAACAAGTAAGAAACTCTGAACGCGACGCTCTTGAAACCTATGACGATGTATTACAAGGAAGTATTCTGGAAGAATTTAACCTGAAAACTCTGCTTATGGGACACCGCTTAGCAATAAACGAGGCTTTTACAGAACTTGATAAACGTTATTTCGCGCTTTTTAAATTAAGCGAACCGTATTAAGTTGTTATGCGCTCTATTTGGAAAGGCTCAATTGGTTTTGGACTGGTAAATATTCCGGTTAAACTCTATTCTGCTGTGCAGAGTAGTTCTTTGGGACTGGATATGCTGGATAGCAGAGATCATTCGAGAATACGATACCAGCGGATTAACGAAAAAACTCGCAAAGAAGTTCCGTATGATAAGATTGTAAAGGGCTTCCCTATCAATGAAACCTACGTTATTCTGGAAGATAAAGATTATGAAGATGCTAGTCCGGAAAAGAGCAAAATGATTGAAATTGAGAGCTTTGTAAACATTGAGGAGGTAAATCCCATGTATTACGAGACTTCATATTATTCAGAACCCGAAACTCAGGGAAGAAAAGCCTATGCCCTGCTCCTGCAGTCGTTAAAAAAATCTAAGAAAGCGGGCCTTGCACGTTTCGTATTAAGAAACACGGAAAATCTTTGCATTATTCATCCTGTTGATAAGGTGATAGTCATTACAAAAATCCGTTTTGCAGAAGAAATACGATCTGCTGAGGAGATATTAACACCTGATAATATTGATATAAATAAAAAAGAGCTGGATATGGGATTGGCCCTTGTTAATCAATATTCAAGCAAATTTGAAATTGATAAGTTTAAGGACGAATACCACCACGAACTGCTCAAAATTATTGAAGCCAAATCCAAAGGCAAACGTCCTACAATTAAAAAACTAAAACCACAAAAAGCATCAGACGATAACCTGTTCGATCAATTGATGCAAAGTCTGAATGCTAAGAAAGGAGCTTAAGCATGCACCTTAGTGAATACAGAAAAAGAGAATTTAAAACTTGCGCTAACAAGTATGAAATAAAAAAACCGGAGTTTTGCTCCGGTTTTTTTATTTCTGGTAGGTTAAATTACAGAGCGCTAAGTTTCGCATCAATTTCTGTTACTTTAGCTTTGTTGGATTTCGCATTATAATAAGCACGTAAATTTGTCCAGGCCATTTTTGATTTAGGATCTATCTCTGTAGCTTTTAATAAAAATGGTAAAGCTCTGTCGAATTCGGCCGTCGCTTTTTTCTTAACCGCATTGTATTCTGCTAATTGAGCTGCATTCAGAGCTTTATTAGCATATTTTTTATTAGCAGCATTGTAGGTATCAATTCCGCTATTCATAATCAAGCTTCCTAAATTGATATAAGCGTTCATGAATTTAGGATCAATTGCGATAGCCTTTTTATATGCTTCTTCAGATTTAGTTACATCGTTTAAAGAAGCATAAGCAATACCTAAAAAGAAAGGAAAATTGGGATTTGTAGGATTACTTTGAACCTGAGATTCTATTTTGCTTATTACCTCTTTATATCTTCCTGAATTTATACTAAGTTCTATTTCTCTGGAAATTAACTGGTTGCTTTTGGGAAACTTTGCAAATCCTTCAGTAAGAACTTTTATAGCGGCAGCAGTATCTTTATCAGCTGCATATGCTTCAGCTAAATTGGTATAAACATCTGGCAGAAAAGAAAAATTCGTGCTTAATAAATCCGTATAATTCTTAATTGCTGCTTTATAATTTTTTGTATTCTGCGCAGATACGCCGGCGTAATAGTTAATAATTGTATCTCCGGGCAAAAACTCTAAACCTTTATTAAATTCGGTATAGGCCGCAGCGTAATCTTTGGTGTCAAAATGTTTTTTACCTTTTAACAACTGATTTTGATATAGTGTGTACCTAGCTTTTTTAACATTTTCCTTATTATCAGCTTCTGGGTCTAATTCTTTAACTTTCGCTAATGCTGCCGTAGCTTCAGCGGCATAATTTACTGAGGCAGATGTATTGTCTGTATAAGCCAACTCAGAATATAATAAAGCTCTCATTCCCCACAATTCAGGATCAGCTTTGGTTTTTTCGTGAACAGTAGCTTTATCTATTGATTCTTTAGCCAATTTCTTAAAACTTTCAGCTAGTTTAGGGGTGCTTCTGGAAATTTGAATGTATTTCGCCAGGCTCTCTTTCGCCGAGGCTACCTCTGATTTCTGTGCAAATACAGAAACAGAATAAGCTGTAATTAGTAATCCAAAAATTAAAGACTTAAAATTCATTGTTGTTTTAGTTTAATATGATTTGACTCAATTTATGTTTAACACGTTGCAATTCAACCTTATTACCGGTTAGGTTATAAAGGACACTTAATAATTTTAAAACGTTTACAGCATTGGGCTTTATTTCTCCGGCCTGAACAAGAAGCCTGGCAGAGTCGTTTAATAAATCCTTTTTCTTATCAGCTGATTTTAAATATGAATTTAGGTAAA
This sequence comes from Pedobacter superstes, assembly GCF_037622515.1. Lineage (NCBI taxonomy): Bacteria > Pseudomonadati > Bacteroidota > Sphingobacteriia > Sphingobacteriales > Sphingobacteriaceae > Pedobacter > Pedobacter superstes. The sequence continues at coordinate 62,468 of NZ_JBBJCN010000002.1, forward strand.
GTAATCCTAACGCATAATTTCCTTCGTAATTATTCTGCTCCAAAGAAATAATTTTTTTATAATATTCCTCTGCCTTTTTTTCGTTACCAATCATCTCAAAAGAAAAGCCACCTAAATAAAGTAAATTTAGATTATCAGGCGCATATTCCAATGTATGCTCTATAAGCTTGGATACCATTTCATACTCGCCGCTGTCCGCGTAAGTATTTACCTCTTTGAAAAGTAAATCCCTGTTTCCCGGAAAAATCTTTCGACCTTCCTGTATAACAGCAAGAGCTTTGCTACTGTTTCGTGATTGTTCGTAAAGATTGGAAAGCGAAAGATAATATTCTGGCAGGGATCGCTTTTTATCTGAGATTAAATAGGTGTAATATTGAATTGCTTTATCAGAATATCCGAGCTTTTCGGAAATAACAGCCAGGTTGTGCCTTGCTATATATTTGGTATTGCTTAAAGAATCTACCCACAGAAAGGAAGCATATGCTTCCTGGTAATTATAAGCATTAGCGGCTTTCTGAGCCTTATAAAGCCAGGAATATGACAATTGCTTACGAATAAACTGTATCTCAGCTTCATGAGAGTAGTTTAGTTTAGGATTCTTTAATTTATCTAAGGAAAATAAAGCTTCATTTATTGGGTCTTTGGTATAAGAAATTTTTCTGCTTGAATCCGCATATGCCAATGAAGAATAAATTAGCCCGCGTACAAGATTAACCCTGTAATTAATTGAATCTTTTTTGGTTTTATAGGCATCGTCAATATTCTTTTTTGCTTTCACTAATACGCTTATATCAGGCTTCTGTGTATAGCTGGCAAAATTATTCATTGCTTCTTTAGTAAGAGTTTGTGCACTCAAAAAATTGAGGCACAAACTCAAACTTAATAGTAAGAATATCGATTTATTCATTAGATGAATTTAATCTTCTAACGGTTCATCCTCCTCATTGGTATCCTCATCTTCATCCAGATCAGAAGCTTCAGATAAATCGGATGAGTTTACACTATCTATAACTTCTTCATCCGTAACAGGAGGTTCGGAAGATACATATCCTTCAGTTTCAAGAATTCCGTCAGCTTCTAAAATAGCCTCTGCGTCATCCAAAACCTCTTCTTCATGTTCAACTTTTGCAACTGAGGCAATTTCATCGTCACCTTTAAGAGTAATTAAACGCACCCCTTGCGTAGCTCTTCCCATTACTCTGAGTTCGCTTACAGCGATACGAATTACAATTCCGGATTTGTTAATGATCATCAGATCATCCTTATCGGTAATATCTTTAATTGAAATCAGATCTCCCGTTTTCTCCGTCACATTAAGTGTTTTTACACCCTTACCGCCGCGATTAGTAATACGATAATCCTCTAAGTCTGTACGCTTTCCGTATCCTTTTTCTGAAACAACTAAAATCGTCGATTCCGGATCATTGATACTGATCATTCCGATCACTTCATCTTTATCATGCGCCAAAGTAACTCCGCGAACACCTGTCGCTGTACGTCCCATTGGCCTTACTGTAGATTCATTGAAACGAATAGCACGACCTGAACGAAGAGCAACAATAATTTCACTGTTACCGTCAGTTAAATTAGCTTCCAGCAATTGATCGCCCTCATTAATATTTATGGCATTAATACCATTTGCACGCGGACGAGAATATGCTGCCAGTGAAGTTTTCTTGATTGTTCCCTTCTTGGTGCACATGATAATAAAATTATTATCAAGATATTCCTGGTCTCTTAAGTTCTTAACCTTTATGTAAGCCTTAATTTTCTCTTCCTTAGGAATATTTATTACGTTCTGAATAGCCCTTCCCTTACTGGTTCTTGATCCTTCAGGAATTTCGTATACACGTAACCAGAAACAACGGCCGGCTTCTGTAAAGAACAACATGTAATTGTGGTTAGACGCAATTATAATGTGCTCAATAAAGTCCGCATCTCGGGAGTTTGAACCCATAGATCCTTTTCCGCCCCTTCCCTGGGTACGGTACTCAGATAACGGAGTACGCTTAATATATCCTTCATGAGAAATGGTGATAACAACACCTTCATCCTCAATAAAGTCTTCCATTCGCATATCTTCTGCAGAATGAACGATGAGTGTTTTGCGATCATCACCGTATTTTTCCTTAATTTCTGCAAGTTCATCTTTGATGATCTGCATCCTCAGACCTTCATCACCTAAAATAGAGTTTAAGTACTCAATGGTTTTCATCAGCTCTGCAAACTCTTCTTTGATCTTATCACGTTCAAGTCCTGTTAAACGACGAAGCGTCATGTCCAGAATTGCCCGGGCCTGAATGTCTGATAAGCCAAAAGCTTCAATCAATCCGGTACGTGCATCTTCGGGAGTGTCTGAGCTGCGGATCAGCTTAATAACTTCATCCAGATGATCTAAAGCTATAAGTAATCCTTCTAAAATATGAGCACGCTTTTCAGCTTCCGCCAATTCAAATTTAGTTCGGCGGATAACAACTTCATGACGGTGATCAACAAAATGCCTGATGATATCCTTCAGGTTTAGCATCATTGGTCTGCCGTGTACCAGTGCAATACTGTTGATACTGAAAGAGGTTTGAAGCGCGGTGTACTTGTAAAGGTTATTCAAAACGATGGAAGCATTGGCATCACGTTTAATTTCATAAACCACACGCATACCGTCACGGTCAGATTCATCTCTGATTTCTGATATTCCTTCCAGTTTTTTCTCGTTAACTAATTCAGCGGTCCGCTCAATCATCATGGCTTTGTTAACCTGATAAGGTATCTCATTCACGATAATACGCTCACGGTCGTGACCATAACTTTCTATTTCAGCTTTCGCACGAATTACTATACGTCCTCTTCCTGTTTCGTAAGCATCTTTAGCACCTGAATGGCCATAAATGATACCTCCGGTCGGGAAATCCGGAGCCTTGATGTGCTGCATCAAACCGGAAATCTCAATCTCCTTATCGTCTATATAAGCAATGGTAGCATCAATAACCTCATTAATGTTATGCGGCGCCATATTGGTAGCCATACCTACGGCAATACCAGAGGTACCATTCATTAAAAGGTTAGGGATTTTTGAAGGAAGAACAGTTGGCTCCTCTAATGAATCATCAAAGTTTAACTGATAGTCAACGGTATCTTTGTTGATATCCGCCAGCATTTCTTCAGCAATTTTCTTCAAACGCGCCTCAGTATAACGCATCGCTGCGGGGCTGTCACCGTCAATAGAACCAAAGTTACCCTGTCCGTCAACCAAAGGATAGCGTAGGCTCCAGTCCTGGGCCATACGTACCATGGTATCATAAACAGACGAATCACCATGTGGATGGTACTTTCCGAGTACATCACCAACAATACGGGCTGATTTCTTATGGGGCTTGCTGCTGGTTACACCCAGATCAAGCATGCCATAAAGTACCCTGCGGTGCACGGGTTTTAATCCATCGCGCACATCGGGCAAAGCACGTGAAACAATTACCGACATCGAATAATCGATGTAAGCGGCTTTCATTTCTTCCTCAATATTTATTAAAATTATTTTGTCGTTAGGAGAGTTTTCGTTTTCCGTTTCTTCGGCCATTTTTTGATTTTCCTTTTGTGAAAAATGTGAGGTCTAAAATTATTAATGCGAAGATAAGAAAATAAGCCAATTTGAGGCCTTCTGTGGAAAAGTTTTAGAGTGTTAAAAACCTTAAAAAAGTAGAATAATGCAGGTAAAAAGCAGGATTTCTATGAAAAATCGACCGAACGGAAATTATACATGAAAATTGTGTTCCGACACCAAAATCTCAAAAGAAATTTTATGTTTTTTGTTTCTTTCATAAGTGTAAAATGATTTGAGATTCAGCCTGGTAACATGCAATACTTATTTCTTTTTCCATTAAGCCAGCCTGTTAGGGCTGACAAAATAAGGCTAATTTTGTAAAGAATCTTCCTCAACCCAATCTATCCCTTTTTTTAAAAGATTTAGAGTTTTCTCCTCTCCACTACCCTCTTTCGGATGAAAATCATATGCCCAATTAGCCTGTGGCGGCAAACTCATTAATATCGATTCGATTCTTCCATTAGTTTCTAAACCAAACTTCGTTCCCGAATCGTATACCAGATTAAATTCTACGTAGCGGCTTCTCCGCTGGTATTGCCATTGTTTTTGAGCGTCTGTAAATTCTTTAAAACGGTTGCGGTTAACCAATTCTGTATAGATTGGCACAAATGAGCGGCCGATAGCTTTAGAGAATTCAAATATTTTATCCCAGCTCATTTGTGCTGTATCTGGTGTTAAGCGGTCGTAAAATATGCCACCGATTCCCCGGGTTTCATTTCGGTGTTTAATAAAAAAATAATCATCGGCCCATTTTTTGAACCTTTTATAAAATTCTGAATTAAATTTGTCGCATTCGATTTTCAGATACCTGTGAAAAAAACGGGCATCCTCTTCAAAAACATAATGCGGCGTTAAGTCTATACCGCCTCCAAACCAGCGTGTGTTTTCATCTATTTCAAAATAACGAATATTCATGTGGATGATCGGAACCAGCGGATGACTGGGATGAATTACTATAGAAATTCCGGTCGCAAAAAAGTGATCATCGTTAACTTTAAAAGCTTTTTTGATAGCTTCTGGTAAAGGACCATGAACCGCAGAAAAATTAACTCCCCCTTTTTCAAAAATGGCCCCGTTTTGAATGACGCGTGTGCGTCCGCCTCCGCCCCCTTCACGTTCCCAAAGTTCCTGCTTGAAACTTCCGGCACCATCAAGTTTCTCCAATTCAGAGGTTATTTCATCCTGGATTAGCTGGTATTGACGGGCTATTTCGTCCTTGTTAATCATGCTGCAAAGATGCGAATTGTTCTAAATTAATGGTTTTTAACTTTCCAAAAAATTGAAAAGTACTATCAGGACAACCCTTCCTCGACGTAATCCAGATCCTTGCCGAAACTCTCTTTCAGCTGACTTAGTGAGAATAAACCTAATCCAGCCAGAATAAACATAACAATATAAGCTGCTGTAATGATATTGTAATGACCCACGAAAAATTCAAATAAAAGGGTGATCGGAATTAAAGCTCCGCGGACAAAATTTGGTACCGTTGTAGTAACCGTAGCCCGAATATTGGTTCCAAACTGTTCTGACGCTATGGTAACGAAGGTCGCCCAATATCCTACAGAAAATCCCATAAACAAACACAGCCAGATGAATTTTTCCGGTGTAATATCGTTACTTCCTAAATACATTAAAACACTTATAATCGACAGGATGTGAAATATCAACATAGTTAATTTCCTTGATTTAGTCACCTGAGCCAGCATCCCGGCGAATATATCTCCTATAGCTATCCCAATATAGGTATACATAATTCCTCTGCCGGCTTTTAGCGGCTCCGTTACTCCAAGGGCTTTTCCGAATTCCGGTGATTGTGTAATTAAAATTCCCACTACAAACCATAGTGGCGCCCCGATCAATATACAGTATATGTACTTCGTTAAGTTTTTTCGATTACCCAGTATAAGCATTACATTTCCTTTAGAAATATTTTTTGCGGATACTTCATTAAACATCCCCGATTCATAAGTTCCTATACGAAGAAATAGTAATAAAAGACCTAATCCTCCTCCAACAAAGTAGGATGTCTGCCATGTAAATAGTTCATGGACTACGTTTGCCAAAACGGCTCCGAAAAGGCCAACCCCTGCCACAATCATGGTTCCATAACCACGATTTTCTTTACTCATCGTTTCGCTAACAAGAGTTATTCCAGCGCCCAGTTCACCGGCAAGGCCAATGCCGGCAATAAACCTGATCGCTGCATAAGCATCAATGTTGGTAACTAAACCATTTGCAATATTAGCCAGTGAATACAATAAAATTGAACCAAATAACACTTTAATCCTGCCTAATTTATCTCCCATTATTCCCCAAAGAATTCCTCCCAAAAGCAGACCCGCCATTTGCATATTTAATACATACTCGCCTTTGACACGTAGATTTTCATCCGTAATCCCGATATCCTTAAGGCTCTCTATCCTCACGATAGAGAAAAGAACCAAATCATAGATATCTACGAAATAGCCCAGTGCAGCGACTATTACCAGGAAGATGATATTTTTTTTAGAGGACCCTATTTTATTCATATTCGGTTGCGGATTGACCGATGAAACTACAATAAAATTGAGAAAGGAAAAAATATTATAAATCTGCCAATTTATTAGCTGTTGATTTTTCGTAAAAGCAACTAAGGATTTAGTGAGGGTTGGGTACCTTAATCAGATCCGTTACTTAAGGATCCTAACTCCAGTCAAAATTAAATTGTTTATAAAATTAAACTCTTTAATTAAAAATCAGATATTCGCTAATGCTTGTTTCTGAGAGGGCCTTAAAATGGGCAATGCGGTTCTATCCGCCTTTTTTAATCCAGGGTATTTGGACTCAAAAGTTTGAGAATGAATTTAGGGGTGTAAGAGTAAAAATCTGTAAAAACATTTTTAATACAAATTATAATCGCTCTATTTTTGGGGGGACTATTTTCAGCGCAGCAGACCCTTTTTACCTGATCTTATTTTATCAAATACTTAAGAAAAAAGGGTATAATACTAAACTCTGGCTCAAACATGCGACTATAGATTATGTTAAACCTGGTAATTGCAATTTATATTTCAGCATACATTTAACAGATGAAAATATTAATGAAGCTTTACATGCGCTTGATACAAGCGGAAAATTTATAAAGGTATTTCCCGTTAAAATAACTAATAAAGCGGGTGCTATTTATGCAGTAGTGCATAATGAGATTTATATAAAAAATCATCCAATTTAAACTAAATTTCATTTGATGAGTTTTTTGAAGCCATATCATATAAAACAGCTGATTTTTGAAGGAGAGGGTGTTACTCTTGATTTTAAAAAAACTATTACATCGTGTGAAAAAATCGCTAAAACAATGGTTTCATTTGCCAATAATAAAGGCGGACGATTATTGGTAGGTGTTGCTGATAATGGAGATATAAAAGGTGTTAAATCGGAAGAAGAAGAAAAATATATGCTTACTAAAGCCGCCAATTTTTTCTGTCGTCCGGCTGTTGACGTTCAATTTGAGGAGGTATATTTTGATAATAAAATAGTGCTGATTGCCGAAATAAAAGAAAGTGATTCAAAACCACATTATGCTTTAGGTGATGATAAAAAATGGTGGGTTTATATCAGAGTGAAGGATAAAAGTTTATTAGCCAGTAAGATTGTAGTTGATGTATTGAAAGGAAGCTCCAAAGAAGAGGGTGTTTTCATTGAATACTCATCTAAAGAAAAAGCCTTACTTGAATACCTTGATGAGAATGAAAAAATTACTTCAAAAGAATATGGGAAAATATTGAACCTTTCCAGAAGACGAGCACAACGAATATTGGTGAACCTGGTTCTTTCCGGTGTTATACGCTTGCATACTACCGAAAAGGAGGAGTATTATACCGCTTCTTAAATTCATCAACGATCCAATCATCATCAGCTGTTAAAGCAGCTTTCAGTATCTATCTTAACCCTTAATGTTTACGAAGTATAGACCTCACTATAAAAGTAATTTATCACTGGCCATTCCTGTTGTAATATCCCAGCTTGGTCATACATTGGTTCACATGGCTGATAGCGTTATCGTTGGTCATTTTGCCGGAACTATTTCTTTAGCGGCGGTATCTTTAGTGAACAGTATTTTTACGGTAATGATGGTTATTGGTATTGGTATTTCTTATGGCCTTACTCCTTTAATTGCTCAGGAAAATGGCAAAAAAAATTATCGGGAATGCGGAAAACTATTATCCAATAGTCTGTTTATCAATATCCTGAGCGGTATATCTCTCTTCCTGATTATTTATTTCGGCTTGTTGCTTTCTATTGATCACCTGAAACAATCACCTGAAGTTGTTGCAGAAGCAAAGCCTTACCTTGGACTTTTAGGAATTTCCATAGTTCCTTTGATGATCTTCATGACTTTTAAGCAATTTGCTGAAGGATTGGGGTTTACCAGACAGGCAATGGTTATTTCAATCGTTGGAAATGTTATCAACGTTATCCTTGGAGTAATATTTGTAAAAGGGATGTTTGGGATAAAACCCATGGGTGTTGCTGGAGTTGGTTTAAGTACCCTGATAGATCGATGTCTAATGGCCATTACGATCTCCTTTTATATCGTTAAATCACCTCATTTTAAAATATACCTAAAGAATTTTGCTTTAAACAGAATAAATAAGATCCGTTCTGTTAACATACTTAAAATTGGTGGCCCTGTGGCAATGCAGTATGCTTTCGAGGTGAGTGCATTTAGTGTTGCGGCCATAATTATTGGGACAATCGGGGTTGCAAATCAGGCAGCTCATCAGGTCGCTATTAATCTGGCTGCGATAACCTACATGATGGCCAGTGGTATTTCTGCAGCCGCTACTATAAAAACAGGGAATAGTTTTGGAAGGAAGGATTTTGATGAATTAAGCCTCTCTGCAAATTCAAACTATCATATAGTATTAGTCTTCATGTTTGTTACTGCATTGCTGTTTGTTGGTTTGCATCAGGTTCTGCCCTTAATATATACCACAGATAAAACAGTGATAATGATCGCCTCACAATTATTAATTATTGCCGGAATTTTCCAGTTATTCGATGGAGCTCAGGTTGTAGGTTTAGGAATATTAAGAGGTATGGGTGATGTTAATATTCCAACTCTAATTACGTTCATTGCTTACTGGGTAATAGGTTTACCCCTCGCCTATTGGCTGGGAATAAAATTTTCTATGGGCACCAATGGTGTTTGGTATGGACTTACCTTTGGACTTCTGGTTTCTGCCGGTTTGCTTTTTCTAAGATTCAGGCACACAGTGAAAAAATTAAAACTCAGTTTGTAGAAGAACCGTTCCAAAAAATTACTTTTGTCGCAAATTATAAAAGATGATAAACGTAAACGAATATTTTGGCGGAACTGTAAAATCTCTCGGATATAACTCCGTTGAGGGGAAATCTACTGTGGGCGTAATCGAACCAGGCGAATATGAGTTTGGAACTTCAAGTCACGAAACTATGGTTGTTATAGAAGGCGAATTAATCGCACTGCTTCCTGGTCAATCAGAGTGGAAAAGTTTTAAAAATTCAGAATCTTTTGAGGTGCCTGCTAATTCAAGCTTTAAGGTTAAAGCTACCAGTCAGACTTCTTATTTATGTAAATATAAATAACTATTTAGCCACGAAGTCTCAGGAATAAAAGTGGTTCGCTTGTGTCTTAAGTCTTCGTGGCAAATTTTAAATTAAAAGTAAACCTCCATTGCTACCCTAAATGTATTGCAGTGGGCCTCAACAATATCATAGATCTTTTCTGAATATCCGCCTCCCATGCTAACCTGAAGGGGTATTTTATGGTTCTTGCACAGTTGTAATACCAATCGATCCCTGTCCTTACATCCTTTTCTGCTTAATGCCAGGTGCCCTAATTTATCGGTAGCAAGAACATCAACCCCCGAAAGGTATAATGCAAAATCCGGTTTAACTTTTTCAATTAATTCTGGCAAAGTATCGTGAAGGATTCTTAAATAATTATCATCACCAGTTCCTTCTTCAAGACCTATATCCAGATCTGATTTCTCTTTTCTGAATGGAAAATTCTTTTCTGCATGCATAGAAAAAGTAAAAACACCCGGTTCATCCCGAAAAATTTGAGCTGTTCCGTTACCCTGATGTACATCCAAATCAATAATAAGTATTGAGGAAGCTAAGCCATTTTTTAAAAGATAATTTGCAGCGATAGCCTGATCATTCAGCAAGCAGAAGCCTTCTCCCCAATTGCTACCTGCATGATGGGTTCCCCCGGCAACATTGAATGAAATACCAAATTCCTTTGCATACACACACCCATCAATTGTTCCCTGTGCAATGCTCCGTTCACGCTCAACCAGTTGCTTAGTCAACGGAAAGCCAATTCGCCTCCCCTCCTGCGGGCTTAGCTTAAGATCCCGTAAACTCTCCCAGTAATTTATATCATGTGTAAGCAGAATAGTATCCTCATCGACTCTACCAGGAGAAAATAAATTTTCAGATCTGATCAATCCTTCACGTAACAGTTGCTCTGGAATAAGTTCATACTTAATCATCGGAAAACGATGTCCCTGAGGTAAAGGATGTGCGTAAATCTTATCAAAAGCTATCTTTAACAAAATAAATCGATATGATGAATTAATAAACCAACCGGGAATTTGGGTTCAAACAAGGTAGACTTGGGCGGCAAAATCTCTCCTGAATCAGCAACTTTAAAAAGATCATTAATTGTTATAGGATTAATTGAAAAGAAAAGATCAAATTCTCCTGAATCTACCCTTTCTTCTATAACTGCATTCGGATAGTTACTTGAAATAAAACTCAATCGTTCGCTTGATTCAAAATCAGAAATATCAAGCAAGGGCTTTAAAATATGTTCATGTAAAATACTCACGGCTAAGGTATCCGCGAATTTTGAATTCGACAATAAACCGGCTTTTATTTCAAGGTTATACCAACATTTATTCATGTAAAGAGCAATCTGGTTATTATCCGGTTTCGCATAATTCTGAATACCAGTCACTTCGAATCCTTGTTTTAACTTTTCCAGAAACATATCAGGTGTAAAGTCTTTAAGACCCTTAACTAAGCGATCAAAAGAATTTATAATCAATTGGTCATCAGACATATATACAGATGAGAAATAATTGAATTCTTCAGATCCATCCCAGATCGTTACTTCAGACCGCTTTTTTAAACCATAGTTTAACGCTGCCGCAACCCTGTGGTGCCCATCTGCAATATAAGCTGTATCAACGCTTAAAAAAGCTTGCAATAATTCATCTAATTCGGATGGGTTATCAATCTTCCACAATTTGTGAATTTCTTTGTCCTTTTGAAATTCTAAAGCCGGAGAAAGCTCCATTGCTGAACTAATTCTTTCATTTATGGATGGTGAGGATCGATAGGTTACTAAAACCGGATTAGCGTCAATGCCGGTCTTTTCCAGATAAGTGGCAAGCTGTACTTCCCTTTCGGGTCTGGTATGTTCATGTCTTTTAAGAATTCCTTTAGCATAATCATCAATCAAAGTCATCGTCCAAATACCGGTGAAGCTCCTGGAATCTCTAACTAATTGATAAATATAAACCGAAGGACCTTCCTCCGGAACTAAAATTCCCTTTCTTAAAAAGCTTTTTAAATTTTCATTGATCTGATTAAATACCAGGTCCTTTTTTTCTTCATTTTTTACCTCAGAATGTATTTCTGGAACCAGTAAATGAATAAACGAACACGGATTGGAGTTTCTGATCTTTTTTGCCGTTTCCAAAGACATATCTTCTATTGTACTCACAACCTTTCCTGCATATGCTGCACTGGGATGAATAGCTTTAAATGCTTTAATTGTGGGCATATATAGTCTTTCTTAATTACAACACCAGTAATCATAAAAAGTCAAATTTTACGAATATATTTTGTAATTCATCAAAACTCACTCCATAAAAAAAGGTTGCCTATTCTCACAGACAACCTTTACATTATTTTAATGAAATCTATTTATTGAAGTATTCAATAATAAGACTGGCAAGTTCCACACCAATTCTTTCTTGCGCCTCGTTAGTGGCAGCACCGATATGAGGTGTAAGTGAAATCTTTGGATGGTTTAAAATTTCCTGACGAGGGGTTGGTTCGTTATCGAAAACATCTAAGCCAGCAAAAGCAACTTTACCTGAATCTAAAGCTTCAATAAGCGCAAGTTCATCAATTGCACCACCACGGGCGCAATTTACAACACCTGCTCCCTTTTTGATTTTTTCAAATTCTTCTTTACCAAGAATCGCTTTATCCACAAAAGGTATATGTAAGCTGATGAAATCAGATTCAGCTAAAAGTTCATCTAAACTTGACCTTTTAACAGGAACTTTAACGTTTACACCACCAGCTAGATTTAATTCAATTTCTGTAGGGAAATCATAAACATCATAGCCTAATACCTCCATACCAAGTCCAAGAGCCATTTTAGCAGTCTCTCTACCAATACGGCCCATTCCAATGATACCTATCTTTTTACCTTTCAACTCAATCCCTTTAGCGTAAGCTTTTTTCAGGTCATTGAATTTAGTGTTTCCTTCAACGGGCATTTTACGGTTTGAATCTTGTAAAAAGCGCACTCCAGTAAAAAGATGTGCAAAAACAAGTTCTGCAACAGACGGAGATGATGCCGCAGGAGTGTTTACTACTGCTAAATTTTTAGACCTTGCATAGTCAACATCAATATTGTCCATTCCAACGCCACCACGACCTATAAGTCGTAGGTTAGGACAAGCATCAATTAATTCTTTACGAACTTTTGTAGCGCTACGAACTGTAATAGCATCATAATTCTTTAAAGCTTCGGGTAATTGATCCTGAGGGATATTTTGAGTCTCAACAAAAAAACCAGCAGCTTCAAGCATGCTTTTTCCAGTCGGGTCTATACCATCATTGGCAAGAATTTTAATCATTATTATTACGATTTAGAATTAAACTTTAATATTTAGCTCAGAGGAAACAAAATTATCTGGCTGTTTCCGCAAACTCCTGCATTACATCAATTAAACGATGAATTGCAGTTATTGGCAATGCATTATAAATTGAAGCTCTAAAACCACCAACACTACGGTGACCTTTAATTCCAACCATTCCGCGTTCTTCTGCTAATTTTAAAAATGGTTTTTCCAGTTCAGGATTTTCCATTACAAAACAAACATTCATTCTTGAGCGATCTTCTACTTTACAAGGCCCTTTAAATAAAGGATTACGGTCAATCTCTTCATATAAAGCATCGGCTTTAGCAATGTTTTCCTGCTCAATAGCTGCTACTCCACCTTTAGACTTTAACCATTGGAGGTTAAGCATGGAAACATAAATTGAGAATACAGAAGGGGTATTATAAAGCGATTTGTTATCCGCATGAATTTTATAATCGAACATTGAAGGTAGTTTCCTTCCAGATTTTCCAATTAATTCATCTTTAACTATAACCAGAGTTACTCCGGCAGGTCCCATATTTTTCTGTGCTCCTGCGTAAATTATCCCGAAATCAGATACATTTATAACACGGCTGAAAATATCGGAAGACATATCGCACGCAATTGGAACAGAAGTTTTAGGGAATTCAAATAATTCAGTTCCAAAAATTGTGTTATTAGACGTGAAATGGAAATAATCAACATCCGTTGGGATTTCATATCCTTTAGGGATGTAAGTATAATTTGCATCTTTTGAAGAAGCAACAATTTTCACCTCCCCAAATAATTTAGCCTCTTTAGCTGCTTTACTTGCCCATGCTCCTGAGTCTAAATAAGCTGCCGAACCACCTTCCGGCATTAAATTCATAGGTACCATAGAGAATTGAGTGCTCGCTCCACCTTGTAAAAACAATATTGAATAGCCATCAGGAACATTCAATAATTCTTTAACAAGCTTAATGGATTCATCCATAACAGCCTCAAATTCAGGAGCTCTGTGTGAGATCTCCAGGATAGATAATCCAGTGTCGTTAAAATTTAAAACGGCCTGTGAAGCTTGTTTAAAAACTTCCTGGGGTAAAATACAAGGGCCGGCGCCGAAGTTACATTTCATTTTGGGTCAGTGTTTGATAGTGCCAAATTTAGGATATTTATATCTTTTTCCGTCTTATTTTTTGATTTTTGCAATAATTTTTATATTTAACTGACGGGATGTTAAATAGTTTGGGATTGCATATTGGTTATTACTTATATCTTTTATCCATAAATATGATACCGTATTGTGTATGTTTAATAAATTAAATACCTCAGCATAAGCGATAAACGAATTAAAATGACGGTTTAAAAATTTTAATCTGTTGCTGCTTCCACCTTGCAAAAAATCCTTTGAAAAACCAATGTCAGCTCGTCTATACGAAGGAATCTTAAAATTGTCGCGATATCGCTCCGTTTGAGGCGGACCTACTGGTAATCCTGTACCATATAATAATGTTAAATGTACTTTGTAGGTTGGACTATTAAAAAGTTCATCCTGAAAAAAAGCTGAAAAATTTATACGCTGATCTGTAGGGCGTTTTAAATATCGAGGATAAACGGTTGATATATTTCCCTTTTCGTCTTTAGTTTGGTACGAATCATCCTGAATGTCTTCAGCTGTTTTCATTAAGGAAAGTCTGAATGATGATTCAAGTCCAGGAACAAATTCTTTACTTATTGCGAGATCTGCACCCATTGCATAACCATGCGATTGTTGATCCGCGAAATAACGCACTCTTAGATTCTCAATTTTGTAGGGAATAAGATTGATGAGTTTTTTATAATAAACTTCAGTTGAGAATTTCAGTACACCCTTGCTGTTTTTAATAAAATTGTCGGTAGCAGCTAAAACATGAACTGAGCGTTGGGTTTTAGACTGGGCATTTAAATTTCCGTTAAAATTCCTCAATTCACGATAAAAAGGCGGCTGATTGTAAGACCCGGCAGAAAAGCGCCATAATCTGTTCCCGGTTATAGTAGAGTAGACTGCACCGACTCTCGGACTTAAAAGAAATTCGTTGGTAAAGGAGTTATATAAACCTCGCAAGCCAGCTGAAAAAGTTATCCGTGATGATACAGGCAAAGTATTTTGAACAAAGGCGGTTAGTCTGGTTGTATTTACCGAATTTTCTGCGTTTACAACATCTGCAAAAGGCAGGCTGCCATTAGTGTTTGGTAAGGTATATCCAGCGGAATCAATTAAATGGTATTCATTTAAACGATCAGTAATAATATCATTTTGATACCTTATCCCAGACTCCCAGAATGATGCTCCTTTTTGGTAGTAAGCCCTGAATTCAGAACTGTTTACTGAGACCTTAAGTTTATTTCTGGCATAATCATAATTTACACCTATGCCCCGGTTAATCCTTACATTTTCAAAGCCTTCATAATCCATAGAGGGTTCATCAAAAATATAACTTCCCTCAATATCAAAAGTTTCCTGCTCAGAATTGTTGAAACTTGTGCTGATCCACTTAAACCATAGATTTTGCTGAGGTTTATAGGTTAAGGTAAAGGCTCCTGCCAGAGACTCATATCTGTCTTTTTCTTGTCCCTGATAATTAATTTTTAACCTGAACTGCTGATTAAGAGTGCCGAAAACCGTCTCCCTGCTTTGCGGTATAAGCGTAAACCTGCTTAAGTTATAGTCGCCAAATACTGAGAGATTAATTTTTTTGTTTAAATCTATAGAATAGAGAACCTGGAAATCATAAAATTGGGGCTGATAACTTCCAATCACAGGTTGTGAACGCAAAATACTTTGATTCGATTTATTACGGAATCCAGCAAGCAGAAACCCGTTACTATACTTTTTTTTTACAGAGGCAGAGAGCCCAAGCATTCCGGCAGAGGCAATAAACTGCGTGCTGTCTGGCTTATTGTAACGGATATCAAGTACAGACGATAACTTGTCACCATATTTTGCTTCAAAACCCCCTGCGGAAAAACTGGCTTTACTTACTAATTCTGGATTAATAAAGCTTAAACCTTCCTGCTGTCCGTTTCGAACCAGTAATGGCCTGAAAATTTCTATATCATTTACATAAATAAGGTTTTCATCGAAATTTCCACCACGAACCGAATATTGTGAGCTCAATTCATTATTAGATGAAACACCAGGCAACGTTTTTAATAGAGATTCAAAGTTTCCCGATACTGAAGGAATATTTTGAATTAAGCCTCCATCGATCGTTTGAATGTTTCCCATTCTATTATCTTCAGCATTAATCGTAACAGTACTGAGTTGATTAACATCAGAAACAAGGAGAATATTCTTAACGATTTGATCCTGGTCAGTCCTGATGGTGATTATTTGAGAAATATAACCGGTTAAACTGTAGGAAACTTTTATTTCACTGGCGGGTTTAGCCAGGATAGTTAGTTTATAATAGCCATTCTTATCGCTTTTAACTATTCTATCAGAGTTTAAAAGTTTAATATTTACTCCTTCAAGTGATTCTTTTTTTTCGTTCTGTACCCTACCCGTTATTGTAATTTTATTTTGAGCAAAAGCCAAGATGGTGGAAAGAAGCAAATTAAGCAGTATAAAATTCCTCATTCACTCAGGCTTGCAATGTGTGATCCTGTGTTTGCTTTAACTGAGAAATTACTTTTTCCGGTTCAGTTGAAGTAAAAACAAAATTACCCGCAACCAAAACATTTGCCCCAGCATCAAGCAATGCGGCAGAATTATCAAGATTCACGCCACCATCGATTTCTATGTAAAGGCTTTCATTTCTGCCCGCAGCCATATTTTTTAGGGCACGAATTTTACGGAAAGTATTTGGTATGAATTTTTGAGCTCCAAAACCCGGATTAACAGACATTAAAAGAACCATGTCAATATCTTCAATAATATCTTCAAGTACACTCACAGGTGTATGCGGATTGAGTGCTACTCCAGCTATGCAACCCAGGGCTTTAATAGCTTGTATTGTACGATGAAGATGGGTGCAGGCCTCGTAATGAACAGTTATGGTAGCAGCTCCGGCTTTTTTACATTGTTCAAGATATCGGTCAGGATCAATTATCATTAAATGAACATCCAGTGGTTTTTTTGCATGTCTGGCAATTGCGTCCAAAACCGGAAATCCGAATGAAATATTAGGAACGAAAACCCCGTCCATAATATCTATATGAAACCAATCAGCTTCACTCCTATTTACCATGTCGATATCGTTTTTTAAATTGGCGAAGTCAGCGGCTAATACCGATGGAGCTATAAGATGGTTCATGAAGCAAATATAGTTGTTTGAAGTGTAAATATTAATGATTTTGACTTGATTTTGAGACTGTCAGGCTTTTTTAATCACTCAAAAATCACAATCAGGCAAGTGCCTTTTTTATTAATTCGGATCCTTTTTCAGAGTAATTCAGAGTTAAAGCAGCCGCTCTCCCGGGTTCACTCATTTTACCCCATGATTTTTGCAGTATGCGGATAAGTTTCGCATCATCATGTTTTGCCATAAAGTCCTCTAGTTCAAATTCCAGGAAAACCAGGCATAAAGCATTCTCCATTGTTTGAACATCCTGGTCACTTTTTAGCTGTTGTTTGAGTACAATATGCTGAACCTTGTTTATCGTATCAGTATCGTAACCAATTTGCGAAAGTATTTGACTTGCCTTTTCTGCATGGTATTTTGCGAGATTGCTTCGCCAGTTTAAATATCCCGCTTTTCCGTCAGGATAGGTTTCTCTGGGAACTTCCCACCTCCCGAGATGCTGACATCTGGAAGCAAGTAATAATGGTTCGCTGGCATTAGGATCTAGCTTTTTAATCCAGTTATGTACCTGGAGAGCAAAAAATAGTTCCTGAGGATACACCTCGCCATTAAAGGAATATTGTTTAGGATCCTTACTATTATAATTATCGAATAGCTCGAAAGCAATCTCTATTTTTTTTTCATCCATTGCGATAAATTTAGAAAAAAACGAGATTAATTTAATATGATTTTAAAATCAATCTTAAAAAATGTAAAAAGCATATTCAATCATTCCTGAAAAGAATAAATGAATATGCCTTAGAGTACAAGTATGTTAGAAATATTAATGTTCTGGTATAAAAAAAGTATTAAAGTACTAGTACACTGTTCGTACTTCCAAAGGAATTAGGTTGCTGAGCATCTGCATCTTCCTCTATAAGCCATTCTGTATTATTTACACGATATTTAAATTCATGTTTTGAGTCCTTGGGTAAAGCTAATTCGGCAGAAAAAGAGCCGTCTTTCTTCTTGCTTAATGGAATCGGAGTTTCCCAATCGCTGTTTAAGCCAAAAATCTCAACTGTTTTTGCGTCCTTATTAGTTAAAGTAAATTTTACTTTATATGTGCCTTTTGATTTAACGAATGTCTTTTGTAGCATTTTTCCGTAGAATTAATTGTTATTTTTATTCAAAATAAGGTAAAATAATATATAAATCATAATAATATTGCAAATCTTTTAAAAAAAGTGAAAAACATATTTTTAGTCCGATTGTTTTATTGATTTTTTTATTTTATCACACAAATATAACCCTGTGGGAAAGGTATAAAAAAAGCCCCTGAATCGGGGCTTTTTTCTAAGCTGTTGGTGTAGAACCTTCAGGTTTTTTTTCTTCCGGCTTTGGTGGCCGCGGAATAAGTGCTTTTCTTGATAATTTAAGTTTACCTTGTTTATCAACTTCAAGCAATTTTACCTTTACTTCATCGCCTACATTGAAAATTCCATCCATTGATTCGTAACGCTTCCAATCAATTTCAGAAATGTGAAGCAAGCCGTCTTTACCAGGCATGATTTCAACAAATGCTCCAAAAGGCATAATTGATTTCACTTTTCCTTCGTAGATCTCTCCAACTTCTGGTTTAGCAACTATATTTTTAATGCGCTTAACAGCTGCATCGATTGCATCTTTTCCCGGAGCGAAAATACTGATAACACCTTGATTGTCTTTTTCTTCAATGGTAATGGTAGCACCAGTTTCACGCTGCATTTCCTGGATAACTTTTCCACCTGGCCCTATTACCGCACCAATGAACTCTTTATCTATTCTCAGCATCTCTAAACGAGGAGCATGAGGTTTCAATTCTGCGCGAGGCTCAGAAATAGTTTTCTTCATTTCATTTAAAATATGAAGACGACCTTCTTTAGCCTGATGCAGGGCATCTCTTAACACCTCCCACTTTAAACCATTAATTTTAAGGTCCATCTGACAGGCAACAATACCTTTTTCAGTACCTGTAACCTTAAAGTCCATGTCTCCTAAATGATCTTCATCACCTAAAATATCAGATAATACAGCGTATTTTCCTGTTTTCTCATCAGTGATTAACCCCATTGCAATCCCAGAAACCGGAGCTTTCAATTTAACTCCTGCATCCATTAATGCTAATGTACCGGCACAAACTGTTGCCATAGACGAAGAACCGTTAGATTCTAAGATATCAGACACAATACGAACGGTGTAAGGATTCTGATCGTCACCAGGCATTACTTTTTTCAAAGAACGTTGAGCCAGGTTACCATGTCCAATTTCACGTCGGCCTGCTCCCCTGTTCGGGCGAACCTCGCCAGTTGAGAATCCCGGGAAATTGTAATGCAAAATGAATTTTTGGTATCCGTTAAAGAATGCACCATCAATCATTTGCTCATCAAGTTTAGTACCGAGGGTAACAGTGGTTAATGCCTGAGTTTCACCACGTGTGAATACTGCTGAACCGTGAGCTGCAGGTAAGTAACCGATTTCACTCCAGATTGGTCTTACGGTACGCACATCGCGTCCATCTAAACGAATTCCTTCATCTAAGATGAGGTTACGAATGGCATCGTATTGAACATCATGAAAATACTTTTTCACAAGGCCTTTAGTGATATCATCAATATCTTCACCTAAAGAAACGATAAAGGTATCCTGAATAAGTTTAAAGCTGTTAGAACGATCGTGTTTTGATGATCCTGATTTAGCTATATCGTAAACCTGCTGATAAGTTGCGGCAAAAACCTGCTCTCTTAACGCAGGGTTACTGTGTTCGTGAGAATAAACCCGTTTAACTGTTTTACCAGCTTCGGCCATTAATTCTTTTTGAACCTGAACCTGAATCTTGATAGCCTGATGTGCAAACTCAATTGCTTCAATCATTTCCTCTTCATCAATCTCGCTGCACTCACCTTCTACCATGCCGATATCATTTTCAGAACCGGCAACGATAAATTCTAAAGTAGCACGCTCTAAATCACTCAGATAAGGATTAATAACTAATTTACCGTCAATTTTAGCTACACGTACCTCAGAAATAGGACCGTTAAAAGGGATGTCAGAAACAGCTAGAGCCGCAGAAGCAGCTAAACCAGCCAATGCGTCAGGCATTATATTTTTATCGGCAGAAATTAGTGAAATCATCACTTGTGTATCTGCGTGATAATCTTCCGGAAACATGGGACGCAGTGCACGATCCACTAAACGGGAAATTAATACTTCATAATCGGATAAGCGTGCTTCGCGGCGAAGAAATCCACCGGGGATACGTCCCGCTGCTGCATATTTTTCCTGGTAATCTACTGATAAAGGAAGAAAATCTACTCCTTCTTTTGCCTCTTTAGACGACACGACAGTAGCTAATAACATGGTATCACCCATTTTTACTACTACAGAACCATCAGCTTGTTTGGCAAGCTTACCGGTTTCAATTTCGATTATACGGCCATCGCCCAAATCGAAAGACTTTTTGATTAAGTTATAACTCATTTTCTTTCATTAAATAATGCGCTTTTCCTCTTTAAGAACGCATCTGGATATTATTAAAAATATTTATTGACGAAGTTAAAAAAAAAGCCACCCTTATAGGATGGCTTTAAACTTTTTTTTTTAAAAGAATTATTTAATAATATCTCTTAACTCTAAAGCTTTGATAATAGCACGATATCTGTTGATATCTTTCTTGTACAAATAAGCTAGTAAAGCACGACGCTTACCTACTAATTTCTGAAGAGCTAATTGAGTAGAAAAATCTTTTTTGTTTTTCTTTAAATGCCCGGTTAAATGAGCGATACGTGAGGTAAATAAAGCTACCTGACCTTCGGCAGAACCTGTATCAGTTGCGCCTTTACCATGTTTGGCAAAAATTTCTGCCTTGTACTCTGTACTTAAATACATTACCTGAATAATATTAAAGCGGTTAAACTATTTTGTTATTTGGCTGCAAAGGTAAGTGATTGGGTTTGATTTAACAAGTCAACAACAGAGATAATCATCCCGTGTAACATTTATATATTCAATTTTTACCGGATAGCAAATTTATTAACTTGCATAAATATCCAATTATATATTTCTATGAACTTTAAAGTACTGTGTGCGGGCGCCTTATTGGTTTTGGTGTATCTGCCCTCTTTCGCTCAGGAAGACCGGGGGTACAAAGTTTACCAGTTTCCTTCTAATATGATTCCAAGGATTGATGGAAAGACAGACGATTGGGATAGTTTTCCTAAAGAATATATCGTAGGGACCGATCAGCTGTGGGATGATTCGGGACGTTATCCTAAAACAGATCCTTCAAATCTGGATGTAAAGGTCCGGGTTGCCTGGGTTAAAGGTTTGAATCGCTTGTATTTTCTATATGAAGCTTACGACAATTACTGGGATTTCACTCTCGCGGGTTTACATAATGATATTTTTGAAATTGTAATAGATGGAGACCTTTCGGGAGGCCCTTTAATTGATGAGCAGCATCCTAATCAAAGTTTAGATCGTTGGGAAACCTATTTTGCGTATCATGGAGTCCATGCCCAGAACTATCATATTTTCACTCCTGCTGCAGGTAAAGACTGGGCTCTTGCCTGGGGATCTCAACCATGGATCAAAAACCTTCCCTATTCGAATATTGAATATTCATACAATTTTAAACCTGGCGAACCCGGAAAACTTACTGCCGAATTTTGGATAACCCCCTTTGATTACGCTGGTGCCGAAGGTCCGTCCCGTGCTGTTGAGTCGGTTTTATATGACCTAAAGAAGATCGGCTTAACCTGGGCGGTAATTGATTACGACGACGTGAATAACGAGAAAATTAAAGGTTTCTGGAATCTGTCAAAAAATCATAAAATGTATGGTAATTCAAGTTTGGGCACCATATTTACTTTAATGCCACTGCAGAATAAGTATATAAAATCATTTGATGCGCAGTGGTCATTCATCGTTACCGACATGAAAAAGCGGCAGGTTACCTTTAGGGACGAAAGTGCAGGAAAAATCACGAAGTGGCATTGGGATTTTGGTGATAAAACCTCTTCAACAGAACAAAATCCTGTTCACTACTATAAGGAACCCGGGAAATATATAGTAGTACTAAATATCGAAGGTCCTGAAGGTAAATCCCGAATGGCTAAAATATGGGATGTTGCTGTAAAATAACATAGAGTATCCATGAAATTATTTTTTAAAAACTTTACGATTTTCAACTTTATTCTAATCGCTTTCTGTTTGAATGCAAATTCTCAGGAGGCCCCCCACCTCGAAAAGCGAGGTAAAGCCACGCAACTCATCGTAGATGGGAAACCCTATTTGGTTTTGGGGGGTGAGCTTCATAACTCCAGCTCATCGAACCTGGACTATCTAAATCCCTTATGGCAGCCATTAAAACAAATGAACCTGAATACTGCCTTAGTCGCAGTATCCTGGGAGCTGATAGAGCCTCAGGAAGGCAAATTTGATTTTTCTTTAGTTGATGGAATTTTAAGCGGGGCCCGTGAAAATAATATGCGGGTTATATTGCTTTGGTTTGGAAGCTGGAAAAATGGATTATCGCATTATTCACCGGAATGGGTAAAAAAAGATTATAAACGTTTTCCGAGAATAGTGCTTGAAAATGGAAGGTCGACAGAAACTATCAGTGCCTTAGGTGCGGCATCCGCCAAAGCAGACGCTAAGGCTTTTGCTGCATTAATGCGTCATCTAAAAACGGTTGATAGCAAAAAAAAGACGGTGATTATGGTGCAGGTCGAGAATGAGGTTGGTGTAATTGGTGGAACAAGAGATCATTCTTCTTTCGCAAATTCTGAATTTGCAAAACCTGTTCCTGAACAATTATTAGAGAGTATCCGAAAAAACAAAACCGATCTGCAGCCATCATTAAAAAAACTGTTAGAGGCGGCCGGATCCAAAACCAAAGGCACATGGACTGAAGTATTTGGCAATAATCATTCGGCAGATGAAGCCTTTATGGCCTGGAATTATGCAAAATATATAAATTCAATAGCTGAAGCTGGTAAAGCCGAATACAATATCCCCATGTTTGTGAATGCATGGATTGTACAACCGGAGGATAAGAAGCCAGGCGATTATCCCGGTGGAGGACCACAGGCGCATGTTCATGATATATGGCGCGCCGGTGCGCCGGCAATAGATTTTTTGTCGCCAGACATTTACCTTCCCGATACAAAGCGTATTACCAAAATGTATCATCATTCGTGGAACCCTTTGTTCATTCCGGAATCTTTTTCTGGCGAAAATGGGGCTGCCAACGCCTTTTATGTGATTGGATTTCATGATGCAATAGGCTACTCTCCTTTCGGGATCGATAATAAAGTGGATGAACCTTCCAAAACACCGATTGCAAAGGCTTATAACGTTTTGAGACAGTTAACTCCGGAGATAACAGCTGCACAGGCTGACGGGGCCATTAGCGGATTTTCACTTGATAAGGTGGATTCTGTTCAAACGGCGAGTCTTGGAGGGTACAAGATTACAGTAACTTTAAGGAAAAACTGGAGCGGAGTTACCCAGGTATCTAAAGGCTATGGATTGGTAATAAATACTGGCCCTGATGCTTTCACTGTTGCTGGAAGTGATATTGATGTGACGTTCGTTCCCCTATCTCCGGGGCCGAAAATGGCAGGGCTTTCATGGGTTAGAGAGGGTGTTTTTGAAGACGGTAAATGGAAACAGGGTAGATTATTAAACGGTGATAATATTATGATAAGCTATAAGCTTGCGGATGAAGCTCATGCTTACAGAACAGGTACAGGTGCCAGACTAACTACAGAGCCTGGCATATTGAAGATTAAATTATATAGGTTTGAATAAGTTATTTAGAAATGCGATAAAACTTTTTTAGTATAAAACCTTTATTCTAAAATACTCTTTTAAACCATAATTTGGGCTGGTTTGACTCGAATTTAACCCCTTAATGGTGTTAAAAGAAAATGCTTATTAAACAACTTTATGAAAACTTTCAAATACCAGCTTGTTAACGACCCCAGACTTTTTGAGGTTTGCCAGGACATTGAGGGAAAAAATGAACTATACTCTATTTTTGAGGTTCATTTAAGCGGAAGTCATTACGAGTATTTGTACAGAAATAATTCAAGCGGAGAATATACCTCAACTCCCGCATCTCGTTTAAGCTCTAAAGAAATCGCCCAATTAGGCGAAAGAGTTGAGATAGAATTACATAAAGAAACATCTTAACCCTTCGTAAAAGCATTTTATTTTTTTTGAATCCGGCTAACCGAAAAGCCTGGATAAGATAATAATCAATCGAAAATCACCAAATTTTCATTAGTTTTGCGGCGAAGGTAGCAGGCCCAAACAGGCCGCTTTAATAGGGAATACCGGTGTAAATCCGGAACAGTCTCCGCTGCTGTAACCTCAGATACCGCAACTGCATGATGCCACTTTTCGTTATGAATGGGAAGGCTGTCAGTTTAGAGGAAGTCAGAAGACCTGCCTTAAAAAACTTTGCTCATGCTTTCGGAAGAAAGGCCAGGAGGATATGATAAAAAACAGCCGGAATTCACGCTCAGCCTGCAGGAAATTGAATTTCCTGTCGCGCCCCCACTTATTTTATTTCATTGCATTTGTTGCAATTGTCTTGTTAAATTCTGCATGTCAGCAAACCCAATCTTCAAGGCAATCCCATTCGAAAATATTCGAACATTCGACCTTTACAAAAACTAAAGTTAAATATGCAAAAGGATTTGACATTCAATACTTTGCCGACTATAAAATCATTTCTATTGTAAATTACACCGGCACAAAAAAAGATACGTTAAAGTACGTTTTAATCCGGCGGGGAAATCCTGTACCCAAAGGCTTCCAGAAATCGCAGGCAATAGAAATACCTGTAAAGAAATTAATTGGAATGTCGTCCCTTCAAATCGCCATGGCCGATTTTGCGGAATCCTCTGATATTTTAGTTGGGCTCGGAAGTTTGAAATATGTTACTTCTCCTAAAGTCAGAGCCAATATAAAATCCGGAAAAGTACGGGAAATCGGAGAAGAGGGGACTATTAATACTGAAGTCATCATTTCTATGGATCCCGACCTGGTTATGGCCATGGGTAACCCAAGTGCCAGTTTTAGTCGTTATCAAACATTAATTGATGCCGGAATTCCGGTTTTATTAAATTCCGAATGGCTCGAAACCACACCTTTGGGCCGCGCAGAGTGGGTAAAATTATTGGCCGCATTAGTGAATAAAGAGGATCTGGTGAACAGGAAATTTGCCCGGATAGAAAAAGAATATAATCAGCTTGCAGAACTAGGAAAAAAAACCATTAACAAACCCTCCATAATTGTAGGGATGCCTTACAAAGGGTCCTGGTTCGTACCGGATGGAACCAGTTTTATGACAAAATTTTTTAATGACGCAGGTGCATCTTATTCTTGGGCTGATGTTAAAGGCACAGGAAGCATGGCCCTTAGCTTTGAGTCTGTGGCGCCGATAGCATTAAAAGCAGATTATTGGATTAACTCCGGGATTGCAAACAGCAAGGCTGATATCGCTTCTATTGATGTAAGGTATACCTTTTTCAAACCTTACAAAAACAACACCATTTACAATTTCAATAAAAAAGTAAATGATTTGGGATCAAATGATTACTGGGAATCAGGTGTAGTAAACCCTCATATAGTTTTATCTGATCTGATCAAAATTTTACATCCGGAAATTTTACCGAATCATACTCTGGTTTATTACAAACAAATCTTATGATGGCAGAAGAAACCAGGTTGTATGATGAATATCTTACAGGAGCAATTAGTCCGGTAAAGAGGATAATAATAGGAATACTTGTGTTGCTTCTTCTGCTCTTCTTTATGCTGGATGTGGCTCTGGGTTCTATAGCAATACCCATTAAAGAAGTTATTAAAATCTTTTTTTCTTTAGGATCCGACAATGAAGCCTGGGTCTATATTGTTGAAAAGATACGTATTCCAAAGGCCTTAACCGCAGTATTGGTAGGCTGCGGTTTATCGGTAAGTGGTTTACAGATGCAGACGCTTTTCAGAAACCCGCTAGCCGGCCCCTCTGTGCTGGGTATTACTGCCGGTGCAAGCTTAGGCGTGGCTTTGATTATGTTATCGGCCGGAAGCGTTACAAGTCTATATACCATTCAGGAACTTGGAATAAATGGAAGCTGGCTCATCATCATTGCATCATCTGCAGGTGCAGCATTAATTATGATGATTATTGTTGCAATTTCCAATTCATTGAAAGACAATATAATTATGCTGATTGTTGGTGTTATGATTGCGAATATAACTCTTTCAATCATCAGCATTTGGCAATATTTCAGTGCTCCTGATCAAATCAAGGAATACCTTTTATGGACCTTTGGATCATTGGGTGGTGTTACTGAACATCATTTACAGGTGCTGGCCCTGGTTGTAATTTTTGGATTACTTATTTCCTTTGCTTCGTCCAAACTATTGGATGCATTATTACTCGGTGAGAATTATGCCAGAAGCATGGGTTTAACGGTTACGCGTGCAAGAATATTAATTATATGCAGTACAAGCATTCTTGCAGGAAGTATTACGGCTTTTTGCGGACCGATTGGATTTATCGGAATTGCTGTTCCTCATTTAGCCCGTTCATTATTTAACACCTCCAATCACAGAATTCTAATACCCGGCTGTTGTCTTATCGGCACAGCATTAATGCTTGTTTGCGATATCATTTCACAAATGCCAGGAAGTCAAACCAGTCTGCCAATAAATGTTATTACGGCTTTAATTGGCTCCCCCGTAGTAATTTGGGTAATTGTTAGCAGAAATAATCTGAAAGGGTTTTGATGGAAAAGCAAGCTTTATTATACGTTAACAACCTTCTGGTGGGGTATAAAGCAGGTTCCGAACGCGAAAAATGTGTCGCCGGGCCCATAAGTGCTGAGATGCATGCCGGAGAACTCATTTGCCTTCTGGGTCCTAACGGTGCTGGAAAATCCACCTTTTTACGCACAGTAGCAGGACTTCAACATGCTCTTAAAGGAATGGTTGCGCTTGACGGAGAAAACGTTTTTAAGTTACGCCCCACTCAAATCGCAAAAAAATTGAGCCTGGTACTCACAGATTCTGTAAAATCAGGAAACCTGGATGTGTATTCGCTGGTATCACTGGGCAGATATCCTTATTCGGGATGGTTAGGCAGATTAACTGCCGAGGACAAAAAAATCATTCAATGGGCCATTGAATCTACACACATAGAGAAATTTTTAAACAGAAAAGTAAGTCAGCTAAGTGATGGCGAATGCCAGAAGGTGATGCTTGCCAGGGCGCTGGCACAAGATACTCCCATTATTCTCCTTGACGAACCTACAGCCCACCTTGATCTTCCCAGCCGTATCGAACTGATGCGCCTTCTTCATCAGTTAGCGCGTAATACCAATAAGGCTATTTTAATTTCCACCCACGAACTGGATCTAGCATTACAGGTTGCTGATAAAATCTGGCTCTTGAAAAAAGACGGTGCTTTAGAAGCAGGAACGCCTGAAGATCTGGTCCTTAACGGAACATTCGAATCGGCCTTCGACAAGGCAGGCGTATTGTTTGATAAATCTACGGGGACTTTTAATATCCATCAGAATAATGGGCAATCTATACATTTAAGAGGCATCGGAGCACCTGCGTTTTGGACAAAACGTGCACTTTTAAGGAACGGATATGTTATATCAGATGATGACTCTGCTGACATTGCTGTTGAAGTTCAGCAAACACAAATGGGCACTAAATGGCTGATTAGTCAAAAACAGCATACGGATGAAGTAAACTCTGTGGAGGAATTTATTAATCTGCTTTTAAATAAATAGTTATCCTGTTTTTTTTGTTTAATCCGATCTCATCCCTGAGTCCTTGCAATAATTTCGCCGAAAAAAAGCCCCTATTTACCGACACCTGCACTCGACCGGCCTAATAACAATTGATTCTGAATTGAAAGCTTCGGTATTTTGAGGAACAAATCTGGAGTAAACCAGATTCAACCTCAAAACTTATTCAAATGAAAACAATTGCAATCCTCATTCTCAGTACCTTGCTGTCTCTTAACCAGAAAGCAATATCGCAGGAGAATCCTGGTCATCAAATCTCAGGAACGATTTCAGACTCAATCAGCAAAAAACCGCTTGATTATATTACAGTCAGTTTGAAATCAGCCAATAACGCGGCCATAAAAGCAACGCTTTCAAAAGCAGACGGATCATTTAGATTTCAGGGCCTTAAGCCATCTAAATACTCAATCACGATTGTTGCCATTGGATATAAACCTAAAAATATTGCAGTGGACCTCAGTGATAGTACTATGAAAAGCAAAGATTTTGGCGCAATTTATATTAGTGCCAGGTCTAACGATCTTAAGGAAGTGATGGTAATTGGAGATAAGCCTATAATGACTCAGGAAATCGATAGAATTTCATACAATTTACAGGCCGATCCTGACAGTAAAGGCTCAAATGTTTTGGAGATGATGCGCAAAGTACCTTTGCTGTCACTGGATGCCGAAGATAACATTCAATTAAAAGGCGATAAGAACTACAAAATTTTAATTAACGGAAAACCCTCCAGTATGGTTGAGAGAAATCCAAAAGATATTCTTCGGAGCATGCCTGCATCAAGTATTGAAAAAATTGAAGTAATAACTACCCCACCGGCAAAATATGATGCTGAGGGATTAACTGGAATCATCAATATTATTACCAATAAGAAAGTTGACAATGGGTACAACGGAAGCTTAAACCTTAATGAAAGGTTTCCCGTAGGCGGGCCGGGTATTGGTGGGTCATTTACCGTAAAACAAGGAAAATTCGGTACTTCAGGTTACGGAGGAGGAAGTCTTCATAATTCTCCTTCAACAGAGAATTCTAATAGCAGATTAACCTTTGACAATACTAATGCAACAAACCTGAATCAATCGGGTTCAAAAAAATCCGAAAGCAGAAGTGCATACTTCGGTTCGGAACTGAGTTATGAAATTGATAGCCTTAATCTTATTTCAGGTCAGTTTAATATTAACGGTAACCAAAGCGAAGGAGACAGTCACCAACAATCTCTGATGACAGGAAATAATGAAACTATCGAAAGTTATCAGCTTGAAAATACCAATGAGGGAAAGGGAAACGGGATCGATGCCGCTTTGAATTATCAATTGGGGTTTAAGTCAAATAAAAATCGTCTTTTAACCTTCTCCTACAGATTTTTCACCTACAGCAACCGACAGTTCAACAGTTTAGATGTTACTGAGCCTGTAAGATATTTCAACCCTGATTATAAACAAAATAACAAAGGAAGTTCTTCTGAACAAACCTTTCAAATAGACTATGCGTATCCTGTAAAGAAATTAACAATTGAAGCCGGAGTTAAGGGAATACTTAGAAATAACAAAAGCGATTTCAGGTATGATTCATTAAATACTGATGGTTTTTTCGAGTTAGATCCCCAACGGAGCAATAAATTCAACAATCGTCAAAGCATCTTAGGAGCCTACAACTCTTATCAGTACAATTTAAAAGACTGGGGCTTTAAAGGAGGTCTCAGATTAGAACAAACGCTCATTGACGTAGAATTTATAAGCAGTGCATCTCAGCTCCAAAAAAATTACCTCAACCTTGTTCCCTCTATTTCACTTAACAGGAAACTAAAAAACATGAGCAGTTTAACATTAGGGTATTCCTATAAAATAAAAAGACCCGGAATTTATCAGTTAAACCCTTTTGTAGACCGGTCTAATCCAAATTTTGAATCCAGCGGAAATCCAAACCTTCGCCCCGCATCAGCAAGCGGTATAGAGCTGAAATATAGCAGATTTAAAAAGGGATCAATTAATGTTGGAATAAGCTATGAATTTTACAGTAAATTAATTATGCCTATTTCAACATTCAATGAAGTAACCAAAATAACACGTACAACTTTTGGAAATACAGGAAAAGCAAGGGTAATCGGCTCGAATGTTAATGTAAATTATCCTTTAACAACCAAATGGAACGTAACTATTAACGCACAGGCCGGCCATGGAAAAGTAAGTGCATTAGTAAATAATACCTTGGTAGAAAATGATGGGCTTATGTATTATGTTTCTGGCTCAACAGGGTATAAACTTGAAAAGGGATTGAGAGTAAATGTCAATATGCATATGAACGGACCTAATTTAACATTACAGGGTACATCCAACAGCTATATCGGATCATCAATTGGTGTAAATAAAGACCTGGTAAAAGATAAACTTTCATTTTCTGTTACAGCAAACAACCCTTTCACTAAATACAGATATTATATAAGCGAAACGAACGGCACCAACTTCAGGCAGGAAAGCACTAATCAAAACTTTTTCAGAACTTACTCAGGCAGTTTAAATTACCGGTTCGGAAAATTAAAAAGCAGCGTAAAGAAGAGTAAGAAAGGTATTATTAATGATGATGCAGGAGGCGGAATGGGTGGGTAATAAGCCAGAAGGTTAAAAGGGTTAAGCTTGTGTTTAATCCTTTTTCTAGTTTAATTCACTTAAGATCTTAGAAAGTGTATGCATAGTTACCGGCTTGCATATGAAATCCGTAATTTCTTCTGTTTCCCTTGCCCTATGAATTTCCTCTTCGTTTTTCGTATCACTGATCATGTAGATAGTAATTTTTTTATCAATTTTAGTTTTAAGCTTCCTGAACTCTTTAATAAATTGCCAGCCGTTGGTTTCAGGCATATTCGAATCCAGTAAAATTAGTTCGGGAAGTAAGTGAGAGTGGTGTATAAACTGGTCTAAGTAGTTTAATGCAAGCTTTCCGTTTTCGAAATAAACCGTTTTATCAGTCAGCTGAACACCATCTATAAGTTTTTTTAACGCCAGTACATACAGTTCATCATCATCAATGACGGCTAAATTAATTTTGCTCATAAGTTGATATAAGAGTACCGTGCATTTTCACTTCCAGCATTAAATTATTTTTAGATTTTTATGAAAAACTGTAAAAATCATAGTACGGGGTTGTAACCTTAAAAGTTACATTCAGATTTCCACCTAAAAGAATTCGCAATTTTTTGGCGCAAAAAAAAGCATCAGTTTTAGACTGATGCTTGTAAGATTTTAATAAAGTTTGATTATATAACTTTTACATTTACTGCGTTCAAACCTTTTTTTCCGCGTTCAACTTCATATTCTACGGTATCATTCTCACGAATGTTATCAACTAAACCTGAAGAGTGAACAAAGATATCGCTATCTCCGTTAGATGGTACGATGAAACCGAAACCTTTAGTTTCATTGAAAAATTTTACTGTTCCTTTTTGCATTATAAAAATTGTTAAAAACCAAATGTCGTGAATATATTTGAAAACAAATAATTTTTTAATTTATAATATAACCGCTTTTTTTTCAATCTGAGCACTTTTTATTGCTCAATCACATTCCCAAACAGTAATTAGAAAAGCTTGTTACATTTAAACAATTACGGCATTACCATGTGGAAAAAGCTTTTCTCCGATACTATAAATCATGTTGAAAATAAATTTGATGACCTCAAATTTGATTTAAGAAAGAAGCTTGGCTTAAATGATCCGATCCAAATAATTTCTTATCGCAGTTATGGTACCGTTAACCGTCTCTATTTAAAAGGCAGAGTTTTAGAAGACAAACAAATTGCCGCTTCCGGTGATAAGGATACTATTTTAAATAACCTGGCAAATATGTATAAACGCTTTGAGAGCGACGAAGTGCCAAACGCAGTTCTCAGGGTTCAGTTTCAGGATCAGGTACATCAGATGGTTACTGATTCGGAAGGGTATTATATGATAAATATTGAGCCCACCTACCCTATCGAACCAGAAGATATCTGGCATTTCATGGAAATCGAACTCGAACATTCCCCAATTGCTTTTCCAAAAGGATTAAAAGTTTCGGCCGAAATCCTTGTTCCACCGGCAGATGCTGAATACGGGGTAATTAGTGACATTGACGACACCATAGTGGAAACATCCGCTACTAACGTATTGAGAATGTCCCGAACGGTATTTTTACATAATGCAAGAACCCGTTTGCCTTTTGCGGGTGTTTCTGCTTTTTATAAATCATTACAGCTGGGGCGAAATGGTAAACGGAATAATCCATTTTTCTATGTCTCGAGCAGCCCATGGAACATGTATGATTTGCTGAAAGAATTTATGGATTTAAATGACATTCCGGAAGGACCGCTACTGCTGCGCGACTTTGGTTTACAGAATAATAAATTTTTCAGTAGCGGAGGCCATATGGGGCATAAGTTTAAAGAAATTGAAAATATTCTGCTTACCTATCCCCTTCTCAATTTTATTCTGATAGGCGATAGCGGTCAGGAAGACCCCAGAATTTACCAGGAAGTTGTAAAGAAATATCCGGGACGTATTTTGGCGATCTATATTCGTGATGTTCAATTAACCCAAAGGGAACAAATAGCTATCAAAATTAAAGAAGAGCTTAGCAATCATAAAGTAGAAATGCTAATAATAGATAATGCGGTGGAAGCAGCAGAGCATGCAGCGAAAAATGGTCTGATTTACACTGAAGCCATTCCGGAAATTATTCATGAAAAGAAACAGGACAAAGGCCAGATTCCGGGTAAAGAATAGGGAAATTAACCTCATAACTCACCTTTCAATCACCAGATTATATTTAGTTAAAAGGTTTGATAAACTATTATAGTTGAATTTCGATTTTGTTATCGTATTACTTTCCGGATCAATGATAAAATTGTTGGCCGTAGTAAAATCGACTTCTTTTAATATTGTGCGATTAAAAACTGTGCGGTTTAAATCACAGTTCAAAAATGCTGATTTACTCAAATCTGCCTCGGTAAAATCCGATTCAACCAATGAACATCCCGTAAATCTCGTTTCCTTTAACCTAAGCTTATGAAATATAGAATAGTCGAGTGTACAGTTTTCAAAACTAACGGCAAAAGAGAAAGACTTGCTGCTGGAAAAGTTGACCCCGGTAATTTTGCACTCACGAAATAAAACATTTTGAAAACCTGTATTTACTACTTTGGTTAAGGAAAGATTACAAGTATCCATAACACAATTAACAAAAACCTTTTGGCTCAGGTCAGCATACGAAAAATCACAGTTTACAAATTCACAATCTTCAAAAAAACGTTCTTTATTATCCAGATCACCAATAGTTAAATTCTTATAAACCATTGGTTCATACTTTTTAGACATCATAAAAATTGTGTATAGTGCCGAAAGTAATATAAATAAAGTTTATTCTATTTTTTAGGATCTATGCATAATATCCTAAAAAATCAACAGAGTGTCTAATTTTCTCCTTGAATAACAGGAAGATATTGCCCGATAAAATTCGTACGGTACGGATCTCGTGCAGCATTTTCCATAAACCAGCTTTACTAAATTATTACCTTGTACCTTCTAATCGCTACAGGCATAATTAGTTTAAGCGGGATACCTGTAATAAGTTATCGATTTTGATAATATATCAATCTTCTAATTCGGAAGCAGGTTGGCCAGATGTTTATCTATTTTTTCACCGATCTCCAGCCATGGATGATCATTATTTACTGTTGTAGGTCCCTCCCATGCCCAGCCTTTGTTTTCTTTATACATCTGGCCAATAAAAGTAGCATCACGAACAATAGAATACATGCCTTCAGTTTCTTCTGCGGTGTACACCTGGCCGTTTATTGTAAATTCGATAGTTTCCATGGATTATTTTATTATATAAATCAAGATAGGGAATTTTTGTTTCATCGGCTATTTTAAGATCTTTTCATCTCAATTAATTTTAGATCCCGAAAGCAAAAAACAATTTACTTAAAATCTAAATTTTTCAAAGGCGGCTCTTATAAAATTCATTACTCCGTAACAAATTAAGCCCAAACCCAGGGCGGCGAGTAAATAAGTACCATAACTGCTTTGTTGAATAAAACTAAAAGCAGAGCTGGTATCTCCTGCTTCTGAAGATCTGTTATGTAAAGCGGCTTTTGAAAATAAGAAAGCAATCACCAACCATACGATGCCCCTGGAAATGTAACCAATTTTTCCAGCCCTCAATAACGAACCAGAGGCCTTTCTGTCGAGTTCCTGATAATTAACATGTTTGCGATATTTTTCAGAATTTCCGTACCAGATCTGATAAATCCCAATACACAGCATGATTACTGCAGCGATTCCCAATAGCCACTGCCCGGCCGGCTGTTCCAGAATATTTTTTGCCAGATCCTGTTTAGAATCAGATCCCGAGCTATTGCCATTACTTAAAAGAAATTTTAAAGAAAAATAAAAGACTGATAAATAAGTTAATCCGCTAAAAAAGTAGGTGAAACGCTTAGCGAGCCCCCCGGCCTTACTTCCTTTATCTTCGGTATCAAGAAAAGTCTGAACAAATCTCCAGATGCTGTATGATAAAAGTCCGACTGCAATTACCGTAAGGATAATTTTTCCGGCAGGCTGTTCCATTATAAACTTAAACACACCGGTTGTATCCGATTTTTGTGAAGTTTGCCCGCCCAATCGAAAAGCCGACATAAAGGCCAGCATTCCAATAAGACAATAAACAACACCTTTTGCGGCAAGGCCAAACTTAGCGACAGGTTTAATCCAGGAGTTCTTTTTTTTAAAGTTCAAGTTATAGGAGTTTAGTTATAGGAGTTTAGTTAAATAAGCAATTTTCAGTGTAGAATGTTTGATTACAAGTGATCAATTTTGAATAGTTTTCGGAAAGCAGAAGTTGGTTTTATTACTTTTGTTTCAATGTACAGCAGAGAGCAGGCTTCACAATTAAGACAAGAATTCTGGACGAAATTGGGTCAGTATCTTTCACCGCTATTATCTTCAGAACAGGAAAAAGTTAACTGGCTGAACTATAAGACGGGCTTAAAATATGTTTATTTCAAAATGAATGCTGACAAAAACAAAGCCTGGATAGCTATAGAAATAACACATCCTGATGCTGGAGTTCAGGAACTATTCTTTGAACAGTTTGAAGCCTTTAAAGATTTATTACAGAGCACCCTGAAGGAAGATTGGGAGTGGGATAAGCATACTACTGATGAGTATGGAAAAACTGTCAGCAGAATAGTGAAGAATCTGGAAGGAGTGAATGTTTTCAATAAGGAAGATTGGCCAAAACTGATTTCCTTTTTCAAACCAAGAATTATAGCTCTTGATGAATTTTGGAATGATGTAAAGGATGGATTTGAAGGATTAAAATAACACAATACTTTCCAAAATTCTCAAATTGGAAAGTATTGCGAAATACCGATATTAGAAATTCGGTTTAAGTACGTATTTATTATAAAACCTGAAAATATGCTCGGCAGCTTCTTCAGCTGTGTCTACCAGGCGGTAAAGGTTTAAATCTTCAGGATTGATATTTCCCGCCTCAACCATTTGCTTATTAACCCAATCCAATAGACCGCTCCAATAATCGGTGCCGACTAAAACGATTGGGAAACGGGCAATTTTACCGGTTTGAATCAGAGTAATCGCCTCAAACATTTCATCCATTGTGCCGAAGCCACCCGGAAGTATAATAAAGCCTTGTGAGTACTTCATAAACATTACCTTCCTCACAAAGAAGTAATCGAATTCAAGAAGTTTATCCCGGTCGACGTATTTATTATGAAACTGCTCAAACGGCAGTTCAATATTTAAGCCTACCGATTTTCCACCCGCTTCATAGGCTCCTTTATTTGCAGCTTCCATAATACCAGGGCCGCCCCCTGAAATTACTCCATAACCTTTTTCAGTAAGCAAACGGGCAGTATCTTCAGCCAATTTATAGTACTTATTTTCATTTGTGGTTCTGGCCGAACCAAATATTGATACACATGGACCTATTTTCGCAAGTTTCTCAAAGCCATCCACAAATTCGGCCATTATCTTAAATATCTGCCATGAATCTGTAACTTTAATTTCCTGCCAATCTTTATTATCGAAAGCATTTCTTATCTGTTCATCACTTGTCATAGTTACAAAATAAAAAAATTAAAAACTTGTTTGATCCTGGGTTCTTCTGCTTGTTAATAATAGCATAAGATACGTAATAAAGGCGTTAATAATAATCAGCTCGAAACCAATCACGTACCCGGTCCACATTTTTGAATTAAAATCAAGGAAAAAACAAATAGCCGGAGAAAGTACACAAATAAAAGGCACTAGTTTATCTTTCACTGCACGATTAGTAATCATACCAAAAGCAAATAATCCCAGTAACGGGCCATAAGTATAGCCAGCCGCCTTGAATATGGCGTTCACTACAGAATCGTTATTTATTACTTTGAAGCCCAAAATTACTAAAAGCATCAAAAAGGAGAATACCATATGAACTAAATGCCTGGTGCGCACTAACTTTGGTGAATTGTGATCTTTATTTTTATCGAAATTTAAAAAATCGATACAAAAAGAAGTAGTCAGAGCAGTTAAAGCAGAATCTGTAGTAGCAAATGTTGCTGCTGTTAAACCTGCCATGAAAATTATAGCTGGAATAATATTGAGATGGTTCAATGCGATTTCCGGGAATAAATGATCAGGTGTCCGGAAAGATGTAACATCGATATTATTTTTAGCTGCAAACATATAAAGTAATGCCCCAACGCTTAAAAAAAACAAGTTAATTACCACAAAGATCCCTGTGAAAGTCAGCATGTTTTTTTGCGCCTCTCCAATATTTTTACAGCTAAGATTCTTCTGCATTAAATCCTGATCTAGACCAGTCATTGCCAACGTAACAAAAATCCCTCCCAAAAACTGTTTTAGAAAATGTGATTTTGAACCTAAAAAATCCTCCCAGAAAAAAATCCTGGAATACGAGCTTTCCTTTACTGCTTCAAATGTTTCAGCGATATTAAGATCAAGCCTCTGAGAAATAAAAACAATGGAAAGCATCACAGACAACAACAAAAACACTGTTTGCAGGGTATCTGTTATAATAATCGTTTTTAAGCCGCCTTTAAATGTGTAAAGCCATATCAGTATCAAACACAAAGAAATTGTCACCCAAAAAGGAACGTTCCATGCATCAAAAATGAATTTTTGAAGCACTATCCCCACAAGATATAAACGAAATGCCGAGCCGATTGTACGGGAGATCAGAAAAATCATCGAACCCGATTTATAACTCCAGTAACCTAACCTTTTTTCAAGATAGGTGTAGATGGAAATCAGGTTCATACGATAATACATAGGGAGCAAAACCGTGGCGATTAATACAAAACCAACGGCGTTACCGAGGATAAATTGAAAATAACCAAAGCTGCTTTTACCCACCGCTCCGGGTACAGAAATAAAAGTTACTCCCGATAATGCAGTACCTATCATACCAAATGCAACCAGGTACCACCGCGAATTTCGATTTGCTATAAAGAACGTTGAATTGTCTGAGGAATTTCTGGATGTAAAATACGAGACAGCAATAAGTAGAATAAAATAGCTAACTATAAATGATAATAATACTCCCGGCGACATAGTTTAATATTGAGTTCTAAAAGTATAAAGATATATTATAATGCGAATACTGATTAATGGGATTGCACAGATTATTGAGATACAAGCACTAAATTTCATAACCACAATTAAATAATATCCTTCTAATCCCTATTTTTACACAATGAATTTCTCTTCCCGCTTACTTGAAAATGCTGTATCCGAATTTTCTAAATTACCGGGTGTGGGGCAAAAAACCGCATTGCGTTTGGTTTTGCACCTGCTTAATCAACCTGTACAGGATGTTGAACGCTTTAGTGATGCATTAACCAGACTTAAAAAAGAAATTCGATTTTGCGAAGTATGTAAAAACATCTCAGATAGTTCCATTTGCGAAATATGTTCAAGCAAGAAACGGGATAAGACCCTGGTTTGTTTGGTTGAAGATACCCGTGATGTTATGGCTATCGAAAACACCAATCAATATAATGGCGTATACCATGTTTTAGGAGGCTTAATTTCACCTATGGATGGTATAGGGCCTTCAGATCTAAATATCGATTCAATTGTTGAACGGGTAAAGACAGGAGAAATTCAGGAGGTGATCCTCGCATTAAGCGCCACAATGGAAGGAGATACCACCATATTTTATCTGTATAAAAAATTAAAAGATTTCCCGGTAAAATTCAGCACTATAGCAAGAGGAATAGCTTTTGGCGGTGAAATTGAATATGTAGATGAAATCACTTTAGGCAGATCTATTATTACCAGGGTCCCCTACGAGAATTCATTACTTAAATAAATGCTTAATTTTACTTACCAAATAAAGCTTTTGAATTGCCCTTTCAGCTTTTACCTTTGACCATTATCAAACATTCAATGTCTTTAAAAAACAAAACCGTAATAATTACAGGAGCATCGTCGGGTATCGGCAAATCATGCGCTGAAGAATTTGCCCGTCAGGGGGCAAATCTTGTATTGGGAGCCAGGCAATATGTTACTCTTTGCGAAATTGCAGAAAACCTTGAGGCAAGCTATGGAATTAAAGCTATAGCGGTTCAGTGCGATGTTTCTAAAGAAGATGATTGTAAATTATTGATAAAACAGGCAATACTTACCTTTAATCGGATTGATGTATTAGTTAACAATGCAGGGATTAGCATGCGGGCGCTATTTAATGATCTGGATCTGGTGGTTATCCGCAACCTGATGGATATTAACTTCTGGGGCACAGTTTACTGCACTAAATTTGCGTTGCCCGAACTCTTAAAAAACAAAGGCTCTGTAGTAGGAGTTTCATCCATTGCTGGATTCAGAGGATTGCCAGGGCGAACCGGTTACTCGGCTTCAAAATTTGCGATGAATGGTTTTCTGGAAGCATTACGGGTAGAAAACTTAAAGACCGGCCTGCATGTTATGATTGCCGCCCCAGGGTTTACAGCCTCTAATATCAGAAATACAGCACTTGCTAAAGATGGAATTTCACAAGGAGAAACCAGTATGGACGAGAGTAAAATGATGAGTGCTGATGAGGTTGCAAAAAATATCGTTAACGGTGTTATACATCGAAAAAGAACTTTAATAATGACTTCTCAAGGTAAACTTGCAGTGTTAATGAATAAATTACTGCCTGCCTGGGTGGACAAAAAAGTGTTTGAAATATTTGCAAAGGAAAGAGATCCGCTGATTAAATAGATACATTATCTACTTTTTTATAAAGAATTTCTGGTGAATCCCTTTTACCATCAATCATCATGGAATGGCTTGTACAGATATGAGCCATACTTTCGTCCGGATTTTGAGTAAAGCCGCTTTTAGGGTAGGCACAGAATAGCTTAAATGATTCTGTCGCCAGAAAGGCATTCCATAAATGTTCCAGATTTACTGTAGCTCCCTGATGGCCCTGCTCCCACAAGAGAGCCACCATTTCTCCAAAAGCGCGAACAGGCCTGTCTTTTTTATACGCTTTTTTTAAAAGGTTTGATACAAAGACTCTGAATTTCGCCTCATCCGGCCAACCGTCGACCATAAACTGTTCAAGAGCTTCATTAGCATCAATTGCAAGGTACTGGTTTTCAGAAATTAAGGATTTCACGCTAACTGCATGCGCTTTGAGCCTCGATTCAAGCTCCTTTAAATGTGCTTTTCTGGCAATTACAATAATACAGTCTCCGGAGTTAATTCCATCTCCTACAAAACCGGCAAGGGTGTCAAAAAAAACCTCTTTGTCTTCATAAATTTGAACCACATGATCGCATGGCGCGATCTCTCCCCAAAATATTTTGGGACTGCTTTTACTCCAGGTAAGACTATTTGTGAGATGCATTAACTTGAAAAATCAATTTGTTTTTGTAAAAAGACAATGTTCCAGGCTGATATTTGTTACTAAGATCCGGAAACAATAAATACTCCATGGGAGATCAAAAAATCTGAAAATCGCCACATTAATGAAGCGGTCTTCTTTTAATAAGACCACCATTAGTTTCGGTAATTACATTCATAACGATAAATGCCTTACGATCTATATTTTTCACTACCTCTTTAACTTTGGGAACCTCTAAGCGGGTTACAACGGTAAAGATGATATCTATTTCTTTTTCATCATACAGATTACTGCCGTAACCTCTTTCTCCTTTATAAATCGTTACTCCCCGGCCTAATTCGGTGGTGATGGCATGTCTGATATCTTTACTCTTCGCAGAAACAATTGTTACACCGGTATACTCTTCAATACCCTGAATGATAAAATCAACTGTTTTTGAGGCCGAAAGATAAGTTAGGATGGAATACAGGGCAGCTTCAATACCAAGGATAAAGGCAGCAACAGAAAAAATCGCCACATTAATCAGCAAAATAATATCACCTATGGAGAAAATACTTTTCCGGTTTATGTACACAGCAATAATCTCAGTTCCATCCAGTACACATCCTCCTCTGATTGCCAGTCCGATTCCCGCCCCCAGAAAAAAACCTCCAAATATTGAAATCAGTAACTTATCGTTAGTAATTACCGGAAAATTGAAGAAATATATAATCAGAGCCAGGGCGAATACCGCTATTAAAGTATGGGTGGCGAATGTTTTACTGATTTGCCGTATCCCAACCAATATAAATGGAATATTGAATAGAACAAGCCATAATGATACAGGTACACCTGTAATATGATTA
This sequence comes from Pedobacter superstes, assembly GCF_037622515.1. Lineage (NCBI taxonomy): Bacteria > Pseudomonadati > Bacteroidota > Sphingobacteriia > Sphingobacteriales > Sphingobacteriaceae > Pedobacter > Pedobacter superstes. The sequence goes on from NZ_JBBJCN010000002.1 coordinate 102,829, forward strand.
GCCAATAATGACAATCCGGTCACTCCCCCGTCGATAAAGCCATTAGGTAACAGAAACCCTTTTAAACCAAAAGCTGCAAGAAAAACGCCGATAAGAACCAGTAACCATTTACCAATTTTTTGTTTTAATAAAATAATATACTTTGTCCTTTTGCTATACATTGTGGCTAAAATAATCCTTTTAACTAAACATATACTTCAGTTTTTCAAAAAAAACATAAAAGTTTTGCAGAGCACAAAAGATATAGGCATATTTGCTACACTTAGATAAGTCCTGCATGAGCATATTGTTCAATTAACGCAATTTTTAAGTTTTTGCAAGGTTTAGTCCCGATAAATAAATGAAAATAACAATTGTATATATTTCCTGGTGGTGGCAATTGTTAATTCCTTAAGCAATTCCAATAGGTATATATTTTAAAAATAACATAACCTGGGTTGCTCTAATAGCAACCTTTTTTTTTGCCTTACAGAGGCGCCATCAAATGAAAGAAATATTAAACCATTTATTCGAACACAAAACATTTACAAAATTACAGGCCAAAGAAATTTTAATCAACATTGCAACCGGTAAATACAATCCGTCGCAAATGGCAGCCTTTTTAACTATTTATTGTATGCGCAGCATAACAGTAGATGAACTTGAAGGCTTCAGAGATGCTATGCTTGATCTGTGTTTGAAACCCGGCCTTGAAGGTTATGAATTAATTGATTTGTGCGGAACTGGCGGCGATGGTAAAAACACCTTTAATATCTCCACTCTTGCCTCCTTTATTGTTGCAGGAGCAGGCTATAATGTGGCTAAGCATGGAAACTATGGGGTTTCATCCGGATGCGGATCATCCAACGTAATGGAATATTTAGGCTACCAGTTTACAAATGATTCCGGAACATTAAAAAGAAGCCTGGATAATGCCGGAATCTGCTTTCTGCACGCACCCCTCTTTCATCCGGCAATGAAAACTCTTGCACCTATCAGAAAAGAATTAGGTGTAAAAACCTTTATAAATATGCTGGGGCCAATGGTAAATCCATCGCAACCGCAAAATCAGATTGTTGGTGTTTTTAGCCTGGAACTAGCCAGGAAATATGCATATATTCATCAGAAAACATCTAAGAAATACACCATTATCCATGATTTGGGAGGATATGATGAGATATCTTTAACTAATTCTTTTAAAACATTTACTCCAACAGGTGAAACGATTCATACGCTGGAAAGTCTGGGATTTGAAAGAATACGTCCTGAACTGATTGGCGGAGGTGAAACCGTTCAGGAGTCGGCCAAAATTTTTATGGATGTTTTAAAAGGAGCTGGTACTACAGAACAAAACAATGTTGTTTTGTGCAATGCTTCCATGGCTATTAAAACAATTCATCCTGAAAAGAGCTTTGCTGATTGCTATTACATTGCTGAAGAATCTTTACAGAGTAAAAAAGCTTTAAATAGCTTTAATACGTTAATTTCTATAAAATGACTTTAAAGGGTTTGAAGCTAAAAGTTTGCGGGATGCGGGATGCTGAAAACATCAGCGAACTCGCCATGCTTGAACCTGATTATATGGGCTTTATATTTTATCCACAGTCTAAGCGCTATGCAGCGGATCTGGATGTTGAAGTATTAAATGCCTTGCCATCAGAAATAAAAAAGACGGGTGTTTTTGTTAACGCTGCTTACACGGAAATCAGCCAGAAGATTGACACATATAAGCTGGATGCAATTCAATTACATGGAACAGAAAGTCCTGAGTTTTGTATCAGATGCAAGCAACTTGACGTTGAAGTAATTAAAGCGTTTGGAGTGGATAAAGATTTTGATTTCAGTGATTTATCTGCGTATAAAGAAGCGGTAGATTATTTCCTTTTCGACACCAAAACCGATCTGCATGGAGGTTCGGGAAAAACGTTTGATTGGAATATCCTGCAAAAATATTCTTTACAAAAACCCTATTTTTTGAGCGGGGGCTTAAGCGCCGATAATCTTACAGAAATTAAACAAATAAACGATCCAAGACTTTATGCACTTGACCTGAACAGTCGTTTTGAACTGGAACCAGGCTTAAAGAATATAGAAAAATTAACAGCAGTTTTTAATGAAATAAAAATCCCGGATTAGGGATTGGAGGACAATATGAGTTATCATGTAAATGAAAAAGGATATTTCGGAGCTTTTGGCGGAGCCTATATTCCCGAGATGCTTTATCCGAATGTTGAGGAGCTAAGAACTAAATACCTGGATATTATTTATGAGCCAGGCTTTCAGGAAGAATATCAGCAACTGTTAAAAGATTATGTTGGACGCCCCTCACCTCTTTATCTTGCAAAACGCCTTTCGGAAAAGTATGGTGCAAACATTTATTTAAAGCGTGAAGACCTGAATCATACAGGTGCGCACAAAATAAACAATACGGTGGGTCAGATCTTGTTGGCTCAGCGACTAGGCAAAAAACGTATCATCGCCGAAACAGGCGCCGGTCAGCATGGAGTTGCAACCGCTACAGTTTGCGCTTTAATGGGGCTGGAATGTGTGGTTTATATGGGTGCAGTTGATATTGAAAGACAAGCACCCAATGTTGCACGTATGAAAATGATGGGCGCTACCGTAATTCCTGCTATTTCAGGAAGTCAGACTTTAAAAGATGCTACAAATGAAGCTTTACGCGACTGGATAAATAATCCGGTAGATACCCATTACATTATCGGATCTGCAGTCGGGCCACATCCTTATCCTGATATGGTAGCACGCTTTCAGGCAATAATTTCTGAGGAGACCAGGTGGCAGTTAAAAGAAAAAACAGGGAAAGAAAATCCTGATTATGTTCTTGCCTGTGTTGGTGGCGGTAGTAATGCTATTGGTATGTTTTATCATTTTCTGGATGAACCGGATGTTAAGCTAATCGCTGTTGAAGCCGGAGGCAAGGGTGTTGACACCGGCGAATCTGCTGCTACGACATTTCTAGGAACAGAAGGCGTTCTGCATGGCAGTCGGTCTATTGTTATGCAAACAGAAGACGGTCAGGTTGTAGAACCATATTCTATTTCTGCCGGATTGGACTATCCGGGTATCGGTCCGCAACATGCACATTTGTACAAGTCTAAACGTGCCGAATATGTAAGCATTACCGACGACGAAGCAATGCATGCCGGATTGGAACTAACCAGACTTGAAGGGATTATTCCGGCTATTGAAAGTGCGCACGCTTTTGCATACCTTAATAAAATGAATTTTAAAGGTGGTGAGAGTGTTGTTGTTTGCCTTTCGGGCCGTGGCGACAAAGATTTAAGTAACTACATGAATTATTTTGGATTTTAGATAGATGATTACACAGATTATAAGAGGATTATATGATTTTAGATTATCTATACAGAAACCATTTAGCTCCTTTCTTCTCAAATCGCATATCTAGTATCTCATATCTCAAAAAATGAACAGAATTAATCAACTTTTCGAACAGAAAAAAGAAAACGTTTTATCAATATATTTCACTGCAGGCTATCCTGATTTGAACAGCACTCTTGATATTGCGGAAGCACTTGAAAAGGCTGGGGCAGATTTTCTGGAAATCGGAATACCTTACTCTGATCCCTTAGCAGATGGACCCGTCATTCAGAACAGTTCATTAAAATCGATTGAAAACGGGATGACACTTAAGGTTTTGTTCCAGCAGTTAAAAGATCTTAGGAAACGTGTTACCATACCGGTATTACTCATGGGATATGTTAACCCGATCCTTCAATACGGGGTTGAGAAATTCTGTACTTCATGTAAAGAAGTGGGTGTGGATGGAGTTATTGCTCCTGATCTCCCTATGTATGAATATGAGGAAATGTATAAACAATCCTTTAAAGACAATAACCTAAGCAATGTATTTCTTATCACGCCTCAAACTTCTGATGAGCGTATTCATAAAATAGATGAGCTGACCGATGGCTTTATCTACTTACTCTCATCGTCCTCAACCACAGGAAAGCATCTTGCTCTTACCGATGTGACAGAAGAGTATTTTACACGGTTAAAAGGAATGAATTTAAAAAATCCTACTATGATAGGCTTTGGTATTTCAGACTATAATAGCTTTAGCAAAGCAAGCCAATTTGCTAATGGCGCTATTGTAGGGAGCGCGTTTGTTAAATTACTGGGCGATGAATCATATATGGAGAAAATCCCTGAGTTTATCGGCAATTTGAAAACCCAGAAGCAATTGGCATAACCGCGACAAGTATCCTGCGCCAGCATGCGAGCAGGATACTTTTATTTCTTTTTAATATTTTTATAAAACGGGCAATTAAGCCTTCCAGTACAACAAAGATTCTACAGCATCTAATCCAAATACAGGTATTTTTAGTCTGGTTAATACTTCGTTCCTCTCTTCAAAAGAATTGCATATAAAAATCGAGTTTCTGAATTTCATAAAGTCACTTTTTTTCAAAGACTCTTCTAAATGAACTATTTCGTCGAAGATGAAACTGCTTATAGCAAACCGATTAAGAGTTTCGGTAATATTGAAATTATGTTTAGTTATTAAAATTATTTTTTTGTCTGAAATTTTTGCTTTGATATAGAAATTTCATCAAGGTGGTGTTAACCTTATCGTCAACAATAATGGTATCATCAAGATCAACATAAACATATTCATATTCTATATTAAGGATAAATCTGGCAAATAAAGCACGATCAATCTCTGCTTCAAATTCGTTTTGTAAAACACTTACATCACAGCCCATTCTGTCTAGTAAACTTAAGAGAATGAAGTTTACACCGGTAATCCTGAACAGAGCATGGTTCTGGCAACTCTGGGAGAGATTTCCATAAGTACCATTTCTCCGTTTGCCCGCTCTTTTACCTGGAAAAACCATACTCCGCGAAGGACAATGTATTGTTTATAATCGCAGCTATCTTTTGAAATTGCGGGTTTTTAACCTTTATAGAATTAACGCTAATGCCATTAGAAATCCGCCTGCGAACCCTTCCCTCGGAAAATAATAATTTACCATCTTTATTTGTAAAACAGTCGATGGTATACTCCTTACCGGGCAAGTATTCTAAGGCGAGTACTCTAAACTAACTTCTTATCCCCCCTTTGTGGTTTTGAATAGTGGTTTTCTCTCCGTCAAGCGTAACATATAGTTTAGCTCTGCCCGATAAATTATACGAATCATTTAATTTAAAATCCGTCGCATCCAGTTTACTGTTTCCTTCAATAGATATCAGTTGATTTTTCGAACTACCCGATAATTTTATAGCAGCCGAATTTTGAACATCCATACGCAAATCCCATACATCCAGGCTGATTTTTGCAGTGGACCTGTCGTTCAGACTGATTATCATTTCATCCGATTTCAATGTATTTAAAGAATGTACAACTGCATTACCAAAAGTTTCTATCGATGATAAATCTGTAACTGCTAAAACAACTTTTAGTTGCTCTTTTGAATGAGATGAGATATTTAGCTGGTTGTCCGCAAAAGTTATTTGGACGTCCGAAACTGTATTATAAACGCTATAGCTTTCTGATTCGGCCTGTATTAAACATACTTCAACATTTCCAGTAATGTGTACTTTATTCACACCGCTTATAGCTGTTGTAATGATTGATGCATTAGCAAATTGAGTGCTGGCGATGATAGCGATTACAGCAACTATTACTGTAAAGGTTTTTGTAAGTTTTGTTTTCATGTTTTTTCTCTGTTTACTTAATAGACTTTAATAGCAGAGAAAGTTTAATGCCTTATTTGTAATATAGGCTAACACTGATGATAAGTATACCAATCATGTTAATAAAGCGACATGAAAATTCTATTTTGTATTTTTATCAGGGTCTGTAGGTTTCTAAACATATCAAAACCACCTTTAGTGGCCCCAAATTTGATCGGATGCAGTTATGGATGAATATATCCTGTTAATCACACTTATTGGGGTTGCGGCCTTTGGCATGGCATGGATGCCAGCCATTACTAAACTTACCGGAATTTCGTATGCCATCATTTATGTACTTGCCGGAATTGCTGTATTTGCTATTGTGCCCGGATGGCTGCCCGTTCCGGATGTAAAAAAGAATGAGGAGCTCGTGGTTCGCTTATCCGAAATGGTAGTGATTATATCCTTAATGGGCACAGGCATTAAAATAGACCGTGCATTTTCTTTTAAAAACTGGTCATCTCCTATCAGACTGGTATCTATAGCAATGCTGCTTTGCATCGCTTTAGCAACCCTTTTAGGCTATACCCTGCTAGGCTTTGATATTGCGTCTGCTTTATTGCTTGGAGCAGCACTTGCTCCAACAGACCCTGTATTGGCATCGGATGTTCAGGTGGGGCCACCCAACGCGGGAAAAAAATCTGAAACCAAATTTTCACTTACGGCCGAAGCAGGATTGAATGATGGCATGGCTTTTCCATTTACCTGGCTGGCAATCACATTAAGCAGTATAGCGCATGGGCACATCGGAAACGACGGTTTGTGGTCGTGGTTTGGATATCATTTCCTTTACAAATTAATTTTTGGAGCCGCTGTAGGATACCTTGCCGGGAGACTGGTGGGCTATTTAGTTTTCAGGCTGGGAGAAAAGTATTCCGTTCTTAAAACCAGGGATGGCTTTCTGGCCGTCTCCCTTACCTTAATGGTGTATGGATTTACTGAGTTAATACATGCTTATGGTTTTATCGCTGTTTTTATTTGCGCCATAACCTTTCGGCACTTTGAGAAAAAGCATGATTATCATGATGATCTGCACTCTTTTACCGACCAGGCTGAGCGATTGCTGGTTGCCGTTGTACTTATTTTATTTGGCGGAAGTTTAGCGAGCGGAGTTTTGGAAGCGCTGACTCTAAAAATGGCTTTATTTACTGTAATGCTGGTATTTATAATTAGACCTATAGCGGCCTATGCCAGTATTTTCAGTTCTGAAATTCATATAAAAGAGAAATTCGCGATAAGCTTTTTTGGAATCCGGGGAATCGGTTCTATTTTCTATCTTGCTTTTGCTTTCAGGCAAATCCCTTTTCTTCACGAAAAAGAATTGTGGGCTATTGTTGCTTTTACGATCCTGATATCAGTACTTATCCATGGTATCACCGCTACCCCGGTAATGATCCATTTGGATAAAAAGATCCCCAGGGAGGAAGTTCCTGAGTAAGAGATTTTAGGTTAATTAAATGTAATACTTCTCTCCATCCGTCTTTATTTTTCCTGCATCCAGCATAATTCTTAAGCCTTCAATCCTCTCCTTTTCATTTCCTGAATGAACTGAAGAGATCAATTCATCTAAAGTAAAATGCTTTTCGGAGAGCCTTTCCATCATCTCAAAAGCTATACGCTCAAAAACAAAACTTTTTTCAGCGGCACGTTTTTCTTCAATACACACATCACATACCCCGCACTTCTCAACCTGTTTTTCATCGAAATATTCTAATAATAACTTACTGCGGCATTTATTTGATTCTGCATACTCAATTACAGATTCCACCTGTTTCTGCATGATGATCTTCCTTTGAGCTATGTATTTGGTATCAATAAACAAGTTCGGACTATCCAGCCGGCCCTTCAAATAGTGTATCTGAGGTTTGTCTGTTTGTTTAAGGTAGCCAAGCAGTTCAAGCTCTTCTAATTTTTCTAAGGTTTTAACAACCTGTTGGGTACTTAAATTCGTTCTTCGGGCCAGGTCGCTTTCACGTATCTGAGAATATTGTTCGAAGAGTCCACCGTAAGAACGAAGCAATATTTTCACAAACGAATCATATTGTGAATATTCGATCTGGAACCGATACAGCTCCTCCGATCCAACGTTAATTTTGACCCGCGACGGTAGGTATACACTTTCGCTTAAAGCGATGTATCCGTCGTGTTCTAAAAATTTTAAAGCGTTTAAGGTTTTAATTGCGTCCAGTTTAAAGCGCGAACAAAAATTTCCAATGTCAAATTCTAAGGTCAGGCCCTCCCCTGCACCGTAAGCCAGCTGAAAATAATTACCCAGCGAATGGTACACCTGTTTTATTTCTTCCAGAGAAGGAAAGCTCAGACTAAACTTTTTCTCCAGAGCGATTTTATCGGAAGTATTATAAAGCAATACTGCAAAAGCTTTCCTTTCATCACGGCCAGCCCGTCCTGCTTCCTGGTAATACGCTTCAAGGCTTTCGGGTAAATCCAGATGGACCACAAACCGAACATCGGCTTTATCAATTCCCATCCCAAAAGCATTGGTAGCTACAATTACCCGTATTTCACCTTTTTTCCAGGCTTCCTGTTTATCCGAACGGACGGGTGTTGTTAAACCGGCATGATAAAAATCGCTGCTTATTCCTTCGCGGTTAAGTAGTTTAGCAATTTCCTGGGTTGCCCGCCTGTTTCTTACATAAACGATACCTGTGCCTTTAACTTTTCTGGCTATCGTGATAAGCTTTCTGAATTTATTTTCTTCCGTTGCAACGATGTAGCTTAAATTCTTACGTTCAAAGCTTTTCCTGAAAACATTCCTGGTTTTAAATCCTAACTTTTCCTGTATATCTTCAATAACAGTCTCTGTGGCGGTAGCAGTTAATGCTAAAATCGGGACATCAGGATGTAAATCGCGTAAAGCTGCTAATTGCAAATATGGCGGCCTGAAATCATATCCCCATTGCGAAATACAATGCGCCTCATCAATTGCGAAAAGGTTTACGTTCATATACTTGATCCGCTCCCGGACCAGATCAGACATTAACCTTTCGGGTGATACATATAAAAACTTGATTTGCCCGTAAACACAGTTATCCAGCATAATATCCACTTCACGCTTCCCCATTCCTGAAACAATGGAAACAGCTTCAATACCTTTCGCTTTCAAATTCTCTACCTGATCTTTCATCAGCGCGATTAGAGGAGAAACAACAATACAGATACCTGGCTTCACCATGGCCGGAACCTGGAAACAAACCGACTTTCCGCCACCGGTAGGTAAAAGTGCCAGCGTATCTTTGCCCTCTAAAACAGACTGGATTATTTCTTCCTGCAGGGAGCGAAAAGAATCGAAGTTCCAATACTTTTTAAGGACCTGGTAAATTGTCATTGGGTCAAAGCTAATAATCCTATCATAATAATTACTCCAAAACCTAGTTCATAAATCAACAGAACGATATATTTGTGTCCATATCCAGAAGAATGAATAAAGTTTGCGCCATATTAATAGCCCTGTTTGTAAATACCGCATATAGTCAATCAAAATCTGAGACGCCCAAATGGAACGTTGAAAAACCCACCGGCCCCACAAAATCCATCTCCTTTACAACGGATGAAGGCACCTGGATGAACCTTGATGTTAGTCCCGACGGGAAGGAAATAGTGTTCGATCTTTTAGGCGATATCTATAAAATGCCAATAGCAGGCGGAAAGGCAGCAATTCTTGCTGGCGGTTCGGCTTTTGAAGTTCAGCCACGGTTTAGTTTTAACGGCAAAATGATTTCTTTTACCAGCGATAAGGATGGCGGCGATAATATATGGATTATGAACTCTGACGGTTCAAACAAGCGCCAGGTTACTAAAGAGAACTTTCGTTTGCTGAATAATGCTGTTTGGACACCCGACAATCAATATTTAATAGCCCGCAAACACTTCACAAGCACCCGCTCTTTAGGTGCAGGCGAAATGTGGATGTACCATTTTTCGGGTGGTGAAGGTATACAGCTCACTAAAAAGAAAAATGATCAGCAGGATGCCGGTGAACCGGAGGTTTCCCCGGATGGGAAATACCTTTATTTTAGTGAAGATGTAAGTCAGGGACCTTTCTTTCAATACAACAAGGACCCCAATGGAGAAATCTATTCTATAAAGAGATTAAACCGTGAAACCGGCGATATCGAAACCGTTGCGGGAGGGCAAGGCGGCGCGGCAAGGCCACGGATTTCGCCCGATGGCCAGTTAATGGCCTTTGTAAAACGCGTGCGGTTGAAGTCTGCGCTTTTTGTACAGGACCTGGCAACCGGGGAAGAGTGGTCCGTATATGAAGATCTCTCCCATGATCAGCAGGAAGCATGGGCAATATTCGGAGTTTATCCAACCTTCGCCTGGACACCAGATAGCAAAAACATCATTTTTTATGCAAAAGGAAAAATCAGACAACTTAATATCAATACGCAGGAAACTTCCGTAATCCCATTTGAAGTTAACGCCAATCACACCATTGCCGAAGCTGTTCAATTTAAGCACAATGTTTTCACTGAAGAGTTTGATTCTAAAATGATCCGCCAGTTAACCACTTCACCTGATGGAAAAAAAGTAGCATTTAATGCCGCCGGATATATTTATATGAAAGATCTGCCAAATGGAAAGCCAGAGCGCTTAACCGATGGAACAGACTTCGAATTCGAACCCGAATTTAGCCCGGATGGTAAATTTCTGGTGTATGTTTCATGGAGCGACGATAATAAGGCTTCAATAAATAAGATTGAAATAAAGAGCCAGAAAACAACCCGCTTAACCACAGAGAAAGGGTTTTATTATTCTCCAAAGTTTTCTAACAAGGGCGATAAGGTGGTTTATCGTAAAGGGAGTGGCAACAATACTCTTGGTTTTGCTTTCGGGAAAAATCCTGGAATCTATATCGTGTCCTCAAATGGCGGCACCCCGTTAAAAATATCCGATAGCGGAATTCGTCCGGTGTTTGGAAATAGCGATACGCGCATTTATTTTCAAGCGTCTGAAGCTGGAAAAAAAGAGTTTAAAAGCATGGATATTAATGGAGGGTCATTGCGGAGGCATTATACTTCGCAGTATGCCAATCAGTTCGTTCCAAGTCCGGATGGTAAATGGCTAGCATTTACAGAGTTATTCAATGCGTACATTACCCCTTTGGTGAACTCCAGTAACTCTCTGGATTTATCATCAACAAACAAATCCTTACCCCTAACCAAAGTCACCCGGGATGCAGGCATATCCCTGCACTGGAGCCGCGATAGTAAAAAGCTGAACTGGACACAGGGACCTGAGTACTTTTCAAGGGAAATAAAAAACTCTTTCACTTTCGTGGATGGAGCATCGTCTACCCTTCCCGCCATTGACAGTACAGGCATTCAAATAGGATTGAAGCTTAAATCCGACATCCCGAAAGGGAAAATTGCCATTACAAACGCCAGGATCATAACGATGAAAGGAGATGAAGTAATTCAAGAGGGCACCATCGTTATTGATCAAAACAAGATTGTTGAAGTAGGCCCAACAAATCAGGTGAAAGTTCCGGAAAATGCTCAGGTTATTAATGCCACCGGACAAACAATAATGCCGGGCATTATTGACGTGCACGCCCATTTACCCGTTAGTCCGGACGGAATCTCTCCGCAGCAGGATTGGTCATATTTCGCTAATCTGGCTTATGGGGTAACCACTTCGCATGATCCCTCCAGTAATACTGAAATGGTTTTCAGTCAGTCGGAGATGCTTAAAGCAGGAAGAATGGTCGGGCCCCGTCTTTTTTCTACCGGGACTATATTATACGGCGCCGATGGCGATTTCAAAGCGGTTACGAATAGTTATGAAGACGCAAAATCGCATCTGCGGAGAATGAAATCGGTTGGAGCCTTCACGGTTAAATCATACAACCAGCCTCGTCGCGATCAAAGGCAGCAGATAATTCAGGCAGGCAGGGAGTTAAAAATGGAAGTAGTACCAGAAGGCGGTTCGACCTATTTCCACAATATGTCGATGATTCTCGACGGACATACCAGCATTGAGCATAACATTCCAACGGTGCCCATTTATAAAGATGTAAAATCGTTATGGAACGCAAGTAAAACCTCATATACCCCAACATTGATCGTTAGTTACGGATCCCAATCTGGAGAAAATTTTTGGTATGACCGTACCAATGTTTGGGAAAATGAACGGCTGCTTAATTTTACACCGCGTTCTATAATTGATAGCCGCTCACGCCGCAGAACTACGGCCGAATTTGGAGACTACGGGCATATTGAAGTAGCCAAAGCAACCAGGCAGTTGGCAGATGGAGGCACCAGGATCAATCTTGGTTCTCACGGACAAATACAGGGACTTGGCGCCCATTGGGAACTTTGGATGCTTACACAGGGCGGAATGTCGCCTTTACAGGCAATAAGAAGTGCAACCTTAAATGGAGCCCAGCATTTAGGTATTGACAGAGAGCTTGGATCTCTTGAACCGGGTAAACTCGCTGATTTAATTATACTTGACGAAAATCCATTAAATGATATCCGTAATTCTGAAAAAATAAAATATGTGATGGTTAACGGACGCCTGTACGACGCTGAAACAATGAATGAATATAATACAGCTAAACAGCGCGGAAAATTTTGGTGGCAAACCTCAAGAGGAGAAAGCTTTGGATTATCTACTAATACAGAGACCCATGTCTTTGGAATTCCAGATTGTGACTAATCATCTATTCTGATTTGATAAGCAGTACGCGTTTGGCTTTTGAATGAAAACTGAATATTTTGATAATCTTGAAAAGAGTTTCAGGCGTTTCCGCTTGCAGAATGGGATTAATATCTTTAACATTATAAAAAATCAGTCATGGAAGATGAAGTTCTTTTTATTGAACAGCAACGTTTTAGACAAATCTGGATTTGGATTATTTTGTTAGGTATCAATATTTATTTTATAGATAAAACCATCAGGCAGCTTATAATGCCCGAGCAATTAGAAGGCAAACTGATGAGTAATACCGGCCTTATTGTAACAACCCTAATTACATTATCAGTCACCTTATTTATAGCCTGCACACGGCTTGATACTACAATTAAGGACGATGGAATCTATGTGCGTTTTTTTCCACTCCATTTAAAGTTCAGAAAGTATTCCTGGGATAAGATATCTCAAGCGTTCGTAAGAAAATATGAACCTATTTCAGAATACGGCGGCTGGGGTTACCGGCTTGGATTATTTGGAAAAGGCAGGGCATTTAACATCTCAGGAAACCAGGGTATTCAGCTTATTTTTACAGATGGTGCAAAACTTTTAATCGGAACTAACCGACCCGCTGAAGCAAAAGAAGCGCTTGACCATATCAGTATTTTAAAGCAATAGAAATTTAAATTCTCAACCCGAAATAATTATTCATCCGGAGGTCAGATTTCTCTAAAAACATTCCCTTGCCTGATTGGAATAAGTATTTCCCGAAAGTTTGCCTGCAAAGCTTGAACATTAAGAGAATTACTATTAATTCTTGTTTCTCTATTAAAATATTTCGTTACTTTGAGGCCGTCGACTTGGTAGCTCAGTTGGTAGAGCAACTGACTCTTAATCAGTGGGTCGAGAGTTCGAGCCTCTCCCAGGTCACTTAAAATCAGGCACTTACAAATACCTTTTGCGAGTGCCTGAATTTTTCTCACACATTTCTCACACATTTCTCACACAATTTCATCAGTTCTGACACAGTGTTTTGAGATCCTGGACTCCTTACTGGTCGCCAGTTAAAAACTTCCAATCTCCATCAATACAATAAAGGCAAGTGGAGGATAAAAAAAAGAAAAAGACCACTTTTATAAACAAGGTGTTTTCATCTGGAAAAATTGAATGGCAAAATATTACAGGTTAATGTAAATATCCTATAAGTTATATACAGCAAACCTGAATAGATTTGGTATATAATAATGCTAACCAAGCAATTGAACTACCTCGTTCATTTTCCCGTATGTGCACATTTAGTTTAGTAGCGACCAATCGATTCAAGGTATGAGTGATGAAGATTTAAGAGAAATATTGATTAAAGTTTCCTTTAATGAAGATCGCAGGGCATTTAAGCAGCTTTTCCTTTTTTACTATGTTAACATGTTGCGGCTTGCTTCATCCTTCGTCAAATCAAATGAAGAGGCTGAAGAGATCGTTAATGATGCATTTATTAAGATCTGGCAGAATAGAAGTAAGCTTTATCAGGTAAATAACCTAAAGGTCTATCTTTTCGTTTGCGTGAAAAACCTTTGCTTTAACTATCTTGAGAAAAAGAAAAAACTTCCTATTATTAGCATAGACGATATCAACTTTGATCCTGTTGATCCTCATGTTTACTCGGAACAGCGCCTGTACTGTCTCGATTTACAGAGCCAGATTTATAACGCAATTAAACAGCTTACACCTCAATGTCAGTTGGTTTTTCAATTGGTAAAAGAGGAAGGCTTGAAATACCGCGAAGCTGCCGAGGTTCTGAATGTATCTGTCAAAACTGTGGAATACCATATCGGCAATGCCTTAAAAAAGATATCTGAGAAGCTGGCAATCGCTAATAAATAAAAAAAATAAAATTCTTTAGGGTCTTTCCAAATTTTCCTGTCCCTATAAGTATAAGCCCATCAAATGGATTCTTCTAAACTCTGGATACTGGTAGGAAAAAAACTAAGCGGTGACGCTACTTCGGCTGAATTGGAACAATTAGACAGATTCCTTTCAGCTGGATTCTCTGAAATTTATCCTGTAGAAGAACTTGAAAGATACTGGAATCAAAACCCGGTAACACCTCCTCATCCAGTTCGTGCTCATCTTGAGGAGAAGTGGGACAGGCTTGAACGTAAGTTAGATGAATTGGCTGTAACAGAAGAGCAGGTGCCAGACGATTTTGCAAACCCTAAAAAAACAACACCTTACTACTGGATGGCAGCCGCGGCGGTAGCAATTCTTGTGGTCTTATTTTCCTTAGTATTAATCAAACCCGAAACACCAACCATCGCTCATTTAAATGAGGTTTCAGCGCCTGATCGAGGGATTAGTAAAATTAAACTGCCTGATGGGACCCGGGTTTGGCTCAATTCAGGAAGTAAACTTTCTTATAATAAAGAGTTTGGTGATAAACTTAGGGAGGTGAAGTTAGAGGGCGAGGCTTTCTTCGATGTAGTAAAAGATCCTGAGCATCCTTTTATTGTAAAAACCAATTCTATTAATCTGAAAGTTTTAGGTACAGCTTTCAATGTAAGAAGTTACCTAAGCGAAGATCAGACAGAAACTTCGTTAGTTCATGGAAGTATTCAGGTGAACCTGGTTAATTCAAGTGAAAAGGAAATTATTCTTAAGCCCTATGAAAAACTTATTATAAGGAATAAAGTAACTGCTCCTCAATCAGGTGAAAAATCCATTTATGCAAATGAGATACCTCTTATTACACTTAAATATATGCATAAGTCTTTAAAAGATACCCTTCCATCCGAAGCTTTGTGGCTCGAAAACAAACTTGCTTTTGACTCTGAGCCTTTTAAACAGGTAGCAAAGCGTTTAGAACGTTGGTATAACGTAGAGATGCACATAAAAGATAAAGAGTTATTAGAAAAGCAGTTCACCGGAAGGTTTGAGAATGAATCTCTGGCAGAAGCACTAAGAGCCCTGCAATTATCATATAACTTCAACTTCAAAATTACCCGAAACCAGGTAATAATATTTTAATAGCCACCAATGTATAACCTAAACAAGATGTGTATGAGAGATAGTTAACCCAGATTTTATTTAAATGAAAACGGGAAACGTTGACGCGTTCCCCGTTAGTAGTTATCACCAAACTTTTAGCTCGTTTCATTAACTAATAGTTCTAACTAACCTATTCAAAATTATGCAAAAAAAACATAACTGGGAATGCTATTTCCAGTCGAATTCCCTATTTAAATTTCTGATTATGTTTAAATGTATCCTTTTACTTGTACTCATCTCAGCTTTTGAGACATTTTCCAAAGGTTACAGCCAAACCCGGATAACTGTTCAGGCAAGTAATGTACCCGTTAAAAAGGTCTTACGTGAGATCGAGAAGATCACGGAGTACCGGTTTTTATATAACGACGATGTAATTAGTGGTGCCAGGGTAAAAGATGTAAATACCAAGGATGCAACACTCGATGAAGTTATGCAGACAATTCTCGAGAACACCAATCTGTCTTACAGAAAAACAAGCTCAAATCTCGTAGTCATCTCAATTAAAAATTTTGCAGATAAGGCTTTTACTGTAACAGGGGCAGTTAGCGATGATAAAGGCGAGCCCTTACCCGGAGTAACGGTAAAGATTAAAGGCACTACCGTGGCAACCACCACAGATGTAAATGGAGCTTTTTCGCTTCAGGTACTGGATGGCTCCGCAGTTTTAGTTTTTAGTTTTATAGGCTTTAAATCACAGGAAGTCTCTGTGGCCGGAGTAACCAGACTAAATATAAAACTTTTGGAGGATTCGCAGTCTTTAGAGCAGGTAATTATAACCGGGTATGGAGGTACTACTACTAAAGGTGCTACAACAGCGGCAATAGATGCGATTAGAGGTGAAGAAATCGAAGAACTTCCTGTTGGTAATTTGAGTACAGCCATAGCGGGAAGATTGCTTGGTGCAAGTGTGCAGGGTGGCGTTACTCGTCCTGGAACTACCGGGACTTTAACAATCAGGAATCCGATGTCGCTTACCACCACTAACATAACTTCTCCCTTATATGTTATTGATGACGTGATCCAGATAAATGGACAAGGCGCTCCTGACAATACCTTGTTTAATAGTCTTGATGCGTCCGAAATTGAGAGTATTACTATTCTTAAGGATGCCGCAGCTGCAATTTACGGTTCAAGGGCTGGAAATGGCGCTGTTATCGTTACCACCAAAAGAGGTAAGATAGGCCCTCCTCGGATAAATTATACAGGCCAGTTCGGAACAAGTGACGAAGCTTACAGGACAAAAATGCTAAGCGCTTACGAGATGGGCCAGTATGTTAATATTATGAATGGTCCTAATGGATTTGATAGAACAAGCGATCCGGAATTTTACTTTTTTTCTCCCGATGAGCTCGAACATCTTAAAAATGTAAACTACGATTGGTTAGATGAGAACTGGAAAGCTTCTCAGAATATGCGTCATACATTTAATGTAAGTGGGGGGGCTAATAATTCGACGTATTTCGCCAATTTTTCTTACTTCACTCAGGACGGAAATATAGGAAAACTGGATTATAACAAATACACATTCAGGGCAGGCGCTGATGTAAACTTATTAACAGGTTTCAAGGCAGGGGTTCAGGTTTCTGGTAATTTCCAGGATATGTCGCGAATCAATAACGAGTTAGGAGGCGAAAATGCCGAACGTGATTATATGACTCTTATACAGGCTCCGCGCTACATTCCTATGTATCTGGATGGTCTCCCTGTAAGGGTTCCGGGTAGTGGATATCATTTTAATGAAATAGAGGCCACTAATAACTATAGAGAAACCGACGGTCGCAGTACTATTATAAATTTATATACTGAGTACGAAATTCCTTTTATAAAAGGATTAAAGGCACGTGCTTCTTATGCAAAGAACTTTACTAATAGCGCTGAATCCAGAATCGGAGGTCGTTACTATGTGTATGATTTCCTTACTAAAACGGGTGCTAATAGACACCTTTTTGAAGGTGCAACAAATCCTGAACGGGTACAAATTTCTAATGATAACCGGGTACGGTTTTTTAATGACAGAGGATTCAATACCCAGTTTAACTTCTCAACAACCTATAACGCAGTCTTTGGAAAACACACTATTGGAGGGTTTTTTACACTGGAACGGCAAGAAACAGGTTCTAATCGTGAAGAAGTTCGTCGAGATAACCCGATTATAGGTACCAATGGTCAGTTAAGTACTGCTTTTGGAGAAATAGGTGGCAGTTCAACTGCTTTTGAGACAGGTGCTTTGGGCTATGTAGGACGTGCTAATTATAGCTTTTCTAATAAATATCTTGTCGACTTTATGTTCCGCAGTGATGCCTCTACAAAGTTTGCTCCTGAAAACTACTGGGGTAAATTTTATTCCCTGGGCACAGGCTGGGTAATTTCTGAGGAAAGTTTTTTCAAAGTTCCCGCCATTAACTTTTTAAAACTGAGATATTCAATTGGTAAGTTAGGAGCAGATGATACCAATATTTGGCAATGGAGACAACGTTATACTTATCAGAATGGTAAGGGGGGCGTGTTCGGTACTGCTTTAAATATTCCTGCAGGCACTGGTATGAAGATGGAGACATCACCAAATCGTGATGCAACCTGGAGCGATCAATTAAAACAAAATTTAGGTATTGATGCACGCTTCTTGAATTCTCGCCTTTCTGCTACTATAGAAGGGTTTTTAAACCGGGGATCAAATATGCTAATATCAAGAACGGCAGGATTTCCGGTTACTTTAGGAGGATCTGTCGCCGCTGAAAATTATGGAAAGGCTGACCTTTTTGGTTACGAAATTGGTTTAGGATGGAACGATAAAATAGGAAGGAATTTTAACTACGGTATTGATACGCGTTTCCAATGGTATGATAATAAAGTTCACCAGGCAAATTTCTCTCCTACTCAAATAGTCTTCCCCTGGATTGCTCAACCAGGGCAATCTAATGACAACGGGCAATGGGGATATGATTATTTAGGAATGTTCCGTAATCAGGCAGAAATAGATGCTTATGTTCAACAATATAATATCAAATCAGTCCACACTGTTAATGCGGTAGATTTAGAGCCTGGAATGTTATATTATAGAGATGTTAGAGGCCCTTTGCAAGCTGACGGAACTTTCGCCACACCCGATGGAATTGTTGATAGCAATGACCAGATCCGGTTATCCAAAAAGAAAAGTAATCACTATGGGTATGGAATAACGCTCAGAGCCGGTTTCAAAGGACTTAGCCTGGATGCTGTAATTGATGGTTCTTTTGGTGGCTGGGCCGATCATACCGGCAGAAGTAATATGGACTCCAGAATTCAGGACCTTGACCAGAACCAGCCTGTTATTTGGAATAATATCTATGATCCCGAATTAAACCCCAGCGGTAATATGCCTAATCCCGCTAATAGAGCAATAAGCGTTGATCCTGTATCAGAGTTTTGGCAGGTAGATTCATTCAGGATGAGAATGAGAAATTTAAATCTCGGCTATAGTTTACCCAAACAGTTTTCAGAGAAACTAAGGGTTAAAAATGCCCGTATTTCATTAACTGCTATAAATCCGTTTAATCTTTACAATCCATATGATTACAGAGACTCTGAAGTTAGCTGGGATAATTACCCCGTAATCAGAACTTATTCTTTAGGCTTGAACCTATCACTTTAAGAGTGATTAAATAAAATTGTATGAAAAATAATAAAGTATTATTAGTTCTTACCGCTATGATTTTAGTGTTTAGTGCGTGTAAGGACGACTTTTTGGAAGAGAAAGAAGACTTTACGGGAGTAAATGAGCATGTATTTAAGGATGCTTTCATGGCCCAGGCATATGTTGATTATATCTATGGTTTGTTTCAACCTGGGGATAACGGAAACTCATTTGTAAATATTCAAAACGGGCGGAGAGGAGAATTTAATGACGATTTAACTCAAACAACAGAAGAATTAGGAGGTCAGTCAGACTGGAACCGTCCCTGGAACGCAATTGCTGTCAATCAGGCGCACGCTTCAGAGTATTTTGGAGAACCGCTTGGAACGGGGATTCAAAATAATTCATATTCAAGGATCAGACAGATCAATCTTTTCCTTGATGAAATAGGTAAGTATGGCTTACCTGAGAATACTAGGAAGGAGCTTACGGGGCAGATGCTTTTTTGGAGAGCCTATCAGTACTTTGAATTATTAAGGCGATATGGTGGAGTACCGATAATTTTAACGGCGCAAAATCCTGCCAACAGAGATGGAAGCAATGACGTTGCAAGAAGCAAATCTTCTGAAACCTTAGAGCAGATCGTAAAAGACCTGGATGCAGCTGTTACTATGCTGCCTGGCAGATGGCCTAATCCTGCTGCAAATTGGGGCAGAATTACAAGCGGTGCAGCAGCAGCTCTTAAAGGCCGGGTTCTTTTGACCTGGGCAAGTCCTCTTTTTAATCGTAACGATGACAAAACACGCTGGGAAAGATCTTATAACGCCAACAAGGAGGCACACGATTTATTAAAAGCAAATGCATATGGTCTTTACGAAGCAGGAAACCTGGCCAACGCAGAGGCCTGGGAAAAGATGTTTCTCGACCAAACTACGAATGCTGGGCAAAATCCCGAAGCTGTTATCGTCATTAATTTTAATACAACAACAACAGATCAGCTCCAAAGAAATAATGGATGGGAAAAAAACGCCCGCTCAAAAGAAGTTCTGGGCGATGGAGCGATATCAGCTACAAAAGAAATGCTGGATGCCTTTCCAATGAAAGACGGAAAAATGAGAGGCGACCCAACTTCTGCTTATACTTATGATCCTAAAAAGTTCTACAAAAACAGGGATCCTCGTTTTTATAAGACCTTTGTTTACAATGGTGCTCTATGGCCTTATGCAGGAAATTCATCTTTCAGGCAGTGGACGTATTCCTGGTTCACAAGTACAGCCGCTGCAAACAGTAACGTTCCTAACAGAAGTACGGAGACTAGAGGGGCAAACGCCTCAGGGATTTACCTGCGAAAGGGAACCGATCCAAATGCAAGTAATGCCAATAACTTTGAGTTTAGTGCTACAGATGGAATGGAAATGCGTTTCGCCGAAGTTGTATTAAATTTAGCAGAGTCTGCTATTGGTTTTGACAAGCTTTCGGAAGGGCTGGATTTGATCAAGTCTATCAGAAGACGTGCCGGAGTGGAAAGTAACGGAAATACTTACGGCTTAGGTGGCATAGCTACTCGGGATGAGCACTTTGCAGCCGTACTTAACGAAAGAAAAATTGAGCTGGCCTATGAAGGCAAACGTTTTTGGGATTTGAAAAGGTGGATGTTATTCAATAACGATTTTGGAACAGCCGCAAGATTGGGAATTACCCCTTTAAACGGTACTCGCAGAACCGGAATGTGGATCTCTGTAAAAAAAGCTGATGGATCTAAATATATCGGAAACGATGATCCGCTTTTCAAAATTGGAGGCGTCGCAACGGTAAGAGAACGCGAGCCGGGTGCTTTACCTGCCGGCTTCGCTAATTATGATGCCTATTTAGATTATTTGTATGATAACCATTTTGAAATTATCACCAGGGATAATGTGGATCTTACTAATCCGGCAAACTGGAAGTTTACCTGGTATAATGAATATTATTTTTTGGGATTTAATCAAAATGTTTTAATTGCTTCTCCATATCTGGAACAAACAAAAGGATGGCCTAATTTCACAGGACAGCCAGGAACATTTGATCCATTATTGTAACGTTAAATTCTCAAGAAAAAGTTTCAACTCTTAAATGTGGTTCATCTGATGGTGAGCCACATCTTTAGTCAGTCCTTACCATTTAATGCTCTAAGTATATCCCAAAATAAAATCTAATATTCATGCAGAAAGAAATAAGCTTTTTCTTACTTAGAAAAGTATTTACCAATTTAATAGTTCTTGCAAGTGCTACTTCGGCATACGCACAATTTCCAATGATAACCAGAAGCTCCACCGCTACAGGTGATTCGGTACTTGGGGAAGCCAAGGCGCTGTCTGATAAAGCATGGGAAAGAGCCAGGATTATCATTGATCGTGATGCTCAACGGGGTAAACCGTTTATACAATGGGCATCCAGCCCTAAAGATTTACCACAAGCTGAAATACCTGCTTTTCCTGGTGCAGAGGGAGGTGGAGCGTATTCGTTTGGAGGGCGCGGAGGACGTGTTTTCGTCGTGACAAATTTATCTGACAGCGGCCCCGGTTCCTTGAGAGAAGCCTGTGAAGAAGGCGGAGCGAGAATAATAGTATTTAATATTGCCGGTATCATTCGTTTAAAATCTCCTATTGTTGTCCGCGCTCCCTATATAACAATTGCAGGAAATACTGCTCCGGGAGACGGTGTTTGTGTTGCAGGTGAATCAATTTGGGTCAATACTCACGATGTCGTGATCAGGCACATGAGATTTCGCCGTGGTGAAGCCAAATATGAGCGTCGGGATGATGCTATCGGAGGAAATCCCATTGGAAACATTATGCTGGATCATGTTTCAGCCAGTTGGGGACTTGATGAGAATATGTCCTGGTACCGTCACATGTATGATGCCGGAGATGGATCTCCGCTTCAAAAAATGCCAACAGTTAATATCAGTATACAAAATTCTATTTTTTCTGAGTGTTTAAATACTTATCGTCATGCCTATGGAAGCACGATTGGAGGATTGAACAGCACCTTCATGCGTAACTTATGGGCGAACAACATCGCCCGAAATCCATCAATTGGTATGCACGGTGATTTTACAATGATTAATAATGTAGTCTTTAACTGGAAGCATCGTTCTGCAGACGGCGGTGATCATCGTTCGATGTTTAATGTAATTAATAATTACTACAAACCAGGGCCAGCAACTATTAAAGATCGTCCGGCAGGATATCGAATTCTCCAACCTCAGGGAGACAGGGCCAGAAAAGACACACTTATTTTAGGACGGGTATATGCTGATGGCAATATCATGGAGGGCAATGAGAAAGTCACTAAAAATAATTGGGACGGAGGAATACAGGTAGCTGAATTGCCGGATGCAGGGAAACATTTGAATTATATCAAAGTGAATAAGCCATTCCCGATGGATCCTGTTACCATAACTTCTGCTCAGGTGGCTTACGAAACTGTTCTTAAAAATTCGGGGGCTACATTACCTAGAAGAGATGCGGTTGATATTCGTATTATAAACGAGGTTCGAACCGGAAAAACAACCTATCAGGATGGTATCATTACTGACATCAGTCAGGTTGGAGGATACCCGGAATATAAGGGTACTCCTTATAAGGATTCAGATAATGACGGTATCCCGGATACCTGGGAAAAGAAGTATGGATTAAACCCTAAAGATCCGGCTGACGCAGTTTCTGATATTAATGGCGACGGGTATACAAATATTGAAAAGTTTATTCACAACATTGATCCTTTAAAGAAACTAAACTGGAAGGATCCGAATAAAAATACAGACACCTTAACTTCTAAATAAAAATGTGAAAAGCAGGGTCGCCAAACCGTTCTTTATTATTGACAATACACATTGCTTCACCTTAACATATCCTTGCAGAAGTACTCAGTGTATTGCAGGGGATGTCCAGGAAGCTGGCAAAAGTTGAATAAAACGACTGCTGCAAGATGTCCGGTGTTTGTAAGAAAGCACCTGATACTTATCAAATTAAACTAAAACCGCTTAAAGCTTAAAAAGTATGAATACCAAAAACTTAATTATTTTAATGATCGCAGCTGTGCTATCCTTTTCTGCAAAGGCCCAGCTAAGCACTACCCAAAAAGCCACTCCCGAACAGCTGGCAAATGAAGAAGCCGCTATCTACAAGAATGCCGCCGAATGGACAGCTTCATTAAAGCTGAATAATGCTGATAAAGAAAATCGTATAAAGGCGCTTATCACTACGCACTTAAAAGCTGTGCACGACTGGCATTATTCCCATAGTTACGAAACCGTTCCCGCTGGAATAAACCCCACTACCGGCAGGGCCTTAGGTCCTTTAGACAGGCAATTGATCGCTTCATCGGCCATGCCAAAAAATGTGCATGACGACCTCATGGCCGGCCTGCGTAAGGATCTTACCGAGCAAGAGGTTGAGCTGGTATTGGATAAATACACGAAAGACAAACTGGCATCAACCCTTAGCAAATACAAAATGATCGTGCCCGACCTGACCGCCGAGGAAGAAAAAGTAATAGTATCCAACCTAAAGCAAGCGCGCGAGCAATCTATCGATTACAAGACTGTGAAGCTGGTAATCGAAATATTTGAAATATACCGTACCAAAAACGAGCAGTATTTAATTTCTAAGGGCCGCAACTGGTCTCAACTATATAAAAAATACATCGACATTGTTGAACCTCCTAAAGAGCCGGTTAAAAAGGACCAATAGTGAAGAGCCCAACTTGACCGAAGTTAATTATACGTTAGGGGTTCATATATAAATACTTTTAGTGAAAGTATGATTTTCATACTAGCAGGAGAGCCGATTGCACAATTCTATGTAGAAATTTATGACAGCTTTGAGCCGTTGCTCCACGTCTTGTTTTTGATGTATTTGTCCCTCCTTTAAATTGGTTAATAAGAAAGGCCGGTACTGTCCCCCAGACCGGTCTTTCATTAATAGAATATTAGACAATAAATTACTCGCCCAATTGAGCAAGTTTTTGTAAAGCTTCTAAAAGGTTCGAGAAGCGCACATTCAGGCGGGCAAAAGCATCACAGAAAGTGGGGCTTTTATTGTGCGCATGCTACTTTTAGTCACGTTCTGTATTCTGTATCGTTAGTTGGAATTGTGCTTTAAAGGGGAATACGGTTTTGGCCTGACCGGATTTTCCTTCTC
Organism: Pedobacter superstes; assembly: GCF_037622515.1. NCBI lineage: Bacteria > Pseudomonadati > Bacteroidota > Sphingobacteriia > Sphingobacteriales > Sphingobacteriaceae > Pedobacter > Pedobacter superstes. Next base: position 127,021 of record NZ_JBBJCN010000002.1, read on the forward strand.
CGGATTGCGTGCCCCTGGTCTTACGTGTTCTTTTTCACCGCCGAAGATCTGCCAAGTGGTTTGGCTAAGAGTCTGATCCCTTTTTCTTTCACAGTTTCTTGTTTTCCCGACTGCAATAGATCTGGTGTTAATTTTGACGATGGAGCTTACGTTGGGGTTAATGGAGAACAAGGAGTCAAAACACTACGATTACGTTAGTAATACCGTGATACCAACATTGAAAATTAAAAATCGAAATAATCAGTTGCCATGCATAAATAAACATCGAGTTCTAATGAAAGTTCATCTGATCAAGAAGCAAACTTTAGAAGAGTTCGCCCATCAACAGCCCAGAAGTAAAACCTCTTTAGAGGATTGGGTGGAAAAGTTAAAGTATGCCGGCTAGGAACAACCAGGCGATATGAAGGAGCCGTTTAACACTGTCGACCTTTTAGGGAAAAGCAGTAACCGGGTAATCTTTGATATTGGCGGTAATAATTTCAGGATGATCTGCAAGTATGTCTTCTGGGCGAAGCGAGCTCATTTATTTGTTTGCTGGATAGGAACACATGCCGAATACGACAAGATTTGCAAGCAAGGTGACCATTACACAATTAATATCTACTGACCATGGTAACGAAAGCGATTAAATATACTATAATAAAGAACAAGGGCCAGTATAACGAATATTGCGATCAATTGGAAAGGTTATTGAGCGAGGACCATACTGAACAAGTGCAGGATGAGATTGACCTGCTTACGCTTTTAATTGAGAAATATGATGAGGATAACAATTCCTTCCAGGAAACTGATCCTATCATCATGCTTCGCTCCTTTATGGAGGACCACCATATGAAACCTCAGGATTTAACCACTATTCTCGGCATCAGTAAAGGTTATGTCTCTGATATATTAAACTATAAAAAAGGCTTGTCTAAAGAAGTAATCAGGAAGCTTGCAGAGTACTTCAAAGTAAGGCAGGAGGCTTTTAACCGTCCTTATAAACTGGTATAAAAGGGACTATAGCAGTCCCTCATCATTTATCTCTTTTTGATATTTAAGGTGTGAGTTGCTCGGAAAACTTTCACCAGACTTTCATTACCTTTTTCATCATAAGCATATAGTTATTCATACTATCGTTTTATAAGACAAGTCCTGGCCTCAATCTCGGGATCTTCAAAGTCTGCGAATTTCTGTGATTTCGAATTGTCTTTTGCAAAAGCACCTGGCGACTTTTGTTGAATATATTCATGACCTTCTATAAGTCCATCAGTAATTTGTTTAATAGAGTCTGAAATGAAGTCTTTTAATTCCATGGTTTGCTCTCTCTTAAAATTATTTATAACTAGTGAATACATACCGATCACTAGCTTACAAAAGTATCGTTTTTTGAGACTAAGGGTTTGATATACCTTAAGGCTAAGTTGTTACCGTTTCGACCATATAATTTGTCCATTTGGTGCGAAAGGTGATAGCATTTGCTTGTGTAAAAAACGAAGTTTTAAATTGCTCTGTCTTCACAAAGTCGCATTTAACCCGAACTAGCCAAAGACACTTTGAGCTTTTTCAATGGTGGTTTTAAGGTCTATACCTTCACCCAATACACCACTGAACAAATCGCCGGTTTCTCTTAAACGGTCTATCGCGTTATGAATATTGAAGTCTCGCATTGTCAGTCCGGGTCTGACTTCGTCCCAGCTTACTGGCATAGATACAGTTGCGCCGGGCTTGGGCCTTAAAGAATAAACCCCGGCTATCGTTGCACCCGGCCGGTTTTGTAAAAAGTCCAGATACATTTTGCCTTTTCGATTAGAAATCATTCGTTCAAGAGTAGTAAAATCAGGTAACTGTTTATGTACAAGCTTCACTATAATATTGGCGAAAAGCTGACTTTGATCATAAGTGTATTTGGCGCCCAGCGGAATATAAATGTGTATGCCTGTTGAGCCCGAAGTTTTAGGATAGCTGGGAACATCTATAGCATCCAGCACTTTCCGGACTTCCTGCGCAGCCTGTATCACCTGCTCAAAACTTTGTTTGTCAGGATCGAGATCTATTACGCAGTAATCCGGGTAGTCTGCGGATTGAACACGACTGAACCAGGGGTTCATTTCGATACAACCCAATGTTGCCATCCATAATAAGGTCGCTTCATTATTTCCGAGTAAGTAGTCCTTATCCTCTCCGCTGTCATTTGTATGCGGCATCGTTTCAGCCCAGTCGGGAGCGCTATCTTTAACATTCTTCTGGTAGAAACTTTTCCCGTGTATTCCGCCGGGGAAACGGTTTAACGACATTGGCCGGTCTTTTAGATAGGGAACCATGAAAGGTGCAACCTGGTGATAGTAATTGAACATATCCCGTTTAGTGATTCCATCCTCGGGCCAGTACAATTTGTTAAGGTTAGTGAATTTGAGCAGGTGTCCATCCACCTTTTTCTCTTCAATATCATTCTTGGAGGAAATCAAAAGATCCGCCGGTATTACCGCTGATTTTGGATTGGATGCTTTAGCTTTTTTGGATGCAGGCTTCCCGCTTTTCACTGCCTCCATATCGGAAAGCAGGTTGACTTCTTCAACTACCTCATCAGTATCTTCTTCTGGTTCCATTACTATATCCTGAGGATTTTTATCGCTGCGCATACCTTTGAAAGAAGCCTGCCGGACTTTACCATCGTTGGTGATTTCAGCAAATTCTACCTCACAAACCAGGTCCGGCTTCAGCCAGGTCGCTTTTGCACCCAATCTTCTTGGTCGAAACGCCGAGGGTTCATCTACGTCCGGCTCATCATCAAAAGGGCATTCAGCTGTTATCAAGGGCTTAAACTGCTCCATCATTTCTTTTTGCCTGGCCGCGTTAAAGCCGGTTCCAACTTTTCCGATATAGCGAAGCACTCCTCTTTGATCATAAACTCCAATTGCAAGCGCGCTGAAATACTTTACCGTCCCGTCATTTTTAGTAAACCCTGCTATAACCACCTCCTGCCGGAGCTTTGCTTTGATCTTCAGCCACTGGCGAGAACGTGCATCTGAGGTGTACAAACTGTCGGCTCTCTTAGCAATAATGCCTTCAAGCTTCATCTTCTTAGCCGCTTCAAAAAACTGTATACCATCCACTTCGAATGTCTGGCTTAAACGGACGAGCTCGCTTTCTGGTAAAATAGCCTTCAATATTTCCCGTCGCTGGTAGAGCGGCAATCCGGTAAGCAGTTTTCCATCGTACCAGAGAATATCAAACACGAAATAAACAAGGGTAGCATTTTTGGTATTGCGCCAATTCTGCAAGGCGCCAAAATTGGCGTTCCCCTTTTCATTAAGCGCAACAATCTCCCCGTCCAGAACCACGTTAAGCTGCCAGCTCTCCAGCAATTTATTGATAGGAGCAAACTGATCAAACTGAAGATTATTTCGCGATACCAGCTCAGCTCTGCCCTCTTTAACCAGCGCAACCGCCCGGTAGCCGTCCCATTTTATCTCGTAAATCCATCCCGGATCATCAAATGGCGCATCTACAAGAGTTGCCTTCATTGGTTTGATGTTAGAAGGGATTTTTGACTCCGGCGCGTCCTTTATTAAGGTTTTTAAATCAGCAATGGGTAATTCCTTATTGAGCTCTGCGGTTTCAGATTTCTGAATTTTCATTTCCAGAGTTTCTGCTTTTGGTGCTGATAACTTACCTTTTGAAATATCATCGTCAGCTAATTCTATCCACACCGGCGCATGATCGCTTGAGCCCTTCCATCCCCGGACATGCTTATCTACTGCGGCCGAAGCAAGCCTTCCCGCAATTTTCCTGTTTAGCAGAATATGATCGAGCCTTAATCCGGCGTTTCTGCCATAGGCATCCCTAAGATAATCCCAAAAAGTATAAATGCGCTCATTTGGATAAAGTGTCCTGATTGCATCCATCCACCCCTGGTCTACCAGCTCCTTGTAAGCCTCCCGGCTTTCTGGCAGGAACAGGGCATTTTCAAGATATTTCTCTGGCTTGTATGTGTCCAGTTCCGTTGGCATTACATTATAGTCTCCTATTAAAATAACAGGGAAATCTAAATCGACCAGATCCTTTGCATGAGTAGTCAGGCGCTCAAACCAGCGTAATTTATAGTCAAACTTCGGCCCTGGGTATGGATTCCCATTTGGAAGATAAATGCAACCAATTACGATCCCGTTTACAAACCCTTCGATATAGCGGCTGTGCGTAAATTCTTCGTCCTCACCCGGCAGGTCCTTACGCATTTCTCTGATAGGTGTTTTAGAAAGAATAGCAACACCGTTCCAGCTCTTCTGCCCATGCCAGATGGCCTGGTAACCAGCATCCGCGATAGCTTGTTCAGGGAATTTGCCATTCTCTGATTTGAGCTCCTGCAGGCATACAATATCAGGCTCAGCCTCCTTCAGCCAGCGCAGCAAAATCTCTAATCGCCCGTTTATTCCGTTTATATTGTAAGTTGCTATTTTCATTCTCCTGAGACAACAAAGCCCCTTGCGGGGCTGTTATTTTACTGGAATATTCTTTCTATATTCTTTCCCTTATTTTTTCCCAACAGCAAGCCCTGACGAGCCCGCTCATCCAGATATTGATAGAGGAACATCACAATATTGAAAACTGTTTTTATCGTGGATCTTTGAAAGGGAAAGAGATGAGTCTTAATTTCCTTTAAAAATAACACTTCGGCGCAAAGCTGAATTTCAAGGGCCGGTCAGGGCAATTTCTATACTCTCCCAGCCACCTGTCCCGTCATTCTCGCGCAGGCAGGAAATCCAAATGCAGAGCCCATACGGTGAATTTATTTGCCTGCATACTGACCTAAAAACTACCATCCAAAAAGCTCAAAGTGTATTTGTCTGAATGACAGAGCGTACTTGTTGACACTATTTAGTAAAACGAAAATTAAGGGCTGTAAACTTTCAAACTGTTTATAAACATTATCGTTATCTATTTATGCCAGAAGCGCCTACCATTCTTGTACTTTGTGAAAATTCTAAGCAATTCATCGGTCAAAAAGTGCTCGGGGTTGAAGGATCTATCAAAGCCGACATTAAAGAGAAAATAAAAGGAAACAATATCCTAAATGTCAGAACCTATGGCAAACAACTACTAATCCTTTTTCCTGAGTTCACAATATCGGTCCATCTTATGCTTTTTGGCTCTTTCACTATTAATTCCGAAAAGCCAGGTAAGCTTACGCTAGGTTTGACCTTTAAAACCGGCAACCTAAACTTCTATGCTAGTGTCGTCAAGTTAATCGAAAAGCCGTTAGACGAGGTTCTTGACTGGCGCTCCGAGGTAATGAATGAGAATTTTGATCAAAAACTTGCCCTAAAGAAGGTCAAGGCAAATCCAAACGATGAAATTGTAGATGTCCTTATTGACCAAAACATATTTACTGGAGTTGGGAATAAGATTAGAAACGAAGTTTTATTTAGGGTTATGGTTCATCCCCTGAGTAAAATAAAAGCTATTCCTGATAAAAAGCTAAAAGATATAATTGAAGACTGCGTGAAGTTCAGCTTTGAAATGCTTGAATGGAAGAGGAACGGTGTGATGGATGATAACCTGGTAATCTATAAACGAAAAGAATGCCCCCGGGATAAAATGCCGATTATTCACGAAAAGCTTGGTTCAAGGACTGTTCATTTTTGCGAAAAATGCCAGGAATTATTTGAGTAGCTCAGAAAATACGTCTTTAGCTATTTTTACTGATTCGTGGAAAGTCGCATCGTCCGGTTGGTGCAATGCAAAATAGACGTCTTTCACTCCCTTTGATTTCCAGGCCAGTATCCTTTCGTTCCATTGCTCAAGACGGAGTCTGTCGGTGATATGATTATTATTTCCATTAAATCGAATATGAACACATCCATTCGTTAGATGCATGTGTAAAGCATCTCTTCGTAGATTTGTATCGGTGATTACAAGTCCTATGTCGAAATCCTCAAGCAAGTCTGTAACACGTTTAAATGCTTCAGGTTGAAACCAGCTTTCGTGACGAAGTTCAATATTTAGCCGAAAATCCTCAGGTATTGAGAGTAGGTATGCTTCAACATCCTGGAAGTTTTTTACACTGAAATTATCCCCGGCTTGAATGAATGCTGGACCTAATGCATCACCGAAGATTTTGCAAAAGTCTATAAATTCCTGAGTTTCTTCATCAACACCCTTAAGCCTTTTTATATGTGAGATTGTACGGCATATCTTAGGTGTAAATTTGAAGCCTGGCGAATTCCTAACAGCATTTGCCCAACGTTCAGCTACCTCTCTGGTTGGAACATTATAGAAACTTCCATTTAGCTCGAGAAAATTAAAATGCTTGCCATACTCCAACATGCGCTCCTTATCTGGAAGTCTTTCGGGATAGAGATTCCCACACCATTCCGGTTTACCGTTTTTCCCCGTACCCAAATAGAATTTGAAATCCGGATCAGGGATACCTGGCAAAATTGAATCGTCCCCTAAAGGCAGACTGTAATCAATTGTCGAAATGTCTGTTGTTTTATCCCGTCCAAATTCCATTGGTCAATCGTAATATGCATCAATTTTATTCCCGATATCATCTGCCTCATCCTGGCTAAAACCCCCTTTCACCCACTCCCATCGGTACTTTGCAATGTCAGGAAGTACCCGTATGGTGAAATAGGAGTCATCTTGATCATTTTCCCACTTTGGTAAAACAGTCACGCTATACTCAGCGAGCCCAATTTTGGCTTTCACATAAAATGAGTCATCCGCCATATTACAATAATACATTTTATGGCCGATTGTTTATTCCAGTATGGGGTTCTTTTCGATCTCCAACTTCGCAAACTTCTTTACCTCAACACTCGCAAACCCAAACTCTTCCACAACCTTCCCCAAAATCAAATAACACCCCGCCCCTCTGAACGGATACGAAGGGCTACTATTCGGAAAATGCACCGTATCAAACGGAGTTCCTTCTACATCTAAAAAACTGCCGAACCACATCATTTTTTTCGTTTTGGTAGGAACACTTTTGTCGCAGATGAATCGGCCCACCATCTTAACCGTTTCGCCGACGTGCTCATTAAGCTCTTTCGCTTTAACTGCTCCTCTGTATGAGGCCTGTAAAACATCAAACATGGAAAGTGATACCGGGAACCCTAATAGCTCCAATTCATGATAAGCATCCTCAAGCTTGGTGCTAATCAATTCAGGTAACTGATATTCTTTAGTGTCCACGCTAAATAGTTCCGGTTCGTTAAGCGGTCTAACTTTACTCCCAAATAAGGTATGAACATCCCAGAGAAGCTCCTTCTTCGTGCGTCCGCTTGATCTTAAAGCTCCAACTCTAATTAACAGTATCGCTTGTTCTAGTCCAATTCCTGTACGTTTGACAAAGTCTTCCAGGTTAAGATAAAAGCCATTTGACCGGCGCTCCTCAGGTATTAACTCAATGAATCTATTTTCTAATCCCTGGATACCAATTAGTCCCAGCCAGCACTCCTCTCCCTTTATACTGACAACAGCATCGCTTTCATTGATACAAGGCAAATGAATGATAGCACCAGCTCGTTTAAGCTCCTCAACATATAACCATCGCGGGTAAAATCCACCGTAGTTATTTAATACGCCTACCATAAATTCCCGAGGGTGATATGTCTTAAGGTACAGGCTTTGATAGCTCTCTACCGCAAAACTGGCTGAATGTGCTTTTGAAAAGCTATATCCCGCAAAGCTTGAAACCTGCCTCCATACTTCTGCAATGACTTCGTCTGTCCTTCCAAGATTCCGTGCACCTTCAAAGAAACGTTGAACTAAACGGTCGAATTCCTTCTTAGACCGATACTTTCCACTCATTCCACGGCGAAGGATATCTGCATCAGTTCCATCCATACCGGCAAAGTGGATGCAGACTTTTATCACGTCTTCCTGGTAAACCATCACACCGTAAGTTTCCTTAAGCTGATCTTCCATCACCGGATGGAGATATTTTACCTGTGATGGATCGTGATGATATTTAATATAGGCAGGCATCATTCCTGAGCTAGCTACTCCTGGTCTGATAATCGAACTGGCAGCAACCAGAACCAAATAATTATCACACTTAAGTTTGCGGATAAGCTGCCGCATGGCAGGTGATTCGATATAGAAACAGCCTATCGTATGTCCAGATTTCAGTTGTTCGTTTACTTTCGGGTCCTTTATAAAATCCTTGACCCGATGTATGTCAACCTTGCGTTGCTGATTCCGTTCGACAAGTTTAACCGCTTCTTTAATATGACCAATGCCTCGCTGGCTCAAAATATCATACTTATCATATCCGATATTTTCTGCTTCGTACATGTCCCATTGAACCGTGGCCATTCCTTTTGGGGGTAAGTCTAATGCTGTGTAATATGTAATTGGCTCCTCTGAAATCAATACCCCTCCGGCGTGGATGCTTCTTTGGTTTGGCATATCGCGCATCAATTCGTATGCTGCCATTATTTTTTTGAATGTCTCGTTTGACTTCCCGGCGCCCGATCTAGTCAGATCCGTGAAGGCATCGATTTCAGCCTTTGGCAATCCCATCACTTTCCCGATCTCCCTTATCACACTTCGATCTTTGAAAGTTGACATCGTTCCCAATAACGCTGTATGGGTGCGACCATATCGTTTGAAAATATAATCCTGCACATCCTCCCGCTCGTCCCATGAATAATCTATATCAAAATCTGGTGGCGAGGTTCTTTGAGCGTTTAAAAATCGTTCGAAATAAAGATTCAATTCAATTGGATCAACATCTGTTATCCGCAGACAATAAGCTACGATGCTATTCGCACCTGAGCCACGGCCCACATGATAATATCCCTGACCCATAGAATACCGGATGATGTCCCAGGTGATTAAAAAGTAGGCGCAAAAATCAAGTTCATAGATAACTTTTAGCTCATGCTTTACCTTTCGTTGAGCCTCTTTGTTATTCTTGCCGTAACGGTAAATCATGCCCTCATAGGCAAGTTTTTCCAAAAGTGCTTTATCGTCAATTTTGTTTCCGGTAAACGTTTTGCGGTTAAGTTTTACCTTTTTCAACGGGTAGTCCATCACACAACGGTTCATTAGATCACGTGTATTATCCAGAATGACCGCATACTGGGAAAACTTAGCTTCCAATCCCCCAGGGGGAAGAAACATATCAGTTTGGCTGCAATGGTCGTTCTCAGCGATTTTCGTTAGAATACAATTCAGATCAATTGCCCGAAGATACTGATGAAGCCTGTACTCAATTTTGTCAGCTACAAATACAGGCTGCAGGGCTACCAGGGTACCCTTGATTGAATGGAAGTCTGCCTTGTATAATAAGTGAAGCTCATCAAACCGGATACCGAAGAATTGATTTATCTCCAACTTGTGCTTCGAAATAAAAGGATATATAATGAAGGCATTGTTGAAGGACGGTGCTGTTGACGGCAATTCCTTTTGTTCTAAATTATGTTCGCTTAGAAAATCATTCAGCTCTTTAACCCCTTCTCGATTTCGAGCAATTCCGACGTACAGCAGCTTTTTGTCTTTTCTAAACTCAATTCCACCGATGGGTTTTATGTTTGCCTCCCGACATTTTCTCATAAACTCCATCATGCCGGTCGAGTTGTTGATGTCAGTAAGAGCCATTTGGGTTATACCCCTTGCACTGGCTTCCTCAATCAACTTGTCGATTGACATGGTGCCATACCTTAAGCTATATTGCGAATGAACGTTCCAATACATTTTTACAGATTTATATCTATTGTATTTGCCAGACTAATTGATTTCGGGCCGAAGCGTCTTCTAATCTTATCCAGGGCTTGACAAAGGCTGTAATGTTCTTCAGAAGTCGAGTATAGGTTCATCTGCTCGTAACCACTTACAAGATTTGAAAGCCGAACTCCAACCAACCGCAGCAGCATTCTCTTTTGATACACCTGTTTGAATAGATCTTTAGCTTTCTGAATTAGCACACTATCCAGCGATGTATAAGGGATCGACGCTTGCTTTGTAACATCCTCGAAATCTGAATAGCGGATGGTAACTGTGATACAGGCAGTAAGCTTTCTTTTTTGGCGCAGTTCAAATGCCAGGCCCATGACCATCGAAGTCAGAAGGTTGTTTATCATCTCTATATCGATCGAATCAGCTTTAAAAGTGCATTGGGTACCTAGAGACTTTTGTTCATGATATGGGATAACTGGTGAATTATCGATCCCCTTTGCTTTTTGAAGCAGAATTATTCCATTCTTGCCCAAAATTGAAAACATTTGATCGGGGTGAATCTGAGAAAGTGTATAAATCTTTTTCACCCCCATATCGCTGAGCTTAATAAAGGTCTTCGCTCCAAGTCCTGGAATCTTTCGGATCGAAAGCGGGTTTAGGAAATCCTGCACTTCCAACCGTTCTATATTTAACTCACCATTTGGCTTACATTCATTAGTAGCCATTTTCGAGACTGTTTTATTCACCGACAGGCCGAACGAGATCGGCAACTGGGTTTCTCTTATTACTATTTCTCGAAGTTCATGGGCATATTTCAACGTATTGTGGAAGCGGTCCATTCCGGACATATCGATGTAATGTTCGTCAATACTAGCCTTTTCAATGACAGGGACGCGCTCTTTTAAAATCTCAGTAATTTCGTGGGAAGCTTTCGAGTATTCATCCATATTGCCCTTGACGAAGATTGCATGTGGACAAAGTATTTTGGCCGTTCGGGAAGACATCGCCGAATGCACACCAAATTTCCGGGCTTCATAGCTGCAGGAAGCGACTACACCACGGTCTGACGTCCCACCAATAATGACCGGCTTACCAACTAAATCGGGGTTTTTCCGTACCTCGACCGATACGAAAAAAGCATCTTGATCCATGTGAATAATATGTTTGTCGTCTGCCATAAAGGATTCTTTAGAAATAGGACAACAAAGATAATGCTAAAAATATTAGTATTTAAAATCTTATTTTTGATAGTTTCGTGTTTGCTGATAAAAGAAGAAGCTATAATTACCCTCAGAGATCAGTACCCATAGATTCTTTAACGATCCGCTTCAGTTCAATCAGCCTTCATCTTTAAAATCTTCTAAGTCCTCAGATTTAATAGCTGGTCTTTGGTGGGGATTCGGGATCTGATCCTTTGTTTAGATATCGCTGTCATAGTTCGAGATTTTAGAACTACAAAGGAGGTAATAGAGAAGAATCAAGGTTCACATCTTAATGTATGAGGTGTGTGCATTTGTCTAATTAGTCTTGAGGCATTTGAATAATTTAAACTTATTAGAATCATGATGACTTCGCGGACGCGTAGAAATTGAAGATAAGTCTTGTTGTTTGAATTCTATACTCTTCTGTTTGAATATATTACTTTCTCCGGCCCTTATACCATGATCTTTGTATCATCAAACAACGAGACATCTTCTAAGCGGTTTGAAAAGAATCATAATTAAACAAGATCATATGAAATTGAGAAAAATTTTAATGACAACGGTAGCTATAGCCGGATTGAGCTTTGTTGGAGAAGGAAAAACGCTCGACAATTCAAGGATTACAAATCACATAGTTCCTGAGCCTAAATCTACATCATCTGTCACCTCGGTAACTTTCAATAATAACGGTATAACTATGGCAGGAAACTTATACTTACCTGCAAACATGGATAAGACAAAGACTTATCCATCAATAGTTGTGGTTCATCCAGGTGGCGGCGTGAAAGAACAGACAGCAGGTTTATATGCAAAGCATCTTTCTGAAGCTGGATTTATTACTCTTGCTTTTGATGCTTCATATCAAGGTGCTAGTGGTGGAGAACCACGGTTCTTAGATAATCCGTTGAATCGGGTTGGCGATATCTACAGTGCAGTAGATTATTTAACAACCCTATCGTATATTGACGCTAACCGTATTGGCGCTATGGGCATATGTGCTGGAAGCGGTGCGACCGTAAAGGCTGCTATGACTGAACGACGTATCAAGGCACTTGCAACAGTAAGCGGAGTTGATGTTGGTGCAGCAGGTCGTAGAGGATGGGATGGAAAGGCCAATATAGATCCTATAGTAACACTTGAAGCCGTAGCCAAACAACGGACTGCAGAAGCAAACGGCGCTGCTACTATGTATGTGCCTTACGTACCTGAGGTAGGAGATACTACCGCTCCGAAAGATTTACAAGAGGCAGCTGTTTATTATCGTACTCCTCGTGGTCAGCATCCAAACTCAACTAATAAATTACTCTTTACAGGCCTTGCATATGGAATCCTATTTGATGGATTCGGTCAAGCTGACAAGCTTCTTACTCAGCCACTTCTAATAATTGCTGGTAGTGAAGCAGGATCATTGTGGCAAAGTGAGGAGCTAAACCAAAAGGCAGCTTCAAAGGATAAAGAATTATTTATTGTTAAAGGTGCAACACACATGGATTTGTATGATATCCCTGAGTATGTAGCGCCAGCAGTAAGCAAATTAAAACAGTTCTATAGCAAGAATCTTTAAATATTAACTATTCGAATCTTACTACCTGGCTGGTTTAATTATTGTGTTTAAGACCCAAAAGCGAGCCTATCAGGTAGTTAACGTTAACCTTTGAATAAAGCATCAATGAATACTAAAAAAATTAATCTTCTGTTTGAGCCTTTTACTTTCAGTAACAGTATCATTCTAAAAAACAGAGTTGCTATGGCTCCTATGACAACATGGGCTAGCAACGACGACTATACTGTTTCAGACGATGAAGTCAAATATTACAGAGCGCGTGTTGCTGGTCCTGGATTAGTTATCACAGGATGCACACGAGTAAAGGCGAATGGCATCGGATTTACCCACGAATACGCCCTGCAATTATGCAAATTTACCATGCGGGTAACAAAGCAGTAGCAGATTTAATACCGGGCGGTGAAGTAGTAAGTGCTAGTGCAGTTGAAGTTGGTCCAATGCCTTTTGTAAAGAGCGAAACCATTCCTCGTGCTCTTTCGAATGACGAGATTTTGGATATCATAAAAGCCTTTGGCGATACTGTTCGTCGGGCAATTGAGGCCGGCTTTGATGGTGTTGAGCTGCATGGTGCTCATGGGTTCTTGCTGCAAAATTTCTTCTCGCCGTTGTATAATCAGCGGAGTGATAATTGGGGCGGATCTGCTGAAAACCGGATGAGGTTTCCTCTGGAAGTAGTGAAAGAAATACGGAACGTGATTAACGAAAATGCAGACAGGCCCTTTTTATTAGGCTATCGTATTTCTCCAGAAGAGCCGCAGCCTGAGAGCTATAAAATAAATGACATCTACCCTTTAATTGATGCATTAGTAGAAGCTGGTGTTGATTATGTCCATGCCTCTCTGGTAAATGTGCTGGAGTCAAAGCCAATTGGAGCAGAAGAAGGGAAAACAATAGCTGAACTGATACTAGCCCATGTGGATGGCAGAGTTCCTGTTATTGCTGCAGGTGGGGTTAAAAAGCCCGAAGACGCCGAGAAGGCAATAGAGATGGGCTTAGCGCTGGTGGCAATCGGCCAGGCACTGGTAATTAATCCAAACTGGGTAGAATTGGTAGCGAACGGAGATACAATCGAAGAAACATTAAGCGTCTCAAAAATCCCCGAACTGGCTATCCCTGAAAAATTACAAACCATTATTGACGCGGCTAAAGGTTGGTTTCAGGTTACCGCATAATAAATTAAAGACAAAGGGCAATGACAACACCCCTCCGGGTTTACAGTCGTGCCTGGATACTATTGTTATGATGTATTTAACAATAAGCATATAAAGCAGGATTTGGAATTATCCAGCATATCTGAAAAGAGCTTTGAAACTATAATATTCTTCTTTAAAATTCAAATATTTATCAATCATGAAAAACACCAGAAATGAATTGGATGCCAACAATCTCCAACATGTTGGCCGTCGTAATTTTTTAACCAACAGTGTTATAGCCGGTGCTGGTTTGGCGCTCGGGCCATTGCTTTTAAGCGCCTGTTCTGGTCAGCCCGAAAAGAAAAATAATCAGGGTGAAAACATGCTAGTTCAAAACGACAATAAAATGAAAAGAAAATTAGGAAAATTGGAAGTCTCTGCATTAGGACTCGGATGCATGAACATGGCTGGCAACTACAACCCTCCTGCCGACAAACAGCAATCCATAAAGACTATCCGTACCGCAGTTGAAAATGGTGTTACCTTCTTTGATACCGCAGAAGTATATGGACCTTATACTGATGAAGAACTTGTTGGTGAAGCACTTGCACCATTTAGAAACAAAGTAAAAATCGCAACTAAGTTTGGCTGGGAACTGGAAAGCAAAAAAGGCGGTTTAAATAGCAGTCCTGAAAGAATACGTAAAGTTGTAGAGGCATCTTTAAGACGTCTTAAAACAGATTACATCGACTTGCTTTATCAGCACCGTGTTGACCCTAATGTGCCAATTGAAGATGTGGCAGGCACCATTAAAGACCTTATCGGACAAGGAAAAGTACAGCACTTTGGATTATCGGAGGCGAGCCCTAAAACTATTCGCCGCGCCCACGCTGTTTTGCCCGTTAGTGCAGTACAGTCAGAGTATTCAATGTGGACACGTAATGTTGAGTTAAACGGTGTACTAAAAACTTGTGAAGAACTAGGCATTGGCTTCGTGCCCTGGTCGCCAGTAGGTTCAGGGTTTTTGACAGGAAAGTATGATACATCAACGAAGTTCGATGAGAAAACGGACTTCCGTGCAGGCTTTCCACGCTTTTCAAAAGAATTCTTACCATTAAATATGCCTCTCATTGAATGGCTTAAACAATATGCTGCGACAAAGAATGCTACACCATCTCAGGTAGCACTTGCATGGTTACTTGCCAAAAGTCCTATCATTGTTCCAATTCCTGGTACGCGTTTTGAAAACCACTTATTAGAAAATTTAGGAGCGCTAAACCTTAACTTGGATCAACAAGATGTTCGCGCTATTGATACGATGTTGTCAAAATTCCCGATTTACGGCGAACGTATGGGCGAAGCGCATATGAGTTCTATTGATTACAGTATATAATCGCTTTTTTAATGTCCATGGGTATCATCGTCGATAGAAACGCTAAATTTATACTATGAGTAAGATCGTAAGCACCGCAGAATTTCTTGATTCACACAATCACAGAGAAGAGCTGAACAAACAGTTCATTGTATACGAGATGGAAGAGTTTGCTTGCAAACCCAATCCTTACAATCGCAGAGACTTTTATAAGATAACGCTAATGCTGGACACGAGTCGATTGCATTATGCGGATAGAGGTATTCTCATTGATCGGCCTGCCTTATTGTTCTCTAATCCGCTTGTGCCAAGTTCATGGGAGCCCATATCAGCGCAGCAGCGCGGTTACTTTTGTTTATTTAACGAACAGTTCATAAAGGATAAAGATCGTGATCTTGTCCTTCAGGAGTCACCTCTCTACAAGATAGGCGCTGACCCAGTATATTTTCTAGACCACGAGCAGGTTAAGGATCTTCAGAGAATATTCCAGAGTATGCTAAAGGAATTCCATTCTTCATACGCACATAAGTATGATTTGTTAAGGAACTATCTGAGTTTGATCCTGCATGAAGCGATGAAGATGCAGCCTGCTGATACCTACTTCAAAAGTCATAATGCTAATGAGCGAATCTCTTCCTTGTTCCTGGAATTGCTTGATAGACAGTTTCCTGTTGACTCCCCTGAACAGGCTTTGAAATTAAAGTCCGCCAACAAGTATGCAGAATACCTATCGGTACATGTGAATCACCTTAATAGAGCGGTTAAAGAAGTTACGGGGAAGACTACTACAGAGCATATATCAGATAGAGTGGTAAAAGAAGCAAAAGCTTTATTAAAGCACACTGATTGGAGCGTTTCGCAGATTGCTTATAGTTTGGGGTACGAGTACCCCAATTATTTTAATAACTTCTTTAAGAAGCAGACAGGAGTGACACCCCGCGCTTTGAGATGATTGAATTTTCGAAAATGTGAGGGTTCATTACACATCTTTGACAAGTAAATATATCAAGTTCGCTTAACTTGTAAAGAGCTTTCACGGCACAAATTCTCCTTACTGTCCGATTTATTCCATGTTCTCCTGACAAGCTTACTCACAATGAGTTGACAGGTGTGTCTTTTTTTCGTTGCTATATCGCTTGGTTTCAATTTTAGCAAAAAAGTGAAAAATGCCAAAGCTAATTTGAAAAAATGTTGTTCCCGAGCTGCAAGCCTTTTTCAAGAAAAACTTTTAATTTTATACAAATGAGGGAAGTCGAGCCGCCATTTGAAATTGATTATAAGGGCAAAAGGTCAATAGTCACCGAAGCCGCGATTAAAAACAGACGGGTCTTTAATATCCAATTTCCTGATTCACGGAGGCCGTTAACCATAACAGTCGGCCTGACTAACGAGGATGTAAAGTTTTGGACCTCCATTCCAGAAGGCCGCCAGGAAGAGGCAGAAGAAATTGGCAAGTTAATTGCCGCATACATCAGAAGTAAAAACAAATAAGTTTATGTGTTACTACAACGGACAACGAGTTACCAAAGCTGAGTTCATAGAATTAAAAAACCTCGCTAAACCAGTTAAAAATTATGACTTTCTTAATGTAGGCGTACATAACGGATTTAATTACGCACCCTGCGCTATAGTTGTACCGTCAGAGGATGGACGCGATTTTGAAATTGTGCAGGCAGAGTGGGGCTATATTCCGGGTTTTCTTAAAACACGTGCTGAGGCCAACATATTCCGCGCAAAATACACCACGCTAAATTTTAAGGCTGAGAACTTGTTTGTTAAAGAAGATGGCAAGCGTTCGATGTGGGCCGATGCCGCTGTAACACGTCGCTGCCTCGTCCTTTCCACAGGTCTGGTGGAATCACGCCATATACCGAAGATTGGAAAAAAGGGACAACCTTTAAAAGAGATGCTTAAATACCCATATTATGTTGGAGTTAAAGGACAAGAGTATTTTTGGTTCCCGGGTCTTTATAACGAATGGTTTGACCCGGAGACAGGAAAATGGGTCAATACTGTTGCTTTCGGTGTTACTTCGGCCAATGCAATAATGAAGCAAATACATAATTCTAAACAACGCATGCCAAGCATCCTGACAGATGACCTTGCATGGGAGTGGATGATGACCAAGCCTGTTGATGGCAAACTTACCCCGGCTATGGAAGCAAGGTTATCCGAAATTGTCCTTACACAAATACCATCAAGGTTATTAGAAGTTTGCACTATCGACAAGGAATACCGTCTAAGCAAGGAAGCAACACCGATTGAGTATCCTGAGCTACAGCCACTTGACATGACTTTTGTGGACACTGAGGAACTGGCATTTGACCATTGGCCGGTACTGCAAAAAATTTAATAGAGAAACGTTGATGGCCTTGTATGAATGAAGATTCCGATAGGGAATGTTCTCCCACAAAATGAAAATGATTTTTGAATGAATATAAGATGCAGCTCATAAGGAAGAGTGGGCGGTACGGGGTGAGAATGACGTTTGAGAGGTAGCATAAACAAAGAAAGGAACGTCAAGATATCACTGAAATGGCCGCCGAATTACCAGCGAATATCAACAAACATTACACAACTAGTTCATTACTTTTGTCCAACTAATAAGGGGTCGGTACACCTACAACAACAGCTATTAGTAATAAAATTGTTGGATTGATTAAAACTAAATATTTTAGAGTTTGAGGTGATATTTTATCTAACAATTCTTTTGGTAAACTTTCAAGTGGTATAGTTACTGTTAACATAGTAGTTTTTGTCTTGTCTTTGGTTGCACATAACTGCTGCCATAAAACTTCCGGAATACAGCCATTTTCGGAGAGATAACGGTCACTGATTAGCACCATTATTCACGAATATAAAAATTTCATATCAAAAGATCTGACTTGTAAGCGTCCTAGTGACGGCTAACCAAGTCATCGTTGAAGAGCAAATTACAATCAACTGGATTTCATCGTTTTTTGAGACACATTAACGGTTAAGGCTTGTTGCTGTTGCGGCATTAATAGCAGTTCAGCCGCAAGACTAATGTAATAGAAAGCAGCGAAATAAACATAGACCTCGTCAGCCGCAATTGCTACAAGCCGGTTTTAGGCGTAGCTCTTTTATAAGTCTCAGGCAAGAACTTCGGATAGCCCGGGAATTTCATAGGCGTTTGTAAAGTGGTCACAAAGGCGATAGAGTCTTTTATCGGCCTGAGGTTAGCCCGGGCAACACTTTTATACGTTTTAAAAAACAAGTCTCTAAGACCTTTTGGAAGACTTTCATATTGACCTCGGATGTGTTTTTTATCGTGACCCTTAAAAATTATCAATTCCACCTCCTGGTCATCAACAGTATTGTCGTAAACAGCTTCGAAATTCCAATATTCAAGGTCTTTTAGGTCTGTATTTAGGCTGTCCCAAAAACCGCGGTCGATCGTTCCAGTGAAGTATCCTTTGTTTTTGGCCCACTCTCCTCCATAGTATTTGTAGGTCAGGGAACTATCAATTTCTATAGCTTGATAAGGGCACGTACCATGGCAATACCCTGTTGCAAAAGCAATCTTAGTGATTTGGCCATGTCGGTCAAACTCATTCTTGCTGCGTTGGCAACCGCAGAAAAGACATGTCAGCAGAAAGGTAGTTAACAGGGTTCTCATAGAGTTACGCCTAACCTAGTATATATGTGCCATAAAACTTCCGGAATACACCCATTTTCGGAGAGATAACGGTAACTGATTAGCACATCATTCACGAATATAAAAATTTCATATCAAAAGATCTGACTTGTAAGCGTCCTAGTGACGGCTAACCAAGTCATCGTTGAAGAGCAAATTACAATCAACTGGATTTCATCGTTTTTTGAGACACATTAACGGTTAAGGCTTGTTGCTGTTGCGGCATTAATAGCAGTTCAGCCGCAAGACTAATGTAATAGAAAGCAGCGAAATAAACATAGACCACGTCAGCCGCAATTGCTACAAGCCTGTTTTAGGCGTAGCTCTTTTATAAGTCTCAGGCAAGAACTTCGGATAGCCCGGGAATTTCATAGGCGTTTGTAAAGTGGTCACAAAGGCGATAGAGTCTTTTATCGGCCTGAGGTTAGCCCGGGCAACACTTTTATACATTTTAAAAAACAAGTCTCTAAGACCTTTTGGAAGACTTTCATATTGACCTCGGATGTGTTTTTTATCCTGACCCTTAAAAATTATCAATTCCACCTCCTGGTCATCAACAGTATTGTCGTAAACAGCTTCGAGATTCCAATATTCAAGGTCTTTTAGGTCTGTATTTAGGCTGTCCCAAAAACCGCGGTCGATCGTTCCAGTGAAGTATCCTTTGTTTTTGGCCCACTCTCCTCCATAGTATTTGTAGGTCAGGGAACTATCAATTTCTATAGCTTGATAAGGGCACGTACCATGGCAATACCCTGTTGCAAAAGCAATCTTAGTGATTTGATCATCTCGGTCAAACTCATTCTTGCTGCGTTGGCAACCGCAGAAAAGACATGTCAGCAGAAAGGTAGTTAACAGGGTTCTCATAGACTTACGCCTAACCTAGTATATATGTGCCATAAAACTTCCGTAATACACCCATTTTCGGAGAGATAACGGTAACTGATTAGCACATTATTCACGAATATAAAAATTCATATCAAAAGATCGGACTTGTAAGCTGTCCTAGTGGCGGCTAACCTAGTCATCGTTGAAACGCAAATTACAATCAACTGGATTCCATCGTTTTTTGAGACTAAAGTAGCTGAATTATCTGCTTACATTTAATTTAAAAAGTACATTTTCTAACTGATAGAAAGAGGTAGATTTTTGCTTAACTTTCTTACTTTTACTTAAAATGTCATCCTAATATTTTTGAACATTGCCATGGAAATAATACTAGAAAATAATTTTATAACTCGTTACCATGTTGATCTACATTACTTAGATCAAGGTGGTGTTATCACTCAGAGTTGCCACACTTCTTCCAATTGGCGCCGGCTCAGTGAGAGAACCTATAGTATGGTTTATAACACAAATTATCAAGTTAAGGGAGATAGTGATAATGACGTAATTGTATATCATGGCATATTGGACCTAACATGCATTTTCGACGATTTAAGGACTGACGCAGTCGAAATCATTAAAAAAAAGGGGGGCGTAGAGTCAAAAATGGAGTCATTCATAAAACAAAATGTTAGGAACGTATTTCATCGAATACAATTTCCCTCCATGCAATATGCTCTCACGCTTGAAGCCCGAACGTCTATTTCAAATGAATTGATTGAGCATGAAATGTCGTCAATTAAGAGGGCGTGGGCTTCTACGCCGGTAGATGAGCTACCGACTGATTTCCAGAGAATAATTGCAAATCCGCCTGCTGTGGCTATCTCGAGGAAAATTCTATAAGCTCATAAGTAAATCAGTTAAGAGAGGATCGTTTTTGAGACTACAGTAACGGAATTAACTGCTTACATTTAATTTAAAAAGTCACGTCTTCTAAAAAAACGTCTTAGGCTTAATTTCCATAATTACTATTTGAAGCAATATCCTAAAGATGCTCCCGCCCATGGTGTTAACTGTTTAGAAGCTCCATATGCAGGCGTGAAGGCTATCCTGAATATTGGCCCCTCTTTTAGGGCTTGATAACGATATCCCATGTTGACAAATCCGGTTGCCGTAAATTTATCATCCGAAGCATTATTAAACGTAAATTGAGGAGTAATGCCTACCCCTGTTTCAAATCCGCTTCTTCGTGCTCCAAATATATAGTTGATGTTTAATGGCACAGTAGTATTCCTATCAGCTATATTTAGATCTGTTCCAATGTAATCACCAGCACCTATACCTACCCTAAAACCCAAACCATCATTATGATTTTTCTTCAATCGCATATCAAAATTACCTGAAGCTAATCCGCCATTTCCGAGCACCTCAATAAAAATAGATTTTTTGAATCGTGAAGTTGCTCGTTCTATTGTTTTTACTTTATTTTCAAGTGTTCGTGGCTCATTTAAAGGGACCGCCCTTTTTTTAAGTGAAAAACTGTATCTCACATCTAACCCAACATACGAAGATCTCGGACTGAATTCACCTTCATAACTAGTATTGTACATTCGGACAAATAATTTACCCTCTCCGACAGGCTCAATGTTCCAGTTTTTAACTAATCGAAAAGTCAAAGCACTCTGATCTTTGAAAACTCTTCTAATTCCTATTCCTAAAGGTATATCAAGGTGCAATCTATTCTTAATGGGAGGAATGGTGATAAGATAATCAGGGGGGCCAGCATTAGGATCATCAAAATCATAAGGTGTACTTCTATTAAAAGCGTAGCCATAGACTTCCTCTTCGTTATTATGGTGATAGATTTTTTTAGAAAATCCAGTAATAACTTCAAGTTGAATCCTACTAATAGATTTCCGATACACAACCTGCGCAGAGATACTGTTATACAAATAGTTATCAAAGTTATCAGCAAAAGCAATTTGTCCTTCACCAGTCATCATGCCAAATGCGTTTCGAGGAGCACTAAAGTTATAGTTATGATCGACAATTCCTATTCCTGCCCCGAATTGTACTCCAAAATTAGACTTCGGAAACATTTTTGTATAATCCAAGCCTGCATCAAATGAAACACGTCGATCTCCGACAATTCTAGCAGGGGAAAAGTTAATCACTTTAGACTTGGAAATAATATTTGGAGTAAACCTAATTCCAAATTCCTGGCTGGATACTGAAAGGCAGGGAAAAAGTAATAAGAAAAAAGTTATCCTGAAAATGAAATTCATTATCTTAAGGTTATTGATCGTTTTTTGAAACTATCGGTGAAGGGTTTTCGCTGTGCCGAGAAATTTTTATAGATCCGACCTTTAGAAAAATAAATATAGATTCTTAGTAGGAGTTCTTTGGCTTCTTAAGTCAATTAAGCTCCCTTTTCAATAAGTCTTTCAACTCAATTAAAGAAATATTTTTAGCAACGACAATTCCCCTTTCGTTTACCAGAAAGTTGGTTGGAAACGCATTTATGCCGATTTTTGAGGCTTCTAGGCCACCGGGGTCTCGATACTGTGGCCAGGTAAGACTATGCATTTCAATTACCTTTTCCCACTGTGGCACATACTGATTCTTATCCGTTGAAATGCCAAGAATCTGAAAGCTTTTTTCTGAGAACTCTCCATATATTTCTTTTAATTCTGGAAACTGGGCTATACATGGACTGCAGTTACTATACCAAAAATCTATCAAAGTGAATCTGTTTTTCGAAAAAAACCTGGTGTCGATTTGTTTGGATTGTCTATCAAAAAAATTAGAAAGTTGAAACACCTTACCTAAGGAGGCTGATCTTGATACCCTCAGCATTTCAGCTAATTTAGTTCCTGGGTAACTTTGTTTTAGCTTAGGGGAAAAATTATTAAATATTGCATCGAAAACTTTTTCATAACCGGAGAAGCTTGCGAGGTTTATCAACTTCCATAACCCTAGGTAAGAGTCAGGGTGCCTTATGACATGTGCCAGTAAAAGACTATCACTTCGCGCATAGAGGTTGCTACGTCTCCTTTCTAATTTTAGCTTAATTTCGGAAGGTATTTGACGATTATAAACCTTATCAAGACTGTCCCATTGTCTGCGGAAAAGATCATTATCTCTCGTAAAATGAATCCGACTTGCGGTGTAGTCATTAATTTCATCCTGATAAACATAATCCTTCACTTCAGGGGGCTTTCCAGGCAGTCGTGTATCAACCTTGATTGACTGATGACCACTGGTAATTAAGAACATTGCGGATTCATACCTGTTCTCGAAACGTAATAAGACGCCTTGAGGTTCGTCTATTAACCCGTTAAACGTAAACCTACCGTTTTCTACTTTACTACTCAACATGATGGGATGCCGATAGAAGCTGGAATCCGCAAGCATTATAAGCTTTACAGTTCCAGTATCCGAATTAATTGTCCCTTGAACTGTAAATTTCTTACGTACTTGAGTCTGGCTGAAAACATTTTGTGTAAGGACGAGGAAACAAATGACGAGGATATTTAAAATTTTCATAAGCTACATTGAAAATTCAACGCGTTTAAATTAATGAATAAAGATAGACTAGAAGACGAAAGAAAAAAGCTACGGACACCCTATTTTTACAAATCAGGTGTCGAAGGGGATTAGGGGGGTATCTCTTGGTTATATTTGGAGTAAAACTATTTCCCTTCTACGTAGGACTAGCAAACACTTTTCCCAAAGTAAGAATGGTCGAACTCAAGTTTTTGTCCTAGGTTAATACCTAACATCTAAATTAAATCCAACCCCCATATTACTATGTTTCTTTATTTTTCCCTGGCTGGACGTTGCGGCAGTCACTTTACGTTTGCCACTAACGGTTAGGGCTTTGCGAAGATGGCGGATAAAAAGCACTTCATTGTCGCCCGGCACAAAACTTAGTTAAATGTAGAAAAAGTTTGAGAATAACGTCGCCCGCCATTTTTGCAAAACCCATGTTAACTGCTGATGTTTTTATTTTCAGTGTTGTCAACTTGTCAAATCGCTTAGAATTGAAGCCCTTATTTGTTTTGTCAATTTGATCGTGGGTTTTGAACCCAGGTCAGATAAAGCAAATTCTAATAGTTCCATTTACCGACAGTTACTTTTTCCTATATAATAAATGCACCTGAAAGAATATAAATATAACCAGTCAATAATGTCAATAAAACTTGAGCCGCTAATACTATCCTGTAGATTTTTTTTGAAACATTTAGTACTTGAAAATAAGACAGAATGCACGATAAAAGCAATAAAGTAAATAATATAATCAATGATGCTTGTTGTATTCTTAATTCTTGCTTATTGATTTTGTCCAATAATTTACTGTATTCATAACTGTCAGGACTTCCAATATTACTTGTAAGACTTTGCAATAGAATAAAGCACAGCAAACCATAAAAAGAGGTCAATAAAGAAACTTTAAAGTAGCGGTTCTCGGTCTTTGGAAATAAAGCTAAACTTACAATTGCAATAACGATACTGTAAATTGCTGGGATCATTCTTTTTTGCTGCTATTGGTCAGATTTAATACTTTGTTATATAGGGGTGTTCAGGTCTTTACATTTGCAGTTAACGTTAAAGGCTTGCCGCAGTGCGGGATTAAAAGCACCAAAGTTTCGCCTACTGATAAAATTAGTAAAAAGCACTGAAGTTGCTATCACCACTTCAACCCGCATTGTGGCAAGGTGGTGTTGTGTGCAGTTATTTTTTTCTTCTAAATGTCCTGACAACACTTTTTATATCCGTCTCAGCTTTTTCACTTTTCGCTAAATATGTCCCTACAAACAGGTAGTAGCCCCCATCATTGTCAAACAATATCACTTGACACATCTCTTCATTGTCTTTGTCATTATTTTTTGCGTAAAGCTCAAATCCTTTCAGGTCGTCCAATTCAATTTCGTTGATTCCTTTGACCGGAATTACAGAGTAATCGTCAGGGTATTTTTTTAGTCTCGAAATACAGAACAACTTTTTGTTTTCAATCTCGACTTTAGCAAATGACTTGTCAGTCACTAATGTTGCTTTGTCGATACTTTCAGTTGGTGTTTTAAGATCTCGATTAAATAGCATTCCATTTCCAACTACAGCCTTAAATTTTAATGAACCAGCACTTTCATCTAGCGAATAATTCAATGCGTCTCTAGGGTCGCTCTGCAATTCAGAGTCGACAATGGTCGTTAAAATACTTTTTTTGATTTCTTCTCCTAATCTTAAAGAATCGTTCAAGTAAACACCATTTATGAGCGTAGTTGATTTATCATTACCATAGATTAAAATTTGCTTTGAGAATATTTTGCCGTTCGCTGGTTGGCTTAATTCAATGAGTAGTCCATTGAAATCGGCTACCTTAATTTCCCTCTTGGCTTTTAATTCCATACCCTTGGTTTTGAGCATGTCGAAATTGAACCCTTTTGTAACTTCTGAATAAGGTCCAGGAATTTCCATCGTCATTATCATCGAAGTTGGGTCAAATGGATTTTGAAAACCTTTGAAATTATTTGAAATCTCAAATGCTGCAGGTGGAACTATGAAAATATTTGTTCCTTTAATTTGAATGTGATTCTTGGATTTCGCTTTTGGTAATTCTTGCCCTAATCCAAAGATTGAAATTGATAATAGTAGAGCTGTAAAAGTAATTTTTCTTCTCATAGGTTGTTTCTCAATCATAATTGCACACAACGGTTAGGCTTGTTGCTGTTGCGGCATTAATAGCACGTCACTTTCAAGCCAGCACTAATGTAGTAGAAAGCACCGAAATAACATACACCACCGAAACCAGCAATAGCAACAGAGCCTTTGTTATGCACAGGCAATCTTTATTCAACTTCATATTTCTTAAAAACTATTGTCAATCAGAAGTCCCCAATTATTCTTAAGAAACCTATTAGTTACTTTGTCAGAGGAGTAACTACCTGTATCTGGGTCGCAAATAGAATAAACGTAGTCTACCGTTGGACGGTGTGAGCTCTTGAAGTAAGAAAAATAGATTTTATCGAAATAGAAGTTTTTATAACATGAAGAAGCCTCATTCTCAAGGTGAATATCAGAAATATTCAAATCCTCCATTTGTGTCACAAGGCTCGGGTCGATAATTTCTATTTTTAAAGTCTTCTCCGCCTTATTTGGATTGATAAATATTAACCTCACTTTGCCTCGTGAGGCACTATTTGAAGCGTACTTCTCTAATAGATAGTTCTTAATCTCCGCAAAACCTTGTTCCTTTTCGTGAAAATGACGGGTGTAATATTGTTCATTTTTAGGAGAAACTGTCTTGTAGATAAATACAGATACAACAATTAAAATTCCTAAGGCAATTAAGATTTTAACTTTCATTCAAAAGTCGTCTTTAGTCGAGTAGTTCGGTTTCTTTTGCTTGTGCATAACTAGTATATATGTGCCATAAAACTTCCGTAATACACCCATTTTCGGAGAGATAACGGTAACTGATTAGCACATTATTCACGAATATAAAAATTTCATATCAAAAGATCTGACTTGTAAGCTGTCCTAGTGGCGGCTAACTAAGTCATCGTTGAAAAGCAAATTAAAAATGAACTGGATTCCATCGTTTTTTGAGACAATTTCTATTAATTACTAGTTTGGAGGATTTTAACGCCGCTAGCTTTATAGTTGGAAAACTCATTACACTCCAAACTAGTCATTTTTAAACTTATTATTTAGTCGATTTTAAAGATTGGATTAGAATGAAGGGTGAACCTCATTTAGAGTGCCAAGTACATTGCCGCGAGTCGGAATGACTATATTTTTCCGGCATATACACACTATTTGGGCATTATTCAAATACTGCATAAAACCATACATATACTATTTCAAACACTGCCTTTCCCGTTTTATGGTTTTAGTTTGGCTATTATTGTTTCAAGTTTGATGAAAGTTAAACTTAACATTATGAAAAAGATAATCTTCACCTTTCTCAGCTTCATTATTGCGCTATCTACAGTAAATGCCCAAAAAGGGATCAACTTTTCTAGCACGACTTACCCTGCCGGAGGAAAATTACTTATGCGAGTAGATAGTGCAGCCAAAAACGTTTATTATGACAACGTATTCCCCAATCAACCTAATACCTCTTTTAATTATTTACCAGACGCAAACTATGTAAGTATCCAGATTTATTTTAGAAAGAATATTAGGGTTCAGCACTACCGATATACCATTTTTGAGGATAATAAACCCATAGTGGTCAATAAGTCGATCAATATGGCACAACTGAAAGATGCTCACGCGGGGGACGAAGAAGTTTTCAGCTCTACAACACTAGGTATTTTCCCTATAAAGGGTAAAATTATTACAACACTTGTTTATAGCATCGAAAAACCCAATGATATTTATAAATCTATTTTTTATGGACAACCTATTCCGAGAGCGAAAATCGAAGTTTTAGCAAAGCGTTTCGCTACTAACAAAGGCGTTGACTACAGGCACATAGTCAACCCAAAAGAAAGGACAAAACTTAGTTTCACTAAAAAAGACGACGAACTAACAATTGTAAAAGTCAGATCAGAAATAGACTATGTCTACTACCTTTCAATAAAAGACAAACAATCCAATAAAACAGTCTTCGAATCAACCGCCTGGCAATATGGCGGCTTCCTTGATGAAGCACGTAAGTTTTCACCTTACATAAAAATCAACAAAAATATTTTTAAAAAATCGGGTGATTATGAAATTATTATTCAGCCATCTTTTACAGGGCATACTCCGCCAAAAGAATTAGAAAAATATACCGCTAGATATACTCTTTCTATAACCTTAGATGAAGAAAACTATTCCAAAAAAGAACTTTTAATATATTCGCTTATTGTCGCATTTTCTATAGGATTACTCGCTCTTGTTGTCCTTTACTTCACCAAAAAAAGAAATAAAAAAAAGCTGGAAGAAAATGAACAGCAAAAGAACATTGCAAAGCTCCAGCTTAACTCAATCCGTTCCCAGCTAAATCCTCATTTTCTGTTTAATGCACTTTCGGGCATTCAAAATTTGATGAACAAGAACGAAATAGATAATGCCAATAAATACCTCTCTAAATTTGCCCGGTTAACCCGTAACGTGCTTGATGATAAAGAACTGATTAGTTTATCACAAGAAAGAAATTTACTCGACGATTACCTGCAAATGGAGCAATTGCGGTTCGGTTTTAAGTACGAAATTAACCACTCCGAAAACTTAGACTTAGATAACATCGAGATACCAAGTATGCTGCTACAGCCGTTCGTAGAAAATGCGGTGAAGCACGGCATATCGCAAAAAACTAGCGACAGCAAAATTATTATCACATTTATTAAGCAAGGAAATGATTTGGTATTAACCGTTACCGATAATGGAAATGGCTTTGACACAAGAAAAAAGAGCAATGGTTTAGGTCTGCAATTAAGTGAAAGTAGAATAGCACTATTAAATAGTATCTATAAAGATAATCGCTTTACTTTAGCCATAGATTCAACCACTAGCGGGACAAAAATAAACTTAACATTTACCGATTGGCTATAATATAATGAAGGCAATTTTAATAGATGATGAAATTTCTAACTTAGAAAACCTGCGGACTTTGCTAGGAAAGCATTGTCCGCAGGTAACTATAATGGCAACGGCGCAAAATGTAAGTGATGCGGTTGATGCTATAGAAAAGTATTTGCCTGATTTAGTGTTTCTGGACATTCAAATGGGCGAGCACACAGGTTTTGATGTACTAAAAACTCTTCCAAGGCGTAATTTCGAGGTTATTTTTGTTACCGCTTACGACCAATATGGGATCCAGGCTGTAAAATTTGCCGCCTTAGATTATCTTTTAAAACCCCTTGATATTGAAGAATTGATAAATGCGGTAAATGAAGCCGAACACAAACTGGCAAAACGAATACAAACATCACAGCTCGACTTTTTACTGCAACAAATAAAAAAGCCCGAAACGAATGTTAGCAAAATTGCACTCCAGATGCAAAGCGAAATTAGGTATGTGGCTTTATCAGAAATTATCCGTTGCGAAGCCGATAATACTTATACCTACTTCTTCCTGGCTAATAAGGAAAAAATATTAGTTTCTAAATCGCTTAAAGAATATGCAGATTTACTGCGCCCTAACGGATTTTTAAGAACTCACCAAAGCCATTTAGTAAACCCAAAGTTTGTAAAAAGCTGGCTTAAAGAAGACGGTGGCATTCTGCTGTTGAGTTCTGGTGAAAAGATACCCATTTCTAAGCCCAACAAGGATACTGTAAGACAAGCCTTGCAACAGCTCTAGTAATAATAAGTCTTTATTTAGCTTCTTTTTTAACATCTATAAACATGCTTATTTCACCGAGAAGCGGACCTGAAATCATGGGTACATCTTAACATATTAGAAATAATTTACTGCTGCTTCTCATTTTAAGAGAAAATACTATCGTTTTTTGAGACAGGGACCCCTACCCCCATATATCCGTGGCGTGACAGGCGCATCCACCATTACATACGGTGAGTCTTCTACTCAATTGAATTCTTGCCTATATAGCATTCCTTCAGTTGGCGCACCAATCTCTGCTTATCATACCAGATCTCATATTTCTTAGGTACCAATGCATTTATTAGTTCGGTAACTTTATCAATTTCAGGACGATAATAATTGCTCAATTGTACGTGCCTTACCTGTTAATGCTCGCTTACTTAGTACCTGTTAATGCTCGCTTACTTAGTCATTATCTGCATTACACCATATTCTCCTATTTTTCCCAAAAGTTGTGTTCCCTGGTATGAGTTGAGAGGTCTGATTGCTTTGATGTTTTCGATTTTTAGTGACGTTAATTTGTTTAATTTTTCCAGGTCTGTAAGAAGCAATTCGTCATTAAGATAAAATACGGCCAGAGGATGCTCTTTAATCCAGTACTCCGTCTTTTCTTTAATATATTTCAAACTAGCATTGACTTCATCCTTTGTAGTTATTTCGATGACTCCATTAAACTTAGTTTCCTTATTATTATCAAGTACAGTATTTTGACTTCTTTTGACTGAATTGATAGTGTTACGGTCCAACTCCTTTAAAGAAGTAACATTAAAAAGCGTGATACCATCGTATATGATTATCGGATTTAATCCCTCGGGAATCCGAAGAATAGAATAGCTAACAGTGCCAGATCTGTTTTTGTTGGCAGGATGAGTGAGGTCAGAAGGCTGGGCAAAGCAATTTACCGCAATTAGAAAGGGCGTAACAAAAATCAGTTCTTTAATAGCAAATTTCATTTGGTAGGGTTATTTGCCTTTCGGCTAACGTTAGGCGTTTATATGGTGCCATAGATATCTGTAGACACAGTTCTAAAGTAATTAATAATTTCGGAAATTGACTTGTTCTATCATTTTTGGAACTTCCTTTTAAGCTTTATTGCTATTTCAGGATAAATAGCACACTTCCATACCAGCCTGAAATTGGAAGTATTTTTCTATATGATAATGCTTTTAATTATTGTGAGAGAATATTCTAACTTATTCTAAATATGACGTTTAAAAAAAGACTTACCTTGCTACTAGGATTATATCACACAATAAGCATTTTAAAAACTCAATTATGAAAAGATTCCTTTTTACATTCATCGGACTTATAATATTTCATAATGGATTCTGCCAGGTGAATGGCGGCAAAACTGACAACGAATTACTCATTTCGCGTTTCTACAACACTGACAGCCTCAAGGAGAAACAAAGTATCTTTGATCAAATTGAGAAAACGTTTCCAGAAACTTTAGTTAAAAACAATAAACCTAATTATGATGAACTTAGGAGAATTTTAGCATTAAATTATCTTGTCGAGGGAAACACCCTTAAATATAATTTCTATATTGATTTAATTAAAGACAAGGTTTCATTATCGAAAATTTTAAATAATGTAGCAAGCCACTGGGTAGATGAATCCGAACTAATTAAGAATGCAGAACAAATCTCTGTGTTATCATTGAATCTCAATAATTATCTTCTTAAAAATGCAGCCAAATTTAAGCCAACAGCATTACCTTTAAACGAATGGCTAATTGAATTACAACAACGACATATAAATTTTACTGATACCTATTCATTTATTTTATATAAACAAGGAAACGTCGAAAAAGCGGTAAGTCTTCTAAAACCGGTTTATCAAGAATTAAAGCAACCGACCGAACTGATATCAGAACACTATAGCTTAATGTTAACTGCTGCGGGGGAGTCCAAAAAAGCGATTGAAGTAATTGAGAGTGCCATTGAAAAAGGATTTAAGTCTCCTATAATGCTAGGCCAATTAAGAAAAAATTACATAGCAATCAATGGGTCGGCTATTGGCTATGAAAGGTATTATAGTAATCTTGAAATCGTAATAAAAAATAACACGCGTAACCAATTAATAAAAAATATGATCAGCGAACCTGCTCCTTTCTTTGCTCTCAAAGATACCGCCGGAAAAGTGGTGTCGTTGGATGATTTTAAAGGAAAGATACTCATCATCGATTTTTGGGCAAACTGGTGCGTGCCTTGTAAGGAATCCTTTCCCGGCATGGAAGTAGCAATCAATAAGTTCAAGAATAATGAAAATATAAAATTTCTATTTATTGACACTTGGGAAACCGAGAAGGACTCATTTAAAGCGGCAAAAAAATATATTTCAAGTACTAAATATCCTTTCCATTATGTTTTCGATGAACGAATTCTAAATAGTAAGCAATATAAAACTGCGAATGCCTTTTACGTCAAAGGTATCCCAGAGAAATTTATCATAGACAAGAAAGGCTTTATAAGATTTAAAGACTCAGGATACGCTGGTTCGGCAAATCAACTCGTTGATGATATATCGACTATGATAGAATTAATAGAAAACAATTAAGATATAGTAGAATAAGTCAGGAAGTCAACAAGCGAATATTTGAGTAACCATCGTTTTATAAGACAAGTCCTGGCCTCAATCTCGGGATCTTCAAAGTCTGCGAATTTCTTTGATTTCAAATTGTCTTTTGCAAAAGCACCTGGCGACTTTTGTTGAATATATTCATGACCTTCAATAAGTCCATCAGTAATTTGTTTAATAGAGTCTGAAATGAAGTCTTTTAATTCCATGGTTTGCTCTCTCTTAAAATTATTTATAACTAGTGAATACAAACCGATCACTAGCTTACAAAAGTATCGTTTTTTGAGACTAACGTCGCCAGGATATAATTTACACCGGAAGTTAACTACGTCAATTCAACATCACGCATACTTGGATGGCAGGGCTATAAGGTATTGATTGATTTTGTTTCGGATATAAATAAAGAAGAACAGATGGATAGCAACAGATGTGGTCATAAGTATAATACCGGGCGTCGTGCTCACGAAATAATATCCAGTTGCTACCCTTAGGATTTGGAAAATTATTTTTGCAGCAATGATGAGTAGTGATATGCGAATATAAATGGTGTTTTTTGATAAAAGAAGGAGTCCACAGGTGGCGTTTAAAATATCAAAAACAGTATGAAAGAAGGGTTCATTTGGCACTTCAAAAGCCTGGTGTTTTAAGTTGTAATATCGGAATATTATGCCAGCACTAAAAAGTAGCATGATTCTGCCAATCATCAGAATCCCCTTTGGGAAAGTCGCCGTTGTAGGAGTCATAGGTTATATAAATATTTGTTTTTAAATCTCAAGTGTGGCAACGACGGTCGTTTCTTGCGTCTTATAGTTACAGTTAACAAGTACCCTCTGCGCATATTTTCGGATTCAAAGCGGTTCACTCAATCGAAGCATTCAATCGTTTTTTGAGACTAAAGTAACTGAATTAACGCTTACATATAATTTAAACAGTCCTGCTGACGAATTATATTTACTCAGTGTATTTTACTGTTGGTTGTTGCAATTTTGAAACGATTGCTCGACCTTCTTTTTCTTCAAGGAGTTCTAATGATGACCTAACGGAGAGGATTCCCTGCTTATATTTTTGCTTTATATAATACGTTTTGCACGCTTTTGCATTAACCGTAAACAAGTCGACATTTTCTGCAGAAGTTTTCAACGTATATTCGCCCTCTGTTACATCCCAACAAAGGTAGCCTTTCGGTCCTGTTTTGCCTATAAACTTATCATTGGCATATACTTTCATTCTGAAAGCGGAACCCAAAATCGATGGTCTTAGTATATACATTCTGGCTGATCCTGAATGAAGCTCTTTTTCATGTTGAAATTTTACAATTTGTGAAGTTGACGCACAGCCGAACATTGTTAAGGAAAAAATAGCAAGTAAAATAATTTTCATAAGTAGATAATTTATATTTAGCGGTAAGAAAAACGAAAACAAGTCTTCAAAATTTGAGATCAACGACTCCCTGTGTTACTTTAATACCATTTGAAGATGGATCTGATGCTGTGAACTTTACTACTGTTTTCTTCTGCCATTGCACACAAAAGCGAATATACACTACTAATAGCGCATATATTTCATTTTTGTTAAGAGTAACTATCGTTTTTTGAGACTGACGGTGAAGGTTTATATTGCGCCCGATTTTTTTTTTAATATCGGAACAAATCGTTTACGCTTTTAATTTGTTAACTTTCTACTTATAAAAATTTAAACCTATTTCATCTTATTGCAAACGTAAATTAAGCTCACTGATAGAGAGGTTAATATCTCTAGAGTTTGTTTTTTGTTAATATTTATAACAATTAAATATGAAAAAAATCATAGTTGTTTTATTATTACTGAGTAGTACTATTATCCATGCGCAAGGACAGAAGGGTGTAGTTTTTCATCAAGGGCTTACCTGGGATCAATTGAAAGAGAAAGCTAGAAAAGAAAAGAAGTTTATTTTTTTAGATGCCTATACTACATGGTGCGCACCATGTAGAATGATGGACAGTACAGTCTTCCCACAGAAGAAGGTAGGAGAATTTTTTAACCGAAACTTTATTAGTGTGAAGGTGCAGTTTGATATTACAAAGAACGATAATGAAGAGATAAAAAGCTGGTATAAAGATGCTAAAATGATAAAGAGCGCATATGCTATAAAAAGCTACCCTACGTTTTTGTTTTTTAGTCCTGATGGTGAGTATATACATAGAATCGTAGGTGCGTCAGCTATTGGTGAAGAGTTTATTTCTAAGTCAGAAGATGCATTGAATCCTGATAAACAATATTATATTCTCAAGCGGAGGTATGAAGCTGGAAAAAAAGATCCGGATTTTCTTCTTTTGTTACAAAAAGCAGCCGTTCGAGCTAGTGACTCAGATTTTATACCTTTAATTACTAACGAATATCTTAAAACTCAAAAGAATCTTTTAAGCGAGGAAAACCTTAAACTTCTCCTTGTTGCAACATTGAAAAGTAATGATCCTGGTTTTTCAATCTTTCAAAATTATTCCATAAAAGCAGATTTATTTCTAGGAAACGGTAAAAGTCTTCAGATTGTTAAAGATATAGTGACAACTGAAGTCGTCATACCATATCTTAGAAAGGGCGGAACAAGAATAAAGATGGGAGAAGGCTTTTTCTCTTACAGCAGTGAAAATATTGAAGAAAATCCAGACTGGAATAAACTTACAATGCAGTTGAATGATCAATATCCTATGTTGGCAGAAGATATAGTTATCGAATCAAAGCCAATGTATTACGGATGGACGCAAAATTGGCCTAAGTTTAGTGAATCCGTTGAACATTATATATTGAAAAATGGGGACTTAGCAGATGGCTCTCGATTAAACATCTATGCCTGGACTATTTTATCCAAGTGTGATGATTCAAAATCTATTAATGCAGCTTTGAAATGGTGCAGGAAAGCTATCTACATTCAGAATGGTAAAGATATTTCTACTTTAAATACATATACTAACTTATTATATAAGTCAGGCAGAAAAGCAGAAGCGATTAAGAATCAAGAAGAAACAATTAAAATGTCGGGAGGAGTTGATTCGCGATTAACAGATGTTCTTAATAAAATTAAAAACAATGAGAAAACCTGGTAACTTATGTGCTCCCGATTAATTATTTAATTAATTAAGCGAGTAGACTTAGATATCATCGTTTTTTGAGACTAACGATTAAGGGTTTAAGGTTGTGCCCGATTAATAGTACCTCACTGTAGCCAGTACTAAAGTAGTTGAAAAGTAGAAAATGACAGAGATTCACGTCACGCGGGCATAACTCAAACCCGATGTTAGTGGCTGCCACTTATGATTTTTTGGTCTGTGGCTTCCGAGTATTCGGTTTCACTTAAATATTCGTCGTCAAAGTCAACTTGAACAAAAGTAAATTCAGGCGAAAATGCTGTCTTTAAGCCCATACATTGTAAGGTTTTGTCCTCAGGTTGTCGCATGGTAAATTTTTCAATTAACTCCTTGCCGGTTCCTTCGGTCTGACTACTAACTTCTTTAAACTTCAAATCAGGATTTAGTTCTAGAATTATGCAGCTGTGATAGAGCTTGGTCAAGTTAATTATGTTGTCTCTAAAATCTTGCCTACTGCCCTCTAAAACATTAGCATAAAGTCCGAGCGTTACATAGTTTGCATCTCTTTGCCTGACTGCCTCGACAGCACATTCATCCATAAACCCTAACAGCGAGTTTAAAGTCGAGTCTGATTGCCCGACTTGGACTTTTAATTCCCGTCTTGTCACTCGGTCAGATTGAATATATCTTTCAACTATTTGTCGAATTTGCATGGTCTTTTATGGTTGCCGCTAACGGTTAGGGCTTGCGAAGATGGCGGATAGAAAGCACGTCACTGTCATCTAGCACAAAACTTAGTTAAATGTAGAAAAGTTTCGAGAATAACGTCGCCTGCCATTTTTGCAATAGACATGTTACAGGCTGGCTTTCTTTTTAGAATGTCTTGATTTGACCATTGTCCAACCACTTAGGAATTTCAAAATTCCTTGCTTTGGGATGTTGATGAAATATGTTTCTTAAGTTTCTAAATACATCGTAAGCTTCGTTCATGATTTCTTTCTGCTTATCAATAAACTGCAAATCGTATTGATTTTCGTTAATTTTATGGGCAGGATTTTGTCGTTCTCTTCTTATCCTTTTTAATGGCTTGAAAAGTTCATTTACAGAACCTTCTCCATCCACGTTGAAGACAGAAGACAACCACTCTTCAAAAATTTGAAGTGTGCCTTTAGATTGTCTCTCTACTAGGCCATTCCCTAATTCTTTGAATTCAAAAAGCTCAACCTTTCCCTCAAAAAAGTCCTTATTGATATTTTCAGAAATCATCTTGTCAAGTAGTAAGATAAAATCATTATAATTTTTTAAGGTCGGTGAAAAGAAAAATGTAAATTCCTTAGGTCTATTTTCTTTTTCAAATGTCTTCCTAAATAATGGCTTAGAGAAGACTAATTCGGTTAGCTTGTTAATGCATTTTTGCTCTCCTATAAAGCCTGAAAAGATTGAGTATGAAGACGTCCAGTTTCCTTGAATCGTATTTTGATGATACTCTTCAAGCATCTCACAATTGCCTGTTTTTTCCTTGCTTTTCCAATAAACTTGATGTTCAGGGGTCAAATCTTTTAGGTAACGTAAATATACTACTGCCAGTCTGTCACCTTTTTCATCAAAGCCTAACCCAAAAGTCTTTAGAAAAATATCATCTTCTTCTCTTACAGTGGGTTTTTCGTCTTCACCGTAATTGCAAGAAATGCGTCCCGAGTAATCCTCGAATTTAAAATCAAATCTTGGGTCATTAAAGTATCTATCCAATACTTCTATTTCAAAGAAAATTGGCTTTAAATGTGGTTCTCCCAGTGCAAGTTGTTTCGAATAAATTGCGTTGCCAAAGTTTGATAAGTCCCGCGCCCTCTGAAGATACGTTTTGCTGGGATAAAGGCATATGGGAAATTCTGTATCTTCTGATGAAATTGTAAATTCTCCAAATGCGTGTAGAACTTCTTTTGTTTTTTTTGCTTCTTCTAAAATGCGTATTTGACTGTCAATTGGATAATGCTGGAATCCGATAATATGAGGATTAGTGCTTGACTGAATTGAAATAACACCATCGACTACTAGTTCTTTTATGAGGTCAATTGAATTTTCATAGTCTATGTCTAACTTTTGCGAAATATTCCGCAAAGGGATTCCATTGAAATCCGAGGAATTCACAAAAAAATCAAATACGATGATTTCGATTCTATCTTTCAATTTACCGGTGTCTTTAAGCTTGTGTGTAACAGTTTGCAGATTTGCGATGGGCGGGCTTTTCAGCACAAATGTTCATGCGGAGCACAAAACTTTCGGCTACCACTAAACTGTCTGCGGAGCACGAAACCCCGCTTATTGCAAATGTGCTGTTAGCGGTAGTTATTCTTCCGTCAGTTCGTCTATCTTCTTCGCTACTTGCTGAATGTCGCCCGTCTCGTGTTGCCATAAATAAATTTCTTCTCTTAGTTTTTTGTTGTCGTTGTCAAGTGGTAATAAAATCAAATTGTCGCCTGAACCATTTGAAGCAATTGCAATTCCGTTGTCCGGGAAATTGTCCCACGACCTTGCTTGTTTGGTCTCTAAAATAATGTGGTTGGAAGTCCTGCTCATTTTTTTGTTGTCCGACTTGTCAAAAAACGGAAATAGTTGCCAGTCATCATCCTCAGTAGTTAGTTCTCCTCCATTTTCTTTTGTCATTTTACACTTGAAACTGTCGGGAAATACAAGTCCAAGTTCTTGCTCTGTTTCAATGATATATTTTATGTCTACTGGAAATGGCATCAGTCCGATTATTTGAAGTTGTCGTAATCAATAAAGTCCCAAGGTATTTCTTTTTTAAAAGTCTGAATGCTTTCTTCAAGCAAGTCCAATGAGATGTCTTGTTGGTAAAGTGTAACAGTCCTTGTGCGTTTTGTGTCGTCACGAAATATTTCAATTACTAACTTGTCGTCACGGTAAATTTCAACGCCAATGCCATCTCTGTCGCTAACATCACTTGCAATTATTACTCTGTCTTTCGGTGGTGTCATTTGTCAATTTGTTAGTGCTGTGGTGTCGTTCGTTATAATTACCGCTAACTAGTATATATGTGCCATAAAACTTCCGTAATACACCCATTTTCGGAGAGATAACGGTAACTGATTAGCACATTATTCACGAATATAAAAATTTCATATCAAAAGATCTGACTTGTAAGCTGTCCTAGTGGCGGCTAACTAAGTCATCGTTGAAAAGCAAATTACAATCAACTGAATTCCATCGATTTTTCATGTTTTCTTGTAGATTCTCCATATGCTTTCACCTAGCGGTTAAGGATTTTTGCTGTTGCGGCATTAATCGCAGATCAATTTGTCAAGCCAGGACTAATGTAATAGAAAGCAGTGAAGTAACATAAACCGCGTCAGGCCGCAATTTCAACAAGCCCGTGTTATGCGCTGACATTCGTTAGTCGCACTTGCAATTACTCCTTAATCTTTTTATAATGACTTTTCCATCCATATCCATCCACTGCTAATTGCTGTGAGACATTTTCATAAGTCTGGTCGTCGGGAGAAGTGAGTGTCACCTCGCCCCGTTTTGGCTCTGGCTGGCGAATAGCGAGCGACTTTCCTTCCCAAGTTTTAAACTCCTTGCTCATTTCAACCTTGGCACCTAAAAGTTTCCCCTTATTGAAGTAGTAAAGAATTTTTTCCTTGCCTGGATTATCGACTAATACCCTCACTAGGTCATTGTTAGCCGCTAATTTAAACTCAAGGTAGATTGTTTCTTCGTAGTTTCCTAACTCGCTGCTCCAGCCCCTTATTTTTGATGTGTCACTTTTCAGTTTTGCGACTTGGCTGTCAACTGCTATGATAAACTTCTCTAGGTCAGTGGATGACTGCGGGTAGCCCTTAAAACAAGCAACGATAAGTAAGATTGTCAGCATTTTTTTCATATACAGGCTGTTTGCGCATAACTAGCGAATATACGCTACTAATAGCGCATATATTTTCTTTATGTTAAGGGTAACTATCATTTATTCTTTTGTGGAAGTTAAAAACCCCACCGTCACAAATACGTCACAACGAAATTTGCCACTTTCCAATCTTACTTAAATTGACCATCGTAGTCAGAAACGCGGTTTTTTCACCTTAAAAATAATGCAAACTTTGACTCTTAATAAATGGGTCGAGAGTTCGAGCCTCTCCAGGTTAATTGGGTTGTATCAGTTTTTTTGCCTTGCTAAGATAATTTTGTGCTAAGCTACTAACTGTCTCACTGCCTTTTTCACACTATCATGCTGACCACCACCTATGACTCCACCCCCGGAACTCAAATATAAACTAGCATCACCCGTTTGATAGGCAACCGTTGTTGCCGTATAGTAAGGGAATTAAGTACAAAGTCCAAGTCAAGTTCTGATAAAATAACTTCGACAATACCGGGGAGATATTGCCGAAGTTTAACCAATAATTATTTAAAAAGGAGGGATATGCGTATCAACCTGGTTTACAATCAGTAAGCCCACCGGGGATCACCAATTGTATTCCCACTTGAGCTCGCCTTGAGCAAAGGGCTATCGGGGGGTAAATTCCCCAAACTGAAACTATTTGTAACCGCGGTCCAGCCTAAATCGATCTCATAGTTACCACTCTGGCTGAGCCCCGTTAAAACTAATTTCGAAGTTGATGTAGATGAACTATTTAGCTTGAAATAGTTATTGTTGGTAAAAGCAAGTGTGCTATTTGTATTTGTCGACCTAAAAGCTGTGCCGTTAATGGACTGGCCTGACAGCGGAGAATTAGCAAAGATGCTGTTCTTGATATTTGCCACAACTCTGTTATTAGTTACGTCATACAAAAGGTATTTTCCTTGAGAGCCAATGTTATTAAAGGTTGACTGATCAATAGTAATAGCCGGTATAGCAGTCCCGGTTAGCGTTGTACTCATATTGATCAGTCCATCACCAAGGTTGTAAAATGTCGATTTACTGATGTTTATATTTAGCACTTGAAGTTTCTCAAGACTAAACATATAGTAAGTATCCGATCCCGATGGATTGACATCATATATTAAACAGTTGCTGATGTTTATAGCTGGTATAATGTGACTATTTGCGGCAGTGCCATAATTACCTCTGATTATAGCTCTTGTAAAATTGTGTACATGACAATTTTCCAGTCTTATGTTTCCAAAAGTTGCTGCGTTGCCATCTCCACCAGTTCCTTTTAGCTGAATAAACGTGCCTCCTTTCGATGTACCAGAGTAGTTTCCATCCACATCAAGTCCCAGCAAGGTGACGGCAGCACTGTCTCCTACAAGATTAAGCTCACGGATTTTCACTTTTGTATTAAGGGGATTATTTGATGTAGATCTGAGTGTTATTCTTTTACTTGAAAGATTAAAAATAGAGCTTAATACATATGTCCCAGGCTCCAATCCAATCACATCACCATTGGCGGCAGATGTTATCGCAGCGGCTAAGTCTGCACCATTAGTAAGCGTGCTGGTATAGGTCGGTGCTGTAGGCGTTGCTAAAGCCGCGAGCCCCTTACTTTTTGTGCCGGCCATCAACTGAATTGAATATTTCGTACCCGGCGTTAATCCGCTAATTACTTTTTCTCCGGCCTGAGCCTCGGAGGCGGAGACAGGAACGGAAATAAATTGTGGATCGTTTTCCTTCGTTAAAAGAACTTTATCAATTCCGGATGTACTGGAATTTGTATACCAATGCAAGATGACCGAAGTTGAATTGACTTCAAAATCTCGAATCAATTTGAGGTACTGCTGGCCCCCTAGCCTAAAAGAAGAAGGTGAATTTACCCAGCGGGAGGCTTCAGAACCGAAGTATGGCTCGACTCTTAGTCTTGCGTAATACTTCTTATTCACGGCAAGTGTCGGATCCAATACTTTTATTCCCAATGTATCTGTTAATTGGGCATATTCAACAGTTTGAAAAGTAGAGTCTCCGGATATTTCCACCTTGTACGTATATCTCCTTCCACTGGCCAAAGTTCCAAGATTCCAGGTAAAAACAGCGGTATCCTGAGCGGTCCGCACTCTGAAATCCCGAGGCACAAACGCTCGATTGGTTGTTGGATCTTCAACATATCCATCAAAACTCTTGGTGCACGCTGCCACGACGCTGAAAAATATCAGAAATGCTGCAGCTATAATTATGTTATGAATATTTTTTTTCATGTTATTTGCTTATAATAAATGCAGGTATATTACTGCCACCCGAAATTCTGTGTTATGCCGCCTCTATTTTCAGTTATCACCCGGTCTGGATAAGGGAGTAATTCCTTTTTGTTAGGTTCAAACTTCAGCATGTAGCCAGTGTTAGAGTCGCTGTATATCGACGGATTGGTCAACACCCCATTACTCCAGATACCAAGTTCACGTCGCCACCAAACACTCGAATAAGCTCCACCGGGGTTAACGGTATTTCTTGTATAAAAGACCGTTTCTGGTGTACCTCCATACAAATCCAAGCTTGCAACCTCTTCCGAACTCTTTCCATTTCTAAATGCCGCGGGCTTAAAGTAAATGAACTCCGAAAGATTTGCATACGAATTATTTTCAGTTGGGGCATTTAATGCTATTTTTAAAATATTAGCCCTTACTTCCTGAATCTTCGTCCCAAGTAAATTCCATCGTATAAGGTCATATTTTCTGATACCTTCGCCGCCAAACTCAAGAAGTCTTTCCTTTACAATAGCATTAAAAAACGCTGCCTTCCCCGCAGGTGGCGACGGTATGGGATTTGAACCAAACGCTCTTCTTTGCACTTGCTCTAAAGCGGCTAATGGTGTTAATGCTCCGGAGAAATCCTGCAATTCGTTCGCGGCTTCTGCAAACATTAGTAATACATCTGCATAACGTACAATAGGCCAGTTAACACCGAACTGTAAGCTTGGCGAAGTTTTATCAAACTGGGTCCACGATTTCCTGAACTTAGCACAGGTAAGATTTATCAAACTTACCGGGCGCTTCATGGCCCCATCTCTCACCTCATAAAATCCAAGTGTTACATCTCGCCTTGAGTCATTTACACCGGAGAACTCATATACATAAGTAGGAACTGCTTTTGCACCGCCTCCACCTTGTCCCCAAGGATCTGCAGTATTAGTAAACTGCAAACCATATGTTCTCGCCAGATCACTATCATTTATAGCACCCCACATTGCGATTTCAAACATTATCTCATTAGCGTCATTGTCGAAGCGAGCTGTTCCGGAATGGAGTGATTTAAATACATTCTCATATACGGGATTTAAGTTGTGCTGCTTTGATTTAATGATGTCGTTACATTCATCAAAAGCAATACGATAGTATTTTTCATAATCCGGTTTCCTCTCCATTACCTTTGTATCTGTTCTGAGAGAATAACCTCCTCTGTGTAAGGCAATCCTGGCACGCAAAGCCTTTATTGCAGCCTTTGTCAATCGATAAGTCTTATATTCGGGCACTTCCGCTCTCCAGCCTACAAGGTCAGATGCTAATTTTAAATCATCGAGAATTCGATCATATGTACTGTCTCGATTCGCATGAGTAGTAAATTGTGATTCTAAATCCGCAGAAGGAATGAAGGAAGCCGGAACATCGCCCCAATTTCTTATAAGCTCGAGATAAAATAAAGCACGAAGGGCCAGAGCTTCACCGTAATAGCGTTTCATCTTTAACTTCACGTCAGCAGCTCCTTTTTGATACAAATCGGAACTTGGAATGTACTTGCATGCAAGATTCGCACGCTCTATACCTTCGTAAAGCTGAGAGAATGTATTGAGGAGGTTTTGATTAGTTGGCGATTCACCGTAAGTGGAGATAGCGCCTTGTCCGCTTACGTCATAGTTAGCACTACCTCTTATCCAAAAATCGTCAGCGCCATTGGGGAAGCTTATTGAAAGGTTATTTCCATAAACTCTGCTCCCCGCGGCCTTGTTATATATGCCTAGTATTGCTGTGTTTGTATATTCTGCACTACTATAAACCTGCTCTACGTTCAATCGCGAAGGGGATTGGTAATCCAAATAATCCTTGCATGAACTGAGATTTATCAATATTCCTATTGAGCCAATAATTATATATTTTGAAATGATCTTCTTCATTTTGATATCAATTTAGAATGTAACATTAAGTCCGGCAAGCATATAGCGGTTGCGTGGATAAGCATTATAATCAACCCCGGGAGTGAGCGGACTAAAGCGCGTGTTTGCTTCAGGATCGAAGCCTTTATACCGTGTGAACGTACGTAGATTGTTTACCGTAGCGTACATCCTGAATTTTGAAATCACTTTGGTTCGGGAAATCAACTTTTCAGGCAAAGTGTACCCTAACGTCAGATTGGTAATTCTCAAGAAAGATGCGTCTTCAATTGCGTCTGAAAGCGGTACAGGATTTCCATACGTGATACCATACGTTTTTGTATCAACGTTTGCAGCTTGCATGTCCTCCCACTTTGTGATAACTACACCCTTCTGATCAAAGTATGTCCATCTATCTTTCGTATCTGCATGAAAGTTGTTTCCATTAACCTGG
Source organism: Pedobacter superstes (assembly GCF_037622515.1). Lineage (NCBI taxonomy): Bacteria > Pseudomonadati > Bacteroidota > Sphingobacteriia > Sphingobacteriales > Sphingobacteriaceae > Pedobacter > Pedobacter superstes. Next base: position 169,886 of record NZ_JBBJCN010000002.1, read on the forward strand.
ACAGCAGATCGGAATATAGACTTATTAGCATTGTACGTTTTATTTCCATAAGAGAAGTTCATAAATAAGCTCATATCAAAGCTTCTGAAATTTAATTGATGGTTCCAGCCGCCAAAGAATTTTGGTTGCGCTTTCCCTATGACGGTCCTATCATCAACGGTTATGTTCCCATCACCATTTAAATCTTTTAATTTCAACACTCCGGGAAAAATACCCTGGTTCAATGCAGCGTTGCTACCGGCGTTAGGAACTCCGGGTTTAAGACGCCATGTACGTCTCCCTGCGGCAAGTTCAGATTCGTAAAATGTTCTGTCAAAATCATCCAATGTGTATAAGCCATCCGCGACAAAGCCATAATACAAGCCGACCGGTTGCCCTACTTGAACCCAGAAGTCGTTTCCAGATATACTTGGTGTTCCGGAAGCCAGTCCGTAGCCATAAGTGGTGGAATTTCCCTGATTTAATTTTAAAACAATGTTCTTGTTGAATGATATGTTGAATGAGGTATTGTAATTTAGGTGCCTTGTTTTAAACAATTGAGAGTTTAGCTGAAGTTCCACTCCCCTGTTTCGGGTAGAGCCTATATTCTGAGTTTGCGATGTGTAACCTATTTGCTGCGGTACATTTGTATTTAACAACAGATCGTTCGCTGTATTAGAGTACAAATCTACGGAGGCAGTTAAACGATTACCGAACAGGTCCATATCTAATCCAAGGTTTCTTGAGACGATTGTTTCCCATTTTAATCCTGGATTTTCCAGAGCTGTCGGATACAAGCCCGCGGTTTGGGAGTTGTCACTATCAGCATATCCGCCAGCCGACGAGCTGGTAGCATAAATTGTTGCGTACAACCGGTCACTATTTATTCTGTTGTTACCAGCAGTACCGTAGCTTGCTCTGAACTTAACGTTACCCACCCATTTTAAACCTAAGTCTTTAAAAAATGGCTCTTCTGATAATCTCCACGCTGCCTGGGCAGAAGGAAAGGTTCCCCATCGATTTTCGGGACCAAACTTAGAAGACCCATCATGTCTTAAAGATAAGTTCAAATTATACCTCTCTTTAAAAGAGTACATAGTTCGGCCGAAGAAAGAAAACAACCGCTCACTCTGCACGTTGTTTACAGGCATGTTTTGTACAAATCCAGGTGGGGCATTCGCTGCCTGCACATTTCCAAATGCTTCTTCCCAGGTAACATTAGAGGGAAAAAAACGAATATTTTGCGAGTAACTATCGCTATTTACATGATTAATTTCCTGCCCAAGCAAGGCTTCAATCTTATGATCTTTTAGAAACGAGCCCCGGTAGTTTAGTGTATTGGTGTTTGTGATTCCAACACTTCTCGAAGAACTTAAGTCAATAAATGGCTGATCTTTGTAGGTGCCGAATCTCGAAAAATTAGAGACTTCATACTGCACAACCCCTCTAAATGCATCATTTTTACTATCACCATTACGGTAACCTATGTTTGATCTGAATGTCCACTGGGGTCCGATATTAACATTAAGGTAACCACTTGTGATCAGATCTCTGTTTCTGTTTAGACGCTGATCTCGGAGAGCCGCAGTAACAGGCGTACTTAAGTCGATTCGATCTTCAAAAAATGCATCATCACTGCGAGTTTGAGCATTACTAACTCCTTCAAAGGGTTGAAACCTTGCAGAATTTTGCAGTCCGGCGTTCGAACCGCTTGTTGATGTCCCACTACCAGTCACAAGTTGATCACTATAACGAACGTTTACTCCGACCTTGAATCTTTTCGAAATTTCATTGTCAAATCTGAAAGTGGCAAATGTCCTTCCAAGGTTAGAACCAAGCATTATTCCATCTTCATCAGTCCGATTAACACTAAAGTTAAAAGTGCTCGACCTGGTACCGCCCATTACTGTTAAGATCTGAGTATTAGAGAATGCCTTTCTGCCAAAGACTCTCTCCTGCCAATTTACACTCGGAAAACTTTTATAAATCTCAAAATCCTCTACATTGCCATATCTCCTTCTAAAACCGTTTACCGTAGCAGTATCTGTAATTAGCCCACCACCAAAATGGATCATGTTCATATCATATTGAGCTTTTACGTAATCATAAGGACTCAGCATGTCAATATAATTTGTGATATTTCTTACGCCTGCGTAAGTATCGAAACTTACTAATGTTTTTCCGGCCTTACCTGTTTTGGTAGTTATAATCACGACCCCATTTGCACCTCGAGCACCATAGATGGCTGTTGATGCAACGTCCTTGAGCACGTCAATCGCTGCGATTTCGCTTGGTGAGATTATAGAAAGAGCTCTTTCGAGAGGAACCCCATCTACAATGTAAAGCGGTGAGTTATCTTGCGTAATGGAAGTTCCGCCTCTGACTAATATCTTTATGTCTGCCCCAGGTGCTCCTTCTGTAGCAGCAACAGAAACACCTGCAAGCTTCCCCGCTAAGGCTTCCGCTGCTGAAGACACTGGAAAGTCTGCAATATCCTTAGCACGCACTGACGATACAGAACCAGCCATACGCTCGCGGGTAACTGTACCGTATCCAACGTTGACTATTACTTCATTTAGAAGTCGGGCGTCCTCAGCTAGTGCAACATCAATTACCAACCTATTATCCACTTTCGCTTCCTTTGATGCAAAGCCGATAAAGGAAAATTCAAGAACGGAATTACCATCCGGAACCCGGATGCTATACTTACCATTTGTAGCGGTAACGACTGCGATATTCGATCCCTTAACCCTTACCGTTACGCCTGGGAGCGGATCTCCATTATCGTCTTTAACGGTTCCGGTTATCGTCACAGGATCAACCTTTAAGTGCCTGGAAATTTTTAAATTGGGCAATGCCGACGTTGACATTGGAAGTGCAAAAATTGTCATAACCAGTATGACCGTTGCACAAGTTGAGGCTTTTGATAAGTTCTGTGGAAGACGCGCAATATTCATGCGATCTTTCCAATAAGTAAAATGAAACATGCTTAACGTGATTATAATTTGGTTATTATTTATTTATAGGGGCTCAGATTAGCGATGAGCATTATTTAGGAATATTCAAATCATATGCTCTCCTTTCTGGATTTTTACTTAATGGTTAGTAATTATGGTTTATAGGCTTAAAGACAGTATCGATTTCTCTGTAAGCATAAAACAAACCTAGTCGGTTAAGCAATAATTGAGGTACAAATATTGAGCAAAAAGGTAAAAAGATTAGTCAAATTTAAAACCTAAGTATCTGATTATAAATACTTTAATATCAAACATAACTTAAACAAGTTCTCCTGACAATGGTTACTAACAGTTTCAAATCCGTTAGATATTGAGCTATTTCCACTTAAAATACACGTGCAAGTAATGTATGATTGCCTTGATCGTTCTCACCAACATATATCCTTTTTAGTGGCTAATAATAAAACAGATTTATCTGCTAGGAAAGGATATATTAAGAGGAGTTAAGCATTAGGAATATTGGAGGATAAATTACGACAAACAATGAATCTGAACTCTGTTTTTAGAGACAATCAATTCAGTCTGGGGTGTAAAAAGCCCATTATTTCAAGCCCTTTATGGACGGTATAAATCCCATCTCCACCATCCAATCAGAACGGGGATTATTCTCAAGGCAATTCCGTGTCCTCCTTGAGAGAAAACATGCAGGCTTGACCGAAAATTTTTGTTCACTAGAGCTTCAAAATACCTCAGGCTATTTCTGGCATTAACTACATTATCATCATACGCATGAAACAATAAAAGCCGAAGGGGTTGCTGCAGTAACATTAAGATGGGGAGAAAATCCAGCTATTAGTGAGTTCGAAGGGCATTCTTTTAATAAATTTTTCTGACTCACTTTAATCCTTTTCCTTCGGCAACCATCACCGGGGCAGACCAGGGGCCGGCAGGATTTTTCGCTTTTACAACGTAAATTCCAAAATCAGGGTCGGGTAATAGATAAAAAACTCCCCATTGTGGAAACGTATAGATGGTGCCCAAACCCCTTCTCCAGTCTGCTTTTCATGAAGCGTTCAAAAGGTGGCTGAAATAACAAAGCATGACCAATAATTGACCAATTAACCAAATCTGTAGAATGGAGGATCGGTAGACCGGGAATATCTTCAAATGATGACGAAGTCAAATAATAATCGTTACCTACCCTGATAGCATCCGGATCTTTCATAAAGAGTATTTATTGGCTGGCAATTTCTGGAAGCCAGATTTCTGTTTTACTAAATATATTACGGAGTGTATACTTCTTAGCATCTCTACTTGAAAGTTGTTTTGACCATTTTACTCGCTTATCAGGTGCGGCCCCTTCTCCTCTGCTTTGATACTCAGCATAAAAAGCGGTTTTTTCTTTATTGGGAAACATCTTGTCACCTGGCCATGGGTGCCAGCCCTCAGGGGTTATATGCGATCCCATATCTGTTTTAATAAAGACTGTCTTTGCATAAGATCTCCATGGACGGCCGAGATAAACTTTTTTAGCCTCTGGTTCAGCTATTAATTTGCAATCAAAAAACACATACCCAAACGTTTGAGACTGTCTTTGTGCTGATGCTGTAATAAAGGAGTTGGTAAGACTGCGAATTGTACAACTCTGGAAAACACAGGTTGCTTCACCAAAGATAAAATCCGTAGTACCGGCAATCTCACAATTTTGGTAATACTGGCGGCTGTCTTCTGTAGCGGTATACAGCGTATCCTGATTTCCAAGGATGCGGCAGTTTTTAACGACAATCCTGTCACCTTCCACATGAAGTGCAACCGCTTGCCCTACCCGTCCGGCGGTGTTCTCAATCGTCAAATTTTCCAGCACTACATCATTTGCCTGTACCAAAACTGTGTAAGAAGTGTAAGTTGAATACTTTTCCAAGGCAAGAATATCTTTCCCATTGGGAACAGGTTTTCCTGAATAATCATTCCCGGTGATGATTGTAGACTCCGAACTCTCGCCGATTAAAGAGATATTCGTTTTCCAGGATGGAATAAACAGCTTCTCTTTGTATATTCCCTTCTTGATAAAGATTTTCACACGTTGCTGTCCAAGATCACGCACCGAATTTACGGCCTCCTGAATCGACTTATAATTACCGCTTCCATCCAAAGCTACGGTGATAGAAAGTGGAAAAGTTTGTTGAGCTATTGAAGTGCCTATGGAGGCGACTAAAAGAATTATATTAAATAAAAATCTGGTCATCATTATTTTGTTTTCGGTTTTACCAACCTGTTTATTAAATCTACGTTTGCCTTCTTCATTTCATCAAGCACAACTTCTGCAAGAAGCCTAGCCCCGTATTCGCTGAAATGGGTTCCATCATTAACCCCGTCGGGAAATTGAGGGTTTGATCCTGCTTCAGATATATTGAATAATGCTTTCGATCCATCTACTCCAAAAAAATCATACAACTCCCGGCTACGCTTATCGAGATCAATCATCGGAACTTTATATTCCGCGGCAACTTCTTCAACAACTTTAGAGTATTCAATATGTGTTTTCATTGCCTTCCCTTCAGTGTTAAACTTCCTCCTTGACACGGGTGTTACAAGAACCGGTTTAGATTGTTTAGCTCTGGACTCAGATATAAAACGAACAAGGTTTTTTCGATAATCTCCGGGCGAGGTATATCGTTCCCGGTATTGAGGTTCTTTGGCCTCATCATTATGGCCGAACTGTATAAAAACATAATCGCCCGGCTTTAATGCATCGGCAATGGGTTGCCAGCGATTTTCGCTGATAAAAGTTCGTGTGCTCCGGCCTCCCCTGGCATGATTTTCAACCTTTACTGTTTTATCAAAAAAAACAGCGAAGGGAGTTCCCCATCCGGTGACCGGAGCCTGTGAGACTGGTTGTGTACAAACTGTTGAATCTCCAATCAGGTAAACTGTAATTTCCTGCTCGGGTAACATAAATGAACAGAGTGTTAATATAACTAGTGGCGCAAAGACTCTTTTTGAGATAAACATGGTTCTTATTTCTTGGGCTTAGGCTTGAAAAAATGATCATTAATTTGCGCCGGGTTCTGGCTTTTCAACTCCGCATAAACTATCTCAGCCATTTTCCTTGCTCCTAACTCACTGAAATGCGTATTATCTTCTTTTCCCTCAGGATAGTTCGGATTCTGGCCGGGCCTGAGGTGATTGAACAACCATTTCGAATTATCAAGTCCATAATTTTGCAACAAATCGCGACTTTTACGGTCCAACTCGATCAGATTTACTTTCTTTTTCCTCGCCACTTTGCGTACGAGGTCTGAATATACTGGGTGAGTATCTGCGACCCTTCCATCTTTGGTGAAGCTTCTTCTAGCAGCCGGGGTAATCAATACAGGTATCGCCTCTTTAGCTTTAACATCTGTGATATACTTATTCAGGTTTCTTTGAAATTCCCTTTCTGTTGTGGACTGGACTTTTGACCGCACTTCGTCATTATGACCAAATTGAATCAGAACGATGTCCCCATTTTGAAGACTATCTAGTACTGGAGCCCATTTTCCGTCTTGCAGAAAACTCTTCGTGCTCCGACCGTTTTGTGCAACATTATAAATCACAGTGTTCGAAGTATCAACAAACTTAGAAAACACCATCCCCCAACCCGTTTCCGGATACGCCGCTAGTTGCTTTTCAGACATCGTGGAATCTCCCACCAGGAAAATCCTCATCTTGCGGGGTTTATTAATAAAGGACATCCCAATTATCCCGAGGACTATAAAAATATATTTAATGTACGATCTCATTATTTTAACGTTACTGAACTTTCTTTTGCGCCATTTTCAGCGACAATTCTGTGTTTAACCGTTTGGGTATTAGTATTACTTATTACGATACTTTTCGACCTCTCGCCGTTTACTTTACACAGCAATTCCGAGTTCTTGGAATACAATAGTTTATCTACGATTATCGACTGACTGCTTTCAACATACACCACCGGATTGGTCTGAGAAGTAATGACTCTAATGTCCTTTAAACTTATATTTTCAGCTTCAATGATCTCAATTCCTCTTTCAGTTCTCAGCTCAGCGTTCTGAATACGGATGTTTTTCACACTCATTTCAGGAAGTCCGCGTATAAAAATACCCTTTCTAGCTCCATGGCAAACCACATTCTGGATACTGAAATTTCTAAACTGGGGAGTTTCCTCACTTACTGCGGGCACTTCCACTTTCTCTCCTTTTGCTGGTGGTTTCGTAAAATAATACATGTCAAAGTATATGGCTTCATCTACGATATCCTTCATGTATATATTCCGGACATAGATATCTTCAACAATTCCACCACGGCCTCTGGCAGTCTTGAACCTCAGTCCTTTATCAGTTCCCATAAAGCTACAATCAGAAATAAAAATATTGCGCGCTCCCCCACTCATCTCGCTGCCAATTACAAAACCGCCGTGCCCTTTATACACGAAACTGTTTTTAATGAGCACATTTTCTGTTGGTATGCCCCGGTCGCGGCCGGCTTGATCCTTTCCTGATTTTATGCAAATTCCATCATCGCCGACGTCGAATGTACAACCATCAATCACAACATTTTTGCACGACTCCAGGTCAAGACCATCACCATTTTGTGCATAATCAGGGTTTTTAACGAAGACGTTCTTCATTGTTAAATCCTGACAAAGGAGCAAGTGAAGGCACCATGCAGGAGAGTTTTGAAAAGTCACCCCTTCAAGCAACACCTTTTTGCAAGCAGTAAAATTTAAGAGGGTTGGTCGTAGGTAATCCTTAACATCAGCATAATCCTCCATCCCCTTGGATGGGAGAATAGCTCCCGGATCTTTGGTTAGATGGCCTTTTTTTGTCTTTTCGGAAGGAAACCAGGTGCGCCCATCTTCACTTAGCAGGCCACCGCTGGCGATTTTCTCTTTCCATTCCCGCTCGGTTAAAGCGTCTTTGGTAATCATTCTCCAATGATCGCCGTTACCGTCTATCACTCCCGTACCAGTAATAGCGATATTCTCAAGATTGGTTCCTGAAAGAGGTGATAAATTCCGCATGGACGGTTTACCCTCGTAGTTGCCGCGAACCAAGGGGTATTGGTTAAAATCTGAGGTAAATAACAGGATGGCACTCCTGGTAATATGCAGGTTAACATTATTTTGCATCTGAACCGGACCAGTTAACCATACGCCACCGGGAATCAATACTACTCCTCCCCCTCTAACACTGCAGTCTATTATTGCCTTATTTATACCTGCGGTATTTAGGGTTTGCCCATCTGGTTTTGCACCGTAATTAGTGATATTGAATGTATCCTGTTTGAAGCTCGGCATCTCGGCTGTTGGAAGATTATCCCAACTATATTTTCTATTTGCATACTGTGCGCTGGTTGCAGCAAAGGTCAAAAGACCGATGGCCAGCAGGAAATAATGTTTATTTATCATATACTGAATTATCTTTTTGCAAATTCGTAAACCTTACCTGCCTGGGTTTCAAAGTCATAAAGATTTCCCTTTTGAATTTCGATACCCTTCAAAGAGGCCGCGTTGGCAATTAATGGCTTCTGTACATCAGCTATAGCGTAAAATGTATTTGAATTTAAACCAGTGGCAGATTTTAAAACTGTGGTCCCTTTTGCTGAAATCGCATTATGAACTTTTAGCCGGCAATTTCCGCCGAGATTTGATTTTATTTTCAAATTGATAATCTGCCCATTTTCCCAGGTTATATCCACTATAAAACCACCCCTTGCTATAAGCCCTTTTACAGTACCCTTTTTCCATTGGTCAGGAATAGCTGGTAGTAGATGTATATTTCCATCATGGGATTGAAGCAACATTTCCGCGATTCCGGAAGTACAGCCGAAATTTCCATCGATCTGGAACGGAGGATGAGCATCGAAAAGATTTGGATAGGTGCCACCATTTTGCCCGGATGTTTCCGCTGGTGCAGGGTTAAGCTGATCAGCAATTAATTTGTAGGCTCTGTTCCCATCCAGCAACCGAGCCCACAAATTTACCTTCCATCCCATGGACCAGCCCGTAGACTTGTCGCCTCGGGTTATCAAAGTGTTTCTTGCTGCTTCAAATAACTGAGGAGTGTTATCAGGAGAAATCTGGGCGCTTGGAAACAATCCATATAGATGCGAAACATGACGATGACGATCGTTTTCCTTATCCCAATCCTGTAGCCATTCCTGCAACTGCCCGAAGCGTCCTATTTGCATTGGCGGAATACGCTTGATCATTGATTTAAGAGTATCGGAAAAAGATTTATCTGTACCGAGTACGGAGGATGACCTGATAACGTTCGAAAAGACGTCAAACACAAGCTGATTATCCATAGTCGTTCCGGCACTTACGCCAACTCCACTCTCGTAGGTATTTTCCGGTGACATAGACGGAGCCACGACCAACCACTTATGCGTGGGCTCTGTCTGCAGGACATCCACATAAAACATTGCCGCGCCCTTTAAAATTGGATAGTACTGCTTTAAAAAGCCTTTATCGCCAGTAAACAAATAATGTTGCCATAAATGCTGACTCAACCAGGCCCCACCCATCGGCCACATTCCATAAAACCCACCGTCGACAGGACCTGTGATCCTCCATGCGTCGGTATTATGATGAAGATTCCATCCTCTTGCATGATACATCTGGGAAGCGCTTTCCTTACCGGTAATTGAAAGGTCTTTTAACATCTGGAAAAGTGGCTGATGCATTTCAGGTAAGGCAGTTACTTCAGCAGGCCAATAGTTCATCTCTGTATTAATATTAACAGTGTATTTACTATCCCAGGGCGGGCTTAATTTGTCATTCCATTTCCCTTGAAGATTAGCCGGATGAGAACCAGGCAAAGAGCTTGAAATTAACAGATAGCGCCCGAACTGAAAGTAGAGTGAGGTTAATGCCGGATCCTGGCCTTTTGCAAATTCTGCAATTCTGATATTTGTTGGCTTCTTAATAGCATCGCTTGTGCCCAGATCAAGGGATACTCTGTCAAAATACTTTTTGTAAGATGTGATATGAGCCGCCTTAATAGTACTATAACTTTTCTTTAATGCATTGTTTAGGTGACTTGCAGCTTTTTGAACCTCATTACCGCTGATATCCTTATAATTAATGTAGTTCGTCCCAATAGAAATAAACAGTGTTACAGCATTGGCATTTGATATTTGAATAGTGCTGTCGGTAGCAAACACTTTTCCTCCTTCAGCCTGAGGTTGTACCTGGATCTGATAGCGTACCTTTCCCTTTTTATTATCAGTAGAACTTGAAAGTCCAGACAATAGCAGTCTCCCGTTCTTTGTCTGTACCTGATACTCCTTAAAAGGGCTGTTCATTCCAAGTGTAAATGAAATTTTCCCGGGCTTATCAGCAGTAAGTCGTACCAGTAAAATTTGGTCTGGAATAGAAGTAATGTATTCCCGCCTGAAATTGACTCCATTATTGCGATAAGAAACACTGCTCACGGCCTTGCTTATGTCAAGATCACGACGATAGTTTGTTGCCTGCTCCTGACCCCGAAAACGAATAAATAAATTCCCGGCAGTTTGATACTGCATACCGTGATTCAGATCCGGAGGTGCAGATCTGGGAAATGTCAGATTTGAAAGAGCTTGAGCTTCCTTGTATTTTCCGTCAAAAAGCAGCTTTCTAATTTTCTCTATAGGCTCGTAAACATTTTTAGGAATGTTATTGCCTGGCTCGCCAGCCCATATGGTCTCTTCGTTTAGTTGCAGTCGGTCATTATTTAAATCGCCAAAAACCATGGCAGCCAGACGACCGTTCCCAATAGGAAGAGCTTCATTCCAATTTGTTGCGGGTTTGTCGTACCAGAGACTTAATCTTTCTTCTGCCTTTTGTGCAAATGATTTGATAGCGAATATCAACAGCATACAAAGCAATAGTGTGTGTTTTTTTGGTTTCATATTTATTATTTCTGATTAGTTTTTATACTTAAGCGCCAACAAAATATAATGTCCTCTAAGCAACTTCGCAGCGAATGGCACCCTCATGCATTAGATGGAATCGGTTATAATTTTTGTTTAATAAGCATGGCTTATAAGGTGAAGACCTAATTGACTTCATATCTCAATTGGCAGCTGTTTATCATCCGACCGCGTGTACAAATATGAATTAAGCGTGTGGTAGGAAAGACCAAATATTGGGCAATTTGGTCATTTTTTTAGTCAAAACACTCAACTGACCACTCCTTTCCACCTAAGTTAAGCTGCGTGATACAAACTGGTTGTTTTAAGCTGCAGTATTCAGCTATCGCTTTCTGATGGCTCTGATATAATCTGAAGGGTTCTGCTTATAGCGTTTTTTGAAACAGAACGTAAGATATTTAGGATTAGTGAATCCCACGGAATAGGCGGCAGTGGATATATTATCCTCACCTGCATCAAACAAATTTTTAACTTTTTTTAGCCGGACTTCTCGCACAAGCTCTACTGGTGTCAAATTGGTTAGACTCTTCAACTTTCGGTAGAAGGTTGACCTACTCATATTTAACTGATCTACTACATCTTCAATATTGAATTGGGAATCAGAAAGTTTTTCTTCTACAATAGCTATAACCTTTTCGAGAAATTTCTTATCAAGTTCCGTCATTACCATTTCTAGTTCGGTAACATTAACATCAGTTTCAGCCTCAGAGTCAGTCATTTCCGGCGAACTTATTGAGACCTTTTCCTCCATCATAAGAGTTCTCAGAACCTTCTGCCGCCTTGAAATAATGGTGTTAACGGCGCCCTCCAATAGCTCCATCTTGAAAGGCTTTGTAATATAGTAGTCTGCACCATACCGCAATCCTTCTAATTGCGTCTCAACAGAGTATTTAGCGGTAAGTAAAATAACTGGTATATGACTGATTGCATTATCCGATTTTACTGCATCAAGCAACTGAATCCCATCCATTTCGGGCATCATAACGTCTGACAGGATCAAATCGGGCGATAAACTTCGAGCTTTGTTTAAACCTTCAAGGCCATTTATAGCAGTTTCTACTTTATAGGTCCCTGACAATTTGGAGCTGAGAAACAAGCGCAGTTCATCATTGTCTTCTACGATAAGAACCAACCGCGACATTGCACTCGTATTTTGGGATAGCTCTTCACTTGTGGAAAAGTTTTGCGGCTGTTCATCTAACCACAGCTTTTGAGTAATTTCACAATCATTTTTGGTCTTCAATTCCATAGCATCAGAAGAATTCTGAGGCAGGATAAACCCCACCTTTAACCCTCCGATATCCTGATTTGAAGCGTATATCTTTCCATTGTGCAGCTCAATAAGCTCCTTAGAAAGAGCTAAGCCAATCCCCGAACCCTTAACCTGATGGTCTTTTTTATGGTTTCCTTCGTAGTATAATTGGAAAATTTTTTCCAGTTCGGTGGCTTCAACACCTGGCCCCTGATCAGCGACTTCCAGGGTTAAATTTTGCAGATCATCAGACTGAAGTATTTGGACAAAGATTGATGAATTGTTATCAGAGAACTTTATTGCGTTAGCTAAAAGATTATAAACTACGATTTCTATTTTATCACGGTCAATATTTACGACCATTTTGGGAGTATTTTTACGAACTTCTATCCTGATATTCCGGTTCATTAACGTATCACGGAAGTATTCAATAATTGAATTAATAAAGCCAACTATTTCAACTCCTTCCCACTTCATATTCACATTACCGCTTTGAACCTTTCTTAAATCCAGCACCTGATTTACAAGGCGAAGCATTCGATGCGAATTGTTAACAACAACATTTATATAATCATTCTCTTTTTTTGAGAGATTTGTACTTTTCTGAATCTCCTCAATCGGATTGATGATTAAAGTCAAAGGGGTTCTTAATTCATGAGATATCTGCGTAAAAAAATTGAGCTTCAATTCTGCCAGCCGCTTTTCGACCTCTACAGACTGCTTTAATTTCAAAACGGTGACCACAACCCGACGTATCAAAAATGCAGCGAAAACAAATAAGAGGGCGTAAAGCAGATATGCCCACCACGTCAACCAGAATGGGGGAGAAATAATAATATTTATTGATTTGAATGGAGCTTTTCTGTACAAATCGTCATTTAAACTCTTGACTTCGAATGTATAATCACCAGGAGGTAACTTAGTGTAGGTTGCCCTTTTTTGACCCGCGCTATTGTTCCAAACACTGTCAAAACCCAATAACCGGTGGGCGAAATTCTGATTTTCTGTTGAATGAAAATCTAGTATAGCGAAATCGATGCTGATTGAATTTTGATCATGCTTTAATACTAGCCTCCTTGTTTCGTTAATAGTAAATTTTAACGGAGAACCTTGCCCTGGAATGATATCCTGGCTGTTCACTTGCAAATTTGAGAATACAAGGTTTGCATTAGTCTGCGAAGACTTAATCTGTTTAGGATAAAAGGTGATCAACCCGGAAGATGTGCCAAATACAATTTTGCCATCTTGAGCTCTTGAGCAGGAAGCTTCGGAAAAATTGGCTGCTCCTAACCCGTCATTTCTGTTGAAGGTTTGCCACTTTCTGTCCTTTAATGAGAATTTTAATAAGCCATTTTGACTTGCTATCCAAAGATTTTTCTGCTCATCTTCAATTCCGCTAAGTAAGTAATCGCTGGGCAAGCCGTTTTTTACAGAGAAATTTATAAAGGAAAGTTTTTGCAAGGGATTAGAACGGGAGGCTAGATTCAAACCGCCAGTCGTTGTTAATACCCACATATTATTGTCAGAATCGCGTATTATATACTGAACATCATTCCCTCCTAAACTATGAATATCGCCGGCTTTTTTTCTGTAAGCACGAAACAAATACCGTTCCGGCGTCCCTGAATTGGGATTAAAAATCAGCAAACCGTCGGTTGTACCAACCCAGATAAGCCCCTTCGAGTCTTGAGCAATATGCCTTATTTTCCGAAAACCTTCCTTTGGATAATTTCGAAAACTATTTTTTAAAGTCTTAAAAGCCGTTTTACCTCGGCCACTATTAATCAAAATCAAGCCTTCTTCATAAGAACCCGCCCAAAGTCGGCCCTCACGATCCTGAAATAAGCAATAAATAGAATTGCTACTAATTGATTCCTTCATTTGGCTGACCGTATATTGATAAACTAAATAATCAGCATGAGTATTTTTTGAAGGCACTGCCTGTATAAGGCCGTTTGCTTTAGTTCCAAACCAAATATTATTCTTTGAGTCTTCACAAATTGAATAGATTCCCGCTTTATTTATTGATTTCCCGTTCAAAGGACCCTCACTTATCTGGCCTCTTTCATCGACGAATAGTTTCCCTGCTTTTGTTCCCGCCCACAGGCGATTTTTGCTATCGAAAAGCACTCCCCTTACATCATTATCTTCGTTGCTCTTCCCTGCAGGAACTAATATCTTTCTTGTGAACGCCTGCTCTTGAAATACAATTTTGCTAATACCATCATAGCCCGAACCGATCCAAAGTACCCCTGTAGTGTCATAGAACACTCTGGTTATGATTCCAGGCAGCATTTGATGGCGATTGTCTAATAATTTTTCTAAAGGGATAACACCTCGACTTTCTGATTGAAAGACATGTAATTGCTTGTTGATGTTTATCCATACCCGCGCATCTTTATCTTCGAACATTGGATAGTTAATGACGCCAGGATCATAAGGGTAAGCATTTCTCACAAAGAGATGTTGAGTCGTCCTGGTCTTGGGGTCATATCTTATTACCACAGAAGATGCAGACTCAATCCATAGGTTGCCACGACTGTCTTCAAAAACATATGACAAAGTGGAAGAGTCCTTTGTCTTCAAAAGTAAAGTTGGCCTACCCTGTGCGGATATAGAGTAAAGCTCCCCGCTTAAAGTTGTGCAGTAGAATACATTTGATCGCCTGGATTCGCTAATCTTGGTTATGGAGGATGCAAATTTGATTTCGCCAATTTTAGCTAGATTTTTGTCTACGCCAATTAAACTTCCTGAATTTCCTAATAACCATGTGTTACCATCTCCTACTTCAACCAGAGAGGTAATCTCTTGATGAACTTTTAAGGACAAATTAATTACTCTGTATCTTTCATCAGAGACCTTTCTAATATGGACAATACCTCCTTTTGTACCTACCCATGCATTACCATCTTTATCAACTTGAAAAAAATCAATAGAATTAGAAGGCAATTTGTGATTTGAATCTTTATTGCTGGCAAATACTGTAATCCTTGGCTGAGCGCCATGAGAATTAGAAATTAGGTAGACACCCATCCGTTCTGATTGCAGCCAAAGGTTCGATCCTTTGGCTGACCATATTCTGGTGAACGAAATCTTGTTTAAGGCTGGCTGATTCAATATTTTAGACAAAGATTCGATATCCCCGGTCCGTTTATCAAAACGATATATTCGCTTGTCATATGCCTTCAGCCAGAAATGCCGCGATTGATACCCCTCAACTATCTCATCTATTCTATTACTCTCCAGACTGGACCGATCGCCTGGATATGACTTATACGTTACAAATCGCAATCCATCAAAACGGGTTATGCCGGCCCATGAGCCAAACCACATAAATCCCTCCTTATCCTTGATGACATCTGTGATCCTGTTATCAGATAATCCCTCCGCGGTAGAATAATGCCTGACGTTTGTTACTATCTGCGAAAAGGCCTGGAGTTGGCTAAATAGTAAAACAACTACAATTATTCTAATTTTTATGGCTGAATACATGAGCATTGAAAGCGTTACTCGCAAAAGATTTTTCTTCGAGCTAAATGGGCACAACGAATAAACTTTAAAGGTACATTAAATGGCCCTCATTTCATTTAAAGTTAAAAAAAAGTCATAGCATTTCTTCCTATGGTTTCGAATTCGGAGGTAAAACCTGTCAGTAGTAAACGAAGCCAAACCATAGGTGACCTCCATTTTAGTCAAAATAGTTTCATATGAACGTTCAACTTATTCGTAGTACTCCAAAGACGCATTCAGCTTATTACCGACGCCCAGTCCGTATTCGCTGGACACCACCATAGAGTCACGAATGAAACCCTGTCCACCATTATCAATTTCATCTATATCACTATCAATTTTTAAAATGGAAATTGAATAGTATAATCCCGTAAATTAGATGTTCAGACGAATCAATTTATAAAACATGGAAAATACGATTGAAGGCATGAACAGCGAAAGCGCAGGAAAATGCCCATTCTCGGGCGCAGCCCTAAAAAACGCTTCTGGCGGCACCAAAAACCGCGATTGGTGGCCAGATAAATTAAACATTGGTATTCTCCGGCAGCATGCCGCAATTTCCGACCCTATGGACCCGGGATTTAATTATGCAAAAGCGTTTCAAAGCCTTGACCTGCAGGCAGTAAAAACCGACCTGCATGCATTAATGACCGATTCTCAGGATTGGTGGCCTGCTGATTTCGGGCACTATGGCCCACTTTTCATCAGGATGGCCTGGCACAGCGCCGGCACCTACCGCGTGTTTGATGGCCGTGGTGGCGGAGGCATGGGCTTGCAACGTTTTGCTCCTTTAAATAGTTGGCCTGATAACGTAAATCTTGACAAGGCACGGAGGCTTTTGTGGCCCGTTAAGCAAAAGTATGGTAAAAAGCTATCGTGGGCAGATTTAATGATACTGGCTGGTAATGTTGCATTAGAAAGCATGGGCTTTAAAACATTTGGTTTTGCGGGTGGCCGTGCTGATGTTTGGGAACCAGCCGAAGATGTATTTTGGGGCTCAGAAACAACCTGGCTGGGCAACGAAGACCGTTACGGAAAAGGTGTTGAGGGTGTTGCATCCCACGGCGTATTACCTTCTGATGAGGATGCAGATGGAAAAATCCACTCCCGCGACTTAAAAGAACCCTTAGCTGCTGCACACATGGGCCTGATTTATGTAAATCCGGAAGGACCAGATGGCAACCCCGACCCAATTGCAGCCGCAAAAGATATACGTACTACTTTCAGCCGAATGGCTATGAATGATGAGGAAACAGTTGCCCTGATTGCAGGCGGACATAGCTTTGGCAAAACGCACGGAGCCGCATCTTCAGACAATGTGGGTAAAGAGCCGGAAGCCGAAGGCCTGGAACTGAATGGATTTGGCTGGGTTAATAGTTTTGGCTCGGGGAAAGCCGGCGATACCATTACCAGCGGATTGGAAGTTACCTGGACCACCACGCCTACACAATGGAGCAATAACTTTTTTGAAAATCTTTTCGCGTTTGAATGGGAATTGACCAAAAGCCCGGGCGGCGCACATCAGTTTGTGGCGAAAGATGCCGGAGAGATTGTGCCGGATGCCCATGATCCTTCAAAAAAGCATCGACCTACCATGCTCACAACCGATTTATCGTTGCGGCTGGACCCTGAATATGAAAAAATTTCAAGACGCTTTTTAAATGACCACAATGCTTTCGCGGATGCTTTCGCTCGTGCATGGTTCAAGCTAACCCATCGCGATATGGGTCCGCGTTCCCGTTACCTCGGACCAGAGGTTCCCCGGGAGGAGTTGTTGTGGCAGGATCCGATTCCGGCAGTTAATCACACTTTAATTGATGAACAGGATGTTGCAGCACTCAAAGGGATGATTCTGGGAGCTGGCCTTAGTGTTTCTGAAATGGTTTCTACTGCCTGGGCGTCTGCTTCTACTTTCCGTGGTTCCGATAAGCGTGGTGGTGCCAATGGTGCCCGCATCAGGTTGGCGCCGCAAAAAGATTGGCATGTAAATAATCCTATTCAGCTAACCAAAGTACTGGCAATTTTTGAAGGTATTCAAAATCAGTTTAATGGAGCAGCGGAAGGAGGAAAAAAAGTGTCACTTGCCGATTTGATCGTGTTAGCAGGAAGCGCTGCTGTTGAAAAAGCAGCAGGCGATGCTGGATTCAACGTACCCGTACCTTTCGCTCCGGGCCGCATGGATGCATCTGCCGAACAGACCGATGTAGAATCTTTTAAATACCTCGAGCCAAAAGCAGATGGTTTCCGTAATTACCGGAAATTCAACACGCCGGTATCGACAGAGGCGCTGTTGATTGATAAAGCACAAAGCCTGACGCTAACAGTTCCGGAACTAACGGTGCTCCTTGCAGGCATGCGTGCATTGAACACGAATTTCGATGGCTCTAAGCATGGTATTTTCACAGACCGCCCTGGTGTGCTCACAAACGATTTTTTGGTTAAGCTACTCGATATGGGCACAGCATGGAAAGCGATGGGCGAAGACAAGGAACTATATTTAGGTACAGACCGTAAAAGCGGGCAACCTAAGTATACCGCTACTCGTGCGGATCTTGTTTTTGGATCAAATGCTGAGTTGAGAGCAGTAGCAGAAGTTTACGCAAGCACAGATGCTGAAGAAAAATTTGTTAGAGACTTTATAGCAGCCTGGGTAAAAGTGATGAACCTTGACAGGTTTGATATAAACCAATAAGCTGGTTCTATAAAATAAAGAAGCCGCCTCATATTTAATCAAGTATGAGGCGGTTTTTTGCTGAAGTTTAAGAGAGTATTATACTTTGGACTTGTAAAATTTGACTGTGTTATTTGCGTCGGGTCCACAGCTCTCAATGACTAAGGAGGCGGTTCCGGTTAATTCAAATCTGGCTTCATTCTTTCAAACCCCAAAATCGCTATTTTTTTTCGATAACCCTTTAGCCAGCGGCATTTCAGCCCGAAACCACTCCCCTCACCTCCATTTCCCTCAAATTTCCAATTTCTATTTTCATAACCCGGCTTCAACAGCCATTTCGAAACTCGCAATCCCTCTCGAATCACTCTTTACAGTTTAACAACGCCTTTTCGGGAGCCTTTCACAATTTTCTAAAAGTGCCTGAGGGTATTGACTTTGCCTCGTACCCGCCTTAACTTTAAAGAAAAAAAAAACACCTTATGAAACATATACCACGACTGTTTATTTACACCGCCGACATGGTACGGATCAGCGGGAAATGCGAGCGCAGCTGTCAGCGGCTCATGCAAAAAATGAGAGAACATTTTGGCTTACAGAAAGGCCAGGAAATAACGCTATATCAGGCAAGCAAATACCTTAATGTTCCCACAGACCAGCTGGCTCCCTACCTGATGAGCTAGGCTTAACAACACAAAACGGTTCTTTCCCATAAGCTCCAACGCCGGCACGGTGTTGGGGCTTTTTATTTTACCGGGTTTGCCGGAATATATAATTAATGAGCCCGGTAGAATAGTAAAGCTGGGTCGACCGTACCCGCCTTGATCCCCTCCTTGAAAAAAAGAAAGGGAAAATAAAGCCCCTGGAAACCATATTGAAATTTTAGTCTGATTATTTTTGGATTCAGGTGTCGGCCACCGCAGAACGATGGGCCGCCAGATTGCAATGATTACCCGCATTTAAATCAAACCGTCATTTTCGTACATAGCCCACAAATACACAATTCCCGGTAGCAATCCGACAGCATTTCCGCGGGCATTCCCTGAGCAGTTCTTGAGCGGTCCTTAAGCGGTCCTATAGCGGTTCTAAGAGCCGCGTCAAAATCAGACATTACGGCACAAAAACGCCATTTCCGTTTATAGCCGTCAACCTGGTACAAAACTGTGAAAAACCGCCTTTACGGCACCAGACATGAGGTATTAGTCCGATCTCGCCTTACCTTTGACTCAAGCATTTCGTTACCGGTAATTTCAAATGTGAAACAGATTGTTTAACATAAAAATAAAAACATGGAATTAAAAAATAATGATTTAGTAAAAGGTGCAAGCGGCCGCATCGGCGACCAGTTAGTTTACAGGCAGCGCGGGGGTAAAACAATTATCGCCAAAAGGCCGAGGCCAAAAATCAAGCCCGACACAATTTCTCAGATAACAACACGGGAGCTGTTTTACAACGCTGTGCTGTACGCTAAAACAGTGATTGCTGACGAAGCAACAAAAGCCATCTATCAAGCCAAAACTCAGGGAAACCAGACGGCTTATAATCTTGCAGTCTCTGATTTCTGTAAGGCACCGGAGATCAGGTTATGTGATTCTTCTGATTATACCGGTCTGATGGGACAGGTAATAAGGATCCGGGCAACCGACGATTTTAAAGTAGAATCGGTACGGCTAGAGATTAAAGACAGCAGCGATGCTGCAATCGAGGAAGGCGAAGCAGTGTTGGGAACTAACGGTGTCGACTGGATCTACAACACTACAGCAGCAAACCCTCTTCTGGAAGGCACAAAGCTGATTGTTAGTGCTGCCGATATACCGGGCAACGTTACCAAAAAGGAGTTTATCCTTTAGATTGAATAATTCCCTGGGGCTGGTTCAGATAGAACCGGCCTCTTTTATGTATTCCTGTGCTAAAGTCCGACTCCCCAACTAACCTATCGCTTAATAATTGAGCTTAAAAAGAGCAGTAACGACCTGGGCCTCCGGTCAAAAAGCCGACAAAAGGAAATTATACAAACATTCAGCTATTTCTAAACCAATATCAAATTTCAAGTATCCGGCAAACCAACAATCCAGTCCCTACTATCCTATGAAGACCGGAATCCTTCAGTGCCGGATAAAGTTCTCTGCTGATTTAAGCGCTTTATATATTCGTACAACTAACTACTGATTTACAGGAGCGGGTCTGGCAACTACTCCGCAAGGAGGAAAATTCAAGGATCTTTTTTAAATTAAATAAAAAGCAATAAATAATGACTTTTTGAAGATTTTTATAGTGAATCGCTTGCTTATCTTTAATGAAGCCAGCCCCATGAAATTTTTCATATTGACATTCCTGCATTTTCTTGCCTTTCAATTCACAACATTCGCACAGGATACTATTAGTCGCCCGCCGGATTCCTCCAAAACCGCGAAAAGCTTTCATGTTAGTTCGAAACTGATTGCGTACGGCGCACCTGCATTGTTATTGTCGTATGGATTTATGTCCTTAGAAAATAAACCTGTTCAAAATCTGGACATCGGTATCAGACATGAGCTTGTTGAGGGAAAGCCAGGTTTTTCAACGCATTGGGACGACAACCTGCGCTACGCCCCTATTATGGCGGTATATTCGTTAAATCTTCTTGGGATTAAAGGAAAAAACAATTTGATCGACCGCTCTGCTATTTATCTGATTTCAAATATCATTATGAGTAAATCGGTTGACTTCCTCAAAGACAAGACTCACAAACTCAGACCCTCTCAAGGAGACTTTCGCTCGTTTCCATCCGGACATACAGCCTTAGCGTTTGGAGCAGCGGAATTCATGAGACTGGAATATAAAGATAAATCGCCATGGTTTGGATATACTGCCTATTCGATAGCAGCAGCAACGGGGGCAATCAGAATGGTCAAGAATGAACATTGGTTAAGCGATGTACTAGCTGGTGCAGGCGTAGGTATTTTGTCAACCAAAGCCTCTTATACTCTTTACCCCTGGCTTAAGAAAAAAATTATTGGCAGTAAAAACCTTAATTTCCGCTCCAGCCCCTTTGTTGACCATGGAGTAATTGGCTACTCTATCATTGTACCTTTAAACTGACAAAGGCCCGGATATTGCGGTTTTTAAGTCATAGTAACCAATCGGCCATAATCTTGGTTAAAGCCAATCATAATCATAGGTGATCTTTCAGACTCATTTACACCTTCTTATTACCCACCTTCCTATATTCGGATCAATAACAGGAGCTATTGTTTTAGCCTATGGACTGGCCATTAAAACGCCACCAACATTAAGCGTAGCTTATCTTGTTTTAATTATATCGTCTGTCGGTGCCGTAATAGCACATCAAACCGGAGAAGCCGCAGAGGAGACTGTAGAGCATCTTCAATGTATTTCTAAAATCTGATACATGAGCATGAAGAGTCGGCGGAAATAGCGTTAATTGCCATGATTATTGTTGGTGTATTTGCGTTGGTCGCATTTTTCCAGTTTACAGAATTCACCTTACTCTTACTCCATTGCCTGGGTCACCCTGGTTTTATCTTTATCAGGCTTTGGTATTATCGCCAGGAAAGGTTACCTGGGGTGGTTAGATCAGACATCCTGAAGTTAGTTCGAGGATAGCTACGGAGCCCCGAGGCCAGGAAATCACTATGACGATTAGTTGTAAGGTACTGTAACTATTAACCAGCACATAGAACTTAAAATACCTTCTGGTATCTGTCAAACTCCTGAGCCTCCGCTACCTGTTAAGTAACATGAAAGCACCTTAAAAAAACGACTATTAATTGTCTTATCTGCTTATTCGCAAGAACTGGGCATTAACAGCTACTATTATAGTACTTAGGCTCATTAAAACGGCTCCCGCTGCCGGACTAAGCATAAAAGCCGGATATAAAATGCCCGCCGCTAAAGGAATTGCTATTACGTTGTATCCAACTGCCCAAATCAGATTTTGAATCATCTTTCGATAGGTAGCCCTGCCAAATTTTATCATACCAACCACATCGTGAGGGTCGCTGTTTACCAAGATAATATCTGCTGTTTCTGCCGCAACATCGGTTCCTGATCCAACGGCTATTCCAACATCTGCCAGCGCTAATGCAGGAGCATCGTTAACTCCATCGCCCGTCATTGCAACAAATTCGCCTTTTTGTTGGAACTCTCTAACCTTTTCTTGTTTTTTGTCGGGTAGAACATTAGCTAAAAAGCCATCCATTCCTAAGGTTTTCGAAACCGACTCTGCAACATGTTCGTTATCTCCTGTAAGTAAATAAGATTTGATCCCCATAGATTTCAGTTCGGCAATAGCAGCAGCCGATGAAGGGCGGATTGTATCTGCAAGAGTTATAATCCCTGCCGTTATACCATCAATAATTAAAAAGTTAACCGTTTCCGAAGCCTGGTCGATTTGTTCAGGGATATCTGGCATGGGTTTATTTTCATTTTTGAAATAGTTAGGCCCTCCGGCAACTACCTTCTTTCCTTTAGCGATCCCTGCTACACCTATTCCAGGTAAATAGCCAAATTCAGAGGAAGTCCAAAGTTCAAGCTTTTTTTCCCCTAGTGTTTTTAATACTCCTTTAGCTATATAATGTTCTGAATTCTGCTGCAGAGCTGCCGCGTATTGCAAAATATCATTTTCCGTGTATTGATTATCCAGTGAAATAACCTGTTTAACCTGATGGGATCCTTCAGTTAAAGTCCCGGTTTTATCAAAAATAACAAGCGTTAATTTTCTGGAGTTTTCAAAAGCTGTGCGGTTTCTAATAAGAAGTCCATTTATCGCGGCCTGCGATGTCGAAATTGCTACTACTAAGGGAATGGCCACACCCAGAGCATGTGGGCAGGATGTTACCATTACAGTCACCATTCGCTCTAAAGCAAAAGCCAAACTACCTTCCTTGCTAAACCAAAATATAAAAGTTGCTATCCCAATAGTGAGTGATACATATGTTAGCCATTTTGCCACCTTATTTGCAAGATTCTGGGTGAAAGATTTGGCAGCCTGTGCTCCTTCTACCATTTTAATAACCTTGTTCAGGTAGCTATCTTTGCCGGTGCCCGTAACCAGTACTTTTACAGACCCATCTCCATTAATAGAGCCGCCTATAACTTTATCATCTTTCTGTTTTTCGACAGGAAGGCTTTCACCGGTTAGCATACTTTCGTTTACAGACGAATACCCATCAATAATTTCTCCGTCGGCAGGAATCTTTTCTCCGGGCTTTATTAAAATTATATCAGCCTTTTTGAGCTCGTTTAAAGGGATATCGAAAACAGAGCCGTTTCGTTCTATATGAACAGTTGAAGGAAGCAATGCGACTAATGATTCTAATGCCCGTGAAGCCGCCATTTGCGACCGCATCTCAAAATAATGGCCAAGCAACATAATATCAATTAAAGTCGCCAGCTCCCAGAAAAAATCCATACCCGGTAAACCAAAAATAACCGCCGTACTGTACGCAAATGCGACTAATATAGCAATGGCGATCAGAGTCATCATGCCTGGACTAGAGGATTTCATCTCCCTCACCATTCCAACTAAAAATGGCTTCCCTCCATACACAAAAATCGTCATGCTTAATCCCCACAAAACAAATTTAGAACCGGGAAACACTAAACGGTATCCAAACCAATGTTGAATCATTTCAGACAACATCAAAACCGGAATTGTCAGAACGAGACACAGCCAGAACCGCTTTAAAAAATCTGCTGTATGGTGCCCCATATGTTCATCATGCTCCAAATGGATATCATGAACTTTTTCATGCCCTGATGATGGGTGCGAATCGTGGTTGGTGTGAGCACGGGCTTTTTTGGGTTGGTGCTGATGACGATTCTGATAATTTTCCATAATCGCATTTAATTTAGTAAACACACTATGTTACAGTTAATTATCCAGACAATGAAAATTCTATCTCAAATTAATGTGAATAAATAGGGCATCTACAATCCTGCCGCTATTTCAAAATTAAAGTTATTGCATTTGTGCTGCGCCATCCTTGAAGATTCTCGTTGCAAAGGCCGCAAATTAAAATGCCTGGGCTGTATAAGCCCCAAAGGCAGAAATATGGTAAGCAAAAAGCCAAACTGTTTTGTTTGGGAAGCATACTATATAAATATATACTACAAAAGCAGGCAAACAGAAATAACCCTGCATTCTATTGTGAAATACTGCCTAAAATCCTACTACGGCCTGTATTACATAACCTTTAAATTCGCCACCATTAAAGATGTTAGATGCTGGATAATCTTTGTGTTGTTGTTTCACATATTCACCTTTTAATAAGATATTATTAGTTAAGAACCAACCCGCACCGAAAGTTATGCGATCAACTTTCACATCCTGAGTATATGTAATGGGAGTTGCTCCTGTTACATTCATTGGCCTGTACTCTAAGACATTATATCTTGCGCCTACAAAAAAGTTCTCTGCAGCACCGATTCTGTAAACAGCATCAACGGCGTACTGAGTGGCTTTTCTATCATTTACTTCACTTCTGGTCCTTCCCTTAGCCATTTCGTAAGTCCCGAAAAGCTCCAGGCCATAAGCTTTAGCAAACCCACTCACCTGCACTGCGTCTACGCGTTTGCTAAAACCAGGACTAACCCGGCCTGATGTAAACTGATCTGCAGATTTACTTCCGACTTTCTCCAAAACCATAAAATAATTAGAACCAGTACGATCGCCAGCATAAAGAGTATTACCTCCGGAGCTTTTATTTCCATAATAAGACCCTGAAATACGAAGGCGAATACTCTGAGTTAATTGTTTATCGAAACCGGCTTTTAAATACACAGCAGGGGATTTGTGAATATCGCTATCCTGAGGAGTTGCTACAATGCTATCGATATTACCTTTTATCATACCGTTGGTAATACCTACCAAACCAAAGAAGCCGCTTTTCCGAACTAATACCTCACCACCAATTTCTGTTGTAAATGCATCCATTATGTAGTTTTCAGCAAAAGGGTTATAAAGCGTGTGACCACCATCCGATCTGCGGAAATGCTGATCCCCGTAATTGATTTCCATGTGCCCTACTTTAATGGTGGTAAGCTTCATGATATCATCCCAAATCTGACCTTTAAATGGAAGCCTGTCAAATTGAATATAACCTCCTTTAACCCAGGTTTCGTTGTGGTGACGAGATGACAAGTAGCTGGTTAAATTTAACCTGATACCTTCTGCAAGCTGAACGTCCATAAATAAATTAGCATTCGCTGTGTTGAACCCCGGAGTCATTTTGTACAGTCCGCCGGAAACATTCTTATGTTTCAGGCCCTGGAATGACTGTGTGAAACCAGCCCCCCATTGCACTTTTAGCCTGTCAAATATTGCATTTGTGTCTTTCGGAGCTTCGAAAACATTGATTCCTGTTTTATCGTAAGCGCGAAGGTTCGCTACGTCTGTTTGTGCCTTTAATACTATCGGACTCACAAGTGCAAGTATTAAGGCGGCTTTTTCGATGATGTTGGAAAATTGAGTTTTCATTTTTTTAGTATTTAAAATGAAAGTTTAGTGTTTAATTTTTTACTTTAAGTATAAAGTTGACTGTTACCGGATCAGCTACTTTCAATGCGCCCATCATAAAAGTTGGAGGCTTAATACTGTATTCGCTCATTTTAAGAACCTCAGACCCTTTGAAGGTGATTTCATCACCGTCAACGGTGTAAGAAGCTTGCAGGGTAACCGACTTTGTTACACCACCAATGGTTAAATTTCCCATCGCTTTAATTATTTTTTGCTTTGATTCTATGGTAGCATTAGTAAGCTTAAAGGTAATTTTATTAAACAGTTCGGCCTTCAATGCTTTATGTGCCCTTGTATTCAACAGATCGTCTTTCCCTTTTAAATTGGTAACCGGAAGGGCGAAGCTTAAAGCGGTAAGATCTTGCAGTTGGCTGCCATTCAGCACACATATTCCTTCACTGCTGAAACCGGTAGCACTCATTGTCCAATCATGAATATTTGAAGTACCGTCGACTTTTATTTGAGAGCCTGTCACGTTTTTAAAAGGAGTCTGCGCGTTTACCGTAAAAGCATTTAAGCCTATGGCTAGTAAAACGGCCAGGGTGAGTCCGAAGAATCTCGTTGTTTTGCCGGTATTGAAATTCGAAGTTTTCATAATTCTTCGTTCTATTTAATACTATGCAGGTTTCTATACAAAGGTATTATGGCAAAAAAGACTGTCGAATGATGTAGGGTCGAAAAAAAAGTGATTTTAAACACAAATTGAAAAATCTCAGTTAAAACACATTTGCGGACATTCAGAAGATATAGAAGAGACCGTCTGTCTAGTCCAAAGTCTCCTCGACTAGAAACGGGTTCTTGAGTAGTACCGCCAGGTTCTCCTGATTAATTAAAAATACTAAAAGGAAGACTCGAATAGATCGTTGTGTATTCATTACTGCCCTTTTCAGTTCTGGTACACATCCTATTGACGGAGGTGTTTTAACTTTTTTTTAAGTTCATATTACATTGATTAATATCATGTTATGATTTGATTTCTATTAATTATAATCGCATTTAGAAGTTCTACTTTTAATAAAATCAAAATGAAATGAAAACTCTATCCATATTCTTTTTAGCATTATTTACAGTAATTGCTGCAAATACTTTTAGCCAGGTAACCACGGGAACCGTTAAGGCAAAACAAATTAAACAAGATACAATAAAGACCCACAGGATTTTTATTGATGCGAAAGGTGGCATTCATGATCATGGCGGCACTAAGTTGGGATATATTGATAAGAACAACATCGCCTGGAACAATAAAGGCCAAAAAATATATTTTATTGATAAGAGCGGAAATGTTTTCGATGGGAAGGGAAAAAAACT
Organism: Pedobacter superstes; assembly: GCF_037622515.1. Taxonomy (NCBI): domain Bacteria; kingdom Pseudomonadati; phylum Bacteroidota; class Sphingobacteriia; order Sphingobacteriales; family Sphingobacteriaceae; genus Pedobacter; species Pedobacter superstes. The sequence goes on from NZ_JBBJCN010000002.1 coordinate 197,014, forward strand.
TGGAAAAGCCAACAAGAATGGCACCTTCTATAACCTGCAAGGAGCAAGTGTTATCAAGACAAAGGATAAAGATCAGCAGATGTGTGAGATACTAGACTCAAAAGGACATATGCTAGGCACCGTGCATAAAAATTACAAATTACATTCGTGTGCATCTCACTGTTTTTTCTTAGATGAAAAGAATAAGAAGAAAAATTAAACGATTGGGAGAAAGAAATATGTCAACTGTCATGGTGTTTTATCTATTTTATTAGGTGAGTCTTTTTTTGGGACTAAAGGAGAATGAGATGCTGGTTGAATTGAACGAGAATGAAATTCAAGAGGTTTTGAAAATGAATTCTATTGGCCGTATCGGGTGTACTGATGGTGTTAATGTATATATCGTGCCCATTAATTACCTGTATGAACAGGATGCTGTTTTATGTTATTCGCTTGAAGGACTTAAAATAGATATGATGCGTAACCATCCTTCTGTATGTTTTGAAGTAGATGAGATCAACAATTCCTATCAATGGAAATGCGTGATTGCTAATGGTGTTTTTGAAGAAATAACCGGTGAAGAAGAACTTAGGCAGTTAATACCTCGCTATACGGAATATACACTTAGAGAGAGAGCAAGCTTACCTGCTTTATCCGAGACGGAAAATAAGGAGCACCAGAATAAAATTAATTCTGATCAGGTATTCTATAGAATTCGTTTCGAAAAAGTTTCCGGCCGTTTTGAGGGTGGCTTTTATAGTAATACCAAGAACTGAAGTTCGACATCAAGAAAATGTAAATCATTATATTCCATAAGACCTTCATATTAAAATCTTTAACGTATGGTAGGTAAAAAGTTTATGATATAAAATTGATTTCCATTTAATACTCTTATTAAAGGAATGAAATACCCGTAAAGATATTCGCAAACTAATGGAGGCGAACTTAAATAAAACAATCTATAAAGTTGGATTCTGGTCAGGAATTATTGCATTTACTGCAACAGTTGCATTCTTTATCGTTCAGATTCTCCAAGTTTTAGGAGTTCTTAAATATCCATGGGACGAAATATCCATATATGGATTTTCCCTTTGCATACCTATACCTTTCTTGCTTGAGGTGCTTGCACTTCACCATATAACACCATTCGAGAAAAAGTATTGGAGCCATGCGGCTCTTCTCTCTACAGTTATATATGTGGTATTTGTTACTGCAAATTATGTAGTTCAATTAGCAACGGTCATTCCTATGACGCTTAAAGGCAAAGCAGAGGAAATTGGTATTCTCATTCAAACTCCACACTCTCTCTTTTGGAATTTTGATGCAATTGGGTATATATTTATGGGTTTAGCCACTTTATTTGCAGTACCTGTATTTGAAAAAGAGGGTTTTCAAAAGTGGGTTAGATATATTTTTTTTGCTCATGGCCTGGTAACACCCTTGATTGCATTTGTGTATTTCTATCCAAACTTTTCTGATATACTACTTCTTATTGGTTTGCCCTGGGGATTTACAGCACCAGCATCCATGCTAGTACTTGCACTAATGTTTAAAAAGAATTTTGAAATAGAGAAACACAAAAAATGAGTTACCATAAAAGGACAATTCATTTAGGCAATATACAGGGATTACCTGTTCAGCAAGTTCCTGTTTTGCTCAAGCAGTTCGGTAAAAATATTTTTCATGCTGAACCTTCACGACGCTTCGTTCATATTGTTGGGGATATTGTGAAAGAACCGATGTTCATCCTTTTGCTTGTCGCCTGTTCTTTGTATTTTATTTTAGACGAGGTAAGTGAAGGTATTATGATGCTGGTGGCGATGGTTTTCGTGACAGCCATCTCACTGTATCAGGAAGTAAAAAGCAGCAACGCGTTAACCGCATTAAAGCAATTTTCTGAGCCAAAAGTCACAGTGATCAGGGATGGTAATGAATTAATTATTAATACAGAAGAACTTGTTCCCGGCGATATTATGCTATTGGAAGAGGGGATGAATATTCCTGCTGATGCCATCATTTTGCGGGAAAATGACTTTACGGTAAACGAATCCATTATCACCGGTGAATCTATACCGGCAGATAAAAATGAAACTGAAGGACATAATATACTATACCAGGGCACCACTATAAACAGTGGTAAATGTGTTGCGCAAGTAACAACAACTGGAAACAATACGGTTTTAGGTAAACTAGGTAAATCCATCGAAGCTTATCATTCACCAAAAACCCTGTTACAATTTCAAATTAACCAGTTTGTAAACCGTTTGGCATTGTTTGGACTGATTGGTTTTTTGATCATCTTTTTTGTGAATTACCTGCACCACCAGCAATTTGCTATCAGCTTACTATTCGCATTAACATTAGCCATGTCAGCAGTGCCTGAAGAAATACCCGTAGCGTTTTCTTCTTTTATGGCACTAGGGGCTTACAAGATGAGCAAGCTGGGAATTATCTCTCGTCAGCCGCAGATCGTAGAAAGCTTGGGTGCAGTAAGTGTGATCTGTCTGGATAAAACTGGCACCATCACTGAAAATAAAATGCAGGTGAAGACCATTTACAATTATGGTACTGATACTTTGATTGACTTAAGTGATACTACCCGATTCCAGATCGAAAATGTATTACGATATGGCGTACTGGCTAGCGAAACGGATCCTTTTGATGCAATGGAGAAGGCGATAGTGGATGCATATCACTTATTTGTTAAATCACCCGAGCAGTTAAATATGATATTTGAATATCCTTTGGAAGGTAGACCACCCATGATGACACATGTATATGAGCAAGATCATCTAAAAGTCGTAGCTGCTAAAGGAGCTGCGGAAAGGATTCTCCGTGTTTGCAGATTAAACGATCAGGATCAAAAGAAAATCACACGACTTATCAAATCAATGGCATCCAATGGCTACCGTGTTATAGGGGTAGCTAGTGCAGCATCTACAGAACAGGAGCTTCCGGCAGAACAGGATGATTTTAATTGGAAATTTGAAGGCTTGTTGGCCTTATATGACCCACCAAAGAAGAATATTCAGGAGGTGTTAAAGGGATTTTATGATGCAAAGATTGATGTAAAACTCCTTACCGGCGATCATCCTGAAACAGCTATCAACATTGCCGGACAAGTAGGCATCCGCAATCATCTTAAATATCTTACCGGGGAACAGGTTATGAATATGAAAGAAGATGAACTCATGCAGGCAGTAAAAAACATCAATATTTTCGCCCGCATGTTTCCTGATGCTAAATTAAAAGCAATTAATGCCTTAAAAGCTAATGGAGAAATTGCGGCCATGACCGGCGATGGTGTGAATGATGGCCCGGCTTTGAAATCAGCCAATATTGGTATCGCTATGGGAGCGAAAGGGACTGAAATTGCGCGACAGGCCGCTGATTTAATTATTACGGACGATAACCTGGAACGGATGGTAACTGCCATCCGGGAAGGTAGAAAAATATTCAGCAATCTGAAAAAAGGAGTCCGCTATATTATTTCTATTCACATACCGATCATTCTTATTGCATCCTTGCCAGTGATATTTGGGTGGATTTATCCTAACATCTTCACACCAATTCATGTGATTTTTCTGGAATTGATTATGGGCCCTACCTGTTCTATTTTTTTTGAAAAAGAACCTGCTGAAGAAAATATTCTGAAACAAAAGCCCCGCGAAAGAAACAGAGGTTTTTTTAACCGTGAAGAATTGCTCATAAGTATCATACAAGGAATTATTATTGCTGCGGGCACTTTGTTTTTGTATTACTATTTTATGAACAGCGGTGCCAGTATCGGTCAAACCAGAAATATTGTTTTTACAACACTGATACTAAGTAATGTATTTCTCACATTTGCCAATCGCTCTTTTACTCAAACCATTTATTATACAAGCCGGCATCGAAATAATCTGGCTTATTTCATCCTTATTATCTCTTCTTTCTTCCTGATATCTCTGCATTTTGTTCCTTTTGTTCGTAATCTGTTTCAATTAGCGACTATAACTCAAAGTCAATTCTGGCTTTGCATTGGCGTAGCATTCATTAGTGTGATGTGGTTCGAAGTTTATAAGACTGGCCGAAAGAGCTTGAATGGGAAGTAGTTTTATTATAGATGTTAATCACTCAGCCGATTGATGTTGGTCATTATTTTTTCCAGCCCAGTAAGATATATTTGTTCTGAATCAGAATAACGCGAACGGCAAACCTATGAAAATATTTTTGAACGACCGGGATCCTGCTCATTCTTAAGTATTATCTATGAAAAATATATTAGTACCCACCGACTTCTCCCCTTGCGCTACTAATGCCCTTGATTTTGCTGTTCAACCAGCCAAAGTTTTTCAGACTGATATTATTTATATAATGCCTCATACACTTCTTCTCAGGGGTAATATCTACCCCCGTGGGTCTATTGATTGTCATTATCCCGAAGTTAAATTACGGCTATTGAAAGGTGATCCCGAAAATGAAATAGGTAATTATCTTAAGAACGAGCAGGATATTACAGTGGTATTAGGAACTTACCAGCGGAGCATGGTGTCGAGTTGGTTTAAAAGTAGCTTGGCTGATAGTTTAATGGAGGAATGCAATGTCGCCTTATTTATTGCACATTATAAGTAGAAATCTATTAGTGGTAAAGTGTTTATAAGGTCAATATGCGGAAGAAAATAATTCTGGCGTTGATACCTTTTCTCATCCTTTGTACCAAAAAAAGGGAAAGGACAAAACTAGTAGTAAGCAGTATAACAGAATCTGTATATGCATCAGCCATTGTTGAGGCAGAAGATCAGTACAACGTGTTTTCGAAAGCAAGTGGGATATTAAAAGAAGTGCGGGTAAAGCCCGGAGAATCAGTAAAGCCCGGAGATGTGTTGTTTGTATTGGATAACAGAGTGGCTTTGCTAAATATTGAAAACTCCAGGCTAACATTAGAGAGAAGTAAAGAAAATACACTCAAAAGATCAGAAAAAATAGCAGAACAGGAAACTGCTGTCAAGCTTGGTAAAGAACGGTACTTGCTCGACTCCGCCTTGTATTACCGCCAAAATCAGTTATGGAATCAAAAGGTTGGAACGTTGCTGGAACTCGAGCACAGGCGTTTAGCATTTATAAATTCAAAGAGTAATTATCAGACCTCCCTGTTGAAGCTAAAGGATATTAAAGAGCAGCTAAATGACGATTTAAGCAAAAGCAGGGTTAACTATAATATCAACCGGTCGCTTGCCGAAGATTATATTATCAGAAGCGCTGTTGGGGGAACAGTATTTAATGTTTTTTATGAAGAGGGAGAATTAATTACACCACAGGCAGCAATTGCCGTGGTTGGACGAACAAACCGATTTGTGCTGGAGATGAATGTGGACGAAAATGATATCGCCAAAATACGAAGGGGGCAACAAGTTGAATTAACCATGAATAGTTATAAAGGACGAGTTTTCGAAGCCCGGGTAACTGATATTTTTCCAATGATGGATGAAACTACCCGCACGTTCAAAGTGAAAGGTACGTTCATAGACCCTCCTGAAAAGCTGTATCCAAATCTTACAGCCGAGGCCAACATTATAATACAGAGTAAGAAGAGAGCTTTAATTATTCCACGAAATTATTTAATTGGGAATAAGTGGGTCTTACTGGCGAAGGATCGAAAGCAAGAGGTGAAAACGGGCCTGATGGATTTTCAAAAAGTAGAAGTGATAAGTGGAATAGATAGCAGCCAATACATTTACAAACCCTGATGTTATGAATGTAAAACTTCTTTTTACAATTGCATTTTCTATCCTTCGGGCGCGTTTAAAGCAATCTATAGTAGCTGCCGCCGGCGTTACTTTTGGCATTGCTGCATTCGTTGCCCTTGTAAGTTTTATGTCGGGTTTGAACGACCTTCTTGATAACCTTATCATTAACAGAACGCCCCATGTTTATTTTTATAATGAGATAAGGCCTTCTGAAAAACAGCCAATGGATCTCTCTGGAAAATTTTCAGGATATCAGCATTTTATCCATTCAATAAAGCCTAAAGATGAAGGGCTGGAGCTTTATAACAGCCAAAAAATAATCAAGCAATTGAAGTCTGACAGTCGGGTGATGGATGTTGCGGCCAAGGTAACCGTACCTGTTTTTTTCAATGCGGGAGATATCAAAATAACCGGTATAATTAACGGGATTAATGCTACCGTAGAAGATAAGCTTTTTGCCTTATCAGATTATGTTATAGAAGGAACTGTGGAAGATTTGAATGTCGGCACTAACTATATCTTAATAGGAAGAGGCATAGCAAATAAACTTTTGGTAGACACCGGAGACATGATTCAGGTAAGCAATTCAAATGGTATCAAAACCAGATTAAAAGTAGCAGGACTGATTCAGTTTGGTTTGGCAGAATTAGATGATACCCAAAGCTATGTTTCCCTTTCAACAGCACAGAAAATAGAAAACAAATCGGCAAATTACATTACCGGAATACAGGTAAAGCTTTTTGATATGGAATTGGCCCCGGCAGTTGCAGGAGAGTACAGCTCTTTATTTGATATAGATGCCATTGATATTAAAACCGCAAATGTTCAGTTTGAAACCGGAAGTAGTATAAGAAGTATTATTTCCTATGCCGTAGGAATTACGCTTTTAACTGTAGCGGGTTTTGGTATCTACAACATATTAAACATGCTGATTTACGAAAAAATGGATTCCATTGCCATTTTAAAGGCAACCGGCTTTTCTGGAAATGACGTTAAATGGATTTTTGTTTTGCTGTCGGTTGTTATAGGTGCTGTGGGTGGCGTGTTTGGTTTGATACTTGGATACGCGATTTCTGTTATTATCAGTCATATAACTTTCGAAACACAGGCCTTACCAACGATAAAAACATTTCCGGTGAATTTTGATGCCGCATACTACTATATAGGCATATCTTTCGCCCTCATTACTACTTATGTTGCCGGCCTTTTTCCTGCCAAAAAAGCAGCTGATGTGGATCCCGTTGTTATAATACGTGGTAAATAATTTATGGAAACAGTATTGCAAACAGTGTCAGTTAATAAATATTTTTTTGATCCTGTACAGTCAAAAGTCCTTACAGATATTTCCCTTGATATAGAAAAAGCAAGTTTTGTTTCTATTATGGGTAAATCCGGTTGTGGCAAATCTACCCTGCTTTACATATTATCTACCATGGATACCGATTACGAGGGAGAGTTATACATTGAGGGGGAGCCGCTACACGACAAAAACAACCCTAGCCTTGCACGTGTAAGAAACGAAAAGGTTGGATTTGTATTCCAATTTCATTATCTGATTCAGGAATTTAATATTCTTTGGAATGTAATGTTGCCAGGTATGAAACTTGGCAAGTACAGCCAGCAGGAAATTGAATACCGTGCAATGTTTCAATTAAAAAAGCTGAGTGTTGATGACCAGGCTTATAAGTTTCCGAATCAATTAAGCGGCGGACAAAAACAGCGTGTTGCCATTGCGCGTGCCCTGATAAATGATCCCCTGATAATCATGGGAGATGAGCCAACCGGGAATCTTGACAAAAAGAATAGCGATATTGTTTTTGATATTTTTAAAAGCCTGTCCACAGAGAATAAGCAAACTATTTTAGTGGTAACACACGATCCTGATTTCGCAAAAAAAACCTCGCGTGTTATTGAAATGGATGATGGTAAAATTGTCACCTAGAAGTAATTGCTAAGCTGTCTGATATACCCCAAAGAGCAAAAGAACGAGAATCTTAAAATAGATACACGACGAGAATCAGATACCTGTTTGATTATGGTTACCCTCTTTTTTTTAGAATAATAATCAAATTACACTTGCATTAGCCTTGTAAATGAAAAGATTTATCCAGGGCAATTTACACTCGTTTTAGCGTTCTGGAAGTCCGTTAAACTCCCCTTGAGGGTCTAAATAAATAAACAATGAAACCATACATCCTTCCTTTTGAAAAAATTGATCTTACACATCTGCCGGAAGTAGGTGGTAAAAATGCATCGCTGGGCGAAATGTTTAATAACCTTAAGCCTTTGGGCGTTGAAGTGCCGGACGGTTTTGCTATAACAGTGGAAAGTTATCGCTTTTTTCTTTCTCACAACGAGCTTGCAGAAAGACTCCGGAAATTACTGAATGCTGTTGATAGTCAATCGCTTTCTAATCTTCCGGAAATAGCCCAACAATGCAGAACCCTGGTTACTAATGCGGTGTTTCCTGATGAAGTGAAAAAAGAAATTACTCAGGCCTATTATCAATTGTCGGGCGTTCAAAACACATTGTCGGTTGCAGTACGCAGCAGTGCTACGGCAGAAGACTTGCCCACTGCCAGTTTTGCCGGTCAGCATGATTCATTTCTGAATATAAAAGGCGACGAAAACTTGCTTGATGCGGTACATAAATGTTATATCTCATTATTTAACGACCGGGCTGTGAAATATCGCATTGACAATGGCTTTGACCACATGCAGGTAGGATTGTCTGTAGGCGTGCAGCATATGGTTCGTTCAGATAAAGGTTGCGCCGGTGTAATTTTCACCCTGGATCCGGAAAGTGGATTTAAGAATGCTGTTTACATAACCGGAGCCTGGGGGCTTGGAGAGAATGTAGTTCAGGGCGCCGTAAATCCTGATGAGTACTGGGTGTTTAAACCAACACTTCAACAGGGGAAGAATGCCATCATTGGACGGAAAAAGGGAGAAAAAGAACATACGATGGTCTATGATGAAACGGCTGAGACAGGAAGATCTATAAAAAATGTAGAAACTCCTTTGTATAAAAGTACGGCCTGGATTTTATCAGATACCGAAGTGTTAGAATTAGCCAAATGGAGCTATGAAATTGAAAAACATTATGCCTTGCCTATGGATATTGAGTGGGCTAAAGATGGTATCGATAATAAAATTTACATTCTTCAGGCAAGGCCGGAAACAGTTCATTCTCACAAAGAACATGTCAAAATTGAGAGCTACAAGTTAAAAGAAAATGGAAAGATACTTTGTAAAGGCAAGGCGGTAGGCAAGAAAATAATCAGTGGTCGTGCTTGTATTATCCATTCCCTGAACGAAGCACCTAAATTGCAGCCAGGTGATATACTGATTGCAGATAATACCAATCCCGACTGGAATTCACTCTTACGCAAAGCAGTTAGTATTGTAACAAACAAAGGTGGGCGCACTAGTCATGCATCTATTGTAGCACGTGAGTTAGGTATAGCAGCTATTGTGGGCACAGGTAATGCAACACAGGTAATTCATGACGGGCAAATGATCACCGTAGCTAATGCAGAAGGCGATGAAGGAAATGTGCTGGACGGAGATGTACCATTTGAAGTACTTACTACCGACTTATCAAAAGTGCCGGAAGTAGAAACAACTCCTTTATTTATACTGGCCGACCCGGACCGGGCATTTGAATTATCACATTACCCTGCAAAAGGTGTTGGCTTGTTAAGGATGGAATTTATTATCAATAACAGTATCCTAATTCACCCGATGGCATTAGTGCAGTTTAATCAACTGCCGGAAGGCCCGGTGAAAAATTCCATTGCGCAAATCACGGCAGGCTTCAGAAGCAAAACCGGGTACTTTGTTGATCATTTGTCGGAGGCCATTGCAAAAGTAGCCGCGGCGTTTCATCCCAATGAGGTGATCTTAAGAATGAGCGATTTTAAATCAAATGAGTACGCTTCACTCGTTGGCGGCCAATATTATGAGCCTAAAGAAGAAAATCCCATGATTGGTTTTCGGGGAGCATCGCGCTATTACGATCCCCGTTATTTACCTGGTTTTGGTCTGGAATGTGAAGCTGTTCTGAAAGTACGAAATGAAATGGGTTTATCGAATGTAAAAGTGATGATCCCATTTTGCCGGACTGTACAAGAAGCTGAAAAAGTTTTACAGACAATGGAATCGTTTGGGTTAAAACGTGGCGAAAATGGATTAGAAGTATACATGATGGTTGAAATACCCAGCAATGTAATATTAGCTGATAAGTTCGCTAAATTATTTGATGGATTTTCCATTGGATCGAATGACCTCACACAATTAACGCTGGGACTTGATAGGGACTCTGATATTGTAAGCCATTTATTTGACGAAAACAATGAAGCGGTAACCACCCTGATCTCACAAGCTATTAGAGCCGCAAAAAATGCAGGTATCAAAATAGGCTTGTGTGGCCAGGCTCCCAGCGATTTTCCAGAGTTCTCACAATTCCTGGTAAGCGAGGGGATTGATACAATTTCCTTTACGCCTGATGCATTGATCAAAGGAATAGAAAACATTGCGGAGGCCGAAAATAAGGTTCATGCAATTCTGGATAGTATTTAAAATCTTGAAGCCAATTCTCAAAAACTAAGCAAGATGAAAGTCCTCATTTATAGCACAAAAGATTTCGAACGCTCCTATTTGATCAGTGCAAATAAAATGAAGCATGAGTTGACCTGTGTAACCGAAGCGCTAAGTCTTGAAACTGCAGCGTTGGGACAAGGGTTTGAAGCTGTAGTAGTTTTTACGGGAGATGATATATCGACAGCAGTGGTTGAAAAGCTAAATAAAGTTGGGGTTAAGTACATCGCTGTAAGAGCAGTGGGCTATGACAATGTAGATATTAAAAGAGCCGGAGAATTGGGAATGAAAGTAGCCAATGTCCCTGAATATTCGCCATACGCCATTGCCGAACACACCATAGCGCTGATTCTAGCTCTGAACAGGAAATTAATTCTGGCGGATAAGCAGGTGCATAATTTGAATTTTAAAGTTGATAACCTTGTGGGATTTGACCTACATCAGAAAACTGTTGGAATTATAGGTACCGGAAAGATTGGAAGTGTTGTGGCTAAAATTCTGAATGGTTTTGGCTGCCGTTTATTGGGGTATGATCTTTACGAGAATAAAGAACTAATCGAGAAATATAACCTGGAATATGTTGATTTAAAAACCATATGCCGGTTATCTGATATTATATCCTTGCATACGCCCCTTAATTCCGCTACGAAATATTTAATCGATAAAAAAGTGCTGGATATCATGAAAACCGGTGTTATGATAATCAATACATCAAGGGGCGCCGTAATTAATACAGAACACATTATAGTGGCTTTAGAGAATGGTAAAATCGGATATTTAGGATTAGATGTGTACGAGCGTGAGAAAGGAATTTTCTTTTATGATCATTCCCTCCAACCGCTAAAAGATGAAGTATTGAAAAAGCTAATGAGTAATCCAAATGTTATAATTACGCCTCACCAGGCTTTTGCCACCAAAGATGCTTTAGAAAATATTGCCAATACCACTTTTTACAATATTGATAGTTGGGCGCAGAAAAAAAAGTCTGATAACGAATTAACCCCTGAGGTTTATGCGGAGCACGTTTAAGCCAACCAGATAAAATAAATGTCGAACGAGAAACATTCATCTCCACACGAAAGCAGGAACTGGTACAAATTAAGTATAAGGGAAGTTTTCGAATCGCTTGGAACCTCTCCGAAAGGTTTAACTAAAGCAGCGGCGGATGAAAAACTCACCCAATTTGGGCCCAACGAATTACTGGAAGGTAAAAAAAAAAGCATAGGAGGTATATTGCTGGCGCAGTTTAAAGATCTGATGATTTTGATCTTACTGACAGCAGCTATCATTTCAGGAATAATAGGAGATCTTACAGACACCATTGTCATCCTTGTGATTGTAATCTTGAATGCGGTAATTGGTTTTACTCAGGAATACCGTGCGGAGAAAGCCATGCAAGCATTAAAGCATATGGCTATTACCCAGGCCAGAGTACTCCGCGATGGAAGGATTACCCGGTTGCCTGCTACGGAATTGGTGCAAGGGGATGTAGTATTGTTAGAAGCCGGACAGGCCGTTCCGGCAGATGTGCGCGTCATTGAATCTATTAATTTAAAAATCGAAGAAGCATCCTTAACCGGCGAATCACAAACCATAGACAAAACTACCTTTCCGCTTGAAGAAGACGAACTACCGCTAGGTGACCAGAAGAACATGGCATTCAAAGGTACGTTTGTTGCGCACGGACGCGGTACCGGGGTAGTAATCGCCACGGGAATGGAAACAGAACTGGGTCGCATAGCTAAAATGTTGCAGGAAGATGAAATGCAAACTCCCCTGCAAGAACGCATGGCCGCATTTGGAAAAAAACTATCTGTACTGGTCCTGTTTTTATGTGTCTTGTTTTTTGTCGCAGGATGGTGGCGGGGAGAAGATCTAACAAAAATGGTGCTTACCAGTATTTCACTTGCAGTTGCGGCCATTCCCGAAGCATTACCTGCCGTTATTACTATTTCCCTGGCCCTGGCTGCTAAAAGAATGATCCGCTATAACACTTTGATCCGAAAATTACCGGCGATAGAAACCCTGGGTTCAGTTACTTATATCTGTTCCGATAAAACAGGTACGCTTACTAAAAACAAAATGTATGTGGAGCAGGTGTTTGTAAACGGGCAACTGCACGAAGTAACGGCGTTATCATCCATTAAACAACAACAGGAAGTATTGTTCTTGCTACATGCATTTGCTTTAAATAATGATGCGTTAGAAGACGATGAAAAAAACATCAAAGGCGATAGTACTGAAATTGCTTTGATGGAAGTTGCAAGGGAACTAGATGTATCAGCAGATAGTTGGCCACGGCTGGCAGAAATTGCTTTTGATGCCGACAGGAAACTTATGAGTACTTTCCATAGCTATAACCATAAAATTATTTCTTTCACTAAAGGTGCACCGGATATTTTACTGGAACAATGTGTAGATATTAACACCCTTGGTTTGCAACAACAGGTGGATGAGATGGCAGCTAAAGGTCAGCGGGTATTAGGATTTGCCTATCGCTACTGGGATGAATTACCCGAGAGTCCTTCCAGTGAGTTTCATGAAACCGATTTGCATTTTTTAGGTTTGGCGGGCATGATAGATCCGCCAAGGGAAGAAGTATCTGACGCTGTAGATCAATGTAAAACTGCGGGAATTGTTCCCGTCATGATCACCGGAGATCATCCGCTTACAGCAAAAAATATTGCGCAACGTATTGGAATTTTAGACAAGGAAGATGACATCGTAATAACCGGCCAACAACTGGCAGCTTTAGATGATGATCACCTTTTAGCGGAAGTTGAAATGATTAAGGTATATGCCCGTGTTTCGCCTGAACAAAAATTGCGGATTGTGAAGGCTTTACAGCAAAAAGGGCATTATGTAGCAATGACGGGGGATGGAATAAACGATGCCCCTTCCTTAAAAAGGGCGAACATTGGAATTGCCATGGGCGTAACCGGGACAGATGTCTCTAAAGAAGCTGCTCACATGATTTTGCTGGATGATAATTTTTCGACCATTATAAAAGCAATAAAAGAAGGGAGGAGGATTTATGACAACATTCTAAAATTTATCAAATACCTGATGACAACCAATTCCAGTGAATTGTGGACTTTATTGATAGGGCCTATAGTAGGTTTGCCGGTTGCGCTGTTGCCTATACATATTTTATGGATAAACCTGGTATCTGATAGCTTACCTGCTATTTCACTATCCTTTGAAAAAGCCGAAAAAGATATTATGGAAAGACCTCCACGACCACCTCAACAAAGTATTTTTGCCAATGGCAGAGGCTTTCATATGATATGGGTAGGTATGCTTATGGGGGCTGTTGCCTTGTTTATGCAAAGTTGGGCTGTTAAAAACGGCCTGCCATGGCAAACCATTGTTTTTAATGTTTTATGCCTGAGCCAGATGGGACATGTATTAGCAATCCGTTCAGAAACGCAGTCTTTCTTTAGCATTGGTATATTCTCCAATAAACTGATGATTTGGTCCGTATTTTTAGTGTTGGTTTTACAATCCGTTGTAACCTATACTCCTTTATTACAGCCTATTTTTCATACAAAAGCGCTTTCGGTAAAAGAGTTTTTAGCGGTTGGTGCTGCTTCATCTTTGGTCTTTTTTGCAGTTGAAATTGAAAAAACAATTTTCAGGAGGAGAAAGATCAGAACAGGTAGAGCACTTAAATTGAATGGAATTAGCTAAGTGTTGTTTAAACTATGCAGGGACTTCAGGAAGAACCGGAACTATAAATTAAATGAAATTTACTTGTATAGCCCTCTTACAATTGACACTTGCGGAGTATATAGTAGTCTGCGATTAATCAAGTAATCCCTGGTACAGCTATTGACAAACGCCTTCTGTGCTCAGGGTATTTCTCTTAACTTTGTGTATGGCCGATGCATTAACAATACCCCAGTATATCAACCAATTTTTTCCCCAGTTTGAACCATCCCTAAAAGAAAAGCTGATTGCTAATTGTTCTATTAAAAGCTTTGAGGCCGGAGAAATTTTAATGACCCCGGGACAATACTTTCGTTCTACCATGCTTATTGTGGAGGGGCGGGTGAAACTTTACCGTCAGGGCGAGGACGGAGGAGAGTTCTTTATGTATTACATCGAACCCGGAGGGGCTTGTGCTCTATCTATGATATGTGCAGCGAAACAAGAAACAAGTGAGGTAATGGCAAAAGCAGTAGAAAATACCGTGGCTTTACTTATCCCGATTCAGTTGATGGATGAGCTGATGAAGGAATACAAAACCTGGTATTACTTTGTGCTGGAAACATATCGCAGGCGTTACGAAGAACTGCTTCTAATGGTGGATAATATCGTATTTAAAAGCATGGATCAACGCCTCGAATTTTATCTGAAACAACAGTACGAGAAGTTACACACCCGCGAGCTGAACATTACCCACCAGGAGATTGCTAACGATTTAAGTACCTCTCGTGAAGTGATTTCCCGTTTATTAAAGAAAATGGAGCAGCGCGGGGATCTGCTGTTGCATCGGAACTATATAGAATGGAAAAGATAACACCAATTTTAGCTTCCTTAACACTTAATTTCCTTTGTGACAATTGTCACAATGATTACTTCCTATTCTACTGACCTTTATGCAGGGAAAACATGATAGAAATGGAAACACTTCGGAAAAAAATATTCATAGGCTGGAGTTTCATGAGGTGGCTAAGGCTGGCAATGGGGCTAACTGTTGCCTATCAGGCTTTCGAATTACAAAACGTATTGCTTGGCATCTTGGCATTTTTATTTATTTTCCAAGCCCTGGCAAACGCGGATTGCTGCGGAACGAGCGCTTGCAATAGAGCTCCGGCAAGGCAAAAATCTAACAGAACACAGGAAATTGATTTTAAAGAGTTTTAAGATAGATAAGAAAGGGAGAAAGAGATGTCTACGTCTTTTGAAATCATCTGCACCCATCGCTTGATCTGACAGTTGTTAGCTTTTAAAAATTGTCTGGCCAAAAAAGCCTTTAACTCAATATATCATCAGGGCGAATTTAGATAAAATGCGAATGGGCCTTTTGGTATCTAAGCATCATGGGGTATTAAAAGCATTTTGTCCTGCGTCACCAGCCCCTGATAGTATACTTCCTCGCGCCAGCTACCGCATTTCCACATTCCTTTAGTCAACCGGATCCCTGTGACTTTTGTCACAAACTCCCTGATTTCAAAGCATGACCTTTGATGTCTCAAAACAAAATAATGGAACTACTAGGATATATTGCGTCGGCGTTAATTGGAATTTCTCTGGGTCTTATCGGTGGCGGCGGGTCTATTCTTACAGTGCCGGTTATGGTGTATCTGTTTGGAGTACAGCCCCTGTTAGCAACCTCTTACTCACTTTTTATTGTTGGTTCGACCAGTCTCATCGGTTCTTTCGACAATTTCCGTAAGGATCTGGTGAATTTAAAAGCGCTTGCGTTTTTCGGTGCAGCTTCAGTAATCACTGTATTTGCAACCAGAAAATTTCTTGTGCCGATCATTCCCAAAGAAATAATTACTATCGGAGGCTTTACAATTACAGAGTCGTTCCTCACAATGGTTCTTTTTGGATTATTAATGCTCGTAGCATCTATTAGCATGATTCACGATAAATCTGGTGCCGGACCTGAAAAGGAATGTTCAGACTGCATTAAATTTTTCAAGTTACTTGGCTATGGCATTAGTATCGGATTGGTCACGGGTTTGCTCGGTGCAGGTGGCGGCTTTCTTTTAATTCCCGCCCTGGTGTTCTTAATCAAGCTACCGATGAAAAAGGCGATTGGAACATCGCTAGCAATTATAGCCATGAATTCTCTGTTCGGCTTTGCCGGTGATCTCGGACACTTCAACATCGACTGGACATTTCTCCTTACCATCACGGCAATTGCCGTAGCCGGGATATTCGTAGGCGGCTTTTTGAGCAAAAAGGTACCAGCCGAAAGGCTTAAAAAAGGCTTTGGCTGGTTCGTGTTGCTAATGGGTATTTACATCATTTTCAAGGAAATAAGTGGTTAAACCCTTTTGTAACAAAAGTCACCGTCAGGGCTTTCAAAGAACCCGAAATTTGTACTATCAAAATAAAAAACAATAAAAATATGATCATCGAACAGATTTACACCGGATGTTTAGCACAGGGTGCTTATTATATCCAATCAGGCAATGAAGCTGCGATTATAGATCCTTTGCGCGAAGTTGGTCCGTATATAGAAAAAGCCAAAATGAATGGGGCGATTATTAAGTATGTATTTGAGACGCATTTCCATGCTGATTTTGTCTCAGGGCACGTTGATCTTTCAAAACAAACCGGCGCTCCCATTATCTACGGACCGAAGGCCAACCCGAGCTTCGAAGCTTACATTGCAAAAGATAATGAGGAATTTAAAATTGGCAAATTAACCATCAAAGTACTCCATACTCCCGGTCATACCATGGAATCAACTTCTTATTTACTAATAGACGAGCATGGAAAAGAAACCGCCCTGTTTTCGGGAGATACGCTGTTTATCGGCGACGTGGGGCGACCAGATCTTGCTCAAAAAGCAGCCCATATGACTCAGGAGCAGCTTGCTGGAACTCTTTTCGACTCCTTAAGGAGCAAGATTATGCCTTTAAGCGACGACATTATCGTTTATCCGGCCCACGGTGCTGGTTCAGCCTGTGGCAAGAATATGAGTAAGGAGACCACGGATACGCTTGGTAATCAGAAGAAAACCAATTATGCTTTAAGGGCGAACATGACAAGAGAGGAATTCGTTAAAGAGGTAACCCACGGTCTTACTCCTCCGCCAGCATACTTTCCTTTAAATGTGAAACTGAATAAGGAAGGTTACGAAAGTTTTGAGTCCGTGTTGAGGAAAGGAACCCAGGCTTTAGACCCCGACGCTTTTGAGGCTGCAGCCAACGAAACCGGAGCATTGCTTCTTGATACCCGCGATCCTCAGACATTCTCTCAGGGATTTGTACCGAATTCAATCAATATCGGGATCGATGGAAGTTTCGCTCCCTGGGTTGGAACCTTAATACCAGACATCAAACAAGAATTACTCATCATTATGGATGAAGGCCGCGAAGAAGAGGTGGTGACCCGCTTAGCCAGAGTTGGTTATGATAACGCGATTGGATACTTGAAAGGCGGAATTGAAGCCTGGAAAGCTGCAGGCAAAGAGGTAGATCAGATTGAGTCCATCACGCCGGAAGAGCTGGCCGAAAGAGTAGCAAAAGGGGCCGAAGTCAATATACTGGATGTGCGCAAAAACACCGAGCACTATTCAGAACATCTGATCGGTTCAGAAAACGCTGCTCTTGACTACGTCAATGAGACTATGACTCAGGTTGATAAAAATAAGCCATACTATGTGCATTGTGCTGGTGGTTATCGCTCTATGATTTTCAACTCTATATTAAAGGCAAGAGGATACGATAACCTGATAGACATCAAAGGCGGATTTAAGGCGCTGAAGGAATCTGGTAAGTTCAGGGTAAGCCCTTATGTATGTGCAAGCACTATGGCATAGCCTTCAATAATAATAATTTAATCATAAATAATTTAAATACATTAGTTATGTTCGGTAGCTTTTTTTCAAAGAAGGAAAACGATTTAGACGGAAAAACTTTCAGACAGATGTTTGCAGAAACAGGTAATGCAGAACTTATTGATGTGCGAACATCCGGAGAATTTGCATCCGGTACAATTAAGGGAGCTAAAAATATGGACTTGATGTCTGCTGACTTTCAGACCCAGGTGCAGAAACTGGATAGCAAGAAAACCTACTTCCTGTTCTGCCGGAGCGGCAACAGAAGTGGAAACGCAGCATCCCTGTTCGAAAAGCATGGATTAAAATCATACAATTTAGTTGGCGGTACCGGAGCATGGCCAGCTTCATAATTCTGAAAAAAATGGAAAGTTTAACTATTCTGATTCCCGCCGACTTCTCTAACTTGAGCTTTCTCGCATTAGATATGGCAAGCATATTATCTCGAAAGCTGAATGTCGAAGTTCATTTGCTTCATGTGTTACAAGTAAACGACGCGGACTCCGACTTTCAGGAAGGCCTTTTAAACTCGAATCTTGAAAAGGGAAAGCAGGCAGCCTTGCAAAAGATGGAATTTCTGAAAGCTCAGGGATTCACCTTCGAGCCACACCTGCGTACAGGAAAATTAACAGAACAAATCAATAACACAGCTTTTGAACTAAAGGCGGATTTGGTTGTGATGGGAACAAATGGCTCTGAAGGTTTTATGGAATTTATTTCCGGATCGGAAGCGCAGCATGTGGCAAGACACCTACAAATACCGGTGCTTACCATACGTCCGGGAACACCGATGCTTGAGCTGAGAAATATTTTGCTCGTTGCCGACTTTCAGCTTTTCGGAAAAGGTGCGCAAATAGGTATGATAAAAAAGCTGGCCACTGCTTTTGACAGCACCATCCATTTATTACAGATTCTGACGATTGAAGAAGAAAAACATTCGGAACAAATTATAGCTCAGATGAAGTTTTTTGCTGAAGAGCACCAGCTGGAAAAATATGAAACACACCTGTATCGCGATCATAAAGTCGCCAACGGAATAAAAAACTTCAACCGCGAAGCAGAGATGGACCTGGTATGTATCAGAACACACGGACGCAAAGGAATTGAACATTTGTTATTTGGCAGTATTGCCGAGCGCTTAGTGAATCATTGCATCAGACCATTATTGACATTTCAATTAAAAAAACAACATGCTTGAACTACTTCGACAGCCATGGCCCTGGTATATATCCGGCGCGGCCATCGCTCTTATCATGATATTGCTCTTATTTTTCGGGAAATCATTCGGTGTATCGGCAAACCTTCGCACCATATGTACCATCGCAGGCGCCGGGAAAAGAGTAAAGTTTTTCGATTTCGACTGGAAAACGCAGAAATGGAACCTGCTCTTCCTATTTGGTTCGGTACTTGGAGGAGTAGTTGCCTCAACTATCCTGGGAAGCGATGAGCCGCTTAGGCTATCAGCAGCAACGATCGAGGATTTGAAAGGATTAGAAATAGCCTTTGATGGTGGATTAAATCCTTCTCAGCTTTTTGGAGCAGATGTTCTCACATCACCGAAAGTAATAATAGTATTACTCATTGGAGGAGTACTGGTTGGATTTGGAGCCCGGTATGCAGGAGGGTGTACCTCAGGCCACGCTATCAGCGGACTTTCCAATATGCAGCTCCCCTCCCTGATAGCAGTAATCGGATTTTTTATAGGTGGTCTGGTAATGACTCATTTACTATTACCAATCATATTTTAAGGAGATAAGATGAAAGGATTAAAATATATTTTAACAGGGCTGGCTTTTGGCCTGATAATGGCCAAGTCTGAAGCCATTTCATGGTACCGAATCCAGGAGATGTTCCGTTTTCAATCGTTCCACATGTACGGAATTATCGGAACAGCAGTGATGCTTGGGGTATTGGCAGTATTTCTTATCAAAAAATTCCGGATGAAAGACACACAAGGAAATCCAATTACATTTCAGGACAAGGATAAAAGCTGGCCGCGGTATATCATCGGTGGGTCAATCTTCGGACTTGGCTGGGCATTAACGGGAGCATGTCCCGGACCAATGTTCGTAAATATTGGTTATGGATACTGGGCAATGATTATTGTAGTCATCGGAGCGCTTGCCGGCACCTACTTATATGGGATAATTAAAGATAAACTTCCTCACTAAAGCAAAAAGGCAATGGTAATTACACTTCTTCTCGCACTATTTGTGACCTTAACATCCCGGGCTCAATTTCCTGTGAAGGCCACAAATTAACTAAAGCCCCCCGGTCTAAGAGTCAGCTGATCGCTCCGGAAGTCCTGGCTGCTATGATAGAAAACTCTAAAGCTGCTAAACCGGTCATTTTCAACATAGCTGTGGGCGAAAAGTTCAAAGGCGTGAAATATGGGTGCAGAAATCGACCGGAACAATAAGGGCGACCACACGAATGAGCGACAAAATTGAATTAGGCCTCCGCCGTAACTGGAAGCAGTTTACGAGCGCTGGCAAACACAGTTGGCCGCAGAAATCTCCTCATTTACGGATGGCTTTTTGCAATCCCTGTGCCGATCATACTCATCTACACAAAAAGCTTGGCTTTGGTAATTGCTTCTAATATTCTTCTCGGGGTAAGTCAGGGTTTAAAATGGTCATCCACAGTAGTGATGAAGATTCATTCCAATTTCTTTCAATCCATAACCCTGTGTGCTTAGGATAAGGGGCAGCAATCCCAAGACCATTCCGTCATTTGGATTGTTTACCAAACCTGCCTGAGTAATAGATGACAAATTGGGATGTCGAAGAGTTGTGTCAAGAAAAATGCTGCTTCTTTGCTATAGCAGCTATAGGAAAATCAAGCGGAGCCAGAATCTGATTACTCATCTCGATTACGCTACCCTCAAGTCCCAGGGCATGAAAATTTTCTGCCATCTCCAGTCCGATAAAACCGGCGCCTATTACCACAGCTTTTTTAGCCTTCGACGGCTAAGTATCGTTTAATATAGTCGGTATCGGCTACATTCCTGACAGTGAAAATTCCTTCGTTTTGAATTCCTGGTAAAGCGGGCTTAATGGGTGTAGCACCCGGCGACAACACAAGTTTGTCGTAAGTTTCTGTATACTCTTCTCCGTTCAGCCGGTTAACCGCTGTATCTATTTTCCCCGAACGGTCAATGGAACTTACTTCCGTACTTATCCTTACATCTATTTTGAAGCTGGTAGAAAAAGAAACTGCTGTTTGAACAAACAGCTTATTTCGGTCTTTGATAACATCACCGATTTAATACGAAAGTTCGCAATTGGCGTAGGATATATACTGTCCCTTTTCAAAAATGACAATTTCTGCATGCTCGTCAAATCTTCTTAACCTTGCTGCTGTGCTGGCTCCACCGGCCACAGCGCCTATAATAATGTATTTCACGTTCTCTTTTGTTCCTCAAATCTCCTCATATAGGAAAGGGAGGTTGGTGACAATTGTCACACAGCAGACGTGTATGTGGTCATACTTTTGTATGAGGCCTCTGTGCGTTTCATCAGGGGTGACACCTGAGGGAAAAACCTATTCAAAGTAGAGTCCAAAAACCCAGGCTTTTCCGCCCCTGATCCTTCCTTCATTGAACATCTGTCATCTTAAAATCTACCAACCATCAGAATAACTATTTTCAACAATACCACCAAACTATTGAGATAATTGCAATTTTTATCCTATTTTGTCATCACAATGTTTTTACAATCCTCACTTGTTACTTATTGAAAAATATAAAACGATTAAAAAAATATCTCAAATTAATCACCCGGATTAAAGAAAACGGGTACATGGCTTACCAGAAAGCTAAAATTCATGAAGTGTTGTTTTATTGGTTAAAGCATAAGTTATCCAGAACGCACTTTTTGTTACTATCGGGTGTTTTAGTGGGATGTTCTGCTGGATTAGCTGGAGTCCTGTTAAAAGTTCTGGTACATCAAATTCATCATACTATCACCACTAAAGTTCATTTTAATGATCAGCTTTACTATTACGCATGCCTTCCGTTTTTTGGCATCGTCTTAACTTCCTTAATTGTGATATATTTTTTCAAGGGACAGGACAGAAAGGGAGTACCTGCGATCCTCTATGAAATAGCAAAAAATGCGAGCCTGGTCTCCCCTGTTAAGATGTATTCTCAGGTCATTCAAAGCGCCGTTACTATAGGATTTGGAGGTTCCGCGGGCTTAGAAAGTCCAATAGCTGTTACCGGGGCTGCAATTGGTTCAAATTATGCTCAAAATTATCAGCTAAGCTATAAGGAACGAACATTACTTTTAGCAGCAGGGGCAACCGCGGGGATTGCCGCCGCATTTAACGCCCCAATAGCCGGGATGATGTTTGCTTTCGAGATATTATTAACCGGGGTTGTCTTCACAGACTTTATACCACTGGTCGTTTCTGCTGTGTGCGGCAGTTTGCTTTCAAGAATAATCTTAAACGAAGATATCCTCTTTCAGTTTGGCAAACGTCATACATTCGACTACCATAACATTCCCTACTATCTTGCCCTCGGCATAGTTACCGGGTTATATGCTCGCTATTTCGTTGTTATATCGCAAAAAGTAGAACACTATTTCCAGCGCATTGAACTTTCACATTTACAGAAAGCTATTATTGGTGGCTTAGCTTTATCCCTGCTGTGTTTTCTATTTCCCCCTTTGTTTGGCGAGGGTTATGAGAGCATAAAAGACATGATTAACGGTAAAATATCTGTTATTATTGAGAACAGTTTCTTCAGCTACTTTGCTCCTGCAAATTGGCTTGTTATTCTATTCCTAACATTGGTATGCACTTTCAAAGCTTTTGCAGCTTCAATTACCATTCACAGCGGGGGGAATGGTGGTAATTTTGCTCCTTCGTTGTTTGCGGGGGGAGCTATGGGATGCCTTTTTGCAACTATTTGCGTTCAGCTAGGTTTTGCTGAGGTTCCTGTAACAAACCTTATCATTGTTGGAATGGCCGGAATGATGAGTGGAGTTTTGTATGCCCCCTTAACGGCTATCTTTCTAATTGCAGAGTCCAGCACAGGTTATGACCTGCTGATACCGTTAATGATTGTTTGCGTCATCTCTTTCTTAATCGCTAAATGGTTTTCTTCTATCTCTCCCGATTTGAAACATCTTGCCGAAACAGGAAAAATATTTACCAAAGAGTACGATAAAAACTTATTATTATTAATAAATGTATCAGACCTTGTTGAAAAGGACATTTCAACTATTCCCATAAAATCATCTTTCGAAGATTTGATTGAGGTTATTAAAAGAGGAAAAAGAAACTTAATTGCAGTATTAGAGGGAGACAATCATCTTGTTGGCACTATATCAATTGATGATATCCGGCCCATTTTATTTGAACAAATAAGACCACAAGCCGGAGTAGCTGAGTTAATGAAGTCTCCACCGGCAGTAGTATCAGAAGATGAGGATATGCTTTCCGTTGCCAATAAGTTTGATCAAACGGGAACATGGGTATTGCCAGTTATTGACACTAAAGGTTGTTTCCTGGGATTTATTTCTAAATCGTCTTTCTTAAATACCTATAGAGAAATTTTAAAGGAGCATTCTGGCATTTAACTTCCAAGTGACCTCACATCCGGCAGATGACTAGAGTGGACAAAAGGGAAAAAATACGCGTTCGAAAACTGGACATTTGTCACCACAGGCCCATCTCTTCTCCCATAACATCCCAAATTTTTTAGGTTCTTAGCATTAATAACAACCGCATTGGTGTTTTGCATAACTCACACTCAGCCATGCCAAAAAAATGCATGGCATTAAACACCTGTAAATCCTGTTTTAACAAAACCCTGAACAGATTCTTTTCAAAATAAAATACGGTAACTTTGCATGGCAATTCCATAAATTTTGTAAAATTGAGTCCGACAATACTTTTTATTACCCCTCCATTTACCCAATTAAATACGCCTTATCCTGCTACAGCTTATTTAAAAGGATTTTTAAACACAAAGAACATCCCTTCTTACCAGATGGATTTGGGTATTGAAGTTATTTTAGCTCTGTTTTCATCCGCCGGATTAACCAACCTGTTTAAAGAAGTAACTAAAAAGCAGGGTTCGCTATCCGACAACAGCCAGAGAATCGTTCACCTTCAGAAAGAATATATTAAAACTATAGATGCCGTTATTAACTTTTTGCAAGACAATAACCCAACCCTGGCACATGTAATTTGTCAGGGAAATTACTTGCCAGAGGCATCCAGGTTTGCGCAGCTGGATGATTTGGAATGGGCTTTTGGCACCATGGGTACCCGGGATAAAGCGAAGCATTTGGCCACACTTTACCTGGAAGATATTTCTGATTTAATTGTAGAGGCTATCGATCCGCATTTTGGCTTTAGCCGGTATGCAGAACGGCTGGGAAGGTCGGCTTCTACGTTTGATGAACTGGATAGTGTTCTAAATCGTCCGGATAGCTTTATAGACAGCATTTTAACCGATATTTTAAAAGAGAAAATTGAACAGGTAAAACCAGATTTAGTAGCTCTTTCTGCCCCTTTTCCAGGTAACCTCTACAGTGCTTTTAAATGCGGACAATGGATTAAACGGAATCACCCATCGATAAAAATTGCATTAGGCGGAGGATACGCCAATACAGAATTAAGGTCATTACAAGATCCAAGGGTTTTTAATTACCTCGATTTCATTACGCTGGATGATGGGGAAGCACCTGTTTTTCACCTGATCGAATATTTAAAAGGCGAACGTAATAAAGCCGACTTAAAAAGAACTTTCGCTTTAGAAAACGGCATTGTTACTTATTTTAACGGTTCTAAGGAATTTGATTATGCGCAACGGGATGTAGGCACTCCGGATTATTCTGATCTGCTTTTAGATAAATATCTGTCTGTAATTGAAATGGCCAATCCGATGCATCGTTTGTGGAGCGACGGCAGATGGAATAAATTAACCCTGGCACACGGTTGCTATTGGGGTAAGTGTACTTTTTGCGATATATCATTAGATTATATTAAAAGATATGAACCTGTTACGGCCGCTTTGCTGTGTGATCGTATTGAAGAAATCATTAAACAAACAGGTCAGAACGGATTTCATTTTGTGGATGAGGCTGCTCCTCCGGCTTTACTGCGGGACCTGGCTTTGGAAATTATCCGGCGAAATTTAACCATCGTATGGTGGACAAATATTCGGTTTGAAAAAAGCTTTACACTGGATTTGGCTATACTCTTAATGGAATCGGGCTGTATTGCTATTTCCGGAGGACTGGAAGTAGCTTCCGATCGATTGCTGAAATTGATTGATAAAGGCGTAACGGTTGCCCAGGTAGCAAAAGTTACCGAGAATTTAACCCAGGCCGGCATTATGGTGCACGCGTATTTAATGTACGGCTTCCCAACTCAAACCACCCAGGAAACTATTGATTCATTAGAAATCGTTCGGCAGCTATTTATGAATGGTATCGTCCAATCCGGCTTTTGGCACCAGTTTGCCATGACGGCTCACAGTCCTGTTGGATTAAATCCTGATCAGTTTGGTGTAAAAAGGGTAAGCCAGAAAATGGGAACTTTTGCGAACAACGATTTAGCTCATATTGATAAAAACGGCGCTGATCATGAGGCATTTAGTGAAGGTTTGCGTAAGTCGTTGTTTAACTACATGCACGGTATATGTTTTGATTTTACCCTCGATAAATGGTTTGATTTTAAAGTGCCACGCACCACAATATCCCCGAACTTTGTAGAACAGGCGCTGGCTTTTCCTGAACCCAAAGTTATTAAACCCAGCACAAAAATTGTTTGGTTGGGCAGCTCTCCTGCTGTTAAATATTACCAAAAAAAAGGAAAAAAGAAGGCTATAAACATGGCAGCCTTAACTTTTTACAGTAAAAAAGACACGTTTATAGTACATACCAAGGAAGAATGGGGACGATGGTTAGCTGATACCTTGCCTTTGCTTTCGGTAAATCGGGAAGCAGTATCTTCTTTTGCGGAAGTAGAACAACGTTTTAATGATTCCGGAGCTGGCGATTTCCAACATTTTTTGAATAGCGACACCTTTACAGAATTAAAAGAAAATGGCTTACTGTTTTTGTAGCAATGAAAAGAAAACACATTTTTAACTTGCTGATTGTAGGAGTAATTGTTTTCATTTCCATTCCCGCTATTCACTTAGTAATAACTCATCTAAATCAAGTCCACGTCAAAGCTGAAATAATAAAAGGTTATACAAATGATGCAAGCGGTTTAAGCTTAACAGAGGTTGATTCTATCATAGACGTTCCGAAGTCAAAAGTTGAAATAACTAATCAACTGAAAGAGATTCTTAAATATTCAGAATCAAACGAAATTCCAATTTCTATTGCGGGTGCCAAACACAGTATGGGCGGACACACAATGTATCCGCACGGAATAGTCTTGAATATGAGACCGTACAAAGAAATGCAAATTGACACCACAAATAATATTTTGACCATTGGTTCGGGTGCTTTATGGGAAGATGCCATAAATTATTTAGACCAATTCAATAAGTCTATCGCTGTAATGCAGGCTTTCAGTTCATTTTCAATTGGTGGTTCAATAAGTGTGAACGGACACGGTTGGCAAAAGGATTCTCCCCCTATTTCTTCAAGTGTCATTTCGTTTACTTTAATGAATCATAACGGTGAAATATTAAATTGTAGTCGCACCGAAAACCAAGAGTTATTTAGTTTAGTTATTGGAGGTTATGGACTTTTTGGGATTATTCTTGATGTTAAGCTTAAAGTTGTCGACAACGAAGCTTTGAAGCTTAAATATATTCAATTACGCCCGGAGAATTATGTAAAAAATTATAAGATATTGATTTCTGGCAACCCGAAAGTACAACTGGTATTTGGGCGACTACGTATTACAGAAAAGCATTTCCTAGAAGAAGCTTCACTTACTTACTTTGAGAAAGCTGCTGAAAAACCTAGCTCCTTGACGAAACACAATCAAAAAATTGAAGATTCAAAACGACTGGTTTTTAGAAGCAGCGTAAACAGCGACTATGGAAAAAGATTGCGTTGGGATTTAGAAACAGGAATTAGTAAAGTCGCTAAAAACATTGTTTTTTCACGAAATGAGTTATTGAATGTCAACGTAAAAATAATTGAAAATGCGGATTCAAATTCTACTGACATTTTACACGAATACTTTATTCCAGAAAGGAATTTCATGAAATATATCAATGAGCTTAAAAGCATTTTGCCTGATAAAGACGTTGATCTGCTAAACATAACGATAAGAGGTGTTCACAAAGACAATGACAGTTATTTAAATTATGCAAAGGAGAATGTGTTTGGTTTTGTTTTTTTGTTCAACCAGGAGAAATCTGAAAAGGAGGAAAAAGAAATGAAAAAAATAACCGACCAATTAATTGCAATCGCCATCAAAATGGAAGGAACTTATTACCTGCCATATAGGTTACACATTGACAAAAAGGCTTTTCAAACAATTTACCCTCAAGGTGAAGAATTTTTTAAGAAAAAACTAAAGTATGACCCAGACGAATTATTTAAGAACAAGTTTTACGACCACTACAAATAATAGAACGGCATGCAGTCAGTCTCATAAATCAAAGTAATTAGAAATGATTTAAAAACTGCCGGACTTTTAAGTAAAATAGCTAAATAAACATCACATTTCATTTAAACGACTCTTTTGAGACTTTTATCGTCAAAAAATACAGTATTGATAAGTTGTGCAATTTGCCCTTTAAACCATTAGTTAGGTAATGGCTTACCTAAAATATAAAAAATGAAAAAGTATATAGTGTTATTTCTATTTTTTATAAGCTACGCTTTGCAAGGGAAATCAAGTGACACGATTAGAATATATTTTGATATAGGCAAGAAAGATATAGGAGAAAACAATCAACTGTTGAACAATCTTATCAACTTACCGCAAAAGTGTCAGCACCATGTTGCAGCAGAAATCCACAACTAAAGCGTTCCTGATTGTACTTCGGTTCAAAGAAATCGACCTTGTTTACCAAAATTATATCATCTAATTTCTTTTGTGATATTTTCTCCTGCCCAGAGCATCCCGTGAAAGCGGAGCTAAGAAGTATTATTAATAGGAAGTGTTTCATGGCTAGGTCTTACCTGGTTAATTAACTAAATGCATATTCTTACCTTGATTTTATATTAATCTCTGAAGCTCTTAAGCCCTTTCCTGTTACCGACAATTTGATGTCACCCGCACTTGCAGCCGATTGTACCAGAACCACCAGCTTACCATTAAATAACTTCATAGTCGGCAAATGGAACTGTTCCAAAGAAGTGGCATCGCCATTACAAGCTGCGCGGTAAGATCCCTTGCCGGTGACACTGAATTTTAACTGTTCGTTTACATTCGGACAAGGATTTCCTTTTTCATCAAGCACCGAAACTGTTACGAAAGAAATATCCTTCCCGTCAGCCTTGATTTCAATTCGATCGGGATCAAGAACCAGTTTATATGGTTTTCCTGCGGTAATCACAGTTTTTTCTGAGGCTGCCTTGCCGTTCTTATCATATGCTACTACCTTTAACACGCCCGGCTCATATTTTACATCCATCCACATTAAGCGATATTTGCTTTGGGCCGTTGCATTATTTTTTTTCTGCACGCCCATGCTCTTGCCATTCACAAAAAGCTCTGCACTATCGTAATTAGTATAAACAAATACGGGGGTAACCTGTCCCTCTCTACCCTCCCAGTTCCAATGAGGAAGGATATGCAGGGTTTCGGAATTCGTGTTCCATTTACTGCGGTATAAATAAAATCTGTCTTTAGGCAGTCCTGCTAAATCTACCATGCCGAAATAAGAACTCCGGGCCGGCCATTTATTATCGTAAGGGGTGGGTTCTCCCAAATAGTCGAACCCTGTCCAAACAAATTGGCCTATTACCCAGGGCTTGGTATCCTCCAGGATGAAGTCATCTTCCGGAAGGTTCGACCAGCTGCAATATTCCAAATCATAGGATGAGCATTGATGATCAGGATATTGCTTTTCGACACCCTTTACTACGGGAAACTTGTATACTCCTCTTGAACTTACTGTAGAGGCAGTTTCCGAGCCGAGAATAAAACCCTGCGGGAAAGATTTAAAAGCATCCTCGTAAAGATGAGTACGATAATTCAGGCCGGGAATATCAAGCAAGGCGCCAAATCCGGAAGCCATTGTGGCTTTCACCTGGTCCATTCCAACGGTTACCGGACGAGTGGGGTCTTCCCGGTGAAAAATTTCCTGCAGCCATTTCGCACGTTTTACTCCTTCAGCTCCAAATTGATCGGGGACTTCGTTTCCGGAACTCCACATTACAATGCTGGGGTGATTACGTGTGGCATGAATCAGGTTCACTACATCCTTTTCTGCGTCGGTATTGAAGAAGCGGTTGTAGCCATTCTTGACTTTTGGTCTCGCCCATTCATCAAACGTTTCTGCCAGGAACATAAAGCCCATCTCATCGCAAAGTTCAAGTTGCTCTATAGATGGCATATTGTGAGAGCTTCGTATCGCGTCACAACCCATATCCTTAAGAATGCGCAATTGCCTGCGCAGGGCCGCTACATTTATGGCCGCACCAAGAGGACCAAGGTCGTGATGAAGACATACCCCTTTAAATTTACGAACCTTACCGTTTAAACTGAAGCCTGATGCGGCTGTATAGCTTATGGTGCGTATCCCAAACCTGGTCTTAGTTTCATCCTTTAGAACATTTCCTGCAAAAAGTTTAGTAACCGCAGTATAGAGATAAGGTGTTTCCGGGCTCCATAGCTTTGGATTTTTTACAGCTATGTTCTGTTCAAATTCATTTCCGAAAAAAATCTGGCTTTTGTCGGATGCAACAGTGTCGCCCTGCGCATTTAAAATAGAAGTAACCACACGAACATCGGCTCCAGACACCTTGGTCTTGATATTTACTTTAGCCAATTCTGCAGAAACGACCGGGGTGGTAACATAAGTGCCCCATTGATCGATGCTTTCCTGGTTCTTAACAATGATTTGCACCTTACGATATAATCCGGCTCCGGGATACCAGCGAGATGACAAACCTTTGTTTGATAATTGAACGGCCAGGGTATTTTTCTTGCCTGGTATTATTTGCTTGCTTATGTCGAAATAAAAATAATTATAACCGTAATTCCATTCTCCAACCTTTTCGCCATTCAGGAAAACTTTCGGTTCGCTCATTGCGCCCTCGAATACTACCAATACTTTTTGGCCCGGCTTATAATGCGGAAGCGTAAAGTTGTTTCTATACCAACCTTCGCCGATGTAAGGAAGCGATCCGGTTCTACCGGTTTTTTCAGTTGCAACTTTCTCTCCGTTTTGGACAATAGCTACTTCCTGCTTATCGATTTCTTTGTCGAATGGACCATAAATAGCCCAATCGTGAGGAACGGTGACCGTTTGCCATTTTTTATCATTAAACTCTTTTTGGTACGCGAGAGCATTCCCACCTTTGCTAAACTTCCAGTTATCATCAAGCTCGGTTACTACCCTAACCTGTGCAGATGAAAATTGAGCCAGAAGGAAAAAAAGAATGTGTAATGCGGGCTTTACAGAATTGACAAATCGGTATGTACAGTTTAATAATGGGTAATTATCAGCGGTCTTGGTCGGTCTAAACATCAATTTTTTTATCAGATTGGGAATATGCTAATAAACGAAATTATTGTGAGGTTTTATTTTGATTTGAATTTGGTTTTTGAAACCTTCGGAACAATCTTTAGTGTATGTTTTAAATACTTTTATGGATGGATTTACAAAAACACCATTGTTCTAGTCTGAGGCAGGCAGCAGGATGACCGAAGGGAGAAGGCTGGGGCATTTTAAACTAAAAAATTCATTATAAAATTTAGATATATGAATAAAAAGCTCCGTGGTTTGACTGTTCGCAGCAAGCGCGCGAGCAATTTATCGAATATAAGACGGTGAAGCTGGAGATCGAAATATTTGAATTATACCGCAGCAAAAACGAGCAGTATTTAATTTCTAAGCGCCGCAACTGGGCTCAACTCTATAAGAAATACATGACATTGTTGAACCCCAAAAACAACCTGTTAAAAAAGACTGATGGGAAGTATCTCTGAGTTCTTCAGCGGCTTCCCATTTTAACGCAAGCATCCGTTTGCGCAATTATATATTTGAATTTCGGGCAATTTTTTCCTCCTGCATAATCTTTGGCACAACAAACTGTTTTTTTAAGGCAGAATGAAGAAATTTCTGACAAACATTGTCAGTCTACAAATTCTGATACATTTTCATCATCACCATGTTCTGACTGATCTTTGCTTATTACTATAAAATTTTCCATAACACTTATTTATATTTCTACAAATTAAGCTCGCTCGGTGCGATTAAAGAATGATGCAGGTCACCATCATACATGACTTTGGGCTCTTATGCCATAAAAAAGGAAGAAATAGGTACAGCACAAGCGGACGCTTGCCAGGGGGAGTGATATTAACGATAATTTGAGTCTCTTAAGACGCTCTTTAGAGACAATGAATCGTTTTCCCAGGTAATTTGCCACTCTTTTTCCATTGGAGATCCATTAGAGTAATATCCGTAAGAATCATAAGATATGTCTTTTCTGGAATTTGAGAACTGAAGTTTATAACTACCATCATTCTTTAAACTTTCGCTAAAACATAAGTCTTTTGCCACAGTGCTATTGCTATTCGCATCAATTACAACTGAGTCTACGCCATTGGACATCATTAAATGACAAGGGTCAGTGCTCTTATTTATAAGCGAGATCTTAACAGAGACCGAGCATAACTTATCCTGTTTGCAACCTGCAAGACTAAATATAAATATTATCGCTATCCATTTCATAGGTTGATTTCAAGACATGTGTCACTTGATTTTCCGGCTAAGATAGCAAGAATCCTTATGCGAAAAACAAACAACAACTTTTAGCAAGCTGCCCTTTGTCGCGATGAGCGGCGTGTAGTTCAGTTTGTGTGGATTAAACAAATTCTTTAATTCCTACCGGCAACATCAGTTCAATAACACTTTCTTCCGCTCGAGTACAGCCATAGCCAAACGAATTTTATGATACGGTATTTGTTCCTGTAAATACTCAAACAAAGGCTTTAAAGCTTTACGTTCGCCGGTAATTTCTATTGCCCGTTTAACAATTTTCACCTCTTCATCGGAGACTAAGGATGAAATGCTGCCTATTTTGTTATTGATGTACAGGTAGGCAATGTGCGAGTATATTGTAGTTTCATGAAGTCCCCTTTTTTCGGCGGCTTGTGCCGGAGTCATTCCCGATTTCAATAGTTCAAGAGTATCCTGGTAGGTATCTGCCTTCGGTTTTTTGGATTTGGTTCCATCCAGGAAATTGCTGATCGTATCCAGGAAGGCCTGACCATATTTCCACATCTTATGTTCCCCGACCCCCGAAATCTGCATCATCTCCTCCGCTGTCAGGGGCTCCTCCTTAACCATTTCCTGCAATACCGCATCACTGAAGATGATATAAGCCGGTACATCTTCCTGCGTTGCAAAACGCAGGCGAACCTGTTTTAAGCGACTAAATAAATCTTCTTCCGGCTTAACCGAAACCCTGGTATGTTTTCTCTCTGCCGGCTTTTCAACTTTTACCAGAGGTTGAAGTATGGTCAGCTCTATTGTTTTTCGACCGAAAAGAATGTCTTTGCCGGAAGGCGTAATCTTCAAAGCGAAATTTTCATCGTAGGCCATTTCAATGACCCCAAGATTCAGCATCTGCATCAGGTAGCGTTGCCAGTCAACTGCTCCAATCTCTGCGCCTGCCCCGTGTGTCCTTAAGGAATCATAGCCGGCTTGCATTATTTCTGTTTTACGCGAGCCGCGCAAAACATCTATAACCATGTTGGCCCCCTCTTTTTCTCCCATTCGGTAAATGGCCGACAATGCTTTTTGTACCAAAATAGTTCCATCAAAGTGCTTTCGCGGATTTTTACATACATCACAATTACCGCAGTTCTCGTCAAGGCTTTCAGAAAAGTAGTTTAGCAGAATTTTACGCCGGCAAAAATCAGCCTCAGCATAATGCTGAATTCGTTTTAGCTTTTCTAAGTTAATTTCCGACTGGGCACTTTGAGCTGCAAACTTATTCAGCATTGTTAAGTCTGCGTAGTTATAATACAGGATAGTTTCGGATGGAAGTCCATCACGGCCGGCCCGTCCGATCTCCTGGTAATAACCCTCCATATTTTTTGGCAAATTATAATGGATCACCCATCGAACATTCGATTTATCGATCCCCATTCCAAAGGCAATAGTTGCGCAAACCACCTGCAGTTTATCATTTATAAAATCCTCCTGAACTTTTGCCCTGGCATCTCCACTCATTCCGGCGTGATAGTAACCGGCATTGATGCCATAGTTTCTCAATGCTTCGGCCACATCCTGACAATTATTGCGACTCAGGCAGTAGATAATTCCGCTTTGGTCTTCGCGCTTATCGATAAAGGCGGCTATTTCCTGAAGCTTTTCTTTCGTTTTAACCCCAATGCGCACATCAAGACTTAGATTTTTCCTGTCGAACGAAGAGATAAATACACCGGGCGAATCTAATTTGAGCTGTTTAAGAATGTCCTTCCGGGTAACTTTATCTGCAGTTGCTGTTAAAGCGATAAAAGGAACATGGCTAAATTTTTTTCTCAGCAGGCCTAATTGTGTGTATTCTGGTCGGAAATCATGGCCCCAGGAAGAAATACAATGCGCTTCATCAATGGCAAACATCGAGGGTTTGGCCATTTGAGTGATCATCTGCAGATCTGAAATTAACTTTTCTGGCGAAACGTACAGCAATCCTATTTCCTTTTTATAACAGGATTCCAGAATAGTCTGCTGCTCTTCCTGCGATTGCGAACTATTTAGAAATGCAGCGGCTATGCCGTTTGCCCTTAATGAATCAACCTGGTCTTTCATCAAAGATATCAGCGGAGAAACTACGATACAAATGCCGTCCAGCATCAATGCCGGGATTTGGTAACACACAGACTTACCTCCGCCAGTTGGCATCAACACCAGTACATCGCGACCAGAAACTACCTGCTGTATGATTTCTTCCTGCTGCGCCCGGAAGGTATCATACCCAAAATATTTTTTTAAAATCTGATTGGCGGCTGATGGCATTTTATGAAGATGACCCCAAAAATAGAAAATCCTTTTGGATGTGGCGAACTGCTCATAGCCGCAAGGCCTATCTCTTTGTCTTGACACAAAAGAGAGAAAAAGTCAAGGCTGTCGAGTTTTGAGCTAAAAGGCAGAAATACGGCTATCTGCAATCCGAGGGCGCTGGTTGTTTACTTACGTATGTTACTTTCTGCAACGCTTCTTCGGATTGCTTCCTTGCAGCTTATTATGTTCTTTTCTGCAAGCCTTCTTTCAACCTTTCTTAAGGCTCAGTCCACTGAGGCCGTCTTGCATGATGCACTTGGCGCTTGGGCTGACCAATATGCAAGGAAACCTCAATATCGATGAAAGTTGAAAGGAGCCAGATTGCACTAATTCACCGAAGCGCGAGCGGTGGCCCGAAAAGAAAGGCGGCCGAGCATCTTTCTTTTCTTGATTTTTTTGGTACTTTCAAGGAAAAAAGGACCAGGCCATCGCCCGGCTATAAGGGCGACCTCAGCACAAATCCGCACAGACCTAAACTATTAGGGTTGCACTGATTAATTCTACTTCATCACTTCTCCGTTCCTTTCTATAAGCCTTTAGTCAACCTTATTAACACTTTCTTAAAAGTTATCGAAACTAAGGCTGGCCTACAGCTAGCTGATTTATTGGTTATGCACCGAACTAATTTTACTATTAATTTTAGTATTAAACCAAAAAAGCTCCCATCTTTGCAACCACACGCGAAAATTTGCCTGGTGTCATATAATGAATAAAACAAATTTGGAAATGCAGCTGGCCTACGACTATCTGGAAACTACAAATACAGTGGTTTTTTTGACGGGAAAAGCGGGCACAGGCAAAACCACATTTCTCCAAAATCTGCGTCAAACCTCAAAAAAGAAGCTGGCTATTGTTGCACCTACAGGCGTGGCCGCGCTTAATGCAGGCGGTATGACCATCCATTCTTTTTTTCAGTTGTCTTTCGGTCCTATTATCCCTTCAGGCAAGGTTAAACAAGAAGTGTATTATAGCGATGAGAAGAGAGAATTGCTTGCCAGCCTGGAATTATTAATTATCGACGAGGTAAGTATGGTACGGCCAGATGTATTAGACCAGATTGATCTGATATTGCGTACTGTAAAAGGTTCTTCCTACCCCTTTGGCGGTGTGCAGCTTTTGCTAATCGGAGACTTGTCGCAATTGAGCCCTATTATTCGTGATGATGAATGGGCCATGCTGGGCCGGCATTATGCAAGTCCGTATTTTTTTAGCAGCCTGGTGATGCAAAAAACGCCTTATGTTAGGATAGAGCTGAGTCATGTGTTTCGTCAAAA
This sequence comes from Pedobacter superstes, assembly GCF_037622515.1. Lineage (NCBI taxonomy): Bacteria > Pseudomonadati > Bacteroidota > Sphingobacteriia > Sphingobacteriales > Sphingobacteriaceae > Pedobacter > Pedobacter superstes. The sequence continues at coordinate 232,294 of NZ_JBBJCN010000002.1, forward strand.
AGAGCAGGATTTTGTTGATATCCTGAACGAGGTTCGTAACCAGGAGATCAGTACATCCAGCCTTGACTTGCTCAATGCCAGATACAAGCCAGATTTCAGGCCAGATTCTGAAGACCCATATATTACTTTAACTACCCACAATGGTATTGCTCAGCAAATCAACAATGAATATATTGAAGCCTTAGCCGGACAAGATTATGAATTCACAGCTACTGTTAGCGGCGATTTTCCAAAAGATGCTTATCCCACCGAAACAACACTGAAACTGAAGGTTGGAGCGCAGGTAATGTTTGTTAAAAATGACAGTTCGGCCGAAAAGCTTTACTATAACGGCAAAATTGGTACAGTAATTAAAGTTGAAGATAGAATAGTATTTGTTAAATGTGGCTCTGCGGACAGGGAAATAGCAGTTGAAGCATTACAGTGGACAAATGTAAAATATCAGATGGATGGCGATTCCATTAATGAAACAAATGCCGGAAGCTTCACTCAAATACCATTAAAGCTAGCCTGGGCCATTACTATACACAAGAGTCAGGGATTATCTTTTGACAAAGCAATTATAGATGTTTCTGAAGCTTTTACACATGGTCAGGCTTATGTGGCCCTAAGCCGTTGCCGAAGTTTATCGGGCATGGTATTGCGTAATCCGATATCAGTTAACAACATTATTAGTGATCCGGCAGTGACCCGTTTCAATAAAATGGCAACAACACTTGAACCAGATCAAAGCAGGCTCGAAAACGATCAGGAAAAATACCGTTTATTTTTACTGAGCGAATTATTCAATTTTCAGCCGCTTCAGTCAAGATTGCAGGGCTTCGAAAGCTTGGTTACCGATTTTAAAAAGGACATTTTAGAGGTTTCAGAGAAATTCAGCAAACAGCTTAATGCCGAACGAAGTCAGGCCGCGGCCTCTTATTTTCTTGATAAATTGACAGCCACAACCGAAAGCTTACACCGGCAGCTGACTTTGTATATCGACTTGTCCAAAGACCGAGCAGTAAAGGCAGATCAATTAATAAGCTGGCTAATAAAGCACATTCGGGTTCTGGAGTATTTCTCTGTTAATCCATTTACAACCGCAGCTTATTTATCGCTTAGCAAAGACAAAATCAGCAGTCATGATCGCTCCTATCTTAAAGCACTGAATGCAAAGCCAAATGAAAAACTATTCGAGCAATTATTAAGCTGGCGAGATAAGATAGCTGAAAATGAAAACCTTATGCCGGGTATGATTTTTTCGGAAAAAACTCTTGCCGCCATTGCAGAGAAACTCCCGGCCACCATTAAAGCTTTGAGCAGTGTTAAAGGGGTTGGCCCACCGAAAGCAACACAGTACGGACAAGAGTTAATCATGCTGATACGGGCTTATGAACAGGAGCTAAAGGGGCCTGTGCCCGAACAGAGTAGCTTGTTTTAGGAATGGCTGTGGGTATTCCGGGACCGATTTCCCTGCTTTCCGCGCCCCCATGAACTAATAAGCAAGTTCGTTTATGATCTCGACCTTGTGAGACAACGCATGAATTTTTTTGGTAATCGGAGATTTTGCATTTTGAGGACAAGGTGATAATCGTTTGTAGACGAAAGTTACAAACTTTCATTTATTGGCAAAGCCTAAGTTACCCGTGCTGGCAGCACCTGAAACCTGAGCCAGATCAATAAACTTAAGTCAGTTTGCGGTAATATCGCCAACAAAACATTAGTTAAATGATTTCAGAAAAAGGAGCAGTCTGGTCAGATCATTCTCATTGTTAAAATTGACATTAGTACTGCTGATGTACGTTTTAAGTTCTTTTTTATGGCTGGGATAAGCAAGTAAAAAAGCCTTTTCACCTGCTTCGATAAGTTTTTTCGAAGAGGTAAGAAGGTAATAAGTATCTGTTAAGGTAAATGATAGATTCTCATCTACAGCCACATTGTTGCCAGTTCGGGCAACGCCAGGCATCGTTGTTATAGCCTTAGACCCCGAAGTTTTTGAATAGTTGCCAAAAGCGCCTTTGGTTTCCCGATCTAACAGTTTTATTCTTGATGTTTTCACTAAAGTAACAGCGGGATACGCAATAATTCGCTTAACAAAACCGCCATCGGGCGAAACAATGAATGTATCTTTTGCTATGGTAACCATCTCGACTGTTTCAAGCTTGTTTAAGGCCAGCACGTTGTTGCCATCTCTGAAAAGGATTTCACCATTTACCCTGCTGTAATTGAGTTTTGCCGCCGTAATACCCTTATTAGCAAAAAAGACGCGGCCGTCTCTGAAATGTGGATAAGCATATTGAATTGATGCTATTGAATCTGCATCATTAATAGAGTTCAGTTTAATAAATGTGCTCTGGGCCGTTGTTATTTTAACACATATCAGAACTAAAAACAAAAAACAGACAATACCTTTTTTCATACGATTAATATACACCAAATAATCAGAATATTTAATCTCCGTCCTTGTTCCCATATGAGCGTCTCGCTAAGATTTAATTCTATTTCTAATATACCTTATACCTGAATTCTCGCCCTGGCTTAAGCTTAAGACGAGACTGTGAAAGGCCTGGCCTAATGCCAGGCCCGGAGGGAGGGACGAACCACCTACCTCCTTCCGGTGGCCCGAAAATGTGGCTACCGGTTACTTAGTAGTTTTGGCCGTCAGGAAGCGATTAACCTCCAGCCAATGCATAAAGGCATCAAACCAACGATTACTTGTTCTATCCGGGTTGCCCAAACCAAAGCCGTGACCGCCGTTCTGGTAAAGATGAAACTCTACCGGGATACCGGCTTTATGCCAGGAGTCAATCACGCCAAACTGCCCGCGGAAAAGAAAATCATCGGTTGCGATGACGTTAAACATAGGAGGAGCATTCTTTGGCACTTGCACCGAACCCATACCTCCGTAGATTGGACCGATGAAAGCGAGTTTCATGGTTTTGGAATTAAGTGTTGAGTGCATGGTTAGGCCTGCCCCTGCCGAGAACCCGATCATCCCTATTCTGGCAGTGTCAACGCCCCACTCTTTGGCCCGCTTCACAATCATCGCGTATGCGGCCTCTGCGTCAGCGAGTTGGTTAGACAGATCAGGTTGTGCCGGTCTGGCTGGTGCCGTACCCGGTGTATTATTAGAAGAGGCGGCAGCTGCGGGTCGCGGAGCAGTCATCGATAGCTTAAAATCGTCAAGGGATACTGGAGTGGGTTGCAGTCTGTATTTAAGCACAAAAGCGGCGATTCCTTTGTCCGCAAGCGCCTTTGCAACGTCCCAGCCCTCGTTTTCTAATGATAGCCACCTGTACCCTCCGCCAGGTGCTACAATCACCGCGGTGCCATTTGCTTTACCAGCTTTCGGCAGAAAAGGAGTTAATGTGGCTTTGGTAATGTTCCTTGCCATTGGATCACCCCACTGGCGGAACCAGGTTTCCCGGGCCGGCTGATTATCGACCCCTCCGGTGCCCAGAGGAATGGCATTAGTCTCTGCAGGTGCATCCAAGGGATAAATAGTGCCATCCTGTGCCATCGCAGGTATAGAAAGTGTCATCAAGATGGCTAGAGCTGAGCTTTTAGCAAAATTTAGTGATTTTACAGTCATAGTACTTGTATTAAATTTTTAGTTTTTAAGGTAATTAGTATTTCCTTGTCCACCGCAGTTCCCTAAAAAAGAGAACTGGGAATACAAAAAGAATAAGCTGGTTATCAATCTATACATTCGGCTCAACACAATCTGTTTACTTTACCAGATTTTTAAAAGCTGATCCAAATATCAGGTAACCTGTATTTCCGGCAATCGTGCCCTCATTCTGTCCCCAGAAAAATGGCCAGTCATCGTAATTTTCAAAGTGATCGGGCTTTCTAAACAATACTCCCGGAGCAACATTCCCCGGAATAGCTGAGAAGTCGGCCCTGTTATTTCCGTAAAACACGGCTTTCGGGCGGGTAGCACCCACCGTTGCCACAAAGGAATAATTGTGATACGGGTGACAACCAAATAGCCAATTGGTAACCTTGTACGCATGGCTGGCATCTACCACGTCGGGAAAGTATTGGTTGGCAAAGCAAACGGTGGTACCAAAACTTGTTACTCCTCCGTTACCTGCCCAGTTTCCAAGACCGATTGGCACTCCGTAAGGATTATCCTTTTCAAGTCCTTTGATATAATCGTTGTATTTTACAACATACGGGCGAAGCTTTTCTTTGTAAGAAGCGTCCATATGAGGGATAGCATTTAAGGCGGTAAGAAGGACAAAGTTCACGTTCCGATCAAGAGCCGGCCATAAAAGCTGCTGAAACTTATCAATATATTGGTTCTCGCCTGTGGCGATATACAGTTGAAGATTCGTAGCAATATCTCCCGATCTGCCTCCTCCCCTGCTTGTAGTGTCCTGCGGACGGCTGGCCAGTAATTCTGTTGCCTCCTTAAGAAGTCTTTTTGATTGCTGCAAGGCTCTGGCTGAAAGATCGTCGTTATACCCTTTTAAGGCCCGGCTTGCTGCTGCAAACATAGTTGCGGCACTAAGATCCCGGTGTGGACTACGACTTGTGAAAGCCCACAAATCGTCCTTAACACCACTGGACCGGCCATCCTTTGCTACTTCGTAGGGACCTAGCTTCGGATTGTAAGGCAGGCCGTCTGTAAGAGAAGCTGCGTCGCCCAAGTGATGGTAATTGTCGAGAACAGAGTTGGAAAGCGTTTGCGACATGTGACCAAGAATCTCTGCCTGAGCTACAAGGTTTAATGTTCCATGCTCAATAAACTGCAATACGTCCGGCGTTCCGTCAGGTCGGTGAAGATCTACGTAGCGCTGCTTCTGGCTCACAAAAGTCTGATCGCGTAAGGGTTTGAAATATTCCCAGGTATGGACAAAATCCTGAACAACGCTGATATTTGATCCGGTCTCGATATCAAAATCTCCTGCGTCGAAAAAGCCACCCACATTTAATCCGGGAATTAATTCCAGTGGTTTGTACCTGGTATCGGTTGTTGGTCCCTGACTATGAAGGTCGAAGTGGTCTGTATTTGGCGGAGCCTGCAGGTATCCTTCCTTAAATGGCTCACCATGCCAAACCCGGTAGCCCTCGTTAACAAACATATGGTTCATGTGTATGGGGATCCAGATATCGCTCGTGGCATCAGTTATCTTGTCGTAAGCGTTGCTTTCTATCAGAAAATTGTTCGTCTTAAGATCGCCGTATTTGATATAGTAAATACCTGGTGTCTTAACCGAAGAGAAATCGAATTTTACATAGTTATATTTGAAATAGTTGCCCCAGGGTCGGATTTTGCCATTGAATACCTCGGAAGCAACGCCATCATTTCCTACTTTAAATAGCGAAGCTGTTGCAAGTGCTTTGTCTTTCTTATCGAGTTCGATTACAGAGATCTTTTGCTGAGATGGAACATACCCTACCTGAGAAAAGCCAATGTTCGGCTCTCTAACCCAGCCCTTAATAGCGTTGGGCTCGACTGTCCAGGTTAGTACCTTGCCTGTTTTACCGGCAGGAAGTAAACTGCGTACCACAAACCAACCGTTTTGGGCCAGCACACGGCCGTCGAACAGCATAAGGTCAGCGTCCTGCGAAGTAATTTTTACAAGCCGGGATGGTTCATCGGGTGCAATAAGAAAGCTACGCCCTTTTTCAAGTGGCAGCGGATCGATAAACTTGCCCGTACCCCGGTGGTCTGCAGTTTTATAGCCTTTGTACTGCTTTGCTTTTTCAGCATCTGGCCTGGTAACGGTATTACCAACCACATATCGGGGGAAGCGGTTATACCGTCCGTCCATTACGTATGCCTTGCTCCAATACTGTGAGGGCAGAAACTCAAGATTAAACCCGGCACTGCCTTCAAGCGCCTTTGGAACAGGCTTATCAAGGTAAACAGATATCTCTACACCCTGACCTTTGGCCGTGACAACCACCCGAGAATCGAAATTGTATTCATCATATCTTAAGGTCGCCTCAATCGAATTCGAGGTACGATTCACTTTACGGCCGGAAATAGCAGGCACCAGGTCCCATTGCTCAGGAGTGCTCGAAAGCCTTACAGCTCCGCCCTGCCCTGTCCTTACTCCATGATGAATCATTTCTATCCCGGCGTTCTTCTCGTCGTTGAAACCTCCGGTAAATAGGTTATTGTACACCAGGACGTTTACACCCTGCCTTTCAAAGTACTCAAGCTCATTGAGTTTTAGATCCTGGCCAGAAGCATAATTAACAAAAGCGAGTGGTAGTACCGCCACCAGTAAAAATCTTAGTCTTTTCATGTTTGATTAAAAGAAAAAGCACAGTCTAAACCAGCTGGTAATTCGACGTTTAAGAGAATCCGTTCGGGAGGCATTGAAAATTTTACAAGAAAAAAGGATACGACAAAAAGATTCTTTCTCTCATCAAATTCAACTAGGTTTACCGTTGCTATATTACTTAAGCTTCAAATGTAGAGCGGCATACCTGGAACGAATGTTACATTTGATTAAGGTGATAGCACATATGTGTAAATGGCGATGTCAGGCTCAATTCTTTAGAGTGGCAACCGGTTGTTGAGTCCTGAGGTCTAACATGGATCAGTAAAATCGTCTGTTTCTAAAGGATACGAACCAGGGCAGGAGAAATAAAGTAGAAAACTAACACCTTCCCCGCTTTCTTCCCCGCAGCACTCCGCCATTGAAGTAAACTGCGGGGAAGAGAATTATTCCATAGAGAATAGGCCAAAAGGATTACCCTCGCTGTCAACACAGATTGAACAAAATCCGAATTCCCCAATTGAAAACTTTGACCGGTTGACTATCCCTCCCGCGGGTTCTATCCGGCTTTCTTGAATACTGCAATCCTGGCAGGGGAAATAAACCATGGTGTTTACACAATGCCCGTCACCTTCCTTGGTGCCCGCCATTTCGATTAAAGCTCCGGATACACCCTGGTTTTCCATAGGTGAAAAAAAGGCCATCTTCATGCCCTCTGGTGAGTCGCCAGGAGCATCACTGTCGGTAAACTTCGTACCTAATACGGCAGTGTAGAATTTTTTCGCACGTTCGATATCCTTAACATAGATCTCAAACCAGCAGATGATGTTTTCGTTCATAATTTTAGTTTTTAATTGTTTAACAAAATTAAGTTATCGAATGTGAATGCAGCAGGGCGATTGCGTCATTTAAGATGGCAGACTGCGACAAATGATTTTTAATCCCGGCAGAGCCTCTTTCTTCCCTCGACTTGGTTCCTATTCCCATCGTGGCAGAAGCGTGTCCAGGAAATTTTGTAAGGATCTGTTTGTGACTGGTACCGAACAGGGTGTAAGCAAGAGCAAAAAAAAAACCGTCGTAAAAGACGGTTTTCTTACACTCGTTATTAAGATCTTAGTTCGTAAACAAATATAAATTCACCCCGTAGTTGCTGTCAGTGTAAACATCGCTTACTACCAGGCTGTCCGTCAGCTCATACTCATTCCCCCCATACATACCCTTGTAGCCCGACTGGTCATTAGCATACCAGTCCCAACCTGTGTACCAGAACATCATACTATAGTAAGAAACTTTCACCGTGTATGTCCCGGCGGTTACATTACCCATATGATAACCATCTTCGCGCAAGCTCGAAGAGCCGGTTTCGAAATAGAAATCCTCATTAGTAGTGTTGTTGTGAAGGGCAACATACCACGAGACCCCAGAGGCTCCGTTTTCGTAATTTACCACCCTGGTATTCAAAATAACCGGGGCAGAAGTCTGGGCCATTGCCGAATTAGATGCTAAAGAAATGGAAGCACATAAAAATGCCAGGATGAGGAGAAATTTGTTTTTTTTCATAGCGGTTTTAAATTGGTGAAATCAAATATAAACTTGGTCTTAACCCTGGCACTGTATGAAGTTTACATTTTATTGTAGGATTTTATCGTAAGATGCGGCCGCCAATAATAGTCGTCTGTTTCGTGGGACACGAACCTTTAGGGCGGCGAAGAGTGGAGGCTCATCCACTCATTTATTGTTTAATAACCGTGCGACTCATAACTCTTCCGTCTGCCAGTTGAGTTTTTACCACGTAGCTTCCCGGAGGGACATCTGCATATATTGGAATATTGTGGGTTCCGCTAAGTAACGTTTTTGTGTGTTGCTGGACTAAAGAACCTTTCATATCTATCAACGAAATTATTACCGTTTGTTCTTTGTCGAGTTGAAAACCGACACTTAAACTATTGTCGAATGGATTAGGAAAAACTACAAATCCAGCGTTCGTTGTCAAGGACGGACTTTTCAAATTACCGGGATCAGAAGCAAACATTCTGGCGCTGTCCAGAGCAAAAGGTTTAACTGGTGACGTTTCCTGACGAACAATAATTTTATCAATTTCCCATGCCGATTTTAAACATTGTTGAAAACCTATGGTATTCCCCGGGATCGGTTTGGTAAATTGCTTTAAGACCTCCTGATCATTAACCTTGAGAATAACAAAGCCGTTGTTCTGAATAATCTCATATTTATTAAGGTTTGTGAAGTCAAAGTCCTTCAACAAGGCAGGGTTAATATCTTTCCTGACGAAGTACGACCACTTAGTATGGAAGTAATCCAGATGAACTCTACCCCGGCGATGAAAAGAAAGCTGGTAAAGACCTCCGGTTATATTGCCAGAAACAGACTTATTTCGCGCACCCCACTGCAGATCAATTAGTTCAATGATATCTCCCCCACTCACGAATCTGGCAAAAAGAGTAATTGAAAAGTTTTTTAATGTATTAAGCTGTGGAATAGTTTTACCATACCAGAGACAGCCATTTCTTTGCCTGTTCTTCTCAAATTTTTCAAGATGAAGTGCGCCTGCTTTTATTTCCACTAAAAAATCGGAATTCTTTTTTAGCGCCCATTTATTCTTATTGTCTTTAAAATCGTCTTTTAACAAAATTCTTCCCTGCCCGAAAGCCTGGCACTGAGAAAAAATAAAAACCAGGAAGAAAAATCTTTTCATTCGATGAAGTTATGAAAAATATAATTTGGTTTTACAATTCAAAAACTGAAGAAACTAAAGCAGAAAAAGCAAAGCAGTTGGTTTCTTCCTGTTTAACGCAAGTACGCAGTCGAGGGCTGAAAACCGTGAACTTGTGCCTTTCCAGCCACGGCTTTCATCTCTACCCTTTGAAAACCAACCCTTTCATTAATTTAGCTCAAGCCTACCTCTTATGGGCGGGTTCGGTTTAAAAATTAAAGTTATCCGTTAAAAGCTCGGGGCAAATTCCACAATCCATTCAATACCATATTTGTCTCTAAGCATTCCGGCGTATGTACCCCAGGGACTGTCGCCCATGGGACCCTCAACCTCTCCTCCTGCTGATAATTCCTTAAATATTTTGTCGGCTTCTTCACGGCTTTCAGCGCTCATAAATATTTTAGACCTGTTTTCATTTTCGTTTACTCGCCCCATAAACTCCGGAACATCATTGGCTATCAATACATTATGTTTGCCAATAGGTAAACCTATGTGCATTATTTTATTTGCTTCGTTTTCTGCAACCTGAAATTCAGGCCCCGACAAATCCTTGAAGCGAAGGATTTTTGTGAATTCTCCGCCAAAAACTGATTTGTAAAAGGTGAAGGCTTCTTCGGCGTTGCCATTAAAGTTGATCCACGGATTGATTGTTCTCATAATTTTATTTTTATTTCTTAATTTTTTCTACTCTCGCTGTCTTGTCCTGGAATATATTTACACAACAGTAAACAAAAATGGAGAGATATTCAAAGGCCTACATCATAAGCCTAAGTAGTGTGGGTATCACTGTCCTTTATTGCTTCCAACACATTTGAGGCATCGTACAGAAATAGCCATTTGCTTATCACCCTGGTGGCGATTAAGCATTGTAGCGCCCATACCGAAATTATAAAACCATGCTGTACCGGGGTCGATTTCGGTCGAGCTCCAATAAAAGTAGGTGCTGCTGTTTAACTTCGAGATTAATGATTTAAATTAGATTTATGCATCTGAAAAGTTTTTCAAACGTCTGGTGGGGGCCACCAAAAAAATTCGAGACAGAACAACGACAAAGACGGGTAAGTTGGCTGGAATTACTTTACGACCTCGTTTATGTAATTGCAATTTCAAAGATCACCCACCATTTTGCAGAGAATATTAGTCTCGGTGGTTTTCTCGAATTCGCCTGCCTGTTTATAATGATCTACTGGGGCTGGTTAAACGGAAGCCTGCACCACGATTTGCATGGTAACCAGGGTTTAAGAACAAGACTGATAACACTCTGGCAAATAATGATCATCGCTGCATTAGCCATAGTGCTCGATAGATCCGAACATCACTATTACACCGGCATCATAATCGTACTTATGGTAATGCAAGCTTTGATAACATACTTATGGTGGAGTGTGGGATTTTATGATAAAAATCATCGAAAATACAGCTGGCCATACACCACATTTTATATCATTTCAATTGTAATGATGGCTTTAAGCCTGGTTTTTCAACAAGCCTGGTTCTGGTTTTTATTGCCGATGATATTTTTGTTTAATTATTCCCCGCCTTTCGTTTCTCATATTTTGCTGAAACAGTCATCACAAAGGCTTGACCTATCGAGCAGCATGTTTGAGAGACTTGGGCTGTTTACTATCATTATTTTTGGCGAATTGATGCTCGGAGTTATTGATGGAATTAGTGAAGTGTCAGTTTTGAATTTTTCTGTATGGCTCAATTTTGCGCTTGCGGTTGGCCTGGTGTTTGGATTGTGGTGGATTTTTTTTACCATGATAGCAAGGCGCGAGGCTAAAAAGAATTTCGCAAGGGCCTCACTGCTGGAATTGCTTTACATACCTGCACTAGTTGCCCTGAGTTTTATAGCGGCCGGATTTCCCTCATTTTTTCATGCTGCCGAAAGCCACACCGTGCAACACTTGTTCGCCTATGGTATTACAGTATTCCTCATATGTATCAGCCTTATGATTGGCCTGCTGGAATTTCCTCAGGAGTTTAATGAAATCATCAAACGTATGCAGCTCTCCATCTTTATTACGGGCATAGTCTTTCTCCCACTCAGTTTTATAAACTTACAGCTTTCATCGACGGGCTTTCTTATCACAACTATTGTTTTGCTGAACCTGGAAATCATATACCTGAACTTCGTATATTACCGGCAATTGGATAGAAAAGGCCTTCAGCCCTCAGACGAGTAGGCATGAGGTGGCGACTTCCCTTATTTAGCGAGTATCCAGTTCAATCGTCCTCGTTTGCAACGAGGATGAAGGGAGAACCGCGATTGTATCGCGCTTAGACAATCTCACCTGTTCCTAAACCTGACGCTCGTGAATAATCCCTTGCGCTGCTCATCAGGTAATCTTCTACCTTCAATCGTCCTCGTTTGCTACGAGGATGAAGTGAGAATAGCGATTGCATCGCTCGTTAAACAATCTCAACTGTTATTAAACCTGGCTCTCCCGAATAATCCTTTGCACTGCTCATCAAATAATCTTCTGCTCTTTCCACAATGCCTGCCCGAACAGGATTATCGTGCATATATAAAAGCTTTTCTCCTACGTCAATGTCAGACATATCAATAGCATGATTATCATCGCGCCAGATTTTATAATGATCTGCCCAGCGAGTCTATAATAATTTGTTTGTATACCGGACGGGTAAATAAGTCAATCCACTCGACGATGGTGCAGGTGATAAAACCTGCCAAGACAAATTATTTTTATAGATAGGACGATGTATAGCAGGTTCTTTGTGACCTAAAAAAACAAAAACACTCGCACAAAAACCAGGTTTGATGTTGATTGGTAATGTAATAGCGATTTCCGGACATAGGTAAGATTTAGGTCTTCCGAATTTAGGAATTCGTTTCAAACGGATGTGAACCGGGCGAAAAATTCGCAGTCCTCGCTGCATCCTCGTTACAAACGAGGACGATTGGGGGGGATGGCAAAATGAGATTTTCTATTCCGCTCATTGGCGCGGAAGGCTAGTCCTTTTGGCTTGAGCCCAAAAGGACCAAAAACCCAAGGCAACAACGAAGCTTCAGCCGCGCAGGCAAAACACCCGGCTCTCCGTTCTTGCCGGCCCAACGCTCATGTGTTCTACGTTTGATGATTTTCGCTTGCGAATATGTTGACTTACATCGTGCCTAATGATTGCTACGCAATTTTGGCTTAAGCCCAACCTGGGCCTACTGCTTATTCTGGTTGGAAGTTGGTTTTAACTCATCAGGGCTATCCTTAGTATATGTCTTAAATGCCTCTTTAGATGGATTTACAAAAACATCTTTCACCACTTCAAAGCTCAGCTCGTCTTTAGGATTAAATTTATCAGAACTCATGTACTTCTGCAAGCTATAAAACAGCTGCTTTGAAGCCTGACGATCCGTGTCGCCACGTAAATCGGCACTGCTTACAATCAGTTTTCCTTTTCCAACCTTTGCTTCATAAACCAGGGCAAGTCTGCGGTTTAAGAACCACGTATCAATTGGCTGCACCAATGGCTTAAAACCTGCCGGGAAGTCTTCCAGGATCATTACCTGCGCGCGGTTTGCTATGTCCCACCATTGAAGATCTGAATGCATATTTGTTGGAAAATCGGCAAAAGCTGCACTTGTATTCTGGATAAGCATTCCTGTAACATGAGGAGGGCGCATTTTAAACCAGGAGGTATTCCAGAAGACCGGTACAAAATGCATAACGACTTCTTTTCCTTTTACCACTTTTCCGGCAGCATTAAGAAACACTTTTCCGCCCTTATTCAGAATAGATTTTGTCTTATCATCTAAAGCTGTGGTATAGTATATATCCGATTTCGTTTCCGGATTTTTAGCCGGATATACCCAGAAATCCCAATCATTTGCAAATTCTGTATTCTCGACAGAAACCTCAAGTTTTAATTGAGTCGGCTTTGCAAAGCCGTTCAGTGGTAAGCTGACATCTCCTGCAGGTATGCCATTCCCGTTTTCAAAAGTTTTGGGTGAGAATGAACCGGTTGAAAGCGCTTTTCCATCAGTGTCCTTAATAAGCCATTTCACAACCGCGTGATTTAAAGGTGTGGCCCCTGAATGAAAAATATCGATTCCTGCCTTAAACGTCTCATCATTAGAGAATACAAATTTTGGAATGCGGGCAAGAGGAACGGTGGAATTACAAAAACGGGAGAATTCCTTCGCTGTTATATATCCCTTTTCCTTCCAAAAAGCATCAAGAACGCCAACCAAAGCCGTTCCCTGACCAGGGAAATCCTGAACTCCAAGCAATTGAAAGCCCGCATAGCCGGGAGTTCTGAGAGTTTTCTCAATTTCATTCTTATAGCATAATACCTGAAGCTTACCCGACGCCATAAAAAAATCACGGGCCTGATCGGCCATTCCCTGATCTTTTAAATGCTGCTGAAAGAGCTCAAGGTTTTTAGCTTTATAAACTCCGGTATACTTTTTTATCTCATCAAAATTGGGATACACACACCATTGCCCCATCTCATGAGCGATGAATGGAACTGTAAATTTTGAAATACCAGCACTGTAATTCGATTGTGTTTCCGGTAATTTATCCCATGCTAAACCACGAACTCCACCGCGTACCTGAAACTGTGCGTTAGGAACTACAGGCCAGCTACCACCTACCGACATTCCCGTATAAACGCGACGGCTGTCTTTCGCTTTCCAGTAATCCACAAAATCGTTAAGGTATTTTACCTGATTACCGGCTGGTTCATTACCTGCAGAAAGCATCGTAAATGAAGCGTAGTTACCAAAATTTTTTACCATCCGGTTTGTTTCGTCGTACAAGTACTGGTCAACAGCTTGGCCCAAACCTATTTTCGGACCATGATTGGGCCAGCTTGGCCCCTCTGGCTGCAAGTAGATACCAATTTTATCAGCAGCGATAAAAGCCGCTTCAGGGGGACTCCATGAATGAAAACGAATATGATTCAATCCGTGTGCCTTCGCTACCCTAAAAATTCGTTCCCAGCCTGCTACGCTCATATCAGGATACCCCGTCAGAGGGAATTCGCAATTATGCAAGGTGCCTCGTAAGAACACAGGGGTACCATTAATCAAAAACTTATTGCCTTCAATTTTAAATTCCCGCATACCAAACTGCACTTCTTTTGAGCTCTCTGTGTCTTTTGAGCTTAATTTTGCGGTAAGCATATACAATGCAGGATTGAATTCGTCCCAGGTTTGCATTTTTTCGCTGAATGGTAATTCTAACTCAACTTCCGCAATACCTGTCCGGGCCGAAAACTTTGCCGTAACAAGCTGCGTCTGATCGCTGATGGTTGAGTTAAAACTTTTAGCAGATAAAGAAATTTTTCCGGAAAACTTAGATGAGCTAAGATTTTTTACGCGCATCTTTACTCTTGCCTTCCTGTTCTTTAAGTCGGGATAAACCTGTATATCTTCAAAATATACCGGATCACTTGCTTCTAAAGCGATCTTCCCGACTATTCCGTTCCAGTTTCCCTGAGTATGATCTGATATACTGTGCGAATCAGGCCCAACATTGATCTCTTTGACGCGGTTATCTACACGAATGGAAATCTGGTGCGGGCCCGGGCTAAGGTGCTGCGTTAAATCATATTCGTGAGCAGCAACAAGAGAGTTTTGCAAACCGATTTCTTTATCGTCTATCCAGACCCTGGTCTCTGTATGAGCTCTTTCAAGATATAAAACAATACGCTTTTTCTTCCAGTCGGCAGGTATTGTTACCTGTTTCTGATACCATGCGGCCCCTACGTAATGCTTAGCAGGCGTAAGCCAGAAAGGTATATGAATATTACCCGGCTGACGGTATTTGGCCATCGCCGGATTAAAATAAAAGGAGCTATCATAAATAGTTCCTGTCCATTTCGTTTTTAAAGTAATATCATCGCCCTTTAAGTTTTCGGCCATCGAGCCCGGCAACTTTATTTCATCATTTAAATTCCGGGAAAACCACTTTTCAGCCAGTCCCTTATCCTCAAGATCGATTTCAAATTTCCAGGTTCCCTGAAGTGGAATCTCTTTTTCTTTAAACCCTGAAAATATAACCAGAAGGATAAGAAGTATCAGATTTGTTATTTTAGATTGCATGGTTTATGTTGTTGACAAATATAAATACATAAAAAGCTCAAACCGTCCGCGGTCCGATTTATAACACACTATTTACAAGCATTTTTTGATGTAATCTGACACCAAAGTGCATGGCGTCAAGCTCAAGAGCTTTGTTAAAGGCGCTCGCTGCTTCATCTGGTTTATTCAGGCCCAGATAGCCCAAACCAGAAATGTATAAGCAATGAACTCTATTTCTTATGTTAAGATCATCATCAAAAATCAGAAGGTTTGGCAGGGATACCGCAAAATAATCCAGGCTTATTTCATCCTCAGAATGATCTTGACCATATTTAACAAGATTATTGAAGATAAGCTCAGCTTTAGAATCTTCGCCTAGTTTTATCCATGCTAATCCCTGGTAAAATATTTTATCAGGCTGCTGATCATTATAGAAGATTGCTGCACCAGGCTCGGATAGTCCTACAGTTGCTTTCGTCCAGTATTCATTGGCAAGCTCCTGGTTTTTAAGCCCTTCATAAGCACATCCTAACCAGTAATGGATATCGTTTTCCTGGGCGCCATATAATTTACCTTCTCCTAAGTTATGCGGATAGAATTGTGCCCGTTTCAGTTGCTCAATTGCATCATTATACTTTTCCTGCTGAATATTCTTCTTGGCTTGTTCTACAAGGCTTATAATATACTGCGAAGACACTTTTCCTTCTCCGCCCTCCCATGGATGAAACTGACGGTCCTTGATGAGTTTGTGTGCCTTTTCGTATTCACCTGAAAGATTGTACAAAGAAGCTCTTTCAACATAAATGTCATCGCGTTCAAGGGCAGTATCAAGGTTACTTTCAATAAATGACAAACGTTTGGCCGGCTCAACATTTAAACGCTTATATAGTTGATCAAGCTCCATTAAAACCCTTGCATCGGAAGGATCTAATTCAAATGCCTTTTCAAAAAACTGAAGTGCGATTTCAGACCGTTTTTGTTTATTAAAGTAAGCGATAGCCAGGTTTCGATAAACGGTCGGGAAGTTTAAATCCCGTTCCAGTGAAAGTTCCCAATAACTGATCGCTTCTTCATACTGTCTTTTATCATAAAACAAGTTCCCCAGATAGTAGGGGGCTTTTGCATCAGCTGGATTTGTCTGTGCGGCATACTTCAGTACAAGAATATCTTCCAACCGATTAGGGAAGCATAAATAGGAGCTTGCTTTTCTGGCATTTTCTAAATTTCCCGGCGCAGAATGTCCCAGCCTATTATACCAGTAAGCTAAATAATAAAAAACTAATGGAGAAGAATCAGGCTTAACGATATGATTAAGCAGCTCAATTGCATCCTCGTATAAACCCGCGGCGGCATAATCAAGGGAATATTCGATGAAATTATGCTCTGTTCCACGCCCTAACTTTAATAGCTCGGCTTTAGCCTGATTTGCTGACTCCCTGTCTCCTAAGGAACTATACACTTTTAGCTTTTCGAACAGTGCGCTAAGATTAAACGCGTCCAGCGAAAGCGCTACTTCAGATACCTTTTTGGCTTCTTCTATATTTCCTGCCTTTCTTAATACAGAGGCTTTAAGTGAATGGGCTTTCATATTGCGCACATTTCTGTCCATTGCCAGGGTTAAATGATCCAGGGCTTTATCATAATCGCCACGTAAAACATCTATCTGCGCTATAGAAAAATATGCGCTGTCCTGCCAGGCGCTGCTCCAGGTGGATTTATAGAAAGCGGTATAAGCACCGTCCAGATCGCCCATAAATTTCAAACAGAGCCCTAAATTGTAGTATGCTTCGCTTTCATAAGGGTTTGGATTTCTTGAAATTAAGGTTTCAATCGCTTTTCTGAAATAGGGTTCAGCTTTCTCAAACCGGCCTCTTTTTAAATACCAGGCACCTAAAGCATTATTGTTGCGGATATCTTTCGGGTCGCACTTTAATGCTTCTTCATAATACGGAACAGGACTATAAGTAGCATGACGATACTGCTCTAAATGTTGTGCAGTTAAAAACAACTGTTCCGTATTTTCAACAACCTCCGGAGCTAAGGCAGGTTTTGCCGGCTCGGGGAAATCATTTTGTTTATTTTTTGCAGGCTCATACCGGATAAGCTCCCGATTTTCTATACTGGTAATGCTCAGCAGAAAATTTTTCTCATCTGCGTCACTGTTTAGCGATATAACTCTCTCATAAACCTGTTCAGGGATAATGTCTATGGTTTCTTCTAATATGACATTCTCTTTTAGCTTCAAGGTAACTTTACAGGATTTTTGCTCAGATGTAACAAAAACTTTCACTACCGCACTGGAGTTCACTTTTTCCAAATTAACGAGGATATCTTTCGTAGCGTTTTTCACTACACCCAGTTCCCTGTAAGGCAGAAAATACTGCGTAAAAGATTTTTCTTCGTAAGGCATGAGCCATGTAAAATCAGGCTGATTATCTGTAAAAACACCTGTCATCAATTCAATATAAGGCCCGTCTTCGTCGGTAAGGTTTCTATCCCAGGCCTTTCCGAAATCGCTATGCCCCCAGGTCCACTGTTTTTTACCGGGAGATACGTGATGGTTGGCAACATGCAATACCCCTGCCTGAGTATCGTGTTCGTAACCGCCCATAAAATCGTATTCAGAATTAATGGCCATATACGAGGTAGGAACCGGGATATTCTTGTAGCGCGAGATATCTGTTCCGGGTGAATAATCTACTTTGTAGTATGTTCCGGTAGCAATCGGAAAAGTCGACACATCGCGTTTTCCATGATCAAAAACAGCGTTCACATCAGGCGGGAAAACCGACTGGTAATCGTCGTTAACCTTTACAGCAGGATTGGCCCACCATAAAAATGTTTGAGGTAAGCTGGTGCGGTTAAATAGTTTCGCTTTAATTTCCAGGTAAGCTTTCTCAGGGTGTAGGGTAAAGCCAGCCATCCCCTTGGTGCGGAACATACGTTCTACTTCATTAACCCATACTGTTTTACTGCCGTCTTTATTCTCTTCAATCTTATAATCTACAGGTTCGAATGTACTTGGACGATGATGCTGCGGCCAGTTAAATTCAATTCCTCCGGAAATCCATGGACCGGTTAAACCAACAAGAGCGGGTTTTATTACCTGGTTATAATAGATAAAGTGACGTTCCTTTATTTTGTCGTAAGCCATCTGAACCCTGCCTCCCAGTTCAGGAAGAATCATAATTTTGAGGTATTTATTTTCCAAAAACAGCCCCCGGTATTCCTGATCCACTTTCTCGTCAAAAATCTTTTCAATTACCGGATTGGGATACACTGCCCCGCTACTTCCCTGATAAACCCGTTTTTCGAAAAACATAGGATTTTTATCTGGCTTTCCAATTCCATATGTTGGGATAGTTACACTTTCTTCCCAGACTCTCACTTCAAAATCGTTCATAAAACTCAATATTGTAATACATATTAAACAGTGACATTCTAAACAGTGATATACTATCCTAAGCCAGCCAGGATTGCTAATAAATCCGCCGTTTTAGTGGGCCGCAAAATTGGTTTCCAGTTGTTCGAGGGTCTGTCCTTTTGTTTCGCGTACTTTTCTAAGAATGAACACAAATCCTAAGGCACAAATAGCAGAATATAAATAAAACGGACCGAAGGTGCCAATTTTTTCCGCCAGTATCGGGAACGTAAAAACAAGGATAAAATAAGCGCTCCAAAGCGAAACGATAGCTACCGAAGAGGCGGCTCCGCGAATCTTGTTCGGAAAGATTTCAGAAATAAGCACCCAGGTAACCGGGGCCAATGAGGTTGAATACAAGCCGATTGCCAACAGCACAAACATTGAAACAAGGACTGCCGCAGCATGGCTTTGTAAAAGATAGGCCAATATTAAATATACCATCGAAAGACCTATTGAACCAATCAGTATCAAAGGCCTGCGACCCAGCTTGTCTACCTGCCACATGGCCAAAAGTGTAAATATCAGATTGACAGCACCTATAGAAACGGTTTCAAAAAGCTGACGATCCAGACTGGCGCCAACTGACTCGAAAATGGTTGATGTATAATTAAACACCACATTAATGCCACAGAATTGCTGAAACACGGCGAGAGTTATCCCAACCAGCACGGCCGGGCGTACAGCTTTATCAAAAACGGCGCTATAAGATTGTTTTTTTACGCCTTTTAAAGACTTTTCAATATCAACAATAGTATTGTTAACGAAACCTTCTGAACCTATCTTCTGTAATACTGCTTTAGCTTGTTCCTGCTTTCCCGCCTGCATTAACCACCTCGGACTTTCCGGCAACCACATCACCCCTAAAAAGAACAATAAAGAGGGCACAAAGCCAAGTCCGAACATCCAGCGCCAGGCATCGGGACCGGTATCCGCCAGGGTATAATTGACCAGGTTCGTAACAAGGATACCTATAACGATTGTTAGTTGATTTATGGCAACATTTCTACCTCTTTTATCAGCAGGAGAGATCTCCGCAATATACATAGGGCTTAGCATTGACGCCATGCCTACACCAATTCCCGCGGCAAAACGCATTAAAATAAAAATGCTAAGTCCCTCAGAAAAGGCCATTCCAAGAGAAGATGCGGCGAATATTACACCAGAAAGCATTAGTCCCGGCTTTCGGCCGTATTTATCTGCAATTTGACCCGCCATAAGACAGCCGACAATACAACCAAGAGCCAGGGAGCCGGTTAAAAAGCCTTCCCACCAGGCATCCAGCTGAAATTCTGTTCTTAAAAAGGGCAAGGCGCCCGATATTACCGCAAAATCAAAACCGAATAAATATCCGCCCAGAGCGGAAATAAAAGAAATACCGAGAATGTAACGGTGATTGAACGAAATGGTTTGATTGGCCATGTATTTTAAATTGATAATTGGTTCCCTAAAATAACGCTATTAAGTAATGGGGAAAATGGATATTTTGATGTTATAGATGGACAATCAAACCTTTCAATATAAAATCAAGGAACGCTCCGGACGCTATACTGACAGATGCAGAAATTACTGAAAAAATGGAAGTGCGGACGAGTTATCCTTCTATTCTATTTTATTCGGGGAATTATTTGCAGTTTCCATTCGCACCATGTGAAGGCCTTTGTTTAGAGGCACAGTTTTTTCCCGATGCTCCAAATCTGGCTAATCCCCCTACGCTGCTAAATCCCGGCAAAAAATATAACGATCAGATCCACTATTCCTTTTCATGGCAGTAGTCACTTAGATTTGAAATTAAATTCAACTTCCAGATACTCACACTCGGCTATGTTAGCAGAATTAACATCATGATGGATTAATCAATCATAACATTGGATTTTTAATACATTTGATTAAGGAAGCGTTTTTTATGTAGATAATTGCATTTCCGAACCCAGACCGACCATACATGAATATTTCGAACAAAACCGAAAAGAAAATTAAAGAGGGCTTTGTTGGTCAAAAGATGATTGTTCTGCCACCTAACCTAAAACATAATGTTTTAAAAAATGAGCTGATCAAACGGTTTTACCTGACGGCAATCGGCTTTTATCCGCATGCAGCTTTCCATGACAGAGAAAGAAAGTCGGGCTCTAATCAGTATATTTTGTTGTACTGCACGGCGGGAATAGGAACTGTGAAAATCAGAGATAAAGTCTATAAACTAACTCCAAATCATTTTATAATTCTTCCCAGAAATATTGCGCACCAATATTCTTCGGCAAAAGAAGACCCATGGACCATATATTGGATTCATTTTACCGGGGAATGTGCTGATCTTTTATTCGCGAGATATCTTGAACTCGGATCGGAACCGGTATTCTCTGCTTATGATGAGGCTCGAATTGAAAGGTTTGAACAAATATTTAATTTGTTAGAGGAAAGTTTTGAGATGAGAAACCTTGAAATAGTTAATATTTCGTTGCAAGATTTTGTCGCAAAATTCATTTATTCGCCTGAAATAAATCCTCCGGGCCTTGGAAGTGATAAAATTTCCGACTCAATATCGTTTATGAAGAAAAATCTGAATCGACAGTATTCAGTTTTGCAAATGGCTCAACAACAAAGTTTATCGGTAACACACTATTCGAGGATGTTCCGAAGTAAAACGGGAAGCTCTCCTAACCAGTATTTCAGCGAACTCAAGATTCAAAAGTCTTGTCAGTACCTGTATTTTACAAACAGGAGCATTAAAGAAATTTGCGCAGATCTTGGCTTCGATGATCCGTACTACTTTTCACGTTTATTTAAAAAATTGATGGGAGTATCACCTGCGAAGTATAAAAGCCAGCATAAAAAAAGTTAAACTAATTCACTGACAATGCCCTATTCAGCCTGGTCGGCTTCTGTACACCGGGTTCCTTTGCCGGCGGCTATTTGAAGATAGGTAATTCTCCGTTTCATTAAAAGCTGATAGTGGTTTTATATTCGGGAACGAACTTTACTCTGTTAATTTTAAGCAGTGAACGGTCTGTGCCAAATTTCGGCACCGTTTCCGGATCCAGATCATTTAAATAAGTTGCATTGCTCCGAATAGGTCGGAAATAAAATACCATTTCGCGCGTCTTTGTGTTGCTTAATATATTTCTTAAACCAATGTCCCAGGTAGTTCCTTTAAAAAACTCATCAGTAACAAGTTCTGAATCAATAAAACCCATACCCGTGTCGCCGGTGTAATCGATATTCAGGAAATAATCGTTTAGTCCCCACACTATTTCAGGAAGTTTTATCGCGAACTTTTTCTGGCCGAATGTCGTCATTTGCACCGGGAAGGCTTTCGCCGGAACTGAAACGCTGTAAGAAGAATACGAATTATTTTTTAATGCACCAGTGCTAAGCACACCATCGCTTGCGCTAACTTTCGATGTCAATTTTGGAAAAACCTCAAAATTAAACTTATTGTTCCCTTTACTTAGGAGTGTAATCGAGCCATTGTCAGGAATAACTACATTATCCGAAAAAACAAGCTTTCTTTGGCCCTTAAGAGTTATCTGATAGGCTTTTAATGCTGTTTCTTTGGTTAGCACCAGTACCCTGAGCGATTTATTGCCTTTAGTTAGTAAAAACTCAGCACGATCACCGGTACAAGTAACCAATTTATTAGTCTGATTGTCTTTAACAGTGGCAAGATGTAATGCCTTAACAGAAAATCCGCTTCCGTTGAAGGAGAATTCTGGTTTTATGCCTGCAGGAGAAAAAAACACATAATAAGGAGCTGCCACATCATCGCCTTTAGTCAGCAGTTGCGCGGTTGCATAGTGAAGATTTATGCCTTCCAGATCAAAGTTGAATGGAAAAATCACATTTTCATCGCGTTGCAGATCAAAAGAGCCGGAGGCCGGGATGTTTACCAGACCAGCGGAAGTCTTTATGGAAAAGCGCAGACCTTTTTTAACCGTCATTATCGTATCATCCTGGAAATTATTCACAAACAGGAAGCCTGAAGTTCCGTTTCCGCGAACTGCATAGCGGAGATCCGTGACATTCTCTGGCTTTAGCGAGGCGGCATTTGCAGGAAGAATCGTCTTCATGGGTGCCAGCCTGTCGCCAAAATCGTTTAAAAAGAAATGCAGTAATTTTAATCGTTGATACCCTTCACGCACCTGGCCGAACTCACCAATAGGAGCCTGAAAATCGTAAGAAACCTTAGGTAGTCCATATGCCTCATCACTGAAATAATATGAGCCATTATGCGGAGTAGAACCGCCGTGATACATATAATACCCTATACCATTCGCCCCGCTTCCGAGGCAGCGGTTTATCATCGCGTCGAAACTTTTATGTACGGCAATCGGTCTGCGTGTATATACGGTCATGATACCCGAGCCCAGTTCGGCAGGAAATACGGGGTAATCTTCTGTTTTATAGCGCACCGGAGCATAATCAGGCTTCTGGTGCATGTCTTTAAATAAGAAAAACGGAGAAATATCCTTTTTAGGAGTCCAGAATGGATATGCATATGCGGCAGTAACCGGAATACTTTCATTGGGAATAATTGCTGCGTTCCCCCATCCTGTTGCCGTGTAAAGCGGCGTAATCATACCGGCTTTTATTGCCAGTTCTTTAAGAATTTTCATGTGATCGTTGCCCAGCTGGACATATGGGTTGTTCTCCCTGGATATGCCAACGCCCTCCTGTGTAAGTGCAAGGTCGCGTTCTGAAGCCGTCATATCATGGGGCTGACCAGGGTATGTTAATCCCCAGGGGGCTGCCGAATGCTGATATTCATTTTCAATCTGGGTGCCGATTATATTGCCCCCGTCCTTGAAATACAAGCCCTTTATTTCCTCTCCTATACGATTATATAATTTCTCGACATACGAAAGGTAAAGCGGATCGTTCGAACGGATAGTAAGGGGTTTACCGAGCAACCAATCAGGAAGGCCTCCGTTTCTTATTTCACCGTGACCAAAAGGACCTATTCTGACAATAGCCATCAAGCCATTTTTTGCACACAGTTGTAAGAACTTCCTGAGATCATTATCACCTGAAAAATTAAATTTCCCTTCGGTTTGCTCATGAATATTCCAGAACACATAGGTTGCTACAACATTTACCCCCCCTGCTTTGATCTTCTTTAATGATTCATCCCAGTACTTTTGCGGGTATCGGGTATAATGAAATTCGGCCGTTATCGGAATCCAGGGTTTTCCATTCAGCTGAACGTATTCATTATTAACAGAAATGGACTGTCCGTTTGGGCCATTCCCGCCTAGTTTTAAATGTTCTGTCCGCGGCTTTGGAGGAATAGCGGAGGCATCTATCGTATAGATATTTTGAGAATGGGCGCAAAATGTGCCGGCTAAAAAAACAGTTAGTAATGCGTTTAACTTCATATACCTGATAAGAATGGAAAATTGGCTGAATAATTGGGCATCAACGGAGCCATTAAAGATATCGTAAATTTACTTTAAGCAAGTCCGCGAAAAATGGATAATCCGACCATAATATTGGAGAATCATGCTACGGTTCCTTTTAGGGAACCTGCCTCTCTCCTTTCAGCTGCAGCTATTTTTCAAAACTCGTGTTCATTTGATATATGATGAATATTGTCCTTTCTTAGAGGGGACCGTGAAATAATTGAGTTGGTAATGCAGGCCCTATTTGTGCAATTGATTCATGAAAAAATCTGCCAGTAAATTGTTATTAAAAAAAATCAAGCGCGATAGATTATTAAAAGTATTATGAAAAACAATTGAGATTTCGTCCATTTGCGACTTCAGGTATAAAATAATGAAGTTTTCCACCCACAAAAGATTTTTTGAACTTAAGGATACATTACAAGGGCCATTAAAATTTAATCCGTTCGTGTATAACAAGCTTTTCCTGATATGGACCATTTTAGGTTTAATAGGAGGTGTTATTGCGGGTGCTTATTGGATTGTTTTAGAACATTTAATAGAGTTGTTTGGATTCATTGAGGGTATTTATGTCATTCCTCTAATGACAATTGGGGGCCTGGCAGCCGGCTTAGTTATACATAAACTAGGTGATCCCGGTGAAATTGATCTGATAGTAGACAATATTCATTTCAATAAAGGAAAGCTGGATCCTAAAAGTAATCCATCAATGATTCTTTCATCGTTATTGTGTATCTCGGTCGGAGGAAGTCTGGGTCCGGAAGCTCCATTGGTACAAGTTGTTGGCTCAACAGGAACTTATATTGCCCGGAAGCTGGGATTTAAAGGCGAGGACATACGTTCTATAACCATTGCAGGAATGGCATCCGCTTTTACAGCATTGTTTGGAGCGCCGCTGGGAGGAAGTTTATTTGCTCTGGAAATATTAGACCATAAACAGGTTACACGATATTATCAGGCTTTTATGCCGGCCCTCGTGGCAAGTTGCGCCAGCTACCTGATGTTCATTTTAATTACGCATCTCAATTTAGGCCCAACCTGGAAATTCCCTTCTTATTCCAACCCTCAGGTTAATGATATTTTTTATGCCATTCTTTATTCTTTGGCAGGGGCTGCTCTTGGCTGGGCCTTTATTTTTATGGTTAAAAAATGTAAAGCTTTATTTAGTTTATTTAGCATTCAAATTTATATTAAACTAGCGCTGGGTGGTTTTCTTTTAGGAATTATCGCCTATTTTTTACCTTTAACACGGTATTTCGGACACGACCAACTGCAGGAAATCCTATCGGGAAGTTTCACAGTTGAATTCCTCATTTCGCTTCTGGTTTTAAAGCTTATTGCGATTGCAATCACAGTTACTTCAGGATGGCGTGGCGGATTTATTATTCCTTTGTTTTTCGGGGGTATCGTTTTGGGTGTAATAATTTATCAGCTGGTACCCGGTCAGAACCTGGCATTAATAAGTGTTTGTATTATGGCATCACTTGTGGCATGTGTAACCCGCACACCTGTGAGTATAATAATACTGCTAGGAACTATGACGGGTTTTCAATCACTGATTCCAATCATGTTTGCCAGTTTAACAGGTTTTTTCCTGGCACCAAAGACCCCATTGATAAATGCACAACTTGGAATGGACAAACCTGGTCACAGGAGCTCATAAGACTGTAATTGGGTTGTGAAATCATCGAAGTCTCAACCCAAATTAAATGGACACCGGAGGCGGATTCGAACCGCCGTAAAAGGTTTTGCAGACCTCCGCCTAACCACTCGGCCATCCGGGCGTGTACTACTAATTATTATTTATGTCTGGCCATAAAAATCCAGACCTCAGCCTCTCAACTAAATAAAATAAATGCAATAACCAGCGTAACAATAATGTTGAATCCTTGAGCAATCAGAAATGCATAAAACGGTTTCTTACTATTTTTACTAAATAAATCGGAAAAATTGGTTTCCAGGCCAATACTGGTAAATGCTAAAGCAAACCATAAACCTTGCAGACTTTTTAAACTGTCCTTAACCGTTGTTGTTGTTTCCGCAGGGATAATGAATGAAAACAACAGTGAGGCTGCAATGAAGCCTATTACAAACTTTGGAAAACGCTCCCAAATCACAGCCAGGGTTGGTTTAGTATCTGCAGCTTGCGCTGATGTATGGTCGGTATAAGTCCAGAAAACCGAAATAGCAAACGCTGCAATTCCCAATAATACATTTTGTGAAAATTTGACGATGGTGCTGATTTTGAGGGCCTCCTCCCCTACAAGCGTTCCTGAAGCCACAACGGCGCCCGTGGTATCAATGCTCCCACCCAGCCAGGCACCTGTAACTGCTTCCGGAAAATTAAAATATTGCGCTATGTAAGGCATAAAAATCATCATAGGTATAGCCGTTATCAACACCATGGAAATAACGTAGGACAACTTTTTTGAATCGCCTTTTATAGCTCCGGATGTGGCAATAGCCGCCGAAACACCACAGATAGATACAGCACTCGAAATCATCATGGTTAATTCATCATCAACTTTAAGCTTTTTACATAACCAAAAAGCGAAATACCATACAGAAAGCACAACTAACAGAGCCTGTATTAAACCTAAAGATCCTGCTTTAAGAATATCTGAAAAAATAACTCCGGTACCCAACAGTACCAATCCAATCTTTACATATAATTCTGTAGATAAGGCCTTTCTAAACCAATCGGGCAGTTTGAAAAAATTCCCGAAAACAAGTCCTAAAGACAAGCTAAATATTACAGCTTCCAGGTTTAAAGCTTTAACACCTTTATTTCCGGAAATGATCAGGGCAAACAAGGTTATGATGTAAACCACCGGAAATACAATCAGAAGGCGCTTAATAGGCTTACCTGTTAAAACAGCTCCTAAGGCGGCGATTAAAACGACAAGCAAAAACTGGTAGCCCACCGCCTGAGTGTTCTCTGTAGAAAAAAGCTTTGTTGAAAGATCATCTACTGAGCTCCAGCCAAATGAAGGAGCTGGAACAATCACCCCTGAAATGGCTAAAAAAATTATCAAAAATCCCAGGACAACTACTGTCCAGTCTTCGTGAATCGCAAAGCCTTTTTTTGGCGACTGATCTTCAACAGTGGCCGTTTGTGTATCATTAATTACTGCTTCCATATGAAATTAATTGCGCTAATGCTTGTTGTATTTTTGGGTATTTGAAATTAAACTTATTTTTTTCCAGAACTGTCGAAATCACTCTTCTGCCCGAGAGCACCAGTTCGGCTTCTGTTTTGATAAAAACCGCACCAATACGGGTCAGAAAGGCGGGGTTCGGCAGACCGAAGGGCATTTTTAAGGCAGCCCTTATTTCCTGCATAAACTCTTTATTCTTTACAGGATAAGGACTTGAGCTGTGAATTATTCCTGAAACATTCTTCGCAATTGCCCATTGAATAAGGTTAACAAAGTCCTCTTCATGTATCCATGTAATGTATTGTTCACCCGAACCAATTCTACCTCCAAATCCGGTTCTGGCCAGATTTGTGAAAGGCTTTAAAACACCCTTAGCAGGTTGCAGAACCATTCCTATTCGTAGAAAAACTTTCCGGGTTTGAGGAGTAACAGACTTAAAAAAAGCCTGCTCCCATAATTTGCAAACACGGGGCGAAAAGCCGTCGCCCGGTTCCGAATTCTCATCTTTTATTTCGTCGCCCGAATTGCCAAAAATAGCTGCCGAACCAGCGTTGATCCATACTGCAGGCGAATGCTGTAAACCTTGAATGGCTTGACCAAGAATGAGCGTTGAATCTACCCGGGAGTTTATAATCTCCTTTTTATTTGTTTCGGTATACCTGCAGTTTACCGACCTTCCCACAAGATTTATCACTGCGGTGCTTCCCTCAAGTTCTTTTGTCCATGCGCCCAAAGTCCTGGCATCCCAACCCACATATCTGATATTTTTATCAGCAGCATTCTGCCTGCGGCTGAGCACCACCACCTCTGTTTCGGTATCATAATACCTTTTTATAATGCAGCTTCCCAGCGCCCCGGATCCCCCGGCAATTACAATTTTTTGCTTCATAGATTTCTAGTTGAATAAAGCGGTGATACATTCTTATTAAATACATCTTTCAAAGCCTTTTTAGCAGCGTGGTAACCACACATACCATGCACGCCCCCTCCAGGAGGAGTCGACGAAGAGCAGATGTACAAGCCTTTTGCCGATGTTTTATAGGGCGAAGTGCTGATTACCGGTCGCGTAAATAATTGCCGGATATCAATGATTCCCCCATTAATATCTCCGCCTATGTAATTGGGGTTATACTCTTCCATTTGTGCAGGATTAAACACATGCCGGGCTAATATTCTATCCCTGAAACCAGGTGCAAAACGCTCTACCTGCTTCTCAATCGCCCCGGTCATATCTGTTGTCGAGCCGTTCGGCACGTGGCAATATCCCCATGCAGTATGTTTTCCCCGCGGTGCACGCGTTGAATCGAATAAACTTTGCTGTGCCAATAACACAAAAGGCTTTTCGGGTATTTTACCCGAAGACGCGGTTTGCTCTCCAAGTACGATCTCTTCTATCGTATTGCCAATATGGACGGTGCCCGCATTCCGGCATTCTTCGGCTGTAAAAGGTATCTGACCATCAAGGGCCCAGTCTATTTTGAAAACTCCCATGCCATAGCGGTATCGCTCCAGCTGCCATTTGTAAATGGATGAAAATTTATGTCCCGCGATTTGAAGTAACTGACGCGGAGTAACATCAAACAAGACAGCATGGGCTGAAGGGAGCTGATTCAATGATTTCACATAAAAGCCGGTTTCAATTTTGCCTCCGAGCGACTCAAAATAAGAAGACAGGGCAGTCGCTATAGACTTGGACCCGCCAACGGGGATTGGCCAGCCTCCTAAATGCCCTGCAGCCATCAGCACGATACCAATTGCTGAGGTGGTAAGGTTTGATAGTGGCTGAATGGAATGTGCCGCCATTCCGGCCCACAAGCCTTTTGCTTTTTTGGTAGAAAAGCGTTTTGATAGTGTTAAAGCTGATGACAGGGCCTTCAATCCAAATTGTGCCATATCCACCGGATATCGCGGAAAGCTTAAGGGCCCCAGCACATCATTTGCAATAAGCGGCCACGACTTCAAAACGGGTGTCATCAGGTCAAGATAAGCCGTTTCGTCTTTCTCCAGAAGAGCCGCTGTTTCCGCCAAAGATTTTTTTAGAACCGCAGCCGACCCATCCTCAAAGGGATGGGCTGCCGCGGTTTCTGGGTAAACCAACTCTAAACCGTGTGCGTGCAGCGGTAAAGTTTGGAAAAAAGGTGAGGCTGCGGCCATCGGATGAATCGCAGAACATACATCGTGGGTGAAGCAAGGTATGGTAAGTTCGGCCGAACGTAAACCGCCTCCAATTACATCCTTGCCTTCTATTAAAAGTACAGACAAGCCCTCGCGTTGCAAGGTAATTGCAGCAGAAAGTCCGTTTGGCCCTGAACCAACAACTATGGCATCAAAATCTTTTTTACTCATCTGCATGTGTTGTTAGCGCATTTAACATTACCAATCTTAACAGTTTATTCATTAAAATGCCTTTATGTTTGTTTGTCTTCCTTCCACTAAAGGATATTTTTTGTTTAACTTATCCAAAACCACATAAATTGAATCATTAAATTCATTTCTTCCGCTTAAAATAATGCGCGTAGCGCTAGTCCTGCTGTAATGAAGTACCTGGGTTTCATCCGCATGATTTTTGTTTTTATTCTGCAGGTAAAGGATCTGATTTACAGGATCAGCTTTATAAAAGAAGTATCTTCGTTCGCCCGACATACCACCGACTTCCCAGCGCGTAACCCCTAGATCACGATTCTTTTTCTGTTTTGCAAGTCCGTCAGAATCCTGTGTATTTACCTGGTTTAGTTTTGTATTCTTTTTGTTATTCTTAACCCTGAGCGGAGAATACCCTATCATCCGGTCAGCAACAGCGCCACGATTTGTTCGGTAGCTCAGGGAAGACCAGTCTTCAAATATAGCATCCTGCCATCTGATAGAATCTGCCGGATTGTAAGGCAGCACTTTGTCGTTCAATCTAAACTCGCTCACAGTGTACAGGCCCTTAGTTTGGGCAATGCCAGGAGTACTCGGGATGTTATAATTATTCCCATTAAAAAACCCAAAAGCCCATAAGCCCGCGGCAACAGGAACAAACAGAAAATTAAAGGTCCATTTAGTTCCGTTTACAAGATACTTTTGCCAGTTTTCTGAAAATACAGGGTTGTACCGATAAGGCTGAAGAACATCCTTCTCATTGACAATAAGATTCCAAATTTTAGGCAAATCATACCAGGTAATAAAAATCCCTATAATCGCGAAATAAGCAGCAGGAACCGCCACACCAGCATCATATGCATGGTTGGCAATACATATGTTAAATGTCACAACCGCCGCGAGCGCTGCTCCTAAAACAGAAGTTTTCCGGTGCAGCAATAATAAGCCCGGCAATATTTCGGCAAAACCAAGAAACACTGTGTATTCAAAAGATACTCCCACATGCGACCAGTACAATTTCTTCTCTGCAAAATCGATAAACGGAGTGTTTAACATTCCCTCTGTTGGATAAACCATTTGCATGGGAAATGCTTTTTTTAGTCCCCAGCCTACCATACCGTAGGCCAGGCGGTAACGGGCAAGAACACGGATCAAGTAGTACAGTTTGGTATATTGAGTAGTGTTTTTATCCAAAAGTGTCCATATAGCTCCGCCAATTACAGCTCCAGCAAAAACCAGGATAAGGTTAATATAATTCAGGATACCGAAAACCCCTTCTTCCGATTCAATCGTGATAATCTGCGGGGGCCAGAACGCAACTATGGACTGAAAATCGTGATAGGTAATTTTTGAAAATTTCAGTCCGAACAAATGCTTATAAAACCCGGGATACGTAGGTACACATAAAAACAGAATGTATAAGAATGCTATTCTGAAAGCTATCTTCTGTGTATTCGTCCATGCTGAACGATTTGGTCTTACCTGTTCTGCAGAGCGATGATGCTCTGCAACATAAGGACCTTCAATGCTTAAATCTGTTGTCGACATGATTCAAAAATTTATATTATAAATGCATTAAATTAAAGTTTAACAGGCTTGCGACGTCCTTCAAACATCATATATTTTTTATTGATCTTATTGAGAACTACCCGGATAGAATCCCGGTTCTCGTTAATCCCCGAAAGCACCAGAGTGCTGTCATTCGGCCTTTGATAAGCAAGAACCAGTTTTTCGCTCCTATGATTTTTATTCTTGTTTTGAAGATAAAGCCTGTGATTTATCGTGTCGGCTTCGTAATGAAAGTAGTGACGGCCCGCAAAACCTGCGAGTTCATATTTGCGATCAATATCTTTTTCCTGAACTGCTTCAGCACTACTAAAATCGATTTTAACCGGGCGATTAACTTTGATGGTAAGCGTCGACCATTTTTCGAAAACTACATCCTGCCAGCGATCCTTATCTGTTTTTGAAAAAGGAATAAGCTGATTATTCAGGCGAAACTCCTTAACATTATAATATCCATAGGCATTGCTTAACCCCGGTGTATGCGGAATTTTATAAGGGTCGCTTACAAAATTATCATAGGTTTTATAAGCAAATAATACAGTAAAAATCAAGAATGCGCCTCGCAACCCTGTCCGGATATTTGCGATGGCTTTATCAGAAAAATCGGGAACTAATTTATTGGCATATACAGGGACTTCGCTGACGAGCAGTCTCCATAATCTTGGAATATCATACACAAACAAAAACACGGCAAGTAATACAATCAAAGTACTTAACACCTGTTCACCGATGTCGTAAAAACCATTAACAACGGCAACGTTTCCTATAAATCCAAAGATCAATCCGACACCAAAAGTTACCGTCCGCCTGTTGAATAATAGGAAAGCCGCTAATATCTCCACAAAACCCAAAAAAGCCTGGTATTTAGGTGCTATACCAACGGTCTGAAAGTAGATTTTCCAGGGAAAGAAATCGCCGTAATTGGTAAGCAAATTACTTAAAGAAGGATAAGGCATTTGCAATGGAAAGAACTTAATAAAGCCATAGGTTATTAAAACGATGGCAAGACGATAGCGAACAATCACTCTCAGCCAGTAATACAGAACATTATATTCCTTCCTCTTTGTATCGATATTACTCCATACTATAGCTCCGGTCAACGAAATAATAGCTGCGATTGCCCAATTTGCAAACTGGCCGATACCCCAGGCTGGTAACTTTTTATTCGATATAAATTGAGTCTGATACTTTGATAGCCTGAACAAATCATGAAAATGAAGGTGCGCCCAGTCTATCGAAAAAACTTCTCGGTAAAATTTCCAGTCAACAGGAAGTATCAATAAACTCAGAAAAATGAAAAAGAAACGAAACAGATTTCTTTCCCATGGCTGCCAGTCCTGCAGATTATGGTCTGGTTTTGCAATGCTGCCGAAATGTTGCAGCACCCTTTTCCAGAAGGAAGGTGCTGCATGTGATTTTGTACTACTCATAACAGAGGTTGATTAAGTATGCTGATTAGATTAGTTACCGTATTCGGGATTCTGCTTAAGTGAAGGATCGGCCAATATTTCCCCCGCAGGTATCGGGAAAATGTATCTGCTGGGATCAGTCAGATTAAAGACCACCGGCGCTCTTCCTGTTCGCACAATATCAAACCAACGGTGAGGTTCGAGTGCAAACTCCACCCGGCGTTCGTTCTCAATGGCGAGTATGATCTCATCCTGAGTAAGAGCAGTGCTGTTTGCAACATTAGCACGAGCACGAACGGCGTTTAAATCACCCAAAGCACCTGTTAAATCAGGCACCGTTTTTTTGGCTCTGGCTTCTGCTCTTATCAGGTGAAGCTCTGCGGTTCTAATGCCGTAAGCAGCAGAAGTATTAGAAGGATAAATACCACCGATAAACTGATTCGATGCATTCTTTACAGATAAGATTTTTCTATCGCCACCTACCGCAGGATCATTCAGCAAATTATGCAATACTGCCTTAGGCTCTAATTGTCGGTTACTGGTATTCCACAGTCCGTAACCACCGTTCAGATCATTAACACTATAAGAAAATTCCAGTACCGATTCGGTAGTTCCGGCAGCAAGGTTAAAGGGTTTTATTAATATGTAACTGCTATTTGCAAGAATGCTGTTCACATCATTTTCGGCATCCTGATATCTGTTAGTATACAAGTGCAACCTTGCCCGCAAAGCATACACAGTATATTTTGTGGCTCTGTTTCTTACAACGGTGCCTGGCAATAATGCTTCTGCCTGGTTCAGATCAGCCAGCACCTGGGCATATACTTCTGCCTGAGTGCTCTTTGGGACGCCTAGTTTATCCACAACTACTTTAGTCGGAGTAAGAAAAATTTGAACATTTCCGAACACCCGCGCCAAATCGAAATAAGAATAGGCCCGAATAAAATAAGCTTCACCTAAAAGCTGATTCTTCAAATCCTGACTAAGCCTCACATCATTTACCAGAGGTACTTTTTCGATAACATGGTTCGCCCGGTTAATGGTATTATAGAAGTTTGACCAATAGGTCGATAAAAAACCGATATCGGAACGTAAATCATAATTAATAACATTCAAATCTGTTTGAGCATTATTAAGAGACCTAACATCGCCACCCGACTGCAGAATGGTGTTTTGAAAACTACTGCTATAATTTGAGCTGGCCAAAGCACGATAAGCACCCCGTACGGCTGTCTCGGCAGAAGCCTTATCAAAAATTGTATTTTCATCTGAAACCTTGTCGTACGATTCTACTTCCAGATATTTCTCGCACGATTGCATAAGCATGCTGACTATCAGCATAGAGAGTATAAGTATCTTCTTCATATGTATATAGATTAGAATGAGATATTAGCACCAAATTGAAGACCTCGTGGCTGCGGAGGTGTAGCCGTGTCGAGCCCATCAAGGTTTTGCCCTGCACTGCCCGATGTCTCCGGATCTGCACCGGTATAATTTGTCTGAATCCATAAGTTAGTACCCAAAGCATACAGCCGTACTTTGTTTAGCTTAAGTCGGGCAGAAACTTTTGCGGGTAATGTATATCCAATGACAGCAGACTTAAGTCTGATGAAGGATCCGTCTTCCAGATACCGGCTATTTTGTTCGATATTATAGTTATTGCCTACGCTTGTCACCCTCGGTGTATTGGTTATATCACCGGGCTTTTGCCATCTGTCAAGCTGGCTTTTTAAAATCGAACGCGACGCATCACGGGTTCCTCCACCTTCTAAAATGTATTTATTGAAATTAAACACCTTATTACCGTATTGATACGTAAATAATACATTGAGATCAAAACCTTTGTAAGAGACCTTATTAGTTAATCCACCAAAGAATTTTGGAATTAAGTTACCCATCAGCTGGCGATCAGCCTGAGTAAGCTTTCCGTCTTTATCTAAATCCTCGAACACTGCATCTCCTGTTTGTGGATCGACATACAACTGTTTGTATAACCAGAAACTCCCCAGAGCCTCCCCTTCCTGCGTTCTTCTGTATTCGCGGGCTTCAAAAGTGATGGGACTAATTAGTTTCTCTGCGCGGTTGCGGTTACTTGAGAAGTTAAAATTTGAACTCCATTCAAACCCATTTTTCTTAATATTAACAGTGGAAAGCCCGAGTTCAATTCCCCTGTTGCTCACTTCGCCTGCATTGGCCAGTGTACTTCCGTAACCGGTAGAAGCCGGTACAGGCAGAAATAACAATGCGTCGGTAGTGTACTTGTAGTAGGCGTCCACATTAATAAATAAACGGTCATTGAATAAGCCAAGATCCAGTCCGGCATTATAAGTAGTCGTTTTTTCCCATTTCAGATCAGGGTTTTCAAGCTGAGACGGAGCAATCCCTGGTTTCGGTCCGCTGGTAAGATTATCAGGATACTGTGCGATTCCCGTCCATAATCCGCGCGAAGCGTAATCGTTTATACCGTTCTGGTTACCGGCAGAACCTGCACTCACTCTCAGTTTCAGCTCAGTTACCTGCTCTACATCTTTAAGAAAAGGCTCCTGCTTGATCCTCCATGATGCACCAATGCCTGGAAAATATCCCCAACGGTTATTGGCGCCAAACTTTGAAGAACCATCTGCCCTGAGCGTACCTTCCAGATAATATTTATGATCGTAACTATAATTTAAGCGACCGAAAAATGATGCAATTGTTGAGCGGGATCTTCTCTGTTCAGATGTTCTGATAGACGCAGCGGAAATCTGCTGAAAGGAATTATTTGGAAAACCAGATCCCGTTTCAGATGCTACATTAACATTTGTGCCCTGGATACTATTGCCCAGCAGCGCGGTAATTGAATGTAAATTCGTTAATGCCTTTGTATAAGAAAGAGTTTGTTCATTCTGAAAGACCGTTAAGTTTGTGAACGCTTCATTAATGTATCCGGGCGGGTTTGGAGCTCCTCCGATAATCGTTTGATCGTTAAAAAACTCACGTTCGTTGTAATGATTAAAATCTAAGCCAACAGATGTTTTAAACCGAAGGCCGGGTAAGATGTTGAATTCCAGAAATTGATTGCCGATGTACCGGAGGCTTTTAGTAGAAATATTGGTAATGTCTGTATTAGTTAAGTTATCAATATTTTCATAAATAGAGCCTCTTGCAAGTGTGCCGTCTTCGTTATTTAAGGGTAAATAAGTTGGATGATGCAGGGCCGCTAGTAAATGGCCTGCTTGTTGTCCTGCGCCGCCTCTTACCTGCTGTCTGAATGATCGGTAAGCACCATTGCTTGAGCTGAGAGTAATTTTAGGATTAAGTTTAACATCCAAATTTAATTTAAAACTGCCACGTTCAAATTCAGCCGGATTTAAAACCCCTTCCTGACCGGTATATCCGGCGCCCAGATTGAACCTTATTTTTTCGCTCCCTCCCTGCGCATTTAAATCATAGTTCTGTGTAAAAGCGGTGCGGAACACGCGGCTCATTCTGTCGTAAGTTTGCTGCTCTTCCGGGGTCCCTCTTCCAGGAACGCCGTTAATCAGTTCAATTCTGGGACGAAAAGGTCGATTTGCATACGTCTGATTTAAGCTTGGTTTATCAATTCCTGAATTTATCCATTGCTCATTTACAAGCATAGCATGCTCCGGACCGCTGGTTAGGTCCCATAATCTCTCCTGATCTGCTTTTTGCCAGCCATTTGACACATCAAGACTGAATTTAGTTCTTATAGAATTATACTCGCCACGTTTTGTAGTAACCAGGATCACTCCGTTTGAGCCGCGAGACCCATATATGGCAATAGCACTCGCATCTTTTAAAACTTCAATACTTTCTATGTCGGCCGGATTTATATCTGCCAGTGGTGAGGTCTTCTTCCCTCCAAGTTCTATCGATGCCAGTGAGTTATTATTCACCAATACCCCGTCAATAACATATAAAGGATCGTTGCTTGCATTAATTGAAGCTGTTCCTCTAACCTGCACTTTCACTCCTTCTCCGGGGGTTCCTGAAAATGTATTTACCTGGATTCCTGCAGCCCTGCCCTGCAATTGCGCATCAAAACTTGCAACCGGAGTTTGCTTGGTCTCTTCTGCATTGATTTTCGTGATGGCTCCTACAACGCTTTTTCGACTTTGTGTTCCGTATCCAACTATGACTACATCGTTTAGCTCTTTGGTTAGCTCTTTTAATTTTATCTCTACCGGACTTCCGTTTACTACAACTTCTATTGATTCATAGCCCAAATAACTAACCAATAAGGTGTAAGGAAATTTTTGACCTGTAATAAAGTTAAACCTGCCCTCAGAATCGGTATTAACGCCGTGAGTGGTACCCTTGAGGCGAACTATTGCACCAATGAGCGGCTCTCTTGTTATTGCATCACTAACCGTCCCGTTTAAGGTAGAATTAATCAGAGGTCGGGTCGGCTGCTGTGCAGATAGAATTAAAGGAACAGCAAGCATCACTACAAGATGCCAAAAGCTAACTAAAAATGACGATCCTGAAGCTCTAGTAAAGATTGGATGATAATGGATACCAATTGTTTTTTTCGAATTACCCGACGATAAAAACGCAGGACTAGAATTTTCTGAATTTAATGCTTTTATAAAAGCTAGGCCTGCATTATGCAGCTCAGCCTTTTCAAAATTTTGCATACTTTTACATTGAGTTTAATGAATGGATTTGAAGCAGGTGACAACGCCAATTGATATGCCTGTTTCAATGATTTAAGCTCGTGGGGAGGTACTCTTAGTACTTCCCTTTTTTTCATGATTATTAATTCGCCGGGTGTTCCTCCTTTGTTAAATTCATGTCCAATTTATTTTCCGGATTAACAACAACCTGAAAACACATTTGGGAAGTGCTTTAATGACAGGCCAGGCAGAAATGTGTACGTGGTTATATTATTCATAATGGCACAAATTAAAATAAAAAATAATAGACTACCAAATTTATAGACTAAATAGTTTATTATTGTTTACTCTCGAAAAAACAGGTGATGATCCGTAATTAATTTCTCATTAACTTTTTTCGGTGTCCTTCCTGGCCGCCGCCTCTATCCTTACAGTTGTGATGGACGCACGGACTAAGCTTGCTTAACAAAAAAATAACTCTTCCACTAGTCTCTCTGCTAAAAACGGTACGCTGATTTATAAAATGAAACCGGGTGCTGCTTATTTATCCAGGGCATTACGACGGCCCGAAGAAACCAAAAGCTGGATATATTTTACTATTCACTTAATCCAATCCAACAACAGGAGCCGTCCGTGTGCTTCTTAAATAAACTGCTTAAAATTATTTTCAAACTTACTTGCAAGATCGTCTCGCCGTTGATTATAATCTGCCAAATCGGTTGCCTGCTTACAGGGGTTCAGGAACTCATCTTTAACTCCCGGGCAGGACTTTGGAATCTGTAAATCCAGAACAGGAAAAAGTTCAAATTTTTGCGATTCTAAGGAGCCATTAAGAGCGGCAGTTATTAGCGCCCGTGTGTTCTTTATACTAATCCTTTTGCCTTCTTTGTACGACAAGCCATTCCAGCCGGTATTGACCAACCAAACATTGATATTGTATTTTTCCAGCTTTTCTGCAAGCAGACCGGCATATACTGTTGGATGAAGCGGTAAAAACGGAGCTCCAAAACAGGTGCTAAAGGTTGGTTTGGGTTCTGTCACTCCTGTTTCTGTTCCGGCAACTTTAGAGGTATATCCATTTAGGAAATAATACATAACCTGCGGAATGCTTAATTTGCTAATTGGCGGCAATACACCTGTTGCATCACAGGTGAGAAAAAATATAGTGCCAGGAATACCTCCTCTGGAAGGATTTGCTCTGTTTTTTAAAAAATGCAGAGGGTAACTAACTCTGGTGTTATCGGTTATTGATCCATTATTGAAATCAATTACATTTGAATCTGGCTTAAACAAAATATTTTCGACCAGAGCTCCTTTCCTTATGGCCCTGAAAATATCTGGTTCATGTTCTTCATCTAAATTAATAGTTTTTGCATAACAACCACCTTCAAAATTAAAAACAGAATTTTGATCCCATCCATGCTCATCGTCCCCTATTAGTTTCCGTTCCGACTCAGCGCTTAAAGTTGTTTTTCCGGTTCCACTTAACCCAAAAAACAACGCAACGTCTCCATCATGGCCAATATTGGCGCTGCAATGCATACTTAATACGTTATGCTTAGAAGGTAAAATATAATTTAATACAGTAAACACTCCTTTTTTTACTTCACCCGTATATCCTGTACCGCCAATTAATATAGTTCTGTCTTCAAACGAAATGATCGAAAAATTTGACGATCGCACATGATGAATTGCAGGGTCAGCCTGAAAGTCAGGGGCCTGTATTATTGTCCATTCTTCGATCGTTTCAGACGACTCAATCTCATCCGGCCTCAAAAACATATTATAGGCAAATAGATTTCCCGACGGATATTCATTTATCACATTAACTTTTAGGTGATATGCGGGATGTGCGCATGTAAAGCATTCTCTCTGCCAAAGTTCAGGTTTACTATCCAGATAACTCAATACATCCTTTTTAAGCGATTGATAACTCTTGTTATCAACAGGGATATTAAATCCGCCCCAGCTTACGCAGGCGTTGACTTCATCATTCTCTACTATATACTTATCCAAAGGGCATCGGCCCGTAAATTTTCCGGTATGAATGCACAATGCCCCTGTACTACTCAGGGTGCCATGTTTTTTTTTCAGAGTTGCTTCAGTAAGTTCATCGGGGGTAAGCTGATTATGGACTTTTGCGGATTTAAAGTAAGAAGTATTCATAGGCCAATTATTAAATTAATCTATCATCTACATGCCATAGTTCTGCCGGAGGCCGTTATGTTCCAGGTGGGCGGTAAGCGACCGCCTCCGCACGGCTAAGGGCGTTAAGTGTCTCTTCTACTGTGAGCAAAGGAGTCGTTTCACATTTCGACAAGGCCCCGCCACCGCTTATTGCGATAACGACTGCCGCCATCGACACATTATCCGGTGCTTCCCATAAATTATATCCGTCGTATGCACCGAAAGCGTACCAGAATCCATGCAGCTTCCCACCAACGGACTCAATGTACTTTCGGGCAGCCTCACGACGGTCTTCAGGATTTTTAATTAATCGGGTCCAGGTTTCCGGCGTATAGCTGAATCGTGTTAAATAAAGAGCCATTATTTTAGGTTTAAATGGTTGCCTACTCTGTAGGGTTTTCGGCTTCTCCGTTCTGTAATTCATTTATTCCCGATACTGGATGGTAGCCGATAAGGGGAGGTTTTGCGCAGATATACATAAATATCGTGAATTAGAAGTGCTTGCGCAACATTAAGGAACAATATTTTTATAGCGATTAATTACACGACAAATGCACCTTTTTATCCCGACCATACAAGAGATTTCTTGATTATGATCTTTAAAATAAGTTTCTAATAAAAATATAAAAATGCGTCTATCTTTGGGCTCAAATTTTACAATTGTATTCTTATGGCAAAGGCATCTGAAGTTAAAACAGGAAATATTTTACGTTACAACAGTGAACTGGTAACGGTAGAAGAATTTGTACATCGTACACCAGGTAAAGGCGGGGCCTTTTATTTAGGTAAATTCCGTAATATTAAAACCGGAAAAATTGTGGAAGCACGTTTAGGAACTGACGAGCAGGTGGAAATTTGTCGTGTAGAAACCAGTGATTACCAATATCTATATGAAGAGGGTGATTATTTTGTGGTAATGGATAATGTTTCTTTTGAACAGCACAATATCCCTAAATCACTATTTGGACCATCGGCGAGGTTCATTAAAGAAGGTATGAATGTAATAGTTTCATTTGAAAGTGAAGAACCTATTATGGCTCAGGCACCGAACAATGTGGAACTGGAAATTACATACACTGAACCAGCTGTTAAAGGTGATACTTCTTCAGGAGCTCAGAAATATGCTACTACAGAAAACGGCATCGAAATAAAAGTCCCTTTATTTGTAAATCAGGGAGATAAGATAAAAATAGATACCCGCACAGGAGAATATATTGAGAGGGTAAAATAGTAATTAATAAGATTTTTAATCAGTAAAACAGAGGCTGTCTCAAATTCATTCTTGTCATCTTCAGCCTGTCGAAAGATTGATGCTACGAAGTCCAAAAGGCTTTGACAAGCCTATACTGAGCCCGACGAAGTGCTCAGCCTGACGTTAAGATGGGGTATTTTGGTGAATTTGAGACAGCCTCATCCCCAGGGCTACACACTCCCTGTTTTTAGTGGTAGCCCCCGATGAAATCAGGTATTACTTCCAACCTCCCCCTAAAGCTCTGTAAAGCTCTACAACTGCCTGTAACTGCTGTTGTTTGTCATTTACACGATTCAGCTGAGCCGACAAATAACTTTGCTGAGCATTTATAACTTCAGTATAATTGGCAGAGCCATACTTCAAAAGTTCGCGGGTAAATTCAATTGATTTTTGAAGGGAGGCCAGTTGCTTACTGCGAACTGAGTTTTTTTCAACTGCAGTTTGATAATCAGACATCGCATCAGAGACTTCCTGCCCTGCTTCAAGTAGACTGTTTTGAAATGAAAAAAGTGCTTCCTGCTGTGCTGCCTTTGCAACTTCCAACCTTGTTTTATTAATCCTCCTGTTAAAAATGGGTTGTGCTAAACCACCTGCCAGACTTGCGAAAACAGATCCGGGATTAAAGAAATCCTTTATAGCGGTATTAGACAATCCACCTGAGGCTGTGATGGTTAAAGAAGGATAAAAGAAGGTCTTAGCCATATTGGTATTCTCAAAGTAATACCTGAAATTATACTCTGCCTGCTGAACATCCGGACGTCTGCTTAATAACTGGGAGGGAATTCCGGTGTTAAAAACTGAAGGCTGGCTCTGCTGATCCAAACCGGATCTGTTTATAGCACCCGGAGCTCTGCCCAACACAATACTCAAAGCATTTTCTAATTCCCTAATGCTCTGTTTCAGATCCGGAATAGTTACTTCGACAGCGTACTGGTTAGCTTCACTCTGTACTACAGCCGCTCCCGTTACTACTGCCGCCTCCTTTAGAGCACGCATAGTTTCAACAGACTGAATCCAGTTTTTTACAGTTTGTTCTGTTATAGCCAGCTGCTGATCTAAGGCAAGCAGTGAATAATAATAATTGGCAATAGTAGCCACGATACTGGTCTGCACGGCCCTCGAGTAGGCTTTGTTTTGTAAAAGGCTTGCCATACCTGCTCTTTTCGAACTGCCCAGTTTGCCCCAGATATCGGCCTCCCAGCTGGAACTTAAGCCAGCCTGAAACACCCTGTTATTATTAATAAATCCACCACCCTGTGCATCAGAAAGCTTGTTAAATGTAAGTCCGGCATTCGCATTTACTCCCGGGAGAAAGGCAGCCCTGCTTTGCTTGTAATAGGCTTCCGACTGCTGCACACGTGTAAAAGCGATTTTGAGGTCGAGGTTATTAGATATACCTTCTTCAATCAGCGCCTGCAAAGCTGTATCAGTAAATAATTGCTTCCA
Source organism: Pedobacter superstes (assembly GCF_037622515.1). NCBI lineage: Bacteria > Pseudomonadati > Bacteroidota > Sphingobacteriia > Sphingobacteriales > Sphingobacteriaceae > Pedobacter > Pedobacter superstes. Next base: position 274,104 of record NZ_JBBJCN010000002.1, read on the forward strand.
CGGCAAATCAGCTATAGTGCTGGTATCTCCGGAAGGTAAATTACGATACAGATTTTGTGTATTAACTTCCGGACTTGCATAGCGCTGTGTTACTTTACATGACGATAGTGCCATAAGTGCCAATGCAAAAAACAGAAATAGATTTTTATATAAATTATTCATTGTTCTTTTAATCAAAATCATGCAAAAGTTTCTTCCTCGATTATAGTTTCATCAACAGTTGAAGGTTGCTGCGGAGGTCCGCTGATTTTTTCCTGCAGAGTCTGAAAAATGATAAACAAAACAGGAATCACAAACACTCCAAATATGGTACCGATAAGCATTCCTCCTACCGCACCAGTTCCAATTGAACGGTTACCTGCAGCACCGGCACCGGACGCGAGCATTAACGGAACCAAGCCGAATATAAAAGCAAAGGATGTCATCAGTATTGGACGCAAACGTGCCTGAGCACCCGCCATTGCCGCTTCAGCAATAGACATTCCCTGACGCCGGCGTTCCAGGGCGAATTCTACGATCAGGATTGCATTCTTTGCTAACAGCCCCACCAGCATAATGAGTGTGATCTGCACATAAATGTTATTTGTGATACCAAATAATTTTGCGAATATGAATGCACCAGCCAGACCAATTGGCAGTGAAAGTAAAACCGAGAAAGGAAGAATATAACTTTCATACTGAGCACTTAAAAGGAAGAACACAAATACGATAACCAGGAGGAAAATGAATATCGTTTGCCCGCCCGCCGAAAGTTCTTCCCTGGTTATTCCTGAGAACTCATACCCATACCCAGGCGGCAGGGTTTGTGCCGCTACTTCTTCAACAGCCTTTATCGCATCTCCTGAGCTGAACCCAGGTTTTGGTGAGCCTGTAATGCCCATAGAGGTGAATAAATTGAATCGGGAAATAGACTGCGGACCGTATGTTCTTTCTAAAGTGATAAACTCGCTGACCGGAGCCATCGTACCTTTTGAATTGCGGACATAAATACTGTTCAATCCCTCGGCATTTGCCCTGAAGCTGGGTTCTGCCTGATACATTACCCGGTATTGTTTACCAAACTGGTTAAAATTTGATGCATACACTCCACCATAATAACCTTGCATCGTATTCAATACATCATTTACAGTTAATCCCGCATCCTTAACTCTTGCTACGTTTACATTAATTTCGTATTGCGGAAAATTAGGATTAAATGCCGTTGAGGCATAAAGGATCTCCGGCCGCTGACTTAAAGCAGCAAGAAAGTCTGTACTGACCTTATAGAATTTGGCCATGTCGCCCCCGCTCCTGTCCTGCAACTGAAACTCAAATCCCCCGGACGTTCCAAAACCCTGAATAGTTGGCGGTGCAAAGAAAATGATTTTCGCATCACGTATTCCACTTGTTTTTCCAAACATTTTACCAATAATAGCCTGCACATCCTGACCTTTACCACTGCGCTGGGCCCATGGTTTAAGTTTCATAATTACCATTCCGTAATTACTTCCGGCCCCGCTGATTAATCCACGACCGGTTATTCTAAGAATATGCTGCACCTCAGGAATTGTTCCTGCTATTTTGGCGATCTCCTGTGTAATTTCGGTGGTTCTTTCCTGCGATGCGCCGGGAGGTAAACTGATATCAGACATTACAACACCCATATCTTCATTAGGTACAAATCCTGTTGGGGTGGTCTTTATCAGGATGAAAAAAAGCACAGTAAATACCGCTATCCCTGCAAGGGCTATCCACTTTTTCCCGGAAAGGAAGGAAATCGATTTTTTATATTTTTCAGTAGTTACCTCAAAGGCGGTATTAAAATGAGAATAAAACCTCTGCAGAAAACCATGTTTAACATGTTCGCCATCTTTATGGGGCTTAAGAAACAGTGCGCATAAAGCCGGACTCAGCGTTAAGGCATTTACCGCCGAAAGGATAATGGCGATGGCCAGTGTGAGTCCAAATTGTTTATAAAAAACCCCGGCCGAGCCGGTAATGAATGAAACCGGAATAAATACTGCGGCCATAACCAGGGTGATGGAAACTATCGCTCCCGAAATTTCACTCATCGCATCAATCGTAGCTTTTTTAGAAGAGGTATAGCCCTGATCGAGTTTGGCATGTACCGCTTCAACCACCACTATTGCATCATCGACCACGATACCAATTGCCAGCACCAGAGCAAACAGGGTTAATAAGTTAATGGTGAAGCCAAATACACCCAGAAAAAAGAAAGTACCGACAATTGCTACAGGAACGGCAATGGCTGGTATCAATGTAGATCTGAAATCCTGAAGAAAGATAAAAACCACAATAAATACCAGTATAAAGGCTTCCAGTAATGTATGAATTACCTTTTCTATGGATGCATCTAAAAATTCATTAACATTTATGAGGTTTACATAATGAATTCCTTTAGGAAAATTTGCCGAAGCTTTTTCCAGCTCTTTCAGGGTGCCGTCGATAACATCTTTTGCATTAGAACCAGCCGTTTGTGCAATGGCAACCCCGATTGAAGGTTTTCCGTTGGTTTTGGTAGTACTGGCATAACTTAGAGCTCCGAGTTCAATAGTCGCTACGTCTTTTAAGCGTAAGATCTGACCATTTTCTGCAGAGCGTATAATAATTTCTCCAAATTCCGTCGCATTTTTTAAGCGGCCCTTATATTTTATAACATACTGAAATGATTGGTTTCCATTTTCACCAAACTGACCAGGTGCGGCTTCAATATTTTGTTCTGCAAGTGCTGCGCTGATATCCGAAGGCACCAATTTATATACCGCCATGATGTCCGGTTTTAACCAGATTCGCATGGAGTAATCCATCATCCCGAAAACTGTGGCATCTCCCACGCCCGGGATACGCTTTATTTGCGGTACTATATTAATATTCGCGTAGTTCTGCAGAAACTTTTGATCATATTCCGGGTCATCACTGTAAAGTGAAAAGATTACCAGGTTACTGCTTTGTCTTTTGGTTGTGGTTACACCTGCACGGGTAACTTCCTGAGGTAATAAGCTTGTCGCCCGAGACACCCTGTTCTGAACGTTTACCGCAGCCAAATCAGGGTCGGTTCCTAATTTGAAGTTTACCGTGATGTTTGCCGTACCGTCGTTTCCGGCAGAAGAGGTCATGTAAGTCATGTTCTCCACACCGTTAATTTGCTCCTCGAGCGGAACAACCACACTATTCATTACTACATCTGCATTTGCCCCCTGGTAAGAGGCGGAAACCTGAACCGTTGGAGGTGCTATATCCGGGTATTGTGAAATAGGTAAAGATGTTAAACCCAGTATCCCAAGAATTACGATAAGGATGGATATAACACTGGCGAGCACAGGTCGCTCTATAAAAATTTTAAACATAAGTATCTATTGTTAGCAAAGTTTGGGAAAAAGAAAGGCCTTAAAGTTTAGCCTGAGCTTTGAATACGCTGTCGGCATTTACCGTAACAGGTATAATCTTAGCACCTTCCCGTAAGCTGGCAACACCTTCAATCACAATTTTATCACCTTGTTTCAGTCCTTCCTGGACCACAAAGGATTGACCGGAAGCTGAAGAATTAACCTTTAAAGAAACTGCTGTAACAGTACTATCGGGAGATAAAACATAGACAAATCGTTTGCCCTGTAAATCATAGGTCGCTTTTTGAGGTACCATCAGAGCTGAATTTATTGTAACAGGTAAACGAATAGTTCCGGTACTTCCGCTTCTTAAAATTCCAGTTGGATTTGAGAAGGTTGCACGTAAGCTGGAAGATCCGGTTTCGGTATTAATTAAACCACTTGCAGTCTCAATTTTACCGGTTTGAGAGTAAATTGTGCCATCGGCCAGTATCAATTGTACAGGAGGCAGCTTGGATAATTTTGATTGCAGGGATGTTCCGCTTGTAGTTCTGGCAAACTCCAGCAACTGTTTTTCATTCATTGAAAAATATGCGTAAACTTTACCTACACCAGAAACGGTTGTTAAAGGCTCTGCTATGTTGCTGCTTACCAGCGCTCCTATTTTATAAGGAATACGGCCAATTACTCCGCTCACCGGACTGGTAATATTTCCATAACTTAAATTGGTTCTTGCATTGCTTAACTGAGCCTGCGCCTGCGCTAAAGCTGCTTTTGCAGATTGCACATCATATTGTGCTTTTTCGAGCTCAAATTTGCTGATGATATCTTTTTCGACCAGTGGCCTTACTTTATTTACCTGCATTTGAGCAGAATTAACATTCGCCTGGGCTATTTTCACATTGGCCGCCGCCGAACGCACCTGCTGCACAAACTGATCGGCATTAATCTTAAACAGAGTCTGTCCCTTTTTTACGACAGCACCCTCATCAACAAAAATCTGCTGAATATATCCATCTATTCTGGGACGTATTTCTACAGTCTGCTGACCTTCTATCGTTGCCGGAAAATCAGAATTAAGTTCAGCTGTTTGCGGAGTAATTTCAACAACCTGATATTCTTTCGCGGCGTTTGGATCAAGGACTGCACCTGGTGTAGCCGAGCTGCTGCAAGAGCTGTTAACTAATTGTATGCAAAGGAGAATTCCCAAACCGGTTTTAAAGACTATGTTCATATTATTTATTCTTGTTGTTGGCATTATCTTGTATTTGTGTCATCACTCTTACCATTGCCTGGTAATCTTCATCGGATATTCCTTTCCTAAGTCTATCCATCATTTGTTTTTCAATTACACTCACATCTTCGAGTATCTTATTACACTTTTCCGTTATGGTAAGCGTCTTTTTTCTTCTGTCTACATTATCATTATGGCGCATAACCAAACCTTGTTCTTCAAGCACATCTATCGTTCTCAGAATAGCCGACTTGTCCTTACAGATTAAATTAGCCATATCCTGCTGGGTAATCTCGCCCTCCAGCTGATTAAGAGAATAAATAAAAATATACTGTTCAATGGTTAATGGAATCTCATGCTCAATGAAAACCGACTGGAGTTCCTTCAGGATAACCCTTCTGGCAGTACCTATTATAAGCCCCATCGAAGGCTCTGTTTCGTTGCTCATTACAATAGTTGATTAAGTCAACAAAGTTAGATTAATTAAATCTTTCAGAAAAGCGCGTTTGAGAAATGCTGCCTAAAATGACTTTTTCCTTACAGAACAGGAACATGAAAGCAGGGAGAGATAATAAAACAGGCTATTATCTTCCTTAAAAAGAAAGAAGGGTTAAATGAATCAAATAACAGCATAAGCTATGCTGATGGTTTTGAATCAGGAGATATTTTTAATCATTCTATAGGTTGGCCAGAAAAAAGACTTTCTAATGAGAGGAAGATTTGAGCAAATATTTCTTTAATGGATTTTTCTTTAATTCTTTTAGACCATCCACCACGCATCCCGCATTCATTTTTGCACCGGCTTCAATGGTATGGGTATGATCTTTACTGGTGAAATACGTCCCAAGTACGTTTCCTTCCCCTATTTTATCATATTGATCGGCAATTAACCTGTTCAGATCTACGAAAGCCGCTCTTTCCTGTTCTGCGGCTTCGCGTGCCCATTTACTGAAATCGTTGGTAGCGCGGTTTATTTTGCCGTTCGTCCAGATATTTCTTGGAACCAGTGAGAGAACAACAGGGGTTGCTCCTTTTGCCCTTGTATCACTTATATATTTTCGAAGGTTCCATCCATACGAATGAGCAATCACTTTTTGCTTGGTTTTAGGATCCTCGACTTCGCGTGTTTCATCTCCGTTTCCTTTTATAGATGCGCTTCCATTATCATTATGCCCGAATTGAATCAGCACAAAATCTCCGGGCTTTATATCATTGAGTACCTTTGCCCATAAGCCGTTGGTTTGAAAACTTCTACTGCTCGTACCGCCTAAAGCACGGTTTTGTACAGCTATTTTGGTCGTATCGAAAAAATTATGAAGAAAACTTCCCCATCCCCATAAACCACCATCGCCCCGGCCATACGTTCCGTTTTTAACTGTAGAATCGCCGATTAAAAACAGGGTTGGTTTTTCTTTGGGCCTCAACAGGATAAAAGATGATAGAAAAAACGCTAAAACAAGCAATCCTGATTTGTAAAATTTTCCCATAACAATTCTTATAAATACTTTTTCATAAATTCTAAATAAATATCCCAGTCCGAAGGAATGGTTCCATGCCCGCCGGCGTGCATATAATATCCCAGAGTATTCAGCAGATCAGAATTATTTGCTGCCGGCATCACATCGGTTCCTGGTCCGCTTTTGCCGAAAAGTTTATACACAGGTTCTGCTGCAAGAGCCGCAAGAAACTCCCCTTTTGGATCCGACCAAACATCAGTATCACCGGTTTGCAATAAAACAGGGCGCGGAGCTATTAATGATACCAGCATATGGGCGTCGACCGGAAAAGCATTTACCTGATCTCCATACTTTCCATAATTGGCTGCAAACTGGTAAGGGTAGCGGGTCGGAGCTGTTAAATGCTTGATAGTTTCTCCATAATTTCGTCGGCTTAAAGCGGCACCGCCTTCGCCTGAACAACTGGCAATAACCAAAGCAATACGTGTATCATGAGCTCCTGCCCATAGAACAGTTTTACCTAATCTTGAAGCTCCCTGAATGGCAATCCTCTTTGCATCAATAGCCTTATCTGTTTCAAAATAATCTATTGCCCGGCTTATCCCCCATGCCCAGGCAGAGATGGCGCCCCACTCATCAGGTTCTGGCTGAGTAGCTCCGGGCTTTAAATACTGACTGCGTATTCCATACAAAATACCGTCCGGCATATCAGGCTCAATATCTGTATAGCAAACCGTAGCAATTCCAAAGCCCTGTGAAACAAACTTCTCGACGTTGAGCTTGCCGAAAGATCTTCCGGCCAGCGCAGGAATACGTTTACCGTCCTTTGTCCATGTTAAAGATGGTTTTACACCAGGATCTTCTGTTGCATTCGAATTGGCTGAGAAATTCGCGGCAAATAATAATGGAACTGGTTTTACAGAATTTGCAGGTAAATAAATCAGCAAATCCATTTTATGTTTTGAGGTATCTTTTGTAAAGTAAACAGTCACTTGTTTACGAATAGCTTTACCATTAAATACAGAAATTCCTTTATCATAGACATTAAAGCTCATCGATGCGGGCCGTCCCGGCATTTTCCCGAACTGATTTTCTTCGTATAAATGCAAAATTTCGGGGCGGCGTTGTTTAATCCAGGTACTGGCATTTTTCACCTTTTTGCCATTTTTAAGGGTTAAAACATCCGGAAGAGTATAACTACCTGCAAGTTCTTCATTATAATTCACCGGAATACCCGCAACTTCTGTAGCTGGAGGCTTCTGTTGAGCAAACGAAGGAGTAGCAAAACTCATTGCGGCAATCAATAAAGAATTGATGGGTAGATAAGGTTTCATGAGTCAGAATTAGGTCTATCGGTATGGTTTTTCAAATATATACAGTTTAACAACACGTTTAACTTTGTAACCAGGTTGTTATTCGGTCCGCTATGTTTATAATTATCTTATTTTGAACCTAGTTGAAATCAAATCAAACATGACCTTGATTTACCTGTTCATATTAGGAATATTTTATATGGCAAAAGAAAGTCAACCTAAAGATTATAAGAAGAAATTCACTGAATGCGATGATAGGTTTCAGACCTTGTTTAAATTAACATCTGTTGCCAGTAAAATAATTGATTCTGACCTTACCATTATAAAGGTGAATCAGGCATTAACAGAACTGTTAGGCTACTCCGCCGAAGAAATACAAGGAACTAAAATACTTGATTACGCATGCGAACAATTTAAAAAACACTGGCATCAACTTCAGGATGAATTGTGGAGCCACAAAAAACCGTTTTTCAAGCTGGATGCCTGTTTGCAACGAAAGGACAAATCAATAGTTTGGGTGAACATAACCACCATCTTATTCAATGAAGATGATATAACTTATGGATATACCGTACTGGATGATATTACAGGTCAAAAACATCTTGAAGAAAGTGAAAAACGACTAAATCTTGCTTTGCAATATTCTAAGATGGCCGTATGGGAGATGAATCTTATCGACCATTCTGTTATTCGTTCGGAAAGTCACGACGAGATTTTCGGGTACAAAAAACCCCTTAACAACTGGACCCGCGATCATTATATTCAACACTTAATTTCTGAAGATGCCGAACATTTTGAAAAGGCTTTAAATACTTTAGATCATTCTACTTTTGATTTCAAAGGGCGAATTACCACCAATGACGGTGGCTTCAAATGGATTCATCTGCAGGGAAAACCAGAGACAAACGACAAAGGTGAAAATACCAGGATTGTGGGTACAATTAAAGATATCACAAAAGAAAAGTTCCAGGAGCGTCAGAAAGACGATTTTATAGGTATCGCCAGCCATGAGCTAAAAACGCCGGTTACTGGCTTGAAAGCATCACTGCAATTGTTAAATAAGAAAATAAACACTCCCGATGAGGGGATACAAAAACTAATCTGGCTGGCAAATAAAAGCATGGCTAAAGTAAGCGCTTTGATTGAGAATTTGTTAAGCGCCAGCAGTATGGATAATGGCCAGTTACAACTAAGCAAAACACTGTTTATTATGGCACATTTGATTGATGATTGTTGTGCTCATATTCGGTTAGAAGGATCTTATGCCATTAAAACACATGGAGACCTGACGTTAAAAGTTAATGCTGATTTTGACCGGATCGAACAGGTCTTATCTAATTTTGTTAACAATGCAGTTAAATATGCGCCTGATTCTAAACAGATTAATATCCATATCGAAAAGCTGAATAAGATGGTAAAGGTGTCGGTAACAGATAACGGTCCGGGAATACCCGCTGAGAAAATACCATATCTGTTCGACCGGTTTTACCGAGCTGAAAACAGCGGCATCAGGTATTCAGGCCTTGGAATCGGACTTTATATTTCTAAAGATATTATAAGTAAGCATGGCGGGCAAATTGGTGCAGAAAGTGTACCCGGAAAAGGCAGTATATTTTGGTTTACTTTACCTCTTAATACTTAGGAAGAAACCATTAAACAATCACCTGTTCCTTAAGTATTCTACAACCATTTTAAGCTGACCACAAAAACGAAACACTTTGAGAACTTGCCTGAAGCCGTTGAATAGCCTTTTCCTTTAACTGTCTTATCCGCTCTCTGGAAAGTGAAAATTTATCACTAATTTCTTCCAGTGTGAGCGGACCCGGATTATCTATACCATAATATAATTTTAATACTTCGCATTCTTTAACCGGCAAAACTGAGATATACCGCTGAACATCTTTTGATAAAGATTCCTGAAGAAGACCGTTGTCTGTTGGGTAGGCATCGTCAGGCAATATATCCATCAACGTATTTTCATTAGAAGAAGAAACCGGATTATATAAGGAACTATAATTCCCTGAATTTAATAATGAATCTGAAATCTTTTCTGCATTCACATTTAGATAAAAGGCCAATTCATCAATTGAAGGTTCTCTTTCCAGTTGTTGTTCCAGCTTAGCCGAAGCCTTTTTAATGCGGCTTAATGCATCCGATTGGTTTTGAGGCAGATGTACAATACTCGAGTATTCTGAAATTGAGTTGATTATAGACTGCCTGATCCACCATACGGCATACGAAAGAAACTTAAAACCCTGGCCGGCGTCAAAGCGCTTTGCCGCCTTTATTAATCCGATATTTCCCTCATTAATTAAATCACAAAGTTCTACGTGAGAATTCTGATATTGCTTGGCAATTGAAACTACAAATCGAAGATTGGCGGTTACCAGGCGCTCTAAAGCTGCCTGGTTGCCATTGCCAATTTGTTTTACGAGTAATATCTCCTCTTCTGCGGTAATTGTATTAATCTTTCCAATATCATTAAGGTACCTTTTCAGGGAACTATCGTCCCTGTTTGTAATTGAATAGGCAATTTTTTTGTGTTCCATTTACAGATCTTAAATGATTATAATTCTGGTTTTGGAGGATCATTAGGAATACTCACACGCCCTTTCCTGATTAGCGAATTTTTTACACTGTATGTAAAATAGATAACAAAGCCTATGGCCATCCATATAACAAGTCTTTCCCAGTTATGTGCACCCAATCCAACCATCATCAATAAACAGGCTAGCGCTCCGAGAATGGGCAAAAAGGGCATCCAGGGGGTTTTGAAGGGTCGTGGTGTGTGCGGATCTGTTTTACGCATCACAATTACTCCTATGCAAACCAATACAAATGCAAATAAAGTTCCGATACTTGTCATATCGCCTACTACATCACCGGGTATAAATGCAGCGAACAATCCTACAAATACAATAAATATTAGATTTGATTTAAAAGGAGTTTGAAATTTAGGATGCACCTCAGAAAATACTTTTGGTATGAGCCCGTCTCTGGACATTGAAAAGAAAACACGCGACTGCCCTAAAAGCATTACCAGAATAACTGAAGAAAAGCCCGCAAGAATTGCTACTGTAATTAAGATAGAAAGCCAATGAAAACCTGGCATATAGGTATCAATCGCGTAAGCCACCGAGGCTTCTTTACCGGCAACCGCAAATTCTTTATAGTTAGCAACACCTGTGAGAACATAGCTGAAAAGCACATATAAAACTGTACAAATTACCAGAGAAACCAAAATGCCTATGGGCATGTCCTTCTTAGGGTTTTTTGCTTCCTGGGCGGCGGTTGACACTGCATCAAACCCAATAAATGCGAAGAAAACAACACCTGCGCCACTAACAATCCCGGATAATCCGAAAGTTCCGAAATCCCTGGTAAAAAAATCACCCCAGCTTGTCACGCCATTTTTAAGACCTTGCTCTCCCACATTCAAAGGGATGTAAGGAGTATGATTCACCGGGTTCATATATGACCAGCCCAATACGATGAATACAATAACTATGGCGACTTTAAGAATCACAATCACGCCATTGACATTCGCTGATTCCTTAGTTCCGCGCATTAAAATTAACGAAAGAACAATGACTATAAATAGTGCCGGTAGGTTGATAATACCCTGAATACCATCGGGTGAAGTTTGAAAGGGTGAATGAAAAAATTGATATGGGATAGATGTACCAAAGGTTCCTAATAATTTATTAAGGTATTCAGACCAGGCAATCGATACAGTTGCGGCGCCAACTGCATATTCGAGCACCAGATCCCAGCCGATAATCCAGGCAATTACCTCGCCCATTGTTGCATAAGAATAGGTGTAAGCCGAGCCTGCAATGGGTATCATGGATGCAAACTCGGCATAACATAATCCTGCCAGTCCGCAACCTACTGCGGCAAGGATAAATGAAAGGGTTACCGCCGGTCCTGCATGATCTGCCGCTGCTGCTGCCGTTCTTACAAAAAGTCCAGCACCAATAATTGCTCCTATACCCAGCGCCACCAGGTTACCTGCACCAAGTGTCCTTCTTAAAGATCCGTGTCCGGTTTCGGCAGCTTCTTTTATCAAGAGATCTAAAGGTTTCTTATATTTCATCATATCGTGTTGTTTTGTTAATAATTAAAAATTGGTAATCAGCATTCGCTTAAACTGATGGGAATATTGATGGCTAATCCGCCTTCGGAGGTTTCTTTATACCTCGAATTCATATCTATGGCAGTTGCCCACATGGTTTTGATAACATTATCCAGTGAAACAATCGCTTGACAAGGGTCACTTCTTAATGCTAGCTGTGAAGCTGTTATAGCTTTAATAGCTCCCATAGCATTACGTTCGATGCATGGAATTTGAACTAATCCGCCTATTGGGTCACAGGTTAGGCCCAAATGATGCTCCATAGCAATTTCTGCAGCCATTAAACATTGTTTTGGGGTTCCTCCAAGCACTTCGGTAAGTCCGGCAGCAGCCATTGCTGAGGACACTCCTATTTCTGCCTGACATCCACCCATGGCTGCTGATATGGTTGCACCCTTTTTGAAAATACTTCCAACTTCTGCTGCGGTTAGAAGAAACCTAATGATTTTTTCTTCAGAGTCTCCGTCGCAGAAAGTAATAAAGTATTGAAGAACTGCGGGAATTACTCCGGCTGCGCCATTAGTTGGAGCAGTTACTACACGACCAAAAGAAGCATTTACCTCATTAACTGCCAGCGCGAAACAGCTCACCCAGTCCAGCGTATAGTTAAAGCCTTTCCCGGATTCCCTTATTAAAGATTGCCATTCATCATAATTTTTCGGATCCTGATGTTTTAAAAGTTCGCGGCTTAATCCCACGGCTCTTCTTTTCACGTTCAGGCCGCCAGGTAATATCCCTTCTGTCTGAGATCCCTTATACATACATTCCCGCATTATTTGGTAAATGACTAAAAGATCTTTGCGTATAGCCTTATCGCTTCTCCATGTCTTTTCATTTTCAAAAACGATTGAAGAAATTGACATGGAAGTTCTGTCACAGTATTCCAGCAAATCGGATGCATAATTTATGGGGAATGGCAGGCAAACAAATTCATCGTTTTTTTGAGTATCGCCCATGCTCGTTTCGCTTACGATAAAACCTCCGCCAATTGAATAATATGTTTCAACTAACTGACCTTGTTCTCCCAGATCAGCTACAAAAACCATAGCGTTTGGATGAAAAGGCAACGACTCTTTATTAAGGAATTTTATATTATCCGTAGCTGAAAAGCCTATGGACTTAATCCCGTTTAGCAGGAGCTTACCGCTGCCGGCTATTTCCTCAATCACAGCAGGGATATTGTCGGTGTCTATGGTAACAGCATCATGACCGCATAATCCCAGCATAAGAGCAATATCAGTTCCATGCCCGATACCGGTTTTAGCAAGAGACCCATATAACAATACCGAAAGCGATTCTACTTTATCCAGGGCTCCTTTCGATTTCAGCACTTCAAGAAATTGCTCACTAGCTTTCCAGGGTCCCAGCGTATGAGAGCTGGAAGGACCTACCCCAATTTTAAACATATCAAATACTGATATGCTCTCTTCTAAGATTATTTTTTTATCAGCACTCACCAGCTCCTCCATCATATTTTATAGAATGGCGTTTTAACTACTTTAGCTTTCAATCTTTTATCTCTGATTTGAAGAAAGATTTCTGTATCTTCTTTAGCCCAGTCGCTTTGAAGATATGCCAGACCGATCGCCTTTTGCAAGGAAGGCGATTGGGTTCCGGATGTTACCTTTCCTATTTCGTTGCCACCTGGATCAATGATGATATAATCGTGTCTGGGAATGCCACGGTCAATCATCTCAAAACCAACAAGTTTTTTCTCAAGGCCCTGTTTCTTTTGTTCGAGCAGGTTGGCCGAGTTTACAAAGTCTTTATTAAATTTGGTTATCCATCCAAGGCCAGCTTCAAGTGGTGAAGTAGTATCATCTATATCATTTCCATAAAGACAATAAGCCATTTCAAGTCTGAGTGTATCTCTTGCTCCGAGTCCTATGGGTTTAATCCCAAAATTCGCCCCGGCAGAAAAAATTGAGTTCCATATTTCCGCAGCCTTGTCGTTTTGTACATAAATTTCAAATCCACCCGCTCCGGTATATCCTGTAGCAGAGATGATGACATTTTCAACTCCCGCCATCATTCCCTTTCTGAAGCTATAGTATTCCATTTCTGAAAGATCCATATCCGTAAGGAGTTGAAGCACTTCCGTAGCCTTCGGTCCCTGAACAGCCAGTAATGAAATTTCATCTGATATATCTTCCATTGTGACACCATAGCTGTTGTACTTTTTAATCCAGTTCCAGTCTTTTTCAATGTTAGAGGCATTTACTACCAGCATAAATTTTTCCTTATTTATGCGATATACAAGCAAATCATCCACGATTCCATCGGTTTCATTAGGCATGCAGGAATACTGGATTTTACCATCGATTAACTTTGAGGCATCGTTAGAGCTAATCTTTTGAATGAGTTCGAGTGCATGTTCGCCGCTAAGGATAAATTCGCCCATATGGCTTACGTCAAACACACCAACACCCTTGCGTACTGTTTCGTGCTCTGCATTAATACCTGTATAAAGAACTGGCATGTTATATCCGGCAAAGGGAACCATCTTTGCTCCAAGGGAAATATGTATGGGCGTTAAGGCTGTATCTTTCATCGCATCAGGCCCCTATTAACGATTTATACTCTTCGGCTGATAGAAGGTCATTTAGCTCAGAAAGATCCGATAAAGACATTTTGACCATCCAGCCTTCCCCATAAGGATCTGCATTAACCAATTCGGGTTCTGGCTCAAGCTTGGGATTTAGTTCGATAATAACGCCGGTAACAGGCATAAATAGATCAGAGACTGTTTTAACCGCTTCTACCGATCCAAACACCTCATTTTTAGCCGCTTCATCACCAGAAATCTGAATATCGATATATACAATATCACCAAGCTCGCGCTGCGCAAAATCGGTTACACCTATATACGCTTCAGCTCCCGAAATCTTTATCCATTCGTGATCATGTGTGTATTTTAATTCTTCAGGAAAAATCATGTGTTTATAGTTTTACGTTTTTATAAGGATATTTAATTAATAGAATGATTCATGAATCTCACCTAAACGAAAAGCCTCTTCAGAATAAGCTTCCAAAGGCGGGCAGGAACAAATCAACGTTCTGTCACCGTGAGTATCGTTTACCCTTCCAACAGAAGGCCAGAACTTGTGCTCGGCCACATATGCCAAAGGAAAAGCAGCAGTTTGACGGGAGTAAGGCTTATCCCAGTTATCGCTTGTAATTATAGCCGCGGTATGAGGCGCGTTTTTTAAAGTATTGCTTATCTTATCTATAGTGCCATCTTCAACCGATTGAATTTCTCTTCGAATAGCAATCATCGCATCACAAAAGCGGTCCAGTTCGTGTTTCGGCTCCGATTCTGTGGGCTCTACCATCAGGGTTCCGGCAACAGGGAAGGAAACGGTTGGAGCATGAAAACCATAATCTATTAATCGTTTGGCAATATCGGTTACCTCAATACCGAAGTTTTTAAAGGCACGGCAATCCAGAATCATTTCATGTGCACAGCGGCCTTCATTACCTGCATACAAAATGGGATAATGTTTCTCCAGTCGTGATTTAATATAATTCGCATTTAATATGGCATATTTTGTAGCGTCGGTTAATCCTTCCGCACCCATCATAGCAATGTAAGCGTGAGAAATAATGAGGATAGACGCCGAACCCCATGGTGCCGCGGAAACCGCATGAATAGACTTTTCATTCCCCATATCAACAACAGGGTGTCCGGGCAGAAAAGGAACCAAATGCATAGCTACACCTATCGGCCCCATACCGGGGCCGCCACCGCCATGAGGTATACAGAATGTTTTATGGAGGTTCAGGTGGCATACGTCAGCTCCTATAGCAGCCGGACTGGTCAATCCAACCTGAGCGTTCATGTTAGCGCCGTCCATGTATACCTGGCCTCCATTGTCATGGATTATCTTACAAATTTCTATAATAGATTCTTCAAAGACCCCATGGGTGGATGGATAAGTTACCATCAGGCAGGATAAATGAGCTTTATGCTCTTCTGCCCGAGCTTTCAAATCCGCAACATCAATATTGCCGTTTGAATCGTATTTCACAACGATGACTTTCATTCCGGCCATGGCAGCTGAAGCCGGATTAGTGCCATGTGCAGACGCCGGAATTAAGGCGATATTGCGATGCCCCTGCCCCCTGCTTTGATGATAGGCACGAATAACCATTAAACCTGCATATTCGCCCTGTGCACCCGAATTTGGTTGCAAGCTCATAGCAGCAAAACCTGTTATTTCGCTAAGCCAGGTATTCAATTCGTCAAATAGCTGCATATAGCCGGCCGTTTGATCTGATGGAGCGAAAGGATGCATTTTACTGAACTCAGGCCAGGAAACCGGGATCATTTCTGTGGTAGCATTCAGCTTCATAGTACAGGAACCCAGCGGAATCATAGAATGACACAGGGATAGATCTTTACTTTCCAGCGATTTGATATACCGCAGCATCTCATGCTCGGAATGATGGGTGTTAAATACCGGATGGGTGAGGAACTCAGAACTGCGCAGCAACTCAGGCGAGATACGGGCTTGAAGCGAAGCTTCTAAAGCATCGATGTTTACATCTTTAATTGTTTTAGCCTTTACTTTCGCGAATACTTTAATGATGTTGAGTACATCATCAGGGCTTGTAGTTTCATCGAGGGCGATGCTAATTTCAGTTCCGGAATAATGAAAGTTTAATCCATTGCTAATAGCCTCCTCATGGATGGAACTGATCAGGCCTTTTAAATCAAGGCGAATTGTATCAAAAAACGATTCATTTTCCTGCCTATAGCCAAGTATTTCAAGCGCATCGGAAAGCAGTACAGCTAATCCATGTATCCTTCCGGCAATACTTTTCAGGCCCTCCTTTCCATGGTAAGCAGCATACATACCCGCCATAATTGCCAGCAGAGCCTGGGCGGTGCAGATGTTAGAAGTTGCTTTATCGCGCCGGATATGTTGTTCACGGGTTTGAAGGGCCATGCGAAGTGCATAATTGCCGGAAGAGTCTACACTTACACCGATTATCCTTCCCGGAATATTGCGCTTGTACTCGTCTTTAGTGGCAAAATAGGCCGCATGCGGGCCTCCGAAACCCATAGGCACCCCAAAACGCTGGGTGCTTCCTACTACAATGTCTGCCCCCCATTCTCCGGGAGGAGTAAGCAGCGTGAGGCTGAGTATGTCAGCAACTACAGTAAGCTTAATGCCCTTCTCGTGAACCTTAGCAGCAAATTCTGAATAGCTATATACCGTTCCGCTTGCTGCCGGATATTGAATAATGGCCCCAAACATTGTATCCGTTAATTCCACAGTTTGGTGATTGCCGATCTGCAATTCTATCCCATAAGGACCAGAACGTGTTTTTAAAATATCGATGGTTTGAGGAAAGAGATCTTCAGATACAAAAAAGGTTTTAGCCACTGGATTTTTGCGCAGACTGTATTGCATAAACATGGCTTCGGCGGAAGCGGTTCCTTCATCGAGTAAAGATGCATTAGCAATTTCCATTCCTGTTAGGTCAATAACCATAGTTTGGAAGTTGAGCAAAGCCTGCAGACGCCCTTGTGAAATTTCGGCCTGGTAGGGTGTGTACTGAGTATACCAGCCCGGGTTTTCGAAGATGTTCCTCAGAATTACCGAGGGAACAATAGTATCGTAATACCCTTGCCCTATATAAGACTTGAAAACTTTGTTTTTGGAGGCTGTGATTTTTAAGCCCTTCAAATAGTCTGACTCGCTTTTTGCTCCTGGGAGATTAAGTGCCTGCTTTAAACGGATGCCCTCAGGAACAGTTTGATCTATAAGTTCGTCAAGTGAAGTGGCATTAACCTCACTTAACATTGCCAGGGTTCCTTCCTGAGATCGTGCAATGTGACGGTTTGAAAATTTCTCTTTAAAACTAATATCCATTATTTCTAAATAATCTCTATGGGTTTGTTAATGTACTATCTATTCATTTTAGCCGACCGATGCATTACGACTGCTCATTTCACGAGCTCTGCATCGATAATAAAAATTTCGGATCTGGAATCTCCGGTTTCATTTAAAACCAGATTTCCTCTGATCCTGATTGGTTTATCAGAATAAGGAACTCCCCTGGGACTATGCACTTCAACCATCGAAGGAATGTCACCTTGTCCGCAATAGGCACATTGATCATAGGGCACCACGGCAAGCATAAATTCCTTATTTTCGAAGCCCGCTTTAATAGGTATAATATATCCGGGAAGCTCTAAAATCCTATTGTTCATTATTTTAAGTTGCATCGGAAAGCTGGGAACCATTTTATAATGGGCATTTTTCTTATACTTCTTTTCAGCAATAAGCTTCCATACATTAGTCATTAATGGAACATGAGCAGGTGCCTGAGCCTTCACGATTAAGGAACTGCCTATTAGAAACACGAGTATGAAAGTCTTTTTTAACATATGTTAATTTTTAGAAAGAGTTCTTGAAATATCTGACCGAAAAGCCTGAATTGCAGGAATTAAAGACGCAATGATTCCGGTTGAAAATCCAATCATAATTAAATAGGTTTCCTCCGGCCGGAAATTAAATCCACTCAGCTGTGCCTGTATGGAATCCTGGTTCTGGCCAATAAGTTCTAATACACCATGGCCTAAAACCAACCCGGCCAGCGAACCAAAAAGGGTTAGAATGATTCCTTCGAGCATGATAATGCTGAATATTTCAGCTTTCGATGCGCCCAGCGATCTCATTACGGCTAAATCATACTTACGCTCTTTTAATGAATTATATAAGCTTACAAAAACACTTATCATCGCTATAAGCATGATGAGAATCGCGAACCACTTCAGCGCATCAAGCCCCACACCCAGCAAAGAAAATAATCTCGCACTTTCGCGGGCTGGTGAAGCGGCCTGCATGTTTGTACTTTCGTTAACCATCCTTGGAAATAAAACCACCGACATGGGTGAACGGTATTGAATAAGCAGAGCTGTTATTTGTGAATCGTCATGATTAGCTGCCGTGGATTCATTTCCTTCAAGTCCATGCATTTTCAAAATGCTTCCGATACTGGTTAGAATCAAATTATCAGTAACATTATTCTGCCTGCTTAGTATCCCGGTAACGGTATAAGAATGATCATTATGAACATCTCCCTTGTCAGTAAGTCCGTGAGCCCCATAAACTTTATCTCCAACTTTTAAGTTTTGCGTCTCAGCTAATACAGAACCGATAGTTATTTCGAATGGACCTTGCCAAAATTCACCATTTGCAAGTTTAAGATTATACAAATTGACAAAGCTTGTATCTGTACCAACAATGCGAAAACCGTTATAACTATCGCCAAGCGCAAGAGGAACAGCTCTTTTAACCATTGGATTTTGTGTCAGTTTATTCGCTTCGTTTAATGAGATATTTCCGGTGGGAAAATCAATATGATAGATGCTGCTGAGAATCAATTGTAAAGGGCTTCCCTTTGCTCCTACCACCAGATCAATATCTTTTGAATTGCTGCTTAATTTTTCGCCAATTTGATCAGAGGCAAGCAGGATAAGACACAAAATGCCTGTTCCAAATGCTATTAACATAATATTTAACAGCGAGGTTAAAGGATTTAAGACGAGGCTTTTCCAACTGATTTGCAGCAAATTCATACAAGGTATTGCTTAGAAAGTAAATCTTTTACTCTTTTATCATGAGTGGCTACAACCAGGGCAGAACCATTTTGTACAGACTGGCTCATTAATAATTCCATTACTGCAAACGCGTTCTTATCATCCAGACTGGAGGTTGGCTCGTCGGCGACCATTAAAGCCGGCTTATTTAACACCGCACGGGCAATAGATACTCTCTGCAGCTGACCATCACTTAACTGACTGGGATAACTATCTTTCTTTTCAGCGATGTTGAGGGAAGCCAGTACCTCCTGAATTCGTTTTTCATTTCGGGAAAGCTTTGCAAAAGATTGCGCTATCAATAAGTTTTCAGTTATTGTAAGGCTCTTTACCAGGTGAGGCCGCTGAAAAACTATTCCCATATTTTTTCCCCTGAACAGATCCCGCTCCTTTACAGACATGGTATACAAGCTGGTATTGTTTATCATTACATTACCAGAATGAGGTTTTAATATTCCGGCGATAACATGCAGCAAAGTGGTTTTTCCACTGCCCGATTCGCCTAACAACAACCATTGATCACCTTTATTAATTTTCCAGTCTTTAAAACCTAAAGATTGCTGCTCTTTATACTGATGTGATATGCTATGAATGGAAATCATAAAAAGTCAAATAAAGGATAGGAGATTAATAATGGTTTGCCTTTTAACTCAGCAAACCATTATTGTACTTTTTCAATTCGCGCTATTCACCAAGGCTGCTTGTTGGTGAACTATCTGTACGAAGAGTAGGGTATTTGATTCCCAACTGCTCCAGATAAGTTTTATACTTAGCAGGGTTGTAATAGAACTTTTTCATTTCTGGTCTGAACTCCTCCATGATTTTTTTATTGAGTGCTATGGCAGGTTTATCAGTTTTTGAAACCAATGGAATGTATTTGGTATCCTTAGTTTGAACCTCTGTAAAATAAGCTTTGGCACCTTTGAGAATTTCCGGATTGGTAAACATGTCCAGAAGAGTCATAGCTTGTGCTTTTGCTCCTGCGGTTACTCCTTTATGAGCAATTGGGGTGGCCATTGCTATAGCATTTGCCCAATGATGACCAGGCAGGCCGGGAATGTTGGCCGGAAAGCGTAATGTTATAGTGGGCACGTTCCATGATACATCAGCTATATCATCTGAACCACCGCCGCCAGATGATAAAGTAGTAGTAGGTACACTTAAAACACTTATTGCTTTGCTTAACCCTGTTTCTGCAGAACCCATTTCCTTTTGTATTCCTTTGGCAAGTTTCTGATCATCTTCGCTCCAGGCCGGTAGTCCCACTTCTTTGATATTCTCGGTCATTACTTCGGCCAATGTCTTATTGAAATGGCCGGGCCAGGCACTTCCCAGTACTTCGTAAGTCATTTTTGTATCGGTCATTTTCGCAGCGGCTTCGGCTATTTTAATACCATCCTTGTACATCTGCATAATTTTCGGATAAGACCGTTCTCTGAAATAATACCAAACTGAGGCTTTAGAAGGCACTACGTTCGGCTGATCACCGCCATCGACAATTACATAATGAGATCGTTGGGTAGTTTCCATATGTTCACGGTGATAATTCCAACCAGTGTTCATCATTTCAACGGCATCCAATGCGGATCTGCCTTTCCATGGCCCACCAGCGGCATGGGATGCTTCACCTTCAAAATCAAATTTCACCGAAATCATTCCATTTCCTCCACCATCGCCGTAGCTGGTACCCAAATTATTCCCTACATGGGTAAAGATGCAGGCGTCAACATCTTTGAAATAACCATCACGGACATAATAAGCTTTAGTTCCCAGTTGCTCTTCAGCAACACCGGGCCAGAGAATTAAGGTGCCGGATATTTTTTCACGCTCCATTATTTTTTTCAAAGCAAGCGCAGCTGTTATATTAAGAGGAACGCCGGCATTATGACCTTCTCCATGGCCGGGCGCACCATCAATAATCGGGGAGTGATAAGCGACACCTGGCTTCTGCGAAGCTTTGGGAATACAGTCTATATCACTGCCCACTGCGATATAGGGTCTTCCCGACCCCCATTTCGCTGTCCACGCGGTTGGAATACCAGCTATGCCCATTTCTATCGCAAAGCCATTATTCTTTAATATTCCGGTCAGGTATTTTGATGTCTCAACCTCCTGAAAACCAAGCTCTCCAAAACTGAAGACCATATCTACCATTTCCTGAGTAGATTTCTGTTGTTTATCAATAGTTGTCATTAATTCAGTTTTCAGAGCATCCAACTTCGCAGCTGATATTGTTTGAGCAGAAACCGAAACAGGACTTAGTGCCGCCAGGCCTAATGCGCATGTTGTTCCAAATGAGCATAAAAACCCTTTGAAAATTGAACCCATTTTTGTTTTCATTAGAACTATTTTTTTGTGATGAATGGACTTGATTATTGTCTAGCTTTTCCTTCCCAACGGCAAGTTGACCGCTTCTTATTCTCCGACCTGTGTAGAAGAAGTTCTGATAGTTGGATACTTTATTCCGAGCTGCTCCAGGTAAGTTTTATATTTAGCAGGGTTATAATAAAACTGCTTCATCTGAGGTCTGAACTCATCCATAATCTTTTTATTAAGATGAACAGCGGGCTTATCAGTGGCTGAAAGAAGCGATTTATACTTAATATCCTTTGTTTGAACCTCGTTGAAATAAGTCCAGGCTTCTTTAATGATTTCCGGTTTAACGAATAAGTCAAGTAATGTCATCGCTTGCGACTTAGCTCCGGCAGTTACTCCTTTATGTGCAATCGGAGTTGCCATGGCAACAGCATTGGCCCAATGATGTCCTGGAGTACCGGGAATATTGGCGGGATAGCTCAATGTTATAGTCGGCAGATTCCAGGAAACATCCGCAATATCATCCGAACCACCGCCACCTGCCGCCTGGGCAATAGGAACCGGAACCCTCAGCGAACTTGCTATTGTAGTGCTTAAGCCTCTTTCTTCAGAACCCATTTCTTTTTGCAATGCTTTCGCCAATGTTTGATCATCGTCTGACCATTTAGGGATACCTACTTGTTTAATATTTTCGAACATGGTTTCTGCAAGGGTTTTGTTCATATTACGCGGCCATGCGCTACCAAGTACTTTATAGCTCATTTTTGTATCAGTCATTGATGCTGCAGCTTCAGCCATTTTAATTCCATCCTGATACATTTTCATAATTTTTGGATAAGACCCTTCGCGGAAATAATACCAGACTGAGGCTTTTGAGGGCACAACATTAGGCTGATCGCCACCATCTGTAATTACATAATGAGAACGCTGGTCGGTTTCCATATGCTCACGATGCATATTCCATGAATGATTCATTAATTCTACAGCATCAAGGGCAGATCTTCCCTTCCATGGGGCTCCCGCCGCATGTGCGGCTTCACCTTCAAATGAAAATTCTACAGATACTAATCCGTTTCCGCCGCCTCCGTAACTGGTTCCTAAACCCGAACCTACATGTGTGAAGATACAGGCGTCAACATTTTTAAAATATCCATCGCGAATGAAAAAAGCCTTTGCACCAAGTTGTTCTTCGGCAACGCCGGGCCAAAGCATTATAGTTCCGGCTATTTTCTCGCGTTCCATGATTTTCTTCAAGGCGAGTACCGCTGTAATATTTAATGGCTCACCTGAATTATGTCCTTCTCCATGCCCGGGAGCTCCTTCTATAATTGGATCATGATAGGCAACGCCTGGCTTTTGAGACGCTTTTGGAATACAATCGATATCGCTTCCGATGGCAATAAAGGGCTTGCCAGAACCCCAGGTAGCAGTCCAGGCAGTTGGCATTCCGGCAATGCCCATTTCAATTTTAAATCCGTTTTTCTTTAAAATATCTGTAAGGTATTTAGATGTTTCATACTCCTGAAAGCCCAACTCGCCGAAACTAAAAACCATATCCACCATCTCCTGAGTCATTTTTTGCTGCTTATCAATTTCTGTGACCAATTCAGCTTTCAAAGCGTCAAGTTTTGCTGCAGAAATAGCCTGGGCAGAAACATTTACCGGACTTAACAGAAACAAGCTTAAGAGGCAGACTAGTCCCAATAAGGTGAATATCTGTTTAAAGTGTAACCTATGTTTTGTTGTCATTTTCTTGATTTTAATGGTGATTTTTAATAGTATAAGGCACTATTTCCCCTACCCAAAAACTTTTGGCGTTTGGTGGAATTTTCCGGGGATTAACCGGGTTTATGAACGCAGGGTATTTAAATGAGGCTAATAAACTTCATTATCGTTAAGAAAGTCCATTGCCGGCATACCAATAGGAGCTCCCGGCGGCATATCAAGCGCAGCCGGAGCTTCGAACTTATTAGGTTCGGCCCTGAAAGCTTCGATTTGTGAGAGAGCGAACATCATATTTGCTTTCTGAGCTGGCTTCGCACCTGCCATACTTGATGCCATCCATAGCTTCAATTCATCTATTTTCAGAAGCGCCTGTCCTCTTACAATTTCGGATGCACTCGAGTTTGCAGCCAGTTGCAAAAGATATTTTACGACCTGATTATTAACGGTTGTTTGCAATTCGCCTTTGTAACCGGCAGGCATCGGAGCTTTCCAGGTTCTTTCAAAAAGTTTGTCAACAATTGGCATGAATCCGGGCTGTCCGCTGTCTCTGGAACTATATTCAATCAATCTTGCTGCGCGTTCAGAGTTTAACAAATAAGATATGGTAGTGCTCGCCGCTGTTTCCGCTGCTGCAATCGGGTCAAACGTCGGACCGGTATATCCAGTAAAGGTCTCTACAGATGCAGGAAACCCAGATGGCCGTGGAGGAATTTTTGAAATTAAAGCATCCGGTAAAGCAAGTGCTTCAGGGCTTATTGTACTCATTAAAGATTCAAAAGCCTTCCATTGCTGTGCCGGGGCTACCATTCTAGTTGGCACTTGTCCGTCATTTTTAACAGCATGGGTAAAATACAGGCCTCCCACAGACTTGGCGACAGCTTCAACCTGGTAACGATGCAACAGATAAATCGGCACCAACACTTCTTCCATAGTTGCCATTGGCATACCCTGTGGGATAGATTTTTCAGAAAACTCGTCAAGTACTTTTCTGCGTACTTTCATAATATTCGTCATCTGTTCGATAGGATCTTTACCATCTTCCCATTGATTTGATGAAGGATGCGCATTTCCACCAATATCCGGAATGTATTCAAAACCAAGTTTTAAGGTTTCGTTCATAATTTTATCCAGTTCAGCATCTTCATTCGCTCCCTTTTTAAATTCAGTATAGGCCCACATAACAGAGCGCTTATCCCAGGAACCTATTCCATCAGCGTAAGAATCAGAGATATCTACAGTACCATCCGCTTTCAGGGAAAACTTAGGGTATGGATAATCCATTACGGATGCACGGTCTTTATGGCTCGCGGCAAAATTGTGGCTAAAGCCCAGGGTATGGCCAATTTCGTGTGCCGACAATTGTCTTACACGTTTCAAAGCCATTTCTTCCATTGCCTTTGTAACAGGCTTCCCATCAATATATGGTTGAAGGAGCCCCACAGCAATCAGGTAATCCTGCCTGTGTCTGTCCGATCCTAACGTTACCACACCTTTAATGATTTCGCCCGTGCGGGG
The DNA here is from genome assembly GCF_037622515.1 of Pedobacter superstes. Lineage (NCBI taxonomy): Bacteria > Pseudomonadati > Bacteroidota > Sphingobacteriia > Sphingobacteriales > Sphingobacteriaceae > Pedobacter > Pedobacter superstes. The sequence continues at coordinate 298,737 of NZ_JBBJCN010000002.1, forward strand.
ATCGATATAAGAGGCCCCCGAGGAAAAGGCGCGTGCCGGGCTGCCGGAGCGTGTAATCCAGTTTACTACATTATACCGGATATCCATTGGATCGGCACCTTCCGGAAGTTCTTTTACCTGGAATGCATTTTTAAAGCCTGCTGCTTCAAAGGCCTGGTTCCACCATGCACCTCCATCAATTAATGCCTTTTTAACCGGTTCCGGAACGCCGCGGGAGATGTAATAAACAATTGGTTTTACAGCTTCGCTGAGTTCGGCGCCAGGATTCTTTTTCTCTAATCGATGGCGTCTGATCGTTCTTTTAACCATAGACTCAGTGATAGGAGCAGAAAAGTCCATATAATTAAATTGACCGGATGCTGTTCTGGGATCGAACTTGCGCATCTTAAAACCATCTTCAGGCAATTCAACGAACGACTGGTGCAGATTAATGGTGATAGCGGAGGGATCAGGAGCAATCCCTACCCCGCCAAAGCCACGACGACCACCTCCGCCGCCACCTCCTATAAAGGTCACCATTGCTTCGAATTCAGTATTTTTCGGAAAATTCTTTGTGTTTGGCATATAGACCACAGAGCGGGTTTCGTCCAAACGGTAGGCCGGACCCGCAGGCACACCGGCTCCTCTTTGACCCGACACCTGGCTCACACCAAGCCTTGACCCAACACCCTGAGTATCACGTATAATAAATGATGTAATATCTACCAATACTTTACCGCCTTCTATTGCTACCGGCACGAAACCAAAAATAACTGAGTTGGCAAAATTGCTTTCTACAGCTTTTATCTCGTCAATATTTGAAGTTATAGCACGAAAGGTAGTAACTGGTTCAACTAACAAAACCTTTGTTCCTTCTTTTACAAATTTCGCAAGTGCTGATGAAGCCTGACCACGTTCTGGGCCCCCATTTCCTACGCCAGTGGATAAGGAACTGAAATACAGGAACTCTTTACCCAGTTTATCAATTTCCAGGAATACCTTTCCTGACTTTTCATCATAATAAAAGTCGAAATATCCTTCAAACTTTTTAAATCCCTGGGTATAGGAGGAAATTGAGGCCGCCTGACGAGACTCAGATCTGCTCTGAGAGCCTTGCCCGGCAGGGATAGTTTGCGCATAAGACAACTTGCTTAAAGCAAGTAATCCTATTAATATTTTAGAATATAATTTCATCATCGAATGGTTATATTATTTAAATACATTTAGTTGAGGCTGTATCAAAAGTCCCATATACTGAATCTATTTTCAGCTTATCGGGACAATTCTTACAATCCTTTATTGGTTGAACGTTCCGAATTTGGAATCGGGAAGACATACTCAGGCTGTGAAAGTGAGATTGCCGGTGCGTTTAATCCACCACTACCCTTCGCAGGAAAGGTTAATAAACTACGCATTATATCTCTCGCTCTGAAGCCCTCGCCTATCAGTTCTATTCTTCTTTCAATCCAGATCGTACTTACTAAAGCCTCCGGTGTCGCCACCGCCTCGGCCGGGAATATGTAAGTAGCATCCGACCGGGTTCTGACAGCTGTTAATAAAGCGATAGCTTTAGGCAGGCTACCTGTTTTGGCCGCTGCTTCAGCATAATTCAACAAAACCTCTGCATATCTGATAATCGGAACATAATCCAAATTGGGACTTACTTTTTTATACTTCGTAATAAAAGGACCGGTGGTATTTCCAATTTTAGCAGTGGTAAAATTCACCTTCCTGGCATCTGTAGCTCTCCATGAAGGATCTCCATAAATACCTGAAGGATTCAGATTATATTCAAAAGTTGAGGTATACACCGTAGCCAGACCACTTTGACCGCCAACATTATTTAATTGTGTCATTGGCATAGAGAAAACAGATTCAACCGTGGTGTAATTTTCTGAAAAAATGGTCGCGATATTCGGCTGCAACTGATGGGCAACTCCTGTTAAGGCTTTGAATGGAGAAGCATCAGAAACAATCTTCCCGGCTTCAGCGATCACCTTAGCATAATTACCCATTGAAAGATACACGCGCGTTTTTAAAGCAATAGCCGTATTTCTATGGGCTCTTGTTGTATTTAAAAGCGGGGTGGAATACGTTAAAGGCAAGGCTAATTCGGCCTCATCCAGATCTTTAAGAATCTGGGTGTATACTTCAGCCACCGTACTAAGTCCCAAATCATTATTGGCCGTTGTACTTTCTCCTTTTAACCGGAGCGGCACAGCAGGTGACGCCCCATTGTCTTTTAAATACGGCTGACCATACATTGTAGTTAAATAATGGTAACAAAGGGCCCTTACAAACTTTGCTTCGCCAATATATTGAGCTGCTAAAACAGAGTTAACAGCATTTGGGTGAGCTGCCAACCCATCGATTAGCAGATTTGCCGCATTAATTGCTGTATAGGCCGCGCCCCAGGTACTAACTGCATCTGCAGAACCCGAATTAACAGTATGGAGCCAGGCATCATAGCCAGTAAACACATTCTGGGTGCGGTTTAGAAAATCCTCCCCTCTTATGTCATTAAGCATCAGATTTCTGCCGCCTAAAAAACTGCCATTTTTTACGCCCGCGTACATTCCGTTTATCTGACCCAATACCCTTTCTGGATTGGCAAAAAGGAAATCTGCACCAAGAGATGTCTCCGGGACCGGATTTAATAGTTCCTCTTCATTACATGCAGTTAACACTAAGCTTAGAGCTAAAGCAATACATGCAATTCTGAACATATATGGTTTTGTGTATATTCTATTCGTTCTTTTCATCTTTTTGTATCTAAATGCTAAAATCCTATGTTTACTCCGAAGGTCATTGTTCTTGCTTGAGGAACGGAGTTTTTGTCTACACCAGGAGTAATGTTGCTGTTTCCATTTACAGATATCTCAGGATCTAAACCCGAATATTTAGTCATTAAAAAAGCATTTAAAACTTGAGTGTAAACCCTTACAGAAGATATTCCGGACTTTCCGAATAATTTAGCAGGCACTTTGTATCCCAGAGACACAGTTTGAAGCCTGATAAAATCTCCCTTTTCAACGTTTTCTGAGATGGGGAACGATGATCCGTTTGAAAGTAAATCACCATATACTAGCCGTGGAATGTCGGTAACCTGACCAGGTGTGGTCCATCTTTCGAATACCTCTGTGGTATTATTCCAGAAACGCTGATCACGAAATGTTCCTTTCGAACCATTCATAATGTAATTGCCGCCCGCGAATGTAAAATTCAGCCCCATATCGAAGTTCCCATATTTGAAATTATTATTAAACCCTCCGTAAAATTTAGGAAGCGCGTTTCCAGCCAGATAATAATCATCCACTCCAATAGGTGCGGCGGCGGTACCGTCTAAATAAGTCCAGCGACTGGCGCCCGGAGCAACTACCTGACTATATTGAATCTGCTCACCGGCTTTGTTGATGAATATACGCTGACCGTTAGCAGGGTTTACACCATTGGTTCTGGCACCGTACAGGCTTCCTACCGACTCACCCACACGGGTAATATTAGAAGCTTCTGCAGCTGTAGCAGTTGTCCCGATTATTTCATCTCTGGCTCCTCCAAATAATTCTGTAACCTTATTTTTATTAAAGGTGATATTGTAGTTAGTGCTATAAGTAAACTTGCCTTTATTTACGACTCTTGCATTAATTGCTACTTCAAATCCTTTATTATACATCGCCCCTACATTTTGAAGTATGGCGTTGCCCGGAATACCTTTTGAAGGAGTTTGAGGAACGTTGAGAATTAAACCGTTTACATTATTATTATAATATGTTAGTTCTAATTGGAAGCGGTCGTTTAAAAACCCTAAATCTACGCCCAGGTTTGTCTGATCGCTGGTCTCCCACCCTAAGTCGGGATTTCCACCCTGATCAAATGTCCATGTTGCGGCATCCGCATATAAACCGGAGGCGTAAAGAGCCTGCGAACCGTAGGATTCTACCAGATTTCCATTTCCAACCCTGCCCCAGCTACCGCGGAATTTTACACTGTTCATTATTTTCGCCAGGGATAAACCATCATAAAATTTTTCTTCAGAAAGAGCCCAACCTGCAGAAGCACCACCGAAATTTCCATATTTTCTTCCTGCACCTAAAGCAGAGTTTCCATCACGTCTGAAATTAATTGTAAGAAAATACTTCTTACTGTAGTCATAAGTCAGACGGGAAAAGTATGATGCAAAGGCTCTCTCACTTAAAGAATTTGCTGTCGGCGCATTTGCACCCCAGCTACCCTGGATCTCATTAAAAAACTGATCCGCGATCTGGGTACGGGTAATTCCCCATCCTGAATTGTTAAATTTTTGAACGTCATAACCTAGTAACCCGGAAAAGCTATGCTTTGCCAGAGTTTTTTGGTAAGTCAGGGTATTCGTCCAGTTCCAGTTGTCTGTTAACCTGGCACTGTTTGAAGCGCTTCCATTTGGAAAACCAGATCCACTCATAGGGTGGTTAAAACTCACATTTTCAATTTTGAGGCGGTCAATACCATAATTCATCTTATAATCAAGCCCTTTCAAAAGCTTTATACCAGCCCCGAAATTACCAATGAGCCTGTCATTGCCTGAGGTATAATAATTTAAGTCCAACATTGGCAGCGGGTTATAAAAGTTACTCTGAACTTTATTATTACTCATTCCCATGGTACTGCCATTTACATTGTATGACCCATCAGCATTCATTCCCGGTACATTTGGAGCCGTTAACCAGGCTAAACGGGCAGAACCACTTAAACCAAAAGCATTACCAGTCAGAGAACCTGTATTTGGCGATGCGTTTAAAGTGTTATTATACGTCACATTCGCCGTTAAATTTAACCAGGAGGAAAGTTTATGATCTAAGTTGAACCGAGCCCCTTTACGGGTAAATTCATTAGTTTTCAGGATACCATTCTGATCACTGTAATTTGCTGAAAAATAATACTTTGTGGTTTCAGAACCTCCGGAAACGCTTAAACTATGGTTCTGAGAAACTCCTTCCTGATATATATAATCATACCAATTCGTGTTTACCATTGAACCATCTTCATTATAGCTGGGGAAGAATAAAGCTGATGCTACTGAAGGATTATTGGCATTTCCGCCCAATATTTTAGCGTTTAATACGGCTTCATTCTTAATGTCCATAAATTGTTGGGCATTCAACATTTTCGGCAGACGAACCGCATTTGACTGACCTGCCCAGGCTTCATAGGAAACTTTTGGTTTTCCTGCTTTTCCTGCTTTAGTAGTAATCAATAACACTCCTGCTGCAGCCCTCGATCCGTAAATTGAGGTAGATGCCGCATCTTTCAGTACATCAATAGACAAAATATCTGCTGGATTTATATCTCCTAAAGGATTATTTGCTACTGTAGTATTACCAGACTGACTTCCAGTGTTAATTGGAATTCCATCTACTACAATCAGTGGATACGAACTTAAAGAGATTGAGTTTATGCCGCGGACACGAATAACCGGGGCATTATTTAGTGCTCCGTTGGGCTGACCGATACTAACTCCTGCTGCTCTGCCAGCTAATCCCTGTTCAAAACTCTGTACAGGCACATCTTTAAGTGCCTCGCCGGAAACCCGCGCTGCCGATCCGGTAAACTCCTCTTTGGTTTGAGTGCCATATCCCACAACCACAACTTCACTCAAGGCCTTTACGTCGGGCATCAGCACCACCCGCAAGCTGGTGTTTTTGCCTACAGGCATCTCTTTGGGCTTAAACCCCAGATATGAAAAAACCAGTACTGCATTTTCATCTGCGATCAGCTTAAAATCACCGTTCATATCTGTTAATGCCATTTTTGAGGTACCTTTAATTGTAACAGACACACCGGGCAGAGTTTCTCCGGTATCATCAACAACCTTTCCCACAATTGAAACAGGAGGAAGTGCAGTACCAAGTTCTGCAGTTTTGAAAAAGGTCGACTCCTTTCCTTTAACCACTATGGTCTTCTCGATTATTTTATACTTTAATGGCTGATTTTTAAAGCATGCTTCAAGCGCTTGCTCGATAGAAGCATCTTTTAACTGGATCGTTATTTTCTCAGCCCTTTTTATATCCAGTTTATCATATAAAAAAGTAAATTCTGTTTGTTTTTCAATGGATTGAAAAACATTTTCGACGAAAGCATCCTTTGCATTAAGTGTAATGTGAGACGATGTTGTCGCATGAACCTGGCTAAGTAATGTCAGCAATAAAGCAATTGTAGCTTGCATGACCAGGAAAATTTTGGATTTGAAAAGGCACGAATTGCTCAGACCTTTATGGGAAGTAATAAAATACATACATTTGTAATGTTTGGGTTAATACCTATTTGCCTTTCTGTAATCTGAATGGGTTAGCCTATATTTATCCGCAGAAGTGCTCGAACACTTTTGCGGTTTTTTTTGCCAACCATCTCTTTTAAAATTTCTGCTGTCGTTTATTCTGCATGTCTTTAAGGGTTAATTGTGAGTGATTATTTATTTATGCTGTTATTTGATAATAGTAATTCTTCTTCCATCAATCTTGAATTTAATACCCGAGAAATCAAGTATTTCCAGAAACTTTGAGAGTGCTATATTATTAGGCACCTTTCCATTAAACTGCTTTAAAGGCATTTTTCCTTCATAGGCAACTTCCAGATCATACCACCTGCCTGCCTGGCGCATTACAGTTGCTATATCAGCATCTTTAAAATAGAACATGCCATTTTTCCAGGAGGTTTCTGCCTCCAAATCCGCAGAGTTTATAATACTGATGGATTTTGCGGTTTGCGACTGTTGCCCTGGTTTTAACAATACACTTTCAGCGCCTTTGTACACTTTTACACTCCCCTCAAGCAGGGTTGTTTTAACATAACTTTCATCAGCATAGGCATTTACATTAAAATGAGTACCTAATACTTCAACTATTTGATTAGCTGACACTACCCGGAAAGGAACTTTTCGGTTTTTGGCGACTTCAAAATAAACTTCCCCGCTTATTTCTACTTTACGTTCCTTTCCGCTAAAAATAGTTGGAAAACGAATAGACGAATTAGAGTTTAACCATACCGAAGTCCCGTCGGAAAGTGTTACCCGATACCGGCCTGCCTTTGGTGTTGAAATTACATTATACTCGATCTTAGCATTTTGAGAAGCCGGAGACTGACGTACATTATATATCACCTCGCCATCTTTTCCCTGACTGATAGCTATGTTCCCTTTATTAATAAGTAATTTACTATTCGCTTTATTGAGAACAATTTGAGATCCGTCTCCCATTGTAAGCATGGCTTTATTTTCTCCGGGTTGGATATCAGTGGTGTCTTGATGACTTATCTGATTAAATCCCTGTTCATCATGTATGAAAAAATAAAGACTGAATGACAATATGATCAGCAGCAATGCAGCAATCTTAAGTAACATTCCGTAAGGCTTATCTTTCTTACTAAAGCCTATTGAATGAATCTTATTAAGCACTTGCTGAGACTTATTATAGTCTATAGTATTATCTGAATGATCGCCGGCATAATACTGTTCTAAACTTATAGCCTTTAATTCAGAAAGATCAGAGTCGTTAAGATAGTCTGACAACCATCTTCGATCATCTTCTAATAATGACTTAGCATTAAACACCCTGATTAATCTTTCTTTTTCAGTTTCCACCTTGATTGTTTTAATATAAAAACGAAAACAACAATAAAATAGGGGGTATAATCAGAATATTTTTAATGATATTTTAATATTTTTAATATTATCCTAAAAAATTAGCCATAATCTTACTAAATATTTAAAATACAGTAAAATTACATAGCAAAAAGAGGTAAAATTTATAAAAATCACGCATATCTTGAAAATATTACACCTTAAACCGAACAACATTGCCAATTTTCCATACTTTTACCGTAAAAATAACAGATAGCCAAAAGAAACATCTTAAAAACAGATATAAAGATGAGCGCAGACAGAGATTTAGTTTTAAGGATTCAGGAGAACGATACGCATGCGTTTGATACGATATATTGGAAATACCACAAGGGGCTATACAAAAATGCGTTGAAGCTCACAAAAGATGAACAGGCTGCTTCCGATATCCTCCAGGAAGTCTTTACCATATTATGGGAAAAAAGACACAGTATCAAACAGGAGCAAAGTTTGAGCGGCTGGCTATTTGTGATTAGTTTTAATCAATCTGTTAACTTCCAGCGACAAAAACTTCGTGCGCTTACTCTATGTAATACTACTGAATCTGTCAATAATTCGGAAGAAGAAGAAGATTCTGAGCTCTTCGAGTGTAAATATTTGTTAATGCAGAAAGCTGTTGAAACACTGTCTCCTCAAAAACAAAAGGTATTTACCTTATGTAAAATTCAGGGTAAAAGTTATGAGGAAACGGCTGACATTTTAAATATCTCTAAACATACCGTTAAAGAGTATTTAAGCTACTCCATGATCTCCATAAAAGAGTTTGTAAAAAAACATTCTGGTGAATGGCGGACCACGAGTTTAATTGTATTGTTTTCATTTTTAGAGGTAGGTGCGGGTGTATCTATTGATGACTCAACTATATTCTTTTTAGCGTTGTTCTAATAGATGTTTAAACATTCATTATTTAGATCTGAGAAGGAGATTGAAAATAATAAAGCTATTTCTTCTTAAGCCAAAAGAATTGGTCTGCAACAAATGCTTTTTCTTTTGTTTTATAAGGATGAGCAGGGAAAATAAAAAAAATGCTGTCGAATTTTATGATTTAATGTTTAATCAAAGCCGGCCAGAAGAAGCTGTTAACCAATAAGTTGGCGATACTTATATTCAGCACAATCCGCATGTTGAAGATGGAAAGCAAGGTTTTATTGACTATTTCAATAGAATGGCAGAAGAATACCCCGGAAAGCAGGTGGAATTTAAAAAAGTAATTGCTGAAGCAAATCTGGTTGTGCTGCATTGTTTACAACACTGGCCCGGCGAACAGGATTATGCAGGAATTGATATTTTCCGCTTTAATAATAACGGAAAAATTATTGAGCACTGGGATGTACTGCAAATTGTTCCCGAAGTTTCGAAAAACGGTAATGGCATGTTTTAATTTGGATGTGCCAGCCTGGCTTAATAACCCGAAACCCTGATAACAGCCTTAAGCCGGTCAGCCTTCCCTTTTTGAATCGCTATTAAACTTACTTTGTACCTGTCGTTATTCACATTAAATAACAATTCTTTAGAACCTATAGCATTACAAGCACCTGTGCATAATTTCAAGTCCGTGATATCGGTATTTTCAGATTTCACTTTTATGATTACCGAAGCGTAACCTTCCCAGACACAAGTTACTCCTTCCGGACATCGCGAATCATTTATCTCCGTTGCTTCGAAATTTAATTTATGTTTAGCATCAAGATGCACCAGTTCATTTTGATAAAGGTCTATATCTTTATTAAGATTACTTAAATTCTCTGTTTTACACGCTTCAACAAACAAAAATAAAATGCTGGCGATCAGAAATGATTTCATACACATTCGTTTAAAGCAATACGTATATAACGGATAATTTAATACATTGTTAATCAATACCAGGTTTATGGTCCACTAATTACTTAATATACTTAAATAATTTTAGGTCAGCATTGGCGGTATCGTTAAATTTAACACCTATGGAAAACCTTCTTAAACAAATACGGGAAGAGCTAATCAATCTTGGAGATGAATCGGTCCGGAAATCTTCACAGAAGTTTTTTAAAGAACCTATAAAAGCTTACGGAGTAAAAGTCCCGGCAATAAAATCGCTCACAAAAAGCATTCTTAAAGACCTTCAAAAAGAAAGCAAGGAAAATATTTTCAAGTTTTGTGAAGTTTTATGGGCTTCGGGTTATTTTGAAGAATCTATTATTGCCTGCGATTTGGCATATTCTCAACGTAAAAAATTTGAAAAAACTGACTTTAAAATCTTTGAAAAGTGGATTTCCTGCTGTGTGGATAACTGGGCATCCTGCGATACCTTTTGCAATAATACAGTGGGCAGCTTTTTGTTAATGTACCCGGAATATGTAAGTGATCTCAAAAAATGGGGAACAGATGAGAACCGCTGGATGAGAAGAGCTGCTTCTGTTTCATTTATAGTTCCGGCCCGAAAAGGGAAATACGTAAATGAGATTATGGAAATCGCCGAATTGCAGTTGAGCGATAAAGATGACCTTGTACAAAAGGGATATGGCTGGGCTCTGAAAGTAGCGAGTAAAACTCATGAAAATACGGTTTTTAATTTTGTAATGCAGAATAAACTCCAAATGCCCCGTACAGCTTTCAGGTATGCCATTGAGAATATGTCTGCAGAATTGAAAGCAAGAGCCATGGCTAAATAAATACCCGGCATTTTAAATCTGCATTTTAAACCAGATAAATATGAGGGCTTAATCAGGCTTCTTGAAAAAAGCTTTTTCTGCTGAACTGTGGAAATCTACTTTTTCTTCGCTCTCACCTTAAGCTCACTAATTGGCATCGTAATCATTCTTCCGATAGGTTTTTTATCACGGTAGGTAATCACCTTCAGGTAAACCGCATCTTTTGGAACAACAAGGGGTGCCGAGTACTTCGGATAATATTGATCCGGAAAAGAATTATCAAAGGTGTAATGAATATCAAGTCCGGGTATTTCTGTATTTAACTGTACAACTAAGGTATTCTCAGAACCGGCAGAAGGGAGAAAACCCGGATCATACATACTCGGAGCGTATTTTATCTCCGCGACATCCATACGTTTAAAGTGATCTTCAACTTTGCCGTAAAAATTTGTCCAGTTTTTTCTGTTTACCGGAGACCATACCGATTCGGCTATGGCCAAACCGCGCGGCCATAACATATACTCTGCATGGCGCATAGTATAAATCTGTTCTGTCCACAAATTTGCCTGCCCGCCCTTTATCAATTTACTATCAGCAATCCCTTCGCCCGGATCAAATTGATAGGCTTTATTCAAACGCAAAGAAGCATAATTTTTAGGTTCAATAGCAACATCTCCCTGCATGTAATCCAGGTAAGCATAGGTCGAAGGGCTCATCACCACTTCGTGGCCCAGCTTTGCTGCCTTTATGCCCCCTTCCACTCCACGCCAGCTCATCACGGCTGTGGATTGAGATGGGGCACCCTCTAAAATCTCATCCCATCCGATAAATTTCTTTCCTTTAGCCTGCACAATAGCTTCCACCCTACGCGTAAAATATCCCTGCACTTCTTCCATCGTTTTAAGACCTTCTTTCAGCATCAGCTCTTTAATAGCAGGATTCTTTTGCCAGAAATTATGCGGTGCCTCATCTCCTCCCATATGAATATATTCAAAGGGGAACAATGCGGCCACTTCTGTAATCACACTATCCAGGAACTCATAAACTCTTTCGTTAGCAGGGCAAAGAGTATTGTCTATCAGTGCAGTCGGAGGAGCGCCCCTCGACCAGTCCATAATAGGTTCGCCCGCCCGGACATTGTATTTTTCTACACCGGGGGTACACGACAATTCGGGGTAAGAAACCACAGTAGCAAGACTATGCCCTGGTACATCTATTTCCGGCAAAATATTCACAAAACGGTCGGAAGCGTACCTGATAATTTCCCTGATATCGTCCTGGGTATAAAATCCGCCATAATCTTTGGGTTCTGTCGCCGTGGGAGGAGAAAAAGTCCCGAACTGTCCGGTTTTGTTTACCCTCCATGCTCCTACCTCAGTAAGTTTCGGAAAACTCTTTATCTGGATTCTCCAGCCTTCATCGTCAGTTAAATGGAGATGCAGCAAATTGTACTTGTACTTCACCATATTATCGATATACTTCTTTACCTCCTCCTTGGTAAAAAAATGCCTGGATACGTCGAACAGCAATCCGCGCCAAACAAATCTTGGGTAATCTGCAATATTTACACAGGGAATGCTCCAGATGCTACTCGCATTAAGCTTCTCACTTTCGATTTCCTTTGGAAGCAATTGCAATAAGGTTTGTACACCATAAAACAAGCCCGCCGGCTGGTTGGCTTTTATCAAAACAGTTTTCGGACTTACCATTAAGCGATATCCTTCTTTTCCCAAAGCCGGATCCTCTTCCCTGTTTAATTCGAACCTGATAGCTGCATTTTCGTCTTTACTGCTAATATTTACCCTTTTTCCCGTTGCTGTACTTATTTTCTTCGTGAGCAGAGTGACTGCATTCATTACCCCTGGAGATGAGGCAGATTTGATCGTTATTGCTTCCGGCAGAATAAAAAAACCTTCATTCCTTGTCAGTTCGACCGGTTCCGGAATAATAGAAATTTTGCTTTCAGATACTTGTGCAAAAACAGTAAAATTTAACAAACAGAAAAGAAAAAATATGATAAATCGTGTAGAAGTCATTTGCGTTTATATCGGACTAAAATATGCATTTTGATAATCTGATAACTATTTATGTTGATTTTTATTACTTTTTGACAGGCCGTTTCCCTGCGGGCCGGGCTTTACGCTTATACAGCACAAGGCCTTAGGCGCATGGCCGGTATCCGCTGCAATCCCTAACGGAGAAATCCGAAGCAGGTACTGACTCTGTATTATGTTTGATATAGCTCAATCAAAACTGTTTAATTTCTTTAAAAACGAAACTCACTGAAGCTTGTTCTAAACCTGAATTGAAATTCTATTAAACTCCTCAATAAATTAACGTCTTGTAAACAATAAGAAAATGAACATTTTAATTGTACTGACTTCGCATAGCGAACTAGGAAATACAGGTAAGAAAACTGGATTTTGGATCGAAGAGTTTGCAGCTCCATATTATACATTAAAGGATGCCGGGGCAGAAATTACCCTGGCTTCACCAAAAGGGGGTCAACCTCCTATTGACCCAAAAAGCGCAGAACCCGAAAGCCAGACAGACGCGACCAGAAGGTTTGATGCTGATGAGTCATTAAAACAACTGCTCGCAAATACAAAACAACTCAGCGAAATAAACTCCGATGATTTTGACGCAGTATTTTTTCCTGGTGGACATGGTCCATTATGGGATTTAAGCAATGATCCCATCTCCATTAAACTTATTCAGGAATTTTTGGCTGCCGGGAAACCTGTAGCTGCCGTTTGCCATGCTCCGGCCGTTTTACTGAATGTGAAAAGCAGAGATGGAGAAGCTCTTGTTAATGGAAAAAATGTAACAGGCTTTACCAATACTGAGGAAGAAGCAGTACAATTAAGCAGAATTGTTCCATTCCTGTTAGAAGATGAATTAAAAAACAAAGGGGGAAACTATTCTAAAAAAGAAGATTGGGCCTCTTATGTAGTAACAGATGGATTATTAATTACAGGTCAGAATCCGGCATCATCTGAGAAGGCAGCCAAAGAGCTTTTAAGTTTACTTGAAAAATAATCATCGCTTACTTGGAGATTCCTATCGGGTGATCCCTGGTTTACAAAAGTAAAATCAAACCTTTGCTGGAAGTAAAAAAAAACCGTGCTCTGCATGTTCCCCCTGCAAATTTGGATAAAAGGCCTGGAGTTTCGTTGCATTCGCTTTTATGAAGTTTATTATAACCGGTTTGCTCCGGGCCAAAAGAATGCACTAAAATGTACAAGTATATTGCTTGTATCCTTTCTTAAAAGTTGCATTACCCAATAGTACCAGTACCTTGAAACAGGTGGGTCTGGCGATGATCAACAGCCTCATTAAAGGTGGCGATAAACAAGTTTTGGACGTAAAGGATATTAATGAATTGGGAACTAATTAAACGCCTTGATTTTCTGGCATAATTATACACTGAACCCCTTACATTCAACCTTAGATTCGTAATATGCTAGTCTGTACTATTTGTACCAATTGTATTATTAGATCTGATCCTCAGTATGTGGGTCTTTCCCTCTCGTGTAATTTGAAACGCAGCATTCCTACCATACTGAGTTAATGGCCCGCTTTCCCAAATAACGTTTTTACTTTTTTCATCATATCGATAAGTTCCTTTACCTATAGATGTTTTGCCGGCGTTAAAACTGGTATATTTTCGATTGTTCAGATCAAAATAGCCTAAAATAAGCGGAGCATTTTTTACGATCCCATAAGAAAGAATGGTATATCTTCCGTTCCGGGGCCCAGCTGTATAGTTTAACTCTTTAGCGGCTTTTATTACACGAATGTTCGATGCGGACAGATATTGATGAGACGCATAATCATCATAATCAACTTTGAAATATCCGGCATAAGTACCTGTACCAATCTCGATAATTGTGGCCTTATACCAGCCTACGTTATAGGCCTCCACTCTCTGTCCTACTTGATAATCGGCACTCTGAGAATAACAATCAAGCATCAACAATAGACTTATAAGAACAATACCATATTTTTTATACATACTAAATTTGTTTATAATTCTTGTGGTGACTTTTAATTAAAAGATTAGTTAAAGATCCTGGCTTTTTACAAGGTCGTGTATTTAAAATCGATTAAGACACAAAAGCGATCTTTTTACAGACTATTTTTTGGCGGGAAACAAATGCTGCCTAAACTAATGGTTGAAAGCCGGTTCTTTAACATTCAGACATTGTATCTAACTACCAATTCAAGGACCTGGTGATATTTCGAGGCATTATTATTTTATGAAATTGCTTACTATTGCCACTTTTTGATAATAGAATGAAGTTTCGTTTTGGCGAACTTTGGTTAAAATTTTGAATCAAATTTAAAGTAAAACTATGTTTGCCGATTTTTAACAACTGATAACATCCTCGCTGTGCACGTGCCGGGAGGATATATAATTTATGGAAAAAATTAAACAACCATTAACTCTCATAGGAATTAGTATTGCTTTCGTAGGTGCTATTTTATTTTCCACAAAGGCTATTATGGTCAAGCTTGCCTTTGCTCAAATTAAAGTCGATGCACTTTCATTACTTACGCTACGCATGATATTTTCACTACCATTTTATCTGATCGCAGCATTTATGATTAGCAATAAAGAGAGCAATGTAAAGATGTCGGGAAAGCAATGGTTATCTATAATTTTTTTAGGAATTTTCGGGTATTATTTAAGCAGTCTATTTGACTTCATCGGACTGCAATATATTTCTGCCGGACTTGAAAGACTCATACTATTTCTGTATCCCACTTTCGTTGTATTAATCAATGCCATTATTTATAAGCAAAAGATCAATCGCAAGCAGCAAATAGCTTTATTACTAACTTATTCAGGTATTGGCTTGGCGTACTTAGGTGAATTAAATGTCGACACTTCTAATCCCGATTTTTTCCTGGGCAGTTTTCTGATTTTTATCTGTGCGATAACTTACTCCATTTATATAGTAGGCAGCGGCAGATTAATTCCTCAAATTGGTCCGGCCAAGTTTACAGCTTATGCGATGCTTTCAGCAACTGCAGGCATATTCCTCCACTTCATCTTTCGTGGTGAATTTAACATGCTTTTGCACAGTAAAGACTTATGGTGGTATGGTTTGTTGCTGGCTATTGTAGCCACGGTTATTCCAACATTTATGTTATCCTCAGCACTGAAGAAGATAGGTTCAAACAATGTAGCAATCATCTCAAGTATTGGTCCTGTATCCACTATTGTCCAGGCGCATTACTTTTTAGGAGAAGAAATTTTTACAGAACAAATTTTTGGAACTGTATTGGTAGTAGCCGGGGTGTTGTTATTGAGTATAAAGCCGAGAAAAACAGTAACTGAGTCTCCTGAATCTTTTGAATAACTTTTCAGCAGAGATCTAATGTTAGGACTTCGGTAAAATGGTAGCAACTGGTTTTTCAGGCGAAGGGCTGTTATTTTCATCCAACAAAGAGCCAGAAATCAAGGTCTTTAATAAGTTGGAAGTCTTAGAAGTCATGATTTTAAAACTTTCTAAACTTAAAATTATTTTTCATCTATATCTCCCAGTAGATGTAACAGATAAATTTAGGTAAAGATGCAATAAAATTCAATGTAAACTATTTTCCAATAGTATACATTATTGGTAATTATTTTGTATTATTCTTTTTTTCAATAAAAAACACATGAGACTCCCTATAGAGCGAAAACCTATCAAAGTATATCCTGATCCAAAACGTGTAATTGCGAGATTCTTTTATAATGGAGATGAACGTGGCAAAGAAGTGATTACCAGGGTGATGACCTTGAGTGATGAACAGGTATTCAGCATTATATCGCCCCTTTTACAGGAATATTCAAAACGGCACCGAAATATCACAAAACTTCTGGAAAAGCATTGCAGTAAGCTTAAATTTTTATTTGATACGATGGGAATCGATCATGATAGTATTCAACCCTATCGAAAATTGCTTATCGGTTCCTACTTTACCCATGAGTATTCCATTGAATCGGCGGCATTCTTCAATCCATCGATTATTGAAGACCCCAATCAAACAGAACTTGAAGAGGGCGAAAGACGCTTAATCATTAGTTTCAGAGCAGTTGGCGAAGGGCACATTTCATCAATCGTATTCAGACGAGCATTAATAGACAAGCATAATAATATTAATGTTATTCCGGTTGGAAATTACATCGATGAAGCAGAGATTATACGGAATGCAAGCTACAATAAAAAGCTTTTCCTGGAAAAGGCTTTAGTATCAAGGGTTGGTATTAACGTATTAAAAGAGCTGGAGACCAAACTTGATGAAAACTTTGATTATGTCACTTTAAGAAACACGATTCTCGAATCACAAAAAATTGAACCCGACCCTGTTAGAGATGTGGAGCTCGAAAAAGTTTTATGGCTGTCTGATTCATTCTATGAAATCATTTTTTCTATGGATACAGACATCTCAGACAGGGTAATATTTCCAATTTCAGAATTTGAACGAAAAGGCATTGAAGACCCACGTTTTGTTAAATTTATTGAAGATGATGGCCAAATAACTTATTATGCCACCTATACCGCTTTTGACGGCGCTATAATAATGCCTAAGCTGTTAAAAACCAAAGATTTTTATGATTTCAAAATAGGACCATTATTTGGTGCGGGCGCACAAAATAAAAACCTGGCATTATTCCCTCGTAAAATAAACGGCAAATATGCCATGCTATCGCGTATTGATGGTTGGAATAATTATATTATGTATTCAGAAAAGATCAATGTCTGGGAAAATCCTGTTAAACTTCAGCAACCAAAATACAGCTGGGAATTTGTGCAAATCGGTAATTGCGGTTCGCCTATTGAAACCGAGGAAGGATGGTTGGTAATCACTCATGCAGTTGGCCCTATGCGCAAATATTGTTTGAGTGCCTGCTTGTTAAAGCTCGATGATCCATCGGTGGAAATTGGCAGGTTAGAAGAACCCTTATTAATGCCAAATCCTGATGAACGTGAAGGATACGTTCCTAATGTGGTTTATTCTTGCGGGTCTATCATCAATAATGGAAAACTAATTATTCCTTACGGATTATCAGACTATTCATCCTCTTTTGCCACAGTAGATTTGAAAGCTTTACTGGATAGATTAAAAGCCACTCATAGCTAACAAATGGTTTTATAGCAACGAATATAATCGGCCGCCATCTTTTCCTGAGAGAAACGGGAAGCCGCCCATTCATTACAAGAGTACCGGTTTAATTTTGATGTAGAAGGCACAAAGTCAACTGCTTCATCAACATTATTTACAAGGAAGCCGGTTTTTTCATGCCCGATAAGTTCGGGCATTGATCCTTTATTGAAGGCGATTACTGGCGTGCCGCAAAGCATTGCTTCAGCCACACTCATCCCGAAAGGTTCATTAAAATGAATAGGATGAAGTAACGCCATCGCATTTCCTAGTAGCTTGTTACGCATTTCAGGGCCAGCATGACCCAGGAATTGAATTTCATCCCCCAGAAAGGGTTTTACTTTCTCATCAAAATAAGCCTGATCCTGGATAATTCCGGCAATAAGTAATTTCTTTTTAGAGCGGCGGGCAATCTCAATAGCTTCTGCTGTTCCCTTATCAGGATGTATCCTTCCCAAAAACAACAGATAATTCCCCGGCTCCGGGTTGAAAATGAAATCTGAGATCCGTAAACCATTATACACTGTTGCCAGGTAGTCTAAGTCAGGGCTCCGGTCAGAATTACTTATCGATACATAATGCGATGAGCCATTATATTTTTTATAAACAGAAATTATTTTCTGAGACGAAAAACCATGTATGGTAGTTAAAACCGGTGTGTTGATTAATCGTGAATAACTAAGCGGCAGAAAATCAAAATGATTATGAATTAAATCAAACTCCCCCGCCTTTTCCATCAGGTTACTGATATGCAGACATTCAACACTCTTGGCATCCACCTTCAGATCTTCTGCATAACCTTTAGCTATAACAGCATCCAATTTTCCGTCAGTAAGAGAATCCTGGGTAGCAAATAAAGTAACATCCATTCCTGCGGCAACAAGTCCTTCAGCGACATTAGAAGCCACTTGTTCCCATGGACCATAATGCCTGGGTGGTGTTCTCCATGCAACAGGGGCTAAAATGGCAATTTTCATTTTGAATATGTTAGGTACAGGCCATGAAGCTCTCCTGTGCCGCAGTTTTTATCCATGACTTTACTTTCCGAGCCCGGCACATCATGGCATCATTTAAAAAATATCTTTTTCTGTTTTTCTATATTCTCGTTATCCTGATATTCATGTTTAAAGGCATCAAGCACCGTTAAATGAGAAATAAGATAGGCCAGAGTACTTTCTGCTCCCTGGTTACGGTTAATTCCCGACGGCTGTAAGCCATCGCAGCACCCTTTAACTTCAGCATCATATAAAGGTATCCGAAGAGAATTTTCTCCAAGAAACCATAAATAGCTCGAAAACACTTTCTTTAGATACTTCGTTTCGCCGGTTACCTTATATACCTGGAAATACATTAATACCATAGCCATTACTTCGATAGCCTGCTGATCATGCAGAGGCATTTGTCCGTCTCTGAGGTACCATCCATTATTTCCTACGGGGTTAAGATAATCCGTGCCTACAGTAAGTTTCTCAATAAATTGCAATGACTCCAATGCTACCTGTTTTACCTGATCATTTCTTGTTACTTCGGCAGAATGAAATAAAGCCAATGGGAATATAGCATTGTCATAAGTGAGATGATTTTCAAACCAATGCCAATCATGCCCTTTTGTGGTGTTATATGCACCAAGCAATTTATGGGTAAGCGATTTAAGTTCCTGCAATATTTTTTCATCGTAAGGATGGGTTCTTAAATAATAGCTTATACCGGTAATAGTATTGCATATTCCTCGCAGATGTGTCAGTTTTTTGAAATGAGGAACAGATTTAAGAAATAATTCATGCCCTAATTCTCCGAATGAATTATTAGGGGCGGTATGTATCAGATAACCCAGGGCCCAGATGGTACGACCAAAGGAATCATCAGAACCTTCTTCATCGAGATATTGCCTGCTAAAGCTTAAAAAATTACGAAAATTTCCGTCTTCAAGCTGCATATCGTGAATAAAACTTAGGTAAACCGGAAGTAGATCAAGCGCTTCTCTACTCCTGGTAGTTTGATAAGCCATTAATGCCATAATCAGAGCACGGGCATTATCATCCAGACAATAACCCTCTTTTCGGTTGGGAACGCCATATTTGGCATGCTGGAAAATACCGGTATCGTCTGTTAACCGCCTTATATATGCCAGGTCAAATTCCGGCATCAACCCCGGGTCAATAATCTGGCTTAAAATTTTCTCACTGTAGTCAGGGTGATTTACTGCATTTTCAATCTGCTCAATATATTCAAGACCTATCTTAGGCCAGCGAAGTTTGAGTCCATATTGGTAAGCATTCTTTTTTAATGTGTTTAATTTTTCCGGACTTTCAAGAAGCTGGTTAACAATATCTGCAAGCCCAAACTCATCTTTAAAATTAAATAAACGCCCCCGATTATTATCCAGAAGTTCCTGAGCATGCCAATAAGGGGTAGATACTACAGCCGCCCCGGCACCAACTGCATACGAAAGTGTGCCGCTGGTAATTTGAGCTACATTAAAATAAGGGGTAATATAAATATCAGCAGCTGTCAGATAATTGATCAGCTCTTCCTCTGTTACAAATTTATTAATAAACGTAATATGCTGATCAACCTTTAATTCAACGGCCAGCTGCTGCAACGAGTCCCGGTATTCTTCCCCGGAATTTTTCACTATTCCGGGATGTGTATTTCCTAAGATAACGTACATCACCTCCGGATGCTGTTTTACAATTTTAGGCAATGCATGAATCACTGTTTCCAGTCCCTTATTCCTGCTGAGTAATCCAAAAGTGAGTAACAGACGCTTATTTTTCAATTCAGCAAGCTCACGAACGGGATTAACAGCCGGAGCTTCCAGGTCTGGCACACCATGCTCGATAAGCTGAATTTTTCCTTCTGGTACCTGATAAATCTCCTCCAGGAATTTAACGGCACGTTTACTCATCACAACCACTTTTGCAGAGCGCTTCGCAATTTCGCGGATAATAACTTTCTGCAGGAATGTGGGCGACTTTAATATGGTGTGCATAATAGAAATCAGAGGCTTATCCAGCTTGTTGAGAAAGGGAAGAAGATATATTCCATTTTCTCCCCCATAGATACCAAATTCATGTTGAAGAATACAGGCATCGGCATCGCTTGAATTTATAAAAGCAGCAGCAACGGCATAATCATCCTGATAATTTTGCCTGATAACACATTTAACTTCTTCAGGGTAATCATACTCCTGCAAATTTTCGGAATTATTTAGCGCAACAACAAAGCCAGTTTCGGATGGGTTTTCAGTTAAAAAATTAGAGTTAATTGCTCTTCTGAGATTATGATTAAAAGTCGCCAATCCACATTCCCGTGGCGGATAGGTTGAAATATATGCTATTTTCATGTCTTGTAAATTTCACCTGCTTTAATATTAACTATTTAGCAAGTGTTTAATTTTTTATAATCAGGGTTTTGGTTCGTTACCCGGGAGATTACGTTTGCTGATTTCAGCTTCTTTTTGATGTATGGATAGTTTTTCTATATTCGAGTCATCCGGAGAAGTTTCCGGATTTTTCGGAATCTCCATGGTATTCTTCTGGTTTCCTGACAAAGGATTTATTGCTTCGCCTATGGCTTTTAAAAAATCCGGTTCAATCGTTTCGTTGTGCCTGGCTTCCCACTCCCCCTCCACAAGGGTAATAAAGACAGAATTACCAGCTGGTAATATCACAGACCATCCCGGTTCTTTATCATTTTCCGCGGGGTTTGCCTCAAGTTCTAAAATTTCCCTCGATTGAGGATCTTTCACGTTAATTTTCATAGCTGGTATTGTTTAAGCAATAGTCATGAATGCAACGAATACAGGTTCCATCCAGGTAGAACATTATAATCTTATATATTGTTATGCATTTCTTAAAAAACCTGCGCAACTAAATCTCCGGATAGCACCTATATCTCCTCCCTTAATAGTAATAGTGGTATTGTTGTATGGAAAGCTAATTTTTTAGTTAAGCTGCGATGAAACAGACTTTCAAAAAAATGGTAGGTTTGAGGTACTGTAATTACAAGTTGTATGTCATGCCCGAGCGCGAACTGCATAATTCCATCTGCGATATCATCGTGTTCAATATAATGGTATTCCGGTTTTTCATCATCCCATTGTCTATGCAACAAGGTTTGTTGAGAAACGGTATCCGGATTAAAATGATCCCGTCCATCCTGGTCTCTATATAAAATCATAAGATCAGCATTCAAAGCATGAATAAATGTTTTTATAGCATGTACGGGGGTTGTACTTGAAATCCTTCTAAGATCGCAGGCAAACACTACGCGCTTTATTTCCTCAAATTTTGCTCCCTTGGGCACTATTAGTAATGGGGCCGAACATTCTCTTGCGACCTTGATTGCATTGCTGCCTACCAGTATTTGTTCGAGATTGCTTTTACCGGTTATACCCATCACCACCAGTCCGGCATTCTGCTGCTCAGAAATTAATTGTTCAGCATCAACAAGTGGACGCTCATCTGTCCGTATTTCTATAATTGTTTGCTTATTTACCAGCGGTTGTAGTTTGTGTTTTAAATCCTCAAGATCTTTAACAGACTTTGCACGAATATCTATAGGCTCAGCCGGCATGGATGCGGGAAGCCACTTATCCCCGGAGATAATCTGGTAAGAATGATATAATATCATATCAGATGTACCTAACTGATGAGTTAAAGCCGCGGCATACCGCGCCGCATTAAATGCAGCATCAGAGAAATCCGTTAGTATAACAACAGTTTTCATACTATACACCCTATCTAAATATGCATCAATAGTTTGTCCGAGTTGTTGAAATTCCGCATCTGAAACATTAAGAGTTCCTTTATTCTCAATTGTCCAACTGTCATTATCTGAACGTTTCAGGACAACAGGGTTAGGGTCACCCGTAACCATCTCAACTTTGAATTTTCTGTTGTTCTCAGATGGTGTTATTATCACTCCACAATCCAGGTTCCCAGTTCGGAATTTCGCAGTAAACAGTTTCATAAAATCCCTCCTAATTATTAATAATTATCTATTATATTTTCACCTGGATTTTTCTAATACCTTATTCATTTGATCTACAAACCCTTAACTATATAATTGCGGGAAATAGGAATAGTTTTCGATTTGTTTGGATAAAAAGCCATTTAAATTTCAGTATTTGCCAGATGTGTTGCTTTCTGAAAAAAACACGCGATCTAAATGCGAATATTTCACAATCACCTACTGATCAAATACATAAGGCAAGATAAAACCAATATACATTCAGTCACTGACCTTTCATTTGACCCTTTCCGCACATTTATTTTAAATCAAACAGTTTGTTAACCCTTAACGATAACAGATTTTTGGTAATTGGTTTTCGCAGGTATTCAACTGCACCTTGTTCCAGACCTTTAATTTCATCTTCCTCGCTGATATGGCTTGTAAGAAAAACAACCGGAATTTTTATATTCTTAGTCTTTAAATATTCCAACAACTGGTATCCTGTTATATTAGGCATTGAAATATCCGTTAAAATCAAGTCAAAGTGCTGTTTACTTAATTCCATTAAAGCATCCATTCCGTCAACGGCAAGTACTACATTGTATCCTTCATCCGTCAGTATTTTGGCAGTTATCAGACGGGATAATTCATTATCTTCCGCTAATAAAATATTACGACTTTGCTTAGCAATCCGCTTCGTTTCACTTTCGCTTCTTTCAAAAAGCATATTTTCAAATAGTTCATCCATAGAAACACTGGCAAATCCCGAACTATAATCAGACATTGCATAGGGTATAATCAATGCATTATTATAAATTATTGCACCGCATGAATAAACGACATTGGGTACATAACCTTCACGCTCATCTTCATTTGCCATTAGCAACGGAATTGGAAGTTGCCCTATTACCTTAGTTGGATCATCCTGATGAAGTAAAATTGCTCCCATACAATACCGGCGCATGGCTCCCACGCCATGGGTTATTACTAACCATCCTTTGTCAGTTTCAACCGGTGATCCGGAATTACCCAATTGTATAAACTCCCATGGAAAACGGGGTTCTTGGAGTAATACAGGTTCATTGTCCCAGTTATTAATCTGGTCGGAAAACATAATATAATTATTCTCCCCGTCATTGCGTGAAAGCATAGAATATAAACCATTAACCTTTTTAGGAAAAAGAGCCATGCCTTTATTCTGGGCGTGTTTACCATAAATCGGCATTATATTAAATGTATAGAAATCCGTCGTCTCAATTAGTTGAGGCAAAATAACAAAACCATTATAGGCAGTGTAAGTAGCATAGTACCTGACAGTGCCGTCATCTTCGGTAAAACGCACGAATCTGGCATCCTCGATTCCATTACTCTCCGAATCACTTATTGGAAATATAACCCGCTCAGCTATAGCTGTATCCAAAGAAAATGTTATTTGATATTGTGCGTTAGCAATCCATTTAATAGATTGTAATACCTTCTCATCGGTGATTTTTATTTCGTTGTTTTTTTGATACTCTGCAATGCTGTTTCTCAGTTCGTTAAAAACAAAGGTGTCGCCCAGTTGAGAAAAAATTTTATCAACAATATCATAATCTTCCAGCTGCATATCGTGAAGCTTATGCAGGAAATTAGATTTTTCATAAACATGGACCTGAATAGTTTCAGCTTCATCCACCAGTCTGCCGGCCGGATTAAACTCAATATTATTATCAGCACCCAGCACTCCTCCGCGAAAAACGACGGATGACACATGCCCCTCGCCGGTTGCTCTGAAACTCACGATGATCCGCTTTTGATTTTTCTGAAGATGTGATTGATCCGGATCTTCTACCACAGAAGGATTAAAAAAAGCTGCCGATTCAATAGAGTATTCATGTGTAAAATACGCCCCAACCAAAAGCTTCCTCTCTTTTTGTATTTTTTCCGGATCATAACCCAATTCTGTCAACAGGTTTGTAACCCGATCAAAATGCTTGAAGAAAATGCGGGTTATATTTCGATGTCTGTTAGAAAAATCGCGAAGGGTTTGGTTGAGAACCTGAAGAGCATCACTTTCAGACAGCCCCATAACACGGGAAATAATCTTTTTTGCCCTTACTGGTCCACCGGGCATAAAAAAACGAACTATAACACGTTTTGGATCAGGATCAAAATGAACAGGCATTCGTTTAACATTCAAGGCCATAATCACAATCTCTAAAGTAAAACAGTATTTCTTCTGACAGGCTCAGACTATTACCCAATTTTCATTGGATCTTTTTGATTCTTAGCAGGACACTGAAAAGATTTCGTTCTTAAGTCGCTCAAAATTAATACTTTAAAAGAACATGTCTAACGAAGTCTTGTTCTTAAATTTTAGTCTGATGGTCTAAAAAAATAATTATACACTTGCAATAGCCGGACTTATAAGACTGCGATTTTCTTAAATACAAAATCCTGAAGAGTTCGATAAAACATCCGGCGCAGCAATTTCTTTATATAATCGATATAAAAACATGAATATGAGAAAACCAGCAATCGGAATAATAGGCCTTGGCAAAATGGGCGGAAATATGGCATTGCAAGCTATGGATAAAGGATACAAAGTCTTTGGCTATGATCTGCATCAAAACAAAGAGATTCAAAAACAGGGGATTAAGCAAGTGGGAAGTTTAGAAGATCTGATCACAAATCTTCCTGAACCCAAAACTATTTTTATCTACGTGCCTGCAGGAGCGGTAATAGATAGAATTTTAGAACAACTGTCAACCATTTTATCCAAAGGCGACATCATACTTGATGGAGGAAATTCATATTGGGGAGACTCTATACGGCGATCGCTTAAATTAAAAGACCATGGCTTGTATTTTATTGATTGCGGCACCAGTGGAGGCGTTGATGGCGCAAGAAATGGCGCATGTTTTATGGCAGGCGGTGAACCCGAAGCGATGAAACACGCTGCACCAATTTTAAAGGACCTGGCTGTTGAAAATGGCTTTGTCCACACCGGAGCGCCGGGCTCGGGTCATTTTGTCAAGCTTGTTCATAATGGAATTGAGTTTGGTATGTTACAGGCAATCGGAGAAGGTTTGGCTTTACTTTCGAATTACCGGGAAGAATTAAATTTCCCTGCTATATTAAAAACCTGGAACCATGGGTCGGTCATCCGGTCATGGTTAATTGAGCTTATGGCTAAAGTATATAATGAAACACAGGGATTTGATTCAGTGCCTTCTTATATTGAAGACACCGGTGAAGTAAACTGGCTGGTAGCAGATGCCATGAGAATGGAGGTTCCGGTGCCTGTTATCGCTCAATCAGTAATGCAGTTATTCGCATCCCGGAATAGCCAATGCATTTCTGATAAAGCTATTGCGATGATGCGAAAAGGATTTGGGGGACACCCCTTTGGGTCAGATGCAGGAATTCAATATGAACGAAAATTTGGTAAAACTGAAAATATTGAAAGTGATTATTTATATAAGAAAAGATCAGAATAATTGATCTTGCATTTTTATATCCTCAAAAATTAACCCGCAAAAATCCTTATCCGTTATCTACAAAACCCGGATATAAAGTCATACCCCCATCCACATAAATTGTTGTGCCCGTTATATAATCGCTTTCATCAGAGGCCAGCCAAACAGCTACCTTCGCAATATCTTCGGGCAAGCCTATTCGTTTATAGGGAATAAGCCTCATCAGTTCTTTTTTCTTTTCCTCATCTTTCCAAACATCATCATTAATATCTGTTGCGATAGCGCCGGGAGAAATACCATTTACCCTTATTTTTTTTGGAGCCACTTCCAGGGCAAGAGATTTCATCAACATTAAAATACCTCCTTTTGATGAGGCATAGTTAACATGTCCTGCCCAGGGAATAATATCATGCACCGAACTAATAAAAATGATATTTCCAATTGCTTTGCCCTCAGGGATGCTTTGTTTTTTCTTACCGAACTGTTTTATTGCTTCCCTCGCACATAAAAATTGCCCGGATAGGTTAGTGCTTAGAACCTTGTTCCATTGCTCAAAAGTCATATCTACAAAAGAGCTATCTTTTTGAATGCCAGCATTATTAATTAATACATCGAGTGCCTGATATTCCTCTTCAACTCTCTCAAACATAGCAATAACTTCAGCTTCGCTCCCCACATCGGCTTTGTAAATTAACCCTTTACCTCCCTCCTTCACAATCTGGTCTAATGTAAAATTAGCCCCTTCTTCGTCGCTATGGTAATTAATGATAACATTTGCACCTTGCTGGCCGAATCCTATCGCAATTCCCTGTCCAATACCCGAACTTGCGCCTGTTACCAGAACTGTTCTTCTTGTTCCTTTTGCCATAATTTAGATTGTTGTCATTTTTTAGCTGAAATATTTTACCGGAGATTTTTTACTTATTAAGCAGTTTAACAACAAAGGCTAAATAGTGTTGAAATTTAATTGATTAATCAATAAAGACTGTGTGAATACTCAATAAAAAAAACCTAAGTTTATTTAAGTTGTTCCACTTTTAAATAGTGCATCATGAGAAAGTTTAAATTCGGTGACAAAGTAAAAATTGATGATGGCCGCGACGCTGTTGTACAAGAGGATCAGGAAGAGGGATCTGAAGACGTTAAGATAATGATCGAGGACGATGATTATGCACATGTAGTAAATGAGGTAAGGCTTCAAAAAACAGGAGAAAGATAATTTTTTGTTTCTTGTACCCTCAGTTAGAAAATTATCGAAAAAGTTTAATTCTAAAAGGAGAAATTTTCGTGCATCCTAACCTGTAAACTCGTCTGATGACTGGCATAAGTAACAGGTGGTCCAGAAGTAAAACCAGTCAAAATTTGCATTAAAAAATCAAACAAACAGTCGCGTTTTTTTATGAGGATTTTCCATTATTATCGATAATATCCTCATTTTTTTTGAACGTAAAAAAACAATAACCCCAGAACATAAACTCCATATTTTCATGTGTTTAAACACGTAAAAAAAGCTTTATCAGCTTGGGTATAAATACCTGTTTATCCCATTAAATCTCTTAGAAATGGTTTCATTTTCTAATAAGAGAGATTAACAAAAACAAATCACCTTCTATCATTCAAACTGTCCTGTTTCAGAATAGGTATTTACATCTAGCAAAACAGGTATCTGCCACCTTTTATGGTAAAATCCGCCATTGTACATTTGTAATGCCAATGAAACAGTAAGAGATTTTACTTTATCTATTAGAAAAACATTTTAATAAAATACTATAAATCATACTATCCATCCATCGTTCGGAAACAGGATAGGCGAAACTGAAATTTGAGAAATAGCATTAAAATCCTTAAACTTTTAATGCTCGATTAGAGAGAATTTAGTAACAAATTTTTATTTTATAATAACCAATAAACATCCATCTATTATGCAAAACCAGAAAAACGTAAATGCGGCTATGAATGATTTTTTAAAACAATTGCCCGATCCGAAATTCAATAATGTTCCGGCTGTTATTGCGGAGTATACGATTAAAGGAGAGAAAATTAATTTTATGGCTCAAAAAGCAAAAGGCTTAACGGGACTGACCTGGAAAGTTTCTCAATCCATGTCACAACGATCTAAAAGATATTCAAGTTAATACTTAGTATAAAATATTATAACAACCTAAACCTTATTAAAGGAGGAGGCCAAAAGCTTCTTCCTTTAATTTTATAACTCTTATTATAAGGGTTAATCCTATTTTCTTCAATCTCAACTTCCATTGTATGCATTCCGGCAATTAAACAATTTAGAGTCGAGCTTTAATTATCCCATTTCCAGCCGTTAAAGAACATTCCCAAATTACATTCCACCCTGTTTGATTGCTTTAAATCCTCAATTATAAAACTCTGTAATGGCGCTTTATAACCAAGCTGTCTTCCCCTCAGTTTTATTAATAATATACCTGCCAGCAGAGTTTAAAACTTTAAACAAACTTTTTGATAAGCCGGCATATTATAACCTTGTTAATTACCAATATATCATAATCAAAAATGAAAACGAAAATCTTATGCACCGTAACAATTTCATTCTTGCTCTGCCTATCTGCTTGTCAAAACAGGACATCCAAAAATGAGGATCAAACAATGGAGATGAGCGATAGCAGTATGAATGCGGATTTGCATGCCGAAAGCAGTGAGATGATGGGAGCTAAGGATAAAATGATGAATGAGATGCATAAGATGGCTATGACTGGCAATGTTGATGTAGATTTTGCCCTGATGATGAAAAGCCATCACCAGGCTGCTTTGGATATGGCCAGGGTGGAGCTTAGTTCCGGATCCGATGAGCAATTAAAATCAATGGCCAGGGAAATTATTGAGGCTCAGAAGAAAGAAATTGATCAATTGGAACACTTTCTTGATACTAATGAAGATGAATCCAAAAACTATGATCCTGCGAATAAAAAAGAAGGTTTTGGTAAAGTGCTGGACAAAAACATGATGATGATGATGGATATGCCAAAATCGGGTAAAGAGTCTATAGACATGCAATTTGCAACCTTGATGATTCCCCATCACCAAAGTGCCGTTTACATGGCCGAAGGCCTTCTTAATTCAGGCAAAGATGCTACGCTTATTTCTATGTCGAAAAAAATGATAAGCGGGCAGAATAAAGAAATTGAAGAATTTAGAATGTGGAAAGACAAGCACAAATAAATATTCCTTTATTTATAAAACCGTAGCTTAAATCAGAGTTCCAAAAATAAATGACGAGGGGATATTTCAGGATGTAAAGATGCAGATCTTCAGTTACTTTTATTTGCAGTGATTGATGAGGAATGAACAAGGTAATCCAGAATTTGCTCAGTAAATGGCTTTGAGAAAAAGCCTTTTACGCATTTATAAGTTAATGCTTTTATTTTGTCGTGAGGATTTATAGAAGAGGTTAGTATAATAATATCGGTTTTATAAAAGCGGGAATTAAACGTCTCAAACAACTCTAAAAAGTCCCAACCCGATATAATAGCCATGTTTAGGTCTAACAAGATCAAATCAGGAAGAGAATTTATGTTCTCATCATCAACAAGATATGAAAAAGCATCCGCAGCTTGATTAAACGATGTATAGTCTATTGGATAACCTGAATACTTTATTACAAGCTCTACTAATTTATGATGAATAGGTTCATCATCTATTATGAATAGTTTTTTGATCATAGCTATAAAGTAGGAGATGTAGTAACAATAGAACGTACAAATCACCCGAATGTTCTTTCTGCTATATTTCATTTTATTTTTTCTTCATCCATTCGGAAACCTATTATCCCGGGAGGATATTTATTCAATTGTATACAGAATTTCTCACCCTTCGCGATTTTGGAACACATAAGTAATTGATTTATTTATATATAACACAAATCCATAAATCCAATTGTTATTAATATCCTGTGAGTATCCTAGACACAGCCTTATCATGGTGCTTAAAAACATTTTGTTAATAAGTGGCTTTATATGCACTCAATCCTTAGCCTATGGCCAGATTGTAACAGAATGCCCTCAAAACATTGGATTTGAAAATGGCACTCTAAATAACTGGGAGTGCTATACAGGATATATTACAGAAACCGGGCGAAATGTTCCTGGAGTACAGCGTCCAGCAGTAGTAAATGTTGCTCCATCATCGCCTCTGAATGGTACTCATACATTGATTTCCAAAGGACATACAGATCCCTTCGGGGGATTTTCTCTTGATGCACCCAATGGGAGTGATTATGTAATAAAATTAGGGAATGAAATCAATGGCCGCGGTGCAGAGGCAATAAGCTTTACTATAAATGTCCCATCAAATGTACCGGCCTATTCTGTAATTTTTAATTATGCAGTAGTTTTCGAAAATCCTGATCATGAGTTTGATGAGCAACCGAAATTTATGGTCAGAGTAATCGATGAAAGCACAAACACATTTACAGAATGCGGCTCTTTTGAATTTACCGCACCAGGCCTTGGTGGAGGCATACCTGGTTTCGAAACAGCACCCATTTCATTTGGTGATTCCATTTTATATAAACCATGGTCGCCGGTAATGGTTAATTTGTCCAATTATCTTGGCCGAACCATCCGTTTAGAGTTTACTACAAATGATTGCAGCCGCGGCAGGCATTTTGGATACGCTTATATTGATTTTAATGAAAATTGCTCTATTCCAATTCTGGGAAATATTACCTGCCCTGACACGGATGCAATAACCCTTACAACAATACCGGGTTTCTCTCAATATAACTGGTTTAACGCAGCTACATCAGAATCACTTGGCTCGGGAGATCAGCTGAAACTTTCTCCGGCACCTCAGCCAGGAACTGTAATAGGTGTAAATCTAACGCCTTTTGCGGGATTGGGTTGCTCCCAAACCTTATACACCACAATAACCGGCATGTACATGACTGTTAATAATCCACCCGAAAAATGTAAGTCAATTGACATTACTTCAACCTCTGTAACGGTGGGTAATAGTTCCGACCTGACTTACACCTACTGGAAGGATCCGAAAGCCAGTGTGCCCCTACCCGATCCCAAACATATACTGGTTGATGGAACGTATTATATCAAAGGGCAAAGCTCCTCAGGTTGTACCATGATATCGCCCGTTGTTGTTACGTTAACTAAATTGAAACCCATTAGTATCATTCAGCCACCAACCCTCTCATTTCCAGAGTCCTTTGATCTAACCAAAACTTTTATTGCAGAACAAGGCATAAATTATTCATATTGGTCAAACCCTGAAGCTACAGTCGGGTTAAAGGAACCGTCAAAAATCCGTCGCGGAGGAACATTTTACATTAAAGGGGAGAATAGTGAAGGTTGCGCGAGTATTGCACAGGTTAACGTTAGCATAACTCTGCCCGATTTTTTTATTCCCAATGCATTTACACCTAATGGAGATGGTATAAATGATGTATTTACTATTGTAGTAAAGAATAAGATTGCAATAAAGAATCTAAAAATTTTTAATCGCTGGGGACAGGTAATTTACCAAACATCTGATATCGATGACTATTGGGATGGCCTCAAAGAAAATATAAACGTACCTTCCGGGGTTTATTACTGGATAATTGAAGGCGATGAAAAACTACAGTTCTTTAAAAAATCCGGTTATGTAACTGTGTTGAGATAAAGCTTTTATGTCTCTCTTTTATGAATTTTCGCAGACTACCAAAAAGGTAAAAAAGCTTTCCCTGCTCCCTTTGCATTTCTTAAATCTTTTGTCAAGAATCAGACCATGAGTTCAATCATATTATCAAAAAGAGAATGTATGCTAATACGCTTATGAATATTGCACAGAACCCCCAAAAAGCTATTTTACGCAATTCCAAACTTCCCAGTATTAATACAATTATGAATTTTACAAGGGTGTTCGACAAAGCGGCGATAAGGATAGTGTTAATCGCTAAATTAGAAGCCTCCTGAGTATTTGCCATCTTTGCCATAGACAAAGTAATTGCATCTACGTCTGTAATACCTGAAATGGCTCCTGCCAGATAAGTTCCATTGTCGCCAAAGTTCTCCCCGCAATATTTCACCAGCCATTGTATAAGTGCGTAAAACATGGCAAATTTAATTGCGGTACTTAGATCAAGAGGATTTTTAAGGCTGATCCCGCCTGCCTGCGATTTACCTTTATTTAATCTATAAATTAAATATGCCGCTCCAAATCCTGCCAGGGATATTACAGCTACAGGTATCCATAATTGCTGTGCCAAAGTTTTGTTAACAACATAAACTTCAAAAAGAATACGCGGAAACATAATCGTACAGGCACTGATTATACCCATTGCATAATAAAAAGCGCTGGCTCCCGATTTATTCTCTTTGCTCTTGCGAGAAAAGGCTAATGCCACAGATGTACTCGAAACCAAACCTCCAACAATTCCTGCAAGCATAGTCCCTTTATTTCCCAGAATCTTTGCTATCATATATCCGAAAAGACTGGTTCCGGATACAAGAACTACCATTTTCCAGATTTCTTTTAGGTTCCAAAGTTTATAGGGCCCAAAGTTACTATCCGGTAAAAAAGGAATTACCAGAGCCGACATCACGACAAAGAGAATGATAGCCAGAAGTTCTTCCCTATTTAGTTTTTGCACAAACCCATGCAATGAAGGTTTAAATGCAAGCAGCAACAAAACGACCACCGTAATAACAAGGGCAAACAGGATGAATTTTAAAAACACCATGGCACCCAGTAAAAAAGTAATAATCGTAGCAATTTCTGACGTTCCGCCTTTATTCCCCGGACTGCTGGCAATTTTAAAATAGGATACAATTACAAATACGAATACGCAAAACAATGCTACTCCAAATAACCATTGCCCAAAATGTGCAGAAAGGAAGGCAGTAATATAGCCGAAGATAGAAACCATAGTGAAAGTTCGCACGCCGGCGAACTGCTCTTCGTCCTCTTTTACCTCTTTAGAAAATTGTCTCTCCATTCCGATCAAAAAACCGATCCCAAGGCTAATAGCAAACCCTGTTAGTTGATCGATAGTTAAACTTGTTACTTTTGAGAATTCTTCATCCATGGAATTTTAAACCTGGTTTCTAAAAGGCAGCTTATTAATTAAACAAATGGGATAAGTTTTGTTTCGGGAGTCCAGAACTGGCACACCACAATCATTTGAGGATAAACAGCGAAAATTAAACGCAGCCTACCCGGGGATCAATTAATTAAATACGAACTTCTAAAAACCTGAATAAGGCCTTTAATTCAACTTGTACTATTCTTCTCTGGCAAAAACTCTATGTTAATGAAGTATTATCCTTCAATGCCTTTACCATATCATTGGTTATTTCATCACTGGAAATTCCATAGCCGTCGACCAAAATACCTTTTACATTGTGTTTAGCGGAAGAAATAGCATAAACCACAGCCTCATCAGCCGGATCAGATTCTCCTTCAAACCGGTAATGTTTATCAACTACAAATTCGTCGGGATGAATTTGTAAGGAACTGCCCTTGCATTTCAGAGAATTTTCGCCCACGTTAAAATCTACGGTATAGCCGTCTTTTTTGAGTTTATCTAGTACTTCCGAAAGAGTGGTCATGGTATCCATACTATCAAATTTAGTTGTAAACAAATTTAACCTTTAAAAATCGCTTATACATCTAAAGATTAAATTTTCAAGGATTTAAACCTCTGATTTGTTTTACTCTGCGGAGGATAAATTCTGTTTATTTCATTTATATCTAATACAATGACCCAGAGATTCTAAAAATGCAACATTTTTTGCTCCAAATACGTAAAACGCTAATTTTAACGACCAGATTTTCTTTAAAAAACTTTAGATTTCAATACCTATTTATGATAAGATCCTTTACATTTTTAATCTTTATTGTATTTCTTATAAATTCCTGTACATCAGGAAAAAAAGCAATGCAACAGGGAAACTACGACGACGCTGTATTCAAAGCAGTTAAAAGATTACGCAATAATACAGACCACAAAAAGACACTTGAAATATTAAAACAAACTTATCCATTAGCTCAACAATGGCATTTGAACAGGATAAAAAACATGGAAATTTCCTACGACCGTTTTAAATGGGAACCCATAGCCCGTGAGTACGCCAGTCTTATAAATCTATATGAGGAAATATCCCGATGCCCTGCTTGTTTAGCCGCTGTTCCCGCTCCTGAAAGTTACAGTTTCGAATATGAACGTGCCCGGCTAGGTGCTGCTTCAGAAAGATTTGATGCCGGTTCAATCGCACTTGAAAAAGGAAAAAATGGTGACCGGAATCAGGCAAGAGATGCTTTTATCCATTTTACAGAGGCGAATAATTGGGTAAGAAATTATAAAGATTCCGAACAAAAAATTAAAGACGCGGAATATTATGCGACCATCAGAGTGGTTGTAGAACCTATTCCGATGCATAGTCAGGCCTTAAAAATCAGCAACGAATTTTTCGACAATAAGATTAATGAATTTTTGCTCCAGGCACCTGTTAATCGTTTTGTTAAGTTTTACACAACGAAGGAGGCAAAGCGTTTAGGCATAACTAAGCCGGATCAGATTCTTCAATTGGAGTTTGATGATTTTGTAGTTGGACAAACCTACATGCATGAAAAAGAAACTCAGCTTATTAAAGACAGTATTGTACTGGCAACGTATGAAGTTGAAGTTCCTCAAACAAATACTTCCGGACAAACTACAGGGAATAGTTCCGGAAATGGAGGGTCAAATGAAACTAAAGTAACGATTTGTCATACCGCTCCGGGATCTGGTAACTCTCAAACCATTACAGTTGCAGAAAGTGGATTGAAAGCACATATGGATCATGGCGATAAAATTGGCTCTTGCCAAGGATCTGACAACTCCCCCTCGCAAAATACTGCACAAGGTGTAAAAAAAGAGGTTCGTAAAGTTTATGGCCAGGCCAAAGCAACCGTGCACATATTTACCAGATCTGTTGAATCAAAGGGGCTGCTTGACCTCAGAATTATTGACGCAAATACTCGTAGGGTAATAAGCCAGGAAAAATTACCGGGAGCTTTTGTCTGGCAATCGCAATGGGGATATTATAATGGTGATCAGCGCGCTTTAGAAAAACAGCATCAACAAATTATTAAAAATAAAGATGTGCCTCCGCCTTCACCTCAGGACTTGTTTATTCAATTCACCCAACCCATTTATCAGCAAATAACCGCTAAGATCAGTGATTTTTATAGAAATTACTAAAATTGACGCTCTCTCCTAGAGTTGAATTGACAAAGTGCATTTGGTGTAGAAGTTTGACGGACGATGCTAAAGCGCTTTGTCATTTTGAGCCATGCCTTCGAAGCAAGCATGAATCTAAGACGAGATGCTCAGGAGGTTCTCCTATTGTCGGATAACAAAGCGTATTTGGTGTAGTTTAATGGGCTATGCTAAAGCGCTTGGCAGCGAAAAATCTAATCATTATAATTCAAAAACATAATTACCCAAGGATCACAAACTACCCTTATCAAAAAATGATGAGCGTTTCCACCCATCATCTTTAAACAACAAAACTTAAATATTAAATTCGATTATTCAACAATCAACTTTCCTCTCATTGTAGTGTAATGACCCGGGAAACTGCAAATAAAATCATACTCACCTTTTTCAAGAGTGAATGTAATAGTATCAGACTCATTAGGTCCCAATAATTTGGTATGTGCTATTATTGAAGTTTTCATAGATTCAGGAATATAATCCGTTTCCTTACTATTCATGGATGCTTTACCGAACTCCTCTACATTAGTTCCATTCTTCAACAAAACGAAATTATGCCCCATGGCTTCTTTAACTATGGTTCCGGCATTTCTCAATGTTAACTTTACCGGCTCACCGGCTTTCACTCTGATTTCTGAAACATTGAATTTCATCTGATCATTTCCAGTGAGTTCAACAGAATTAGGATTTGCCTCAACGCTCTCCTCCAATGTTGTTTCAGTCTCTGTTTCTGTATCCTGGGTGTCCTTAACTTTTTGGTCTCCTCCGCACGATGCCAGAATTGCTGTTACGGTAAAAAGTGTTAATAATTGCTTTTTCATAATTTTAGTTTTTGGTTATTTTTCTTTTAAAATTTTCTTCATAAAAGGCAGCAAAATTCTCATGCTTGATTTCTCTACATCTCAATACTAAGCAAATTTAAAGGACCATCTTTCATAATCTAATACTATAATTCTATAAAAGTTTTACTTTCAAAAATTTACTCCGTTTAAATTAAACAGCAGGTTTTACAACCTTAATTTTTAAACCATTCACCATCTCGTTTACCAATATCTGACATGATAAGCGAACGTTTTTATTTGTAATTCCAGCTTTATTAATTGTAGTTTCTTCATTTCTATCATAAGATGATAATGATAGTGGCATTTCAATAATTTCAATTAAACAGGTACCGCATTTACCCATACCCAAACACTCGCCAAACTCTTCAACATAGATTTTGTCGAAAATCAGCACCATCAGATTTCGGTATTCATTAGGAAAGGTTGTAATAGTGTAGGTCTTCCCGTCGCAAAGTACTGTAATCGTTACCGTCTGCATTTGATATATTGATATTTCTTTTTAATGCTTCATAACAATACCTTATCGGAGCCGCCCTTCATATTCCCCAGCCTCTTTAAAAACATTGCAGCCATTAATTCCGCTCTATACTTAGCTTCATTAGCCATATCACCTTCAAAATTCAAATCAATGGTTTCTTTAAACAAAAGCAGCCACTTCTCGAAATGAATGACATTAATAGGTAAAGGCGCATGCTTGGCAAAAGGATTCCCTGTAAAACCAGGTACACCAAGCAAAGCGGCGTTCCAAAATTTATACATCCTTTCAAGGTGGTGCGACCACTCGTCTATTACATCATTAAACACAGGACCAATTAATGGATCCTCTTTTACCTTATTATAAAAATCATTTACGAATAAAATTATATCGTCAAGATTTGAAATATCCGGTTTTAGCATTATTCGTCTTATTTTTGTATTCGGGCATTACAAAATATTAATACCTTTTTATCTTTTTATATGGAAAAATTTTTATTTTTTGAGTGCTGTAATTCCTAAATTCAAATCACCATTAAACGCTTCGATGCTTGTATGCTGAAGCATGTCATGAATCTGATTTCGAATATCCTTAAACTGATGATGTATCGGGCATGGATTTTCCTCAGAACAGTACTCCAAACCCAGGCCGCATCCTACAAATATCCCATCTCCGTCAATAGCTTCAACAACATCAGAAAGAGGTCTTTTTAAGGATGGTGCATCCATATAGAATCCTCCATTGGGTCCTTTAGTCGATAAAACAATGCCTCTCCTGCTCAGATCCTGTAAAATTTTCGCCAGAAAATGTTCAGGTGAACTGATTCCAAGCGCAATCTCTTTTATGCCCACTTTGCCGCCTGAAGCAGTTCTGTGAGCTATAAAAAAAACAGCCCTCATAGCATATTCACAAGTTTTTGAAAAAATACTCATCGATAGTTCAAAGATAGGCACTTTGAATTAAAATAAAAGACTGTTTTGTCTTTATACAAAAAAGACTGTTTTTTGTGATAGGCTTCCTAACAGATAAAAACCAACTCATTTACCATATGCTTTTCTTTCTGGTTCTTCCGCCTAAGCCTAAAGCGCCCAGTAAGCTCCTGGTAATTATGTTTGCAGCTGTTCTACCGGCACTTCGGACAATGGGGTTATCAAAAAAACTCTCTTCTTTCTCTTCAGATTTTATTTTTTCTTCCTTCATTTCTGAAGTTCTGACAGCCGCTTCTTCGAGTTTCGCATTTAAAATCTCATATGCACTTTCAGAATCAATCAATTGATTATACTTACTAGCCAAACGGCTTTGATTCACGATCAAATCAATCTCAGAACTTGTCAACACATCCATCCTGCTCCTTGGAGGCGCCAGCATTACATGCGCAAGCGGTGTCGGAATGCCTTTTTCATTTAGCATCGTAACCAGGGCCTCTCCTATTCCAAGCTCAGTTATAAGTTGATCGGTTTGATAAAACTCAGTATCCGGATAATTTTCAGCAGTTTGTTTAATCACTTTTCTATCTACAGCTGTAAATGCCCGAAGTGCATGCTGTACCTTCATCCCCAGCTGGCCTAAAACCCTTGGAGGCACATCCATTGGGTTTTGAGTGATAAAAAAAATGCCAATCCCTTT
The DNA here is from genome assembly GCF_037622515.1 of Pedobacter superstes. Lineage (NCBI taxonomy): Bacteria > Pseudomonadati > Bacteroidota > Sphingobacteriia > Sphingobacteriales > Sphingobacteriaceae > Pedobacter > Pedobacter superstes. The sequence goes on from NZ_JBBJCN010000002.1 coordinate 336,738, forward strand.
AGACCGGATCAATTTGATGACCGTTTCAATTTGTTGCAGCAGTGCGTCACTGGCCTCCTGAAAAATAAGATGTGCTTCGTCGATAAACATCACAAGCTTAGGCTTTTCTAAGTCTCCCTCTTCAGGATTAGTGGCATATAATTCTGCCAGGAGCTGAAGCATGAAAGTAGAAAATAGTTTAGGCCTGTCTTGTAAATCGGTTACCCTCAGTATATTGATCATGCCTTTACCTTCCTGATTAATACGCATTAAATCATCAACCTCAAAACTTTTTTCGCCAAAAAATGCATCTGCTCCCTGTTGTTCCAACTCTATTACTTTTCTTAAAATAGTTCCTGTTGAAGTTGTCGAGATGCGTCCATAAGACTTTTCCAGTTCATCCTTACCTTCGCCTGCAACAAATTGAAGTATTCTAATAAAATCTTTAAGATTTAATAATGGCAGCTTGTTATCATCACAGTATTTGAAAATCATTGCCAGAACACCACCCTGAGTATCATTTAAGCCCAAAATCTTAGAGAGTAAAACCGGGCCAAACTCACTTACCGTTGCTCTCAGCCTGACTCCCTTCTCATCGCTTAAACTGAGCAACTCAACCGGAAAACCCAGGGGTTCATATTTCAACCCCAATAACTGACATCGCTCTTCAATCTTAGAATTACTGCTTCCCGGCATGGCAATACCACTTAAATCCCCTTTAACATCAAGAAGTAAAACGGGTACACTCGCATCACTTAAGCCTTCGCTTAACAGCTGCAATGTTTTGGTTTTTCCTGTACCCGTCGCTCCGGCAATTAAACCGTGTCGGTTCATTGTTTTAAGAGGTAAAAACACATCGGCCCCGGCAATCACCCCGGTATTTAACATAGCGGTGCCTATCTTCAAACTCTCTCCTTTAAAAGTATACCCTAACTTAATAGATTCCAGAAAAGCTTGTTCAGTATTCATTTGATAATGGCTTAAGATTGAATTATACAATTAGCAAATTACATATATTTTGTATTTGGATTACTATCCAAATCTACTTTATCCAAAACCATCAGAAAAGCATTATAAATGGGTCGAAGTTTTTCAGGATCTGTTATACCATCATCTATTCTAAGCTCTAAAAAAGCCGACTCAACTTCTGTATTGGAGGAATTGTGGTGTCCGATATGAAAATTAAAATCCGGTAGAGTTTGTATAGTCTCCCGAACTTCTGAGAGCGATAAAATATCTTTTATTCGCTCCTCATCATTTGATTTAACTACAATTTCTTTATCAAAATCCGGATAACCGATAAGGATATCTTCCATTCCAAATAATTTTCCGATGCTGTCAACAAAATCCTGCCGATGTAAATTAAATCGAAAATCATCAAAGCGTTTTAAATTGGAAGTAAACCGCGTAAGGGTGTACCCCCCTTCAAAACCACCGCCTAAATCAATATCAATATCAAAAGTGACCGAATGACCCAGGTGTTCAATAATAACACTATACTCTATCAGGTTAGGATCGACTTCCAGATCTTTCCCGATATTTTGCCATACCTCGTCAGGAGTATTTCCTGATATAACTTTTAATTCTTCCATAACGGTTATATTGTAAGATTAGAACCATTATTCATTCAATCTGTTTTCAATAGCACTAGAAGCTCTCCGAAGAAAAATGGACCGATGTCAATTCAACCAGCCCCCTTTAAAAGCTCCAATTTTATGCATGTGATTCCCTTTCGGGGATTCTTAAAAAATAGTACCTTTGCCGCTCAATGAAGAGTGCACAAAATATTCAGCTTTTGTTTTTCTAGCAAAGCTTCATTCTTCCATCACAAGACATTTATGAGTAATCCAGAAATAGAAAAAAGAAAAACCTTCGCCATTATTAGCCACCCGGATGCTGGTAAAACCACATTAACAGAAAAGTTTTTGCTTTTTGGAGGTGCCATAAATACTGCCGGGGCTGTAAAGCGAAATAAGGCCAATCAGAATACTACTTCAGATTTCATGGAAATTGAAAAGCAAAGGGGAATTTCCGTGGCTACTTCTGTTATGGGGTTTGAATATAAGGGCAAGCGAATAAATATTCTGGATACGCCTGGTCACAAAGATTTTGCTGAGGATACGTACAGAACTTTATCCGCAGTGGACAGTGTAATTCTGGTTGTCGACAGTGTGAAGGGAGTTGAAGAGCAAACCCAGAAATTGATGGAAGTATGCCGGATGCGTAATACGCCGGTAATTATTTTCATCAACAAAATGGACCGGGAAGGAAAGGATGCTTTCGACCTTTTGGATGATCTCGAAAACACTCTAAAAATAAGTGTCTGCCCTCAATCCTGGCCTATCGGACAAGGATATACGTTTAAGGGGGTGTATAATATTTATGCAAATCAGCTAAACCTATTTGAACCCGATAAAGCTAAAGTAACGGAACCGGTAATAAAGGTTAAGGACTTGAAAGATACTTTATTACAAAGATATCTTAAGGATAAAGAGCTAACAAAGCTATCGGAAGATTTAGAATTGATTGAAGGAATATACGGTCCTCTTGATACCGAAATGTATCTGGAAGGATTACTGGCACCCGTTTTCTTTGGAAGTGCTATCAACAACTTCGGAATCCGGGAGATTCTGGATACGTTCATCAATATTGCGCCAAGTCCTACTGTTCGGGAAGCTGAAGAGAGAATTGTTTCTGCCAATGAAAAAAACTTTAGCGGCTTTGTATTTAAGATACACGCCAACCTTGATCCGAATCACCGGGACAGAATAGCCTTTTTAAGAATCTGCTCCGGGAAGTTTGAACGGAATAAGTTTTTCTACCATACCCGTTTAGAAAAAAAGTTAAAGTTTTCTAATCCTATGGACTTTATGGCCAATGAAAAAAGTTTGGTTGAAGAAGCCTGGCCCGGAGATGTAGTGGGTTTATATGACAGCGGTAACTTTAAAATCGGCGATACGCTGACGGAAGGTGAAAAATTACAGTTTAAAGGAATTCCAAGATTTTCTCCCGAAATTTTTAAAGAGGTAGAAAACCGCGACCCAATGAAAACCAAGCAATTGGAAAAGGGTATCCAGCAGTTAACTGAAGAAGGTGTAGCGCAGCTTTTTGTTCAGCAGCCTGGCAACCGTAAGATAATCGGAACTGTAGGTGAACTTCAGTTTGAAGTAATCAGTTTCCGCTTAGAAAACGAGTATGGCGCTAAATGTGCTTTCCGCCCGCTTACATTTAAGAAATCAAGCTGGATAACCTGTTCAGACAAAAAAGGGTTACAGGATATTGTTTACCGCAGAGCATCCAACATTGCCTACGATAAAGATTCAAATCCTGTATTCCTTGCTGATAACGACTGGGCAATTAACCTTGCAAAACGCGATTTCCCGGACGTAGAGTTTCATACTACTTCGGAATTTAAGAGCGCTGAGTAAGCAGAGTTAGCATTGTTGATCGATTGATTTATAATCATTTAATATTCAGTGCTTTAAGCCAATGCTTTGAAACCTTCATGCCTTGTCACTAATCAACTGAATACTAATTTATTCAAGAACCCTATTTTTGCAATGGCTCGCCGATTACCTTTAAATCTAACTCCTCCTGCTCTTTTTTAAGATTTTTATCTAAAATAAACGTGGCAAGGGGCACTAAAGACGCTGCCAAAAATAAAGCGGTTCTCTTTAAGTTCCATCTTAAGCTCCATGCGGCGCGCAAAACTGCAAACACGTAGGCTATAAACAAAACTCCGTGTGCCCAGCCTGTATATTTCACGGGCAAAGGGTTTCCTAAAATGTATTTAATAGGCATAGCGATCAGCAGAAGCACTAAAAAACTAATACCTTCTGCAATACCTATTATTCTTAAATCTCTGATAACTTTTGACTTATTTTCCAATTTTTTAAAATATCGTTTAATATATTTTTCATTTATATACGCTGGCAACAGGCTAAATTATATCTTCTGCCTCGATATGACAAACGCCTTACATATTGTATAGTAATGTGCCCACCATACATTACTGTATTTATTTCCGCTGTATCATTTCGCACAAAGGGAGAAATCTCACACAAATTGCTGAAGATATCTCCCTTATCGAATTTGACAAATGCCGTCTAATAAGCCCGGGCAAATAAAACCCTTTGCACTGAAGGTTTACCACTATAAATACAAACCCCTGCTTCCTGCTTGTTATTTAATGGTATGCAACGTATAGTAGCTTTTGTCTCTTCTTTAATTTTTTGCTCAGTTTCTGGTGTACCATCCCAATGTGCGGCAACAAATCCTGCTTTCGTGTCTAAAATAGTTTTAAACTCTTCATAAGAATTTACTTCTGTAGTATTTTCTTCACGGAAGCTAAACGCCTTCTGGTAAATATTCTTTTGAATATCTTCAAGTAATTTTTCAATTCTTTCTGCTAAGCCTTCCCTGTTTACGGTTTCTTTTTCCTTAGTATCACGTCTTGCTACTTCAGCCGTTCCGTTCTCTAAATCCCGTCCACCTAAAGCTACCCTTACAGGTACCCCCTTTAGTTCATATTCGGCAAATTTGAAACCAGGTCGCTGAGTATCTCTGTTATCATATTTCACTGAGATGTTTTTCGCTTTAAGCTCCTTGGATAAATTATCCGCTACTTCAGAAATCGCTTTAAATTCATCGTCACCTTTATAAATTGGCACTATTACAACCTGGATGGGTGCAAGCATTGGAGGCAATACCAATCCGGCATCATCAGAGTGAGCCATAATTAAAGCACCCATTAATCGTGTAGAAACACCCCACGAAGTTGCCCACACATAATCAAGTTTACCTTCCTTACTGGTAAATTTAACATCAAAGGCCTTAGCAAAATTTTGGCCGAGAAAGTGTGAAGTTCCTGCCTGCAAAGCTTTTCCATCCTGCATCAGGGCCTCAATACAATAAGTCTCCAGGGCTCCGGCGAAGCGTTCATTAGCTGTTTTAATACCTTTTATAACGGGAACTGCCATCCAGTTTTCAGCAAAATCAGCATACACATCAAGCATTTTTTCAGCCTCTTCAATCGCTTCCTGCTGAGTAGCGTGAGCAGTATGCCCTTCCTGCCATAAAAACTCGGCGGTACGAAGAAACAAACGGGTACGCATTTCCCAACGTACTACGTTAGCCCATTGATTAACCAAAATTGGCAAATCCCGATAGGATTGAATCCAGCCTTTGTATGTATTCCAGATAATGGTTTCGGATGTAGGACGAACAATCAGCTCTTCTTCAAGTTTCGCATCTTCATCAACTATAATATTTCCGTTACCATCATTTTTTAATCGATAATGGGTAACAACAGCGCATTCTGTGGCAAAGCCTTCTACATGCGAGGCTTCTTTGGAAAAGAACGATTTTGGAATAAAAAGCGGAAAATACGCATTGGAGTGGCCGGTATCTTTAAACATCTTATCCAAAGCAGCCTGCATTTTCTCCCAAATGGAATATCCATAAGGTTTTATAACCATACAGCCCCGTACGGCCGAATGTTCTGCCAGATCAGCCTTTGTAACAAGTTCATTATACCATTGAGAATAATCCTCTTTTCGGCTTGTAATACCCTTACTCATAGTGTTTTTTTAAAGATTTATTTGTAATTTAGTCACACAAATACTTATGCGGCAAAGTTATAAAAGTAGTCGGGGTATTTTATTTATTGATGCAACCAATTTCATATTGATTTCGTCATTAGTTATAAGCGCACACACACTTTATAAACTAACATCATAACGCAATGAAAAAATTACTACTACCGGTTTTTGCAGTTTCAGCATTTTTGCTGAGTTCCTGCTCAACTACTCAGCTTGCGCGGCAAACTGATAGTAATGACGACGTTTATTATACTGAAGCTCAGGCCAAAGAAATTGCACCTGTAGTAGTAAAAACTCAAACTGATAAACAGGATAAAACTTATCGTACCGACGAACAGCTTTATGGAGATAACAGTTATTCGCAGGAAAGATATTATGACGACTATACATATTCATCAAGGTTAAATCGTTTTTATTACAATTCTCCTTACAGACCATATTATGATTACCGTTATTCCTACGGCTATAACCCATGGTACACTTATTCATATGATCCTTTTTTCTATGACCCATGGTTATTTAGGCCGGGAGTATCCTTATGGATAGGAACTTCAAGGTATAATAACTATTACAGCAATAATTATTACGGATATTACGGTTCTGGTTATAATAATGGTTTTTGGGGACCATATTCTTACTACAATACCTATCCGGGATATGGTTATGGATCCGGAGGATATTACAGAGGCACTAACAGGAATTACGACAATCCTAATTACAGACCAAGACCCAACCGCGGCGGAAATGATACCTACCAACCCTCTACAGGCGGAACAGTTATAACCGGTGGTGGACGGAGAGGTTCTGCACCAGTTGGAACAGACAGAATTAGCAGAGACAATAACAATAATAAACCTTCTGATACTCAAAGTAACACCCGGCCCAGGCCAACTGCTCCGGCCACTACACAAAGAGAAAGAGAAGCCAGTACTAACTCCGCTCCGACGAGAACTCCTCCCGCCCGTGCAGAGCGTCCGGCCCCGGCAGAACGGTATACACCACCCCCAACTACCAGGGAAAGCACCCCTCCACCAAGTAATAGCGGCGGCAGTAGCAGCGGCAGCGGCAGTAGCGGTTCAGGAAGTGGTCGTCCATCAAGAGGAGGAAACTAAATGAGATATACATATTTACTTTTGTTAATTGCAGCATTCGCAGTTAATCAGGACACTTACGCTCAGGGATATTATGCTGACGCACTACGATTTTCTCAATATCAATTTGGTTCTACAGCCCGGCTAAAAGGGCTCGCCAGTGCACAAACTGCTGTTGGTGGTGATATAAGCTCTATTGGCGGAAATCCTGCCGGCCTTGGTTTATTTACCCGTTCAGAATTCTCTCTGACAACAGAAATAATGCAATACTCTTCAAAAGGTTCTTATTTCGGCGAAAGCATGAATGCGAGCCGGGGAAAAGTTAATCTGAATAATCTGGGGGCTGTTTTTTTTGTTCGTATGGGAAAACCCAGGGGACAGGATCTTAAAACAGGTGTAATAAGTTTAAACTTCGGAATTGGCTATAACAAAACCAATGATTTTGGAAACAAGCTCATGTTCACGGCACCCAATACCCAAAGCTCTGTAGCAAATTTTTATGCAGATCTTGCTAACGGATATTCAGGCGCGCTTGTCGATGGCAGCCTGGAAGATGCGGCGGACAAAGCGAATCTAATCATTCCAAGCGGAGGCAATTATGTCTCAGCAACAAATGCTGACAGAGTACAGGATGAGGTAATCATTAGAAATGGCTCTCAATCAGAACTCAATCTTTCAGCAGGCATAAATATTAGTAATAAATTTTATATAGGCACCAGCATTGGCTTATTGGGACTAAAGTATTCTTCTGATAATACTTTTACGGAAAACGGCACACTCTCCTATACTGATGCTAACGGTAATTATTCGGAAAATTATAACAATAATTATTACCAGAGATTTGAAGCGAAAGGTTCGGGTTTCAACATGAAACTGGGAGTCATCTTCCGTCCGAATCAATATTTCAGAATAGGAGCTACAGCTCAGTCACCGAACTGGTATACTATTGATGATTCGTATAGTGAAAGTACTTCTACTAATTTAACTGATAATCCCCGTTTCCAGGATCAGAGAGTTACCTCTGAAACTGCCGACTACGATTTAACATACGGGCTCAGAACTCCTGCAAAATTCAGCCTGGGAGCATCTCTGTTTCAAAATAAAATAGGTTTTTTAACCGGCGAAATTGAACTTGTCGACTACAGCTCTATTGAACTGGAAAGTAAAGACTACACACCAAATCAATTTAATGACGATAATCGTTTTATTGTTAATAATTATAAAAACGCTACCAATTATAAAATTGGAGCTGAAGTCAAAGCAACTCCCACTTTATTTGTCAGAGCAGGATATTCATTAACCGATTCACCTATTGAAAATTCCAATCAGGATTTGGACATCCAAACCTATTCAATTGGCGGAGGCTACAGGTTTGGAAATATCAATATCGACCTTGCTTATCAATCAAGTTCTGCTAACTCTCAAATCAGTCCCTATACGCTTAATACTGGCATATCTCCGGTCGCCAGTTTTAAAACCACACGCAGTGGAGTATTTTTAACGGTAGGCACACGATTCTAAATAAGCTTTAAATAAATGGAGAAAGTCGATTTCTCCATTTATTTAAAAAAAGCCGTTTTTATTTCTTTAATGATCAAAGTGTTACTCTGTAACAATGTCTTCAACCATCGAATCCAAAACTAAATGGATTGAAGTCTGTTGTTCAGAAATTATTAAATACACACAATATGATTATTTATCACACTTTTTATTCTAGGAGAAAATGAACTGTATTTTACTCATAGAAGACGACGACGCAATAAGAAATGTTATTCAGGAAGCTCTAAACAATTATAAAGTAATAGCTATAGACAATACAGACAATATTTCAGGGTTGATTAGAGAACACAAGCCTGACCTGGTTCTAATGGATTATATTCTTCCAAAAATAAATGGCGGCGAACTTTGTCACCAAATAAAATCGAATCCGGAAACAGCCGGCATCCCCGTTATTATTATTTCAGGTTATCCTCAAATTTTATATTCTTTAGGATCTTACGGTTGCGATGCGATTCTGGAAAAACCTTTTGACCTATCAACATTAATTGAAATAGTCGCAAAGTTTGACCCGATAAATAATTAGGTTTTTAAATTGATGAAGGAATCTTGCCTCCCTTTATTTTTAAGGGACCATAGAAACGACAAGTACCTTATGAAATTGTCATCCTCCGCAGAAAAAACCTTCAAGAAAAGCTCAGGGTTTTTTCTGCGTCGAATAACAAGAGTGAAAAGGATATGTCCAGCGGCTATTTGCTTTTGTCCTTTATGTACTTTTCGATCACCTTACGATCATTAGAACCTGTGGCTCTTTTTGCGCCCCCAATTGCCTGGCTGCTCACTCCAAGTTTTTCTGCCAGATATTTCACTTCGTATTCCTGAGAAGAATTCACTTCCCCCCTCTCAGACTTTGATCCTCTTGTTGCCATAATGTAGATGTTTAGTAATAGAATAATGTTTTAACATCGCATTATGGAAGATGGTTTTAACAGAATGAGCTTGAGGTGGTTAAATTTAAAAAAGAAAAAAACCGGAAATTATTATAGAAAAATACGATCTGAGTAACTGTTTATAAGTAGAATATGATGCATTATGTTGATCCTGAATAACTCAGAAAAAAAAGTCTAAGGAAATTAGAAAGATCATTACAACAGTTTAAACCTTTACTTTCTCTGAAGCACCAATTCCAGCTAAACCCTTTCCGGCAAGCAACAGTTCAGCTGTGATTGTTTTGGTGTAAGCTTTTATCTCCTCTTTAAAATCCTGCACAGAGGCCCCCGAACGAATTTCCTCCAGTCGCTTTTCCCAGCTGCCGGTTAATTCTGCCTGTGCGATTTTTTTGTCTTTAACCACTTCGTAAACGGCTAAACCTTTTTCAGACGGAACGAGGTTCTTTTTCTCGCGAACAATATATTCCCTTTTTATTAGCGTTTCAATAATAGAAGCCCGGGTGGCAGGAGTTCCAAGCCCACCGTCTTTCATCGCATAACGCAATTCTTCGTCCTCAATTTCCTTTCCAGCGGTTTCAAGAGCTTTTAATAAACTGGCTTCATTAAATAATGGTTTAGGTTTTGTTTGTTTCTCCAACAGGGCTTTGTTTTCTACAGGAAGCAGTTCTCCTTTTTCTACTTTCGGTAAAGTTGCATTTTCATCTTCCGTCTTCTCATCATCTGTTTCATTATAAACAGAACGCCAGCCAGCAGAACGAATTACATTTCCATTGGCCACAAACTTAGACCCAGACTCAATACTAATTTTGGTTAACTCTTTAATACACTCTTTATGGAAGGCTTCCAACATCCGGCCGATGACCATATTATAAACAGCCTGTTTATCTTCCGACAGATAATTTGGAGTCTCGCCTGTAGGTAAAATAGCATGGTGATCGGTTACTTTCTTCGCATTTACGCTTCTTTTGTTTAAAGGATTACCAGATAAAAATTCTGCGTGTTTTCCGAAATCCGGGTGATTACGAAGCTTTTCTATCAACGCTGGAACTCCTGCAAAGACATCATCGCCAATGTAACGACTTCCTGTACGCGGATAAGATATCAGCTTGCCCTCGTAAAGATTTTGGAGGATATTTAGTGTCTGGTCGGCAGTATACCCTTTACGTTTATTGGCTTCCTGTTGTAAACTACTTAAATCGTGCAATAATGGCGGCGGTTCCTTTTTCGTTTTGGCCTCTACATTAACAATCGTCCCACCTTTTGTATGCCCTGATGCAACGTCCAATACTCTATCAAATACAGCTTGTGCTTTTTCTTTATCCTTATAGTTCTCAACTGAAATGGCTTTAAATAGCTGACCATTTTTGGACAATTGAATACTAACCTGGTAAAAAAGTTGAGGAACAAAGTTTTTAGTTTCAAGATAGCGGGCACAAATCATTGCCAGTGTAGGGGTTTGAACTCTTCCCAGCGAAAGAACACTTCGGTTTCCGGCAGAAATACTTAGTGCCTGGGTAGCATTCATGCCTACCAGCCAGTCAGATTCTGAACGGCAATGAGCCGAATAAAATAAAGTGTCATAATCTGTACCCGGTTTAAGATTTCTGAAGCCTTCTTTAATCGCCTGATCAGTTTGTGAAGAAATCCATAATCTTCTGAAAGGTTTTTTACATTTAAGATAGTAGTAAATGTATCTGAATATTAATTCACCTTCACGCCCCGCATCCGTTGCCACAATAATTTCTGTAGCAGAATCAAATAACGTTTTGATGGTATCCAGTTGTTTCCGCACCGCAGGATCTTCAACTATGCCATCTTTGGTTTTTATTTTTCTTACAGCAAGTTTAAATTTTTGTGGAAGCATTGGCAGGTGTTGTGCCCGCCAGCCATAAAAACCATAATCCTGGGGTGGTGCAAGTTGTAATAAATGACCAAAAGCCCAGGTAAAAGAATAGTTTTTGCCTTCAATAAATCCATCCTTTTTTGTTGTAGCTCCAAATACTTTAGCGAGTTCACGTGCTACAGATGGTTTTTCAGCAATAACAACTTTCATACTCCGGTTCTGTCGGTTTTAAATTTGTAAATAATTAGGCTTAAAATAAAGAATACTGAGATTGAGTATTCTCAACTGGCCTGCCCTGGCTAATACTGATGCCAGTCGTCGCACCTATCTGATAAAGCTTTGATTCCACATATCTTGACGCAACAATGACTTCCGTATCACCAGCGTGCTGTGTAAATAGTCGCTTTACCAATTCAGGACAATTATTATCTTTTGAAAGGTGAGACAAGAGTAAATGGCTCATGAAAGAAGGTTTATGGCTGGTAAAAACTTCCAATGCCTGTTTATTTGAAAGATGCCCTTTTCCACCCCTGATCCGTTTTTTAAGATGATAAGGATAATTACCTCTCTCTAATAATTCTTCATCATAATTGGCCTCTAAAAAAGCAGCATGACATTGTTTAAAATGATTGGTCAAATGGTCACATACCGAACCGATATCAGTAAAAACACCAACATTAATATCATTATATCTGATAACAAAACTATGTGGCTCAGCGGCATCGTGAAACTTGGGAAAGGCTGAAACACAAAGGCCGCCAATCATAATGTCCTGGTATTCCTTAAATGGCCTTACCAAATGCGGTTCTAAAGTTAAACTTCCATGCTCTAAAGTACCCGAGGTAATATATACGGGGATTTGATATTTTTTTGCAAGAACAGGTACACCGCGAATATGATCATGATGTTCATGAGAAATAAAAATGGCTTTCACTTTTTCTAAAGATAAGCCCAGCCGGCTCATTCTTTTTTCAGTCTCGCGACAGGATATGCCTGCATCAATTAAGATTGCTTCTTGCTGATTAGCAACATAATAGCAATTACCATTGCTTCCGGAATTTAACGACGCGACATTTAAAAACATGAAGGTTAAAGATAAGGGAATTTGATAGTAATAGAGGGAAAATTATAAGTACTAGCGGCTCTTTTTATCAACAAAACCGTTTTGCTAAAAACATAATTTTAACAAATATTTAACATTAAATTTTGCAATAATTATAATTATGCATATCTTTAATTTCCAAACTAACCAAATACAACCTTGAGCCTTGTCAATCGACAAGGCTTTTTTATTTTCCGTCAACAATGAATCCGAAATGTTAAAGAAATGTTAAATCACTTTGTATTACTTTGCCAATATCACAACTGCTTTATATTTGTGCCAGGTTTATAATTGGTTAGTAAAAGTCTCCATTCTCCCCGTTTGGAGACTTTTTCATTTTAAGACCCGAGTTTTAACCATAAAGCTCGTAAATAGTAAAATTAAGGTCTGTTAAAATATTAAGCCAGAATTTTTCCGATACAATCTACCTCTTCCAAACAGTATTCGCCAAAAATTCCATTCTCCCTATTAAGCAAAGACTAATGTTAAAAAAATGTTAAATTTTGAATGACTGGCATGCCAATTTAATAATTGATCTATACCTGTGCCAGGTTTATAAATGGTTAGTTAAAAAAGTCTTCATTCTCCCCGTTTGAAGACTTTTTTCTTTTAAGCCTTTTTTATTTCTTTTTTTTGGAATTTAGCAACAATACAGCCTTCTAAACTGTTAACATATCACTTCTGTTAACTTATAAACTCTTCCAAATATTATGAGAACAAAAACATCCTATAAACACACTCGCCTAGAGGAATTAGGCTCACATAAAATTTCGGAAATTGATACAGAATATGATTTAAGGAACTTTGAAGTTCGGGATGGACATGAGAAAGAAATAGGACGAGTAATTGAATTATTGTTCGATATACAGTCTAAAAAACTCAGATACCTTGTAATTGAACTGCACAGTCAAAATACGGATGAAAATTTGAGGCAGATTCTTGCCCCCATTGGCACTGCAGAACTGCATGAAGAAGAGGACTATTTGTACATCCCCGCTTTAAATTCGGATTTAATAAATGCCCTGCCTGATTATGAAAAAGGATCAGTAAATCCGGGAGTTGAAAATATGGTACGACTGGCTTATGCAGGAGAAGACTTGCTGGCAGAAGGTTCGGGACTTACAGGAAATGATGTATTAAATGAAGAAGAAGATTTTTATAGTCACCTACATTTTGATTTAGGAAAATTCTTTGGGCGAAAAAAAATTGAGCCCCTATACGTTAAAACTATTTGCGGTGTATTTGATGATAGTCTTGAAGTTGAAAACACGATAAGCGACCTGATTAAAGAAGGGTTTAGCCAAGACGAGATTGAGGTTTCCTCATGCAATCAGGCGGATGGCGATTCTGGTATAGATGAAAATGTGAATGGTGGCGGGTCTGTTGTTTGTATAAAAATCCATGATGCTGAAGCAGCTTTCAGAGTTTCTGAAATTATGAATATTAATGGAAGTGTATCAGTTTATGAGACCACCGATTAGAACATATAAAATTTAATTTTCAGGGCCCCAAAAAAGATAATCCTTAATAATTCAAGAATTATCTTTTTGAACTTTGGCCTAAATAACTCCATGTAATGAAGCGCCTTTCACCCCCAGGCGCTCAATACTTTTTTCAACTTTCGGATCTTTTATAAGCTCGGGCGCATGATGTGGCTTTTTACGAGCATCAATAATTAAAGGCCCTTCACAGCCCCAATGCTTATTCTCCGTAAAACTATTTATCCCATAAATATCGTGAGATGGGTTACTGCGAGTAAATGTTACCCAAACCAAATTATTAATATTATCAGCTGTAAAACCTGCATCATCACATAAAACGATCAAAGCAATGTTGCCTGATTTATGAGATTTTAAGTTTTTATTTAAGATCTTAATTTGTTCAAGCGTTTCTGCTGCCGAGACATAGACCGGAGATTCTACAGCTACTACTCCAGGTAGCGCCAGTTTAAAATTATTAAATGGTCTGGGTAGTCCGAAAATTCCAGGTAGCTCTTTAATTAACTCCCTTTTCACATCACCTGCCGCTGCAAAAATCACTTTCGAACCCGAGTTTAAATCGCTGCCGCTATAGTCAAGTGTATCAATAGTTGTTTTTGTAAAAAAATGCAGATCGCGTGAAAAATCAATACGCTCAAGCATATGAATCAAAAAGCCTTCAATATTATGAGTATGAAGTTTAGGGTCATCCTCTTTAGCAGCAATAAATAAATATTTTGCAAGGCTTAACTGATTCTTGCCCAGAATATGATTTGCTATAGTTAAAATCTCCTGGGGCCTTCTTCCCGACAAATAAGGAGTATAACGTTCACTTCCGATGGCAAACAGAAGGGGGTGAACACCGGCCGCGTCTACAGCATTCACTTCATGTAATCCATTAATTTCTTTAGGAATAGCAGACCCGGTTATTTCATGAATCAATGCGCCAAAACTGGTATCTTCCTGCGGTGGCCTGCCTACTACAGTAAACGACCAGATTGGATCTTTCCGGTGATATACATTATGTACTTTCATTAAGGGGAAGGGATGTGTTAAACTATAATATCCCAAATGATCTCCAAATGGGCCTTCCGGCTTATTTTCATTCGGATACAAAGTTCCTGTGATGACAAAATCAGCATCTGCGGAAATGCAAAAACCTTCACTATCATAAAAATACCTGAATCGACGGTTTCCTAAAGCTCCTGCGAAAGTCATTTCTGACAAGCCTTCTGGCAATGGCATTACGGCCGCCAAGGGATGAGACGGTGGGCCTCCAACGAAAATACTTACTTTGAGCGGCTGCCCTTTTGCATTCGCTTTAGACTGGTGAACTCCTATTCCTCTATGCAATTGGTAATGCAAACCGATCTCCTGATTCTGTATATAATCGTTACCACTTAATTGAATGCGGTACATACCAAGATTGGCATTCATTGCGCCTGGTCTATCCGGATCTTCAGTATAAACCTGAGGCATCGTCACAAAAGGACCGCCATCCATGGGCCAGTTGACTATCTGGGGCAATTCTGAAATGGATGTTTTTCCGTAAAGGATAGGTGTGTTCCACTTTCCTTTAAGAGGAAGTGCAGACATTGCCGTTAACGCAACATTCAAATATTTAAATGGATTTTTAACCGCTTTTATAGGGTCGGATTTCAAATCAACCAGCACCTTTATTTTATCCAGAGTGTCCCGAAAAAGAAATTTCGAACGATCCAGGGTACCGAAAAGGTTGGATACTGCCGGAAACTTACTGCCCTTAATATTTTCAAATAAGAGTGCCGGCCCTTTATTTTCATAAACCTTTAGATGTATTGCGGCCATTTCGAGGTATGGATCAACTTCTTCTTTAATCCGAATTAGATTACCATGTTTCTCCAGGTCGCATACACATTCAGATAAACTTTTATATCCCATGCTTCAAATGTAAGAATAAAGATATTTTGATCGGACGAGTTATTCATCAGATATAATTCTGAATATTTTATGAGCCTGATTTATTTACTTAGTTAAAATCAATCAGTCACCTCAGGAGTTTGCTCAATTGAAGTATTAATCTCTTTTTTACTGTACAATTCTATTCTATTAAGAACTCTTATAGCAATAGTAAGCCATATTACTCCCATACAAAACCCTGCAATTACATCGCTGGCATAATGTACTCTCAAATAAATTCGGCTTAAACCAATCGAAAGAATGAAAATAACCAGCAATGAAATCAGTAGTATTTTAATGGAAGGTTTAATCTGTTTGCGATAAATAAAGTATATAATTAAACCGAAAAAAGTAGCACTCATCATGGCATGTCCGCTGGGAAAACTTAATCCCCGGGCTGGCTCCAATAAGGGAATAAGGGGCCTTGGCCGGTTAAATAAATTCTTGAGTATCGACATTAACAATACGCTGCTTAAAGATATAGCGGGAATTTTAATAGAGTACCATCTGTGTTTCCTGATAAAGAGAAAATAGCAGATTAACAAAAGATTTGCCGCTATCATCACCTGATAATTGCCAATAATACTTAAGAGCCACATGGCATTAGTCACATCATCTTTTATAAATGACTCAAGGAAAGTAAATGCAGCCAGATCGAATTCGTGTTTCTTATCCCAAAAAACATATTTAGCAACAGCTAAAAAAGCTATCAGTGACATCAGAAATAAGATAACTGTCAGTATAGTCTCGGCAGTGAACAGCATGATGCCCGCAATTCCACGACGATATATTTTTTTTACTTTTCTAAGCATTCCTTAATATTAATCAGAATCCCCTTTAGGTTTTAAACGGCTATTTTTTCGCATCAGCGGATGACCATTCTATTGACCGCGAAAAAGAAAATCTACCTGATTCTGCTGTGCCCTCTTTATACCTATATACAATTGAGACCTCCCCAACAGATGTTAATTCCTCTTGAACAACCATATTTTATATTAATTGAATAATGGTTTCGGGAATGAAAAGTTTTATCTACAAGAAAAAAGCACAATACTAATGCATTGTTTAACTTTGAAATGTTTGCTTCCTTATTTAAAATACAATTTAAAAAGTATCGGGAAAGCGTTAATATAAAGCTATGGATTTTAAATTAGGTGAATTTGTTCGGTTTGTTGAAGAAAAGCGTGAAGGATATATTACGAGGATTTTTGATGATGTAATGATTGGCGTGACAGGCGATGATGACTTTGAAATACCTGTACCAGCGAACAAAGTCACTCGGGTTCATGGACATGTATATAAGGGAGTAGAAAATCAGGCACTGGAAGAAGCCCCAATATCTTTAGGTGAATTCAAAACAAGTGGTGTTTATTTGGCGATAGCGCCTGACGCCGCCAAAGGTTCTGTTGTATACTTTCATCTGGTAAACGAAACTTCGTTTCAATTGCTTGCAAGCCTCAGTACAGAAAGAGACAATCTGATCAAGGGAATATATGCTGGTATTGTAGCACCCAAATCTGTCTCCAAAATTTACTCAGCCTCACTAACCGAATTAAGCAACTGGCCCAAATTCAACATTCAGGCCCTCTTTTATAGTGCAATGGAAATAAAACCTAAAGAGCCGCTGCAATATGGTATAAAATTTAATGCCAAAAACTTTTCGGGTGCAAAAAAGCACATTCAGATTTTGAAACAAGAAGCATGGAATTTTCAAATCGATAAAGAAGAGATTGTAATTGATGCTCAAAAACTAAAAGAAAGTTTTTTCAGTACAACTGAAGAAAAGAAGGAAATTGAGAAACCCTCAAAGGAAATCGATTTACATATTGAAAAACTCCGGGAGGATTACCAGTTTTTAAACAAAGAAGAGATTTTAAAAGTACAGCTTAATCATTTTCAAAAAGCACTAGATGCCGCCATAGTACATAAACTACCCTCAATAATCTTTATTCACGGAGTTGGAAACGGAACATTGAGATACGAAATTCAAAAAGTTATTAGCAAGCATCCGCAAGTTAAAACCTATATGGATGCTTATAAAGACAGGTACGGATATGGAGCGACAGAAGTTATTTTGAAATAATTAATCTTCTTCGGTTAAATTTGCCTGATATGACTTAAAAGCCTTGCTAACAGTTTCTTCCAGCTGCTTAATATTAAAAGGCTTTTGCAGGATATAATCTGCACCTGCCTTTTCTGCCAAAGCATCAATATCGTCGCTTGCAGTAAAATATATTACAGGAATCTCAGAATAATCCACATGGTTTTTAATTATTTGAGTCGCAATAACTCCACCTTCATCCGGTATTTTATGATCCATGAAAATGACTGAAGGATTTATCGACTCAATTTTTTCTATTATGTTATTACAATCAGGAATAGTATAAACTTCCCAATCAGCATCTGTTAACACCAGGGCAACTATTTCTGAAATATTAACATCATCATCACATACAAGGACTCTTCTCATTGGCTAATATTACTATTGAAGAAACACATCATAAAACGTTGTGTTTTGAAATTTAATCATTTATCTGCTACTCTTCAATCTATCTCTGTGAACCGATATAAGAATACCATGCCGCAACATAAACATTAATTTATCATTTATTTAATAAAAATAATCTGAGATGATCTTTATAGTATCATAAAATCACGGGTTAATATTAAAGCTCAATTTCATTGCGTTAATTTATATTTCTATATAAATTGAATAGATATGAAACGATCCGGAAGTGCTGATTTACCTCTTCATTACGGTCATGTACCAACATGGTTGGCAGAACGTATGGCAAAACTTGGACTGGCCATTACTGAGACTATAATTTCTGAATATGGGAAAACCGAGGTATTAAGGCGGCTCAGTGATCCTTTTTGGTTTCAAAGTTTAGGTGCAGTGATGGGAATGGACTGGCACTCTTCAGGAATCACTACATCAGTAATGGGAGCTTTGAAACGGGCAATTAATCCACATTCAAAAGAGTTCGGCATTTATATTTGCGGCGGTAAAGGAAAATCGTCCAGAGCTACTCCTAATGAATTAAGAGCTATAGCTGAACGTACAGGAGTGGATGCGGATTATCTTGTAAAATGTAGTAAACTTAGCGCAAAGGTAGATAACACAGCAATTCAGGATGGTTTTCAATTATATATGCACAGCTTTATTGTAAGCGATGAAGGTTTGTGGACAGTAGTTCAGCAAGGTATGAGTTCGACAAATTCTACCGCCCGGCGCTATCACTGGCATTCTGCCGGATTTGAATCTTTTGTTGAAGAACCGCATACCGGAATTTGTGGGATTAACCAGGGGAATATTCTTAATATGGTTGCCAGAGAAGCCAGTCCTTCCAGGATCGGAATCATGAATCTGACCATGGAAATGCCCAATAAAATGATTGATGAAGCTCAGAATTTAATTCTGCCTTCGCACCATGACGTGCGTTCTAAAGATGTTGATTTAAAAAGGTTAGGAAGCATGTTATGGCTGGCACACGAAAAGCAACCCGCTGACTTTGAAGAGTTATTGTTGCTGGATGGTATGGGTCCCCGTACACTCCAGTCACTTGCTTTAGTAAGCGAGGTTATTTACGGAACTCCTTCGAGATTCAAGGACCCCGCACGTTTTTCCTTTGCTCATGGTGGAAAAGACGGACATCCCTTCCCTGTTCCTGTTAAGGTTTATGATGAAACAATCGGTATTTTACAAACAGCTATTGAAAAATCAAAAATTGGAAACTCAGACAAACAACAGGCGATTAAAAAATTAACCGAAATTGCACAGCGGGCGGAGAAAGATTTTATCCCAAATACAAACTTTGATGAAGTAATACAAAAGGAGCGTGACAATTCATGGAAATATGGTGGAAGAACTGTTTTTGGAAAAGCTAAACAACCACAAAATAAGCAGTTAAAACTATTTTAAATTCTGGAAGCTGGCCTTCTCACTCAATAATTTTAAGAGCCTTTATCATCCTGTTCTTCCCTTGTAAATCTTTTTTAATTTCGGCTTTAAACCCCGTTTTTTCTAACAATCCAACAGTTTCATCCCCCAGATTTTCATTGATTTCCAGGAACAGGTATCCTCCCTGCGACAAATAATCTCCTGAGAATTTTGCAATCGCATCATAGAAAATCAGTGGGTTATTATCCGGGACAAATAAGGCATCGTGCGGATCATGATCCAATACATTGGGATGCATATGTTCCTTTTCTCTATGTGTTATGTATGGAGGATTACTCACAATAATATTAAATCCGGAACCGGGGATTTTAAAATTTGCATCTAGAATATCTCCCTCCAGTAAATTAATTTTTACCTGGTTAAGGATGCAATTTTCATGTGCTACTTTTAATGCATCAATTGAGATATCCATTGCAAAAATTTCAGATGCAGGAACATTTTTTTTCAAGGCAATTGGTATGCAACCACTGCCGGTTCCAATATCCAAAATTCTGTCAGGTAAAATTCCTTCTTTAATACTGCTTAGAATCCAGTCAACAAGTTCTTCAGTTTCTGGTCTGGGTACTAAAACCGCTGAATTCACTTTAAAACGCAACCCATAAAAATCAGCCACTCCCAAAACATGTTGTACAGGTTTGCCAAA
This sequence comes from Pedobacter superstes, assembly GCF_037622515.1. Lineage (NCBI taxonomy): Bacteria > Pseudomonadati > Bacteroidota > Sphingobacteriia > Sphingobacteriales > Sphingobacteriaceae > Pedobacter > Pedobacter superstes. The sequence goes on from NZ_JBBJCN010000002.1 coordinate 356,820, forward strand.
TCTGAGCTCATCCAGTATTCGGATAAGGGAAGTTTCCTGGGCGAGTAACAAATCGCGGTTTTTATGAAGATGGTAATAACTATTGCTGATATTACAGACATGCTGAACTGCTAAAGAGGCGATAGCTTTAATTTCTTCATGGTCATAAAAGCCCGGCATCTGGTCTAAATATATTTTTTCAATTTCTGCGAATGTCATACCACCTTTTTTTGGTTTTATCTTAAGGATTCAGCCCCTTAAGATATGATTTTTGCTAATTTAGCCCTTAATTGCATAACACATAAACCTTTAATTTTGTTAGGACACGAAAAATACATGCAGCGTTGCATAGAGCTCGCACAATTGGGAACCGGAAATGTTAGTCCTAACCCAATGGTGGGTGCTTTAATTGTTCACAATGATATAATTATTGGGGAAGGTTATCATGAAAAATTTGGACATGCACATGCCGAGGTAAATGCTATTAAGTCTGTACTGTCAAGATATGATGATGCTGAAACACTTTTAAAATCGTCAACTATTTATGTAACTCTTGAGCCCTGTTCTCATTTCGGTAAAACCCCTCCCTGCTCTGACTTAATCATCAAACATGGAATCCCGAAAGTAGTAATTGGCAGTTCCGACCCATTTGAAGAGGTAAACGGAAGAGGTGTCCGCAAACTCAAAGAAGCCGGAATCGAAGTTATATTAGGTGTGTTGAATAATGAATGCAACTTTTTAAATCGCAGATTTTTTACCCGGGTAAAAAAACAGAGACCTTATATTATATTAAAATGGGCACAAACTTCTGATCATTATTTTGCACCGGGGAATGGATCGCAGCAATGGATAAGTTCCCCTCCTGCTAAAATACTTACCCATCAGTGGAGAACAGAAGAGGATGCTATTCTAGTCGGAAAAAATACAGCTCTCATCGATAATCCTCAATTAAATGTTCGCGAAGTGGATGGTCGAAATCCGGTAAGAATTGTTATTGACCGTAACCTGGAACTTCCTACCCATTTATATCTTTTTGATTTCAGCCAGGAAACTATAGTATTTAATGCTAAAAAAACTGCTATAGACAGAAACATCAAATATCTTGAACTGGAAGATTTCGATAACATTCTGCCGCAGCTTATTTGTTATCAATTATTTCTGATGGATATTCAATCAATAATAATTGAAGGTGGCGCCAAAACTCTGAATTTATTTATAAACGCTGGCTTATGGGATGAAGCCCGGATATTTACCGCACCTGATAGGTGGGAAAAAGGAATAGAAGCTCCCGAAATACAAGGAGAAATATTGAATAAACAAAAGATAGGTACCGATACCTTGCAAATCTTAATGCAAACCAGTCCTGATAATAGATCAATAAATAAATAATTTGCCCATATCTTATGCCAGTTCTACATTATAAAAACGCCGAAGTTCAGTATCCCGCAAAGGGAATAGAAAGAAGACTCGTGCACCTTGAGAAATTGCTTACCGCTGTTCTCGACTTCAGCAACGGTCCGCAGTCAGAGCCTGATCCTATGCATTCGCATCCGCATGAACAAACCAGCTACATCGCTGAGGGTGAAGTAATGTTTTTTATGGAAGGGGAAGAATCTCAGCATTTAAAGCCCGGAGATATGTTCTACGTGCCTTCGAATAAAATGCATTGTATCCAATTACTAACCGAAAAAGCAAGATTAATTGATAGCTTTTCTCCGGTTAGGGAAGATTTTATAAAGCCCGTGAGCTAAAAGATTAAAGGCAATCTGAGTCGATGATTAATGAAAGTTAAAACCTTCCCGGCAAAATTTTGTCTTTTGATAAAATACATATTATGCAGGCTTTTAAAACCCACTTCCCGATAAAAGGTGTGAGAACCGATATAACGGTGACACCTGTTGAAGCAAATATGTTCGCTATTGAACTGGAAAGTGCTGATGCTTTCGAAGAAGACCGGAATCCCAGAAAGGAAACAGTTTCCAGTAAGAATCCGCCAAATATGATTGTGCAAAAAACAAAATCTCAAGATTGGATCATCCTGGACGAGGGCACCTTTAACCTCAGTCAGGAAGATCTGCAGGAGCTTGGAAAAGCAATTGAAAGCAACTCGCCGGGATTGTTGTAATTTTATTTATAAAAAACTTTTCAGCGCCAGCTCATAGCTTTGTAAACCAAAACCGGTAATGATACCCTTACAGTTTTTCGCCATTAACGAAACATGGCGATAGTTTTCTCTGGCATAAACATTAGAAATATGCACTTCTACCACAGGTGTATTTATAGCAGCAATAGCATCAGCAATACCGATAGAAGTGTGTGTATAAGCCCCGGCGTTCATTACCACTCCATCAAAATTAAAACCAACTTCGTGTAATTTATTTATCAGTTCTCCTTCTATATTACTTTGATAGTAATGCAGCTCAATGGAATTATATTTTCCTTTCAGTTCATTAAAAAATGGTTCAAAACCGCTTTCGCCATAAATTGATTTTTCTCTTGTACCAAGGAGATTTAAGTTTGGGCCGTTAATGATTTGTATATTCATCGCTTCAAACTTAACTTTTTTTAACTTTATTTACTCTGAAAATTTCAAATGGCCGACTGGAACTCAGCATTAAAAGGTTTTAAAAGTTATATACGCTTGGAGCGATCATTGTCTGATAATACCGTGGAGGCCTACTTACGTGATGTTGAGAAACTTTATCAGTATACAGAAACCATAGGAAGCAAGTCACCGGATAAAATTGAGACAGAAGATCTGAAAAAATTCATTATCTGGATAAATGAACTGGGGATGCTTCCACCCACCCAGTCGAGGGTAATCTCCGGGATAAAAGCTTTTTATAAATATTTAATCATTGAAAATATTATTTCAAATGACCCGGCAATTTTAATCGAGAGTCCAAAAATTTCCCGGAAACTACCAGACACCTTAAGTATCATTGATATAAATAACCTAATTGCAGCGATTGATCATTCAAAAGCAGAAGGAATGCGAAACAAGGCTATGCTTGAAGTGCTTTATGGTTGTGGGTTAAGGGTTTCTGAACTCATTAACCTCAAAATATCTAACCTTCACCTGAATATTGAATTCATAAAAGTTACGGGAAAAGGTGATAAAGAACGTCTGGTGCCTATCGGAGCAGAAGCAGTTAAATACCTGAACATTTACATGAATGAACAACGGGTGCATTTAGATATTAAGCCCGGAAAAGAGGATTATGTATTTTTAAACCGAAGGGGGGCACCGTTAAGCCGGGTTATGGTTTTTATCATCATAAAAGATCTGGCGCAAAATATAGGCCTTAAAAAAAACATCAGTCCGCATACTTTTCGCCATTCGTTTGCCACACATTTAATTGAAGGCGGAGCCGATTTACGAGCGGTACAAGAAATGCTGGGACATGAAAGTATTACTACCACCGAAATTTACACACATTTAGACAGGGATTTCCTGCGCAATACTATTATTCAATTCCACCCCAGAAGCTGAGACTGATTATGTCTACACCGTTTTCACATCTTTAGTGTCGTAATTTTCTATATCAGTAATATAATTATTTCTGATTAAAAATTCAAAAAGAGGCTTTGCTTCTTCAGATACCGGCATATTACGGGTCGTAACAATTTCATTTGAAACCTTATCCAGATAAGGGTATGCGTATAGTTTTACATTCTTACTAAAAAGATCACTAACATATGCCAGTAATTCGTCCGTATAATTATCAGGGAAACTTGAGGAATCGAATATCCGTTTAAGGTTAGCAATGTTAGTTGATATTCCCACGCTATTAGGCCTGCATCTGGAAAGATACTGAGCTAATTTATGGTTCCTGGTAAAATTCGATACAATTACATTATTTCCGGTAGCGGTAAGCTCTTCTGCCTTTTGTGCAAATTCCTCCAGATCTTCTGTACTCAACTCTTTTACTTCACCAAGCATATTCGACATCAGCACCTCAATCATCACCACAATATTATTATCTGTAATGTTTTGAGAATGTTTGAATTGTTCTACGGCACTATTAAATAGGTCAAAGTTAGGAATTGACTTTTGCTTATACTTAGTCCTTAATATCATGATATCTTTTTTGTAAAGAAGATCATTTGACTGACAGGCGCTGGCATTCTTATCAAAGATCGCTGCACTTGAAAATCCTTTGGCTATTAGGTACAAATTGACCAGTCTGTCGTTAGCTTTCTGAAAAACCGGTCCCCTCAGATTAATAACATCAATTTCTACCGATCCGAGTGAAAGGTTATCGACTAATGACTCTATCATCATTTGTACATCATGCCTTAAAAAGTATGCTCCGTAAACTAAATTAACACCAATTATTCCCAACACATTTTGCTGTAAGGTCGAATCGCTGTCTAATAAACGAACATGAAAAATAATGTCATTTGCCTCGCCCCCTGCGGAAGCCTGAAATCTGACACCCATCCAGCCATGAGGATCGTTGGTTTTATTGAAGTTTAAAGTAGTTACAGTATTAGCAAAGGCAAAAAAGCTTCTGCCTTTATATTTTTCATCTGTTAATCTTTCGGTAAGGAGTGAAAATTCATGGCTGAGCATTTTTTGTAAACGAGACTTGCTTACATATCGTCCCGATTCCTCGATTCCATAAATAGAATTACTAAAAACCATATCATAAGCCGACATCGTTTTCGCAACCGTTCCCGAAGCCGCCCCGGCAGTGAAAAAATTACGGGCAACTTCCTGGCCTGCACCTATTTCAGCAAATGTTCCATAAATATTTTCATCCAGATTGATTTTTAATGCCTTTCTTTTTGTTTCAGGAATTTCTCTAACCATGTCCAAACTTACAAAAATTGAAACAAGAGAAATAAAAAAAAGCGCTGTTTTCTTCCTAAAACAGCGCTTTTTTCGGCCAACAACCTATTTTATTTGATTGAGATTTCTCTTGTTAATGATTTAGCTTCTTCCTTTTTAGCTACTTTAATAGTTAAAATACCATCAGCATACTCAGCATTAATATTTTCCTGATCTGCTGTTTCAGGTAAAGTGAATGAGCGTACAAAAGAAGAGTAGCTGTATTCCCGTTTATTGTATCTTTTGCTTTCCTGAGTGTTTTCAGATTTCTTCTCAGCAGAAATACTTAACACATATTTATCCAGGTTAATTTTAAAGTCTTCTTTCTTTAAGCCGGGTGCAGCTAACTCAATATGAAAATCGTTTTCAGTTTCAGCAATATTAACTGCCGGAACCTTGGTTGTCAGACGGTCTGAAATAAATGAATCATTAAAAACCGATTCAAAAACATCATTAAATGGGTTTAAAACATTGCTTTTACCTCCATTTGAAAATTTCACAAGTGTCATTTTTAAATCCTCCTTTTAGTTTTTTATTGTTATCTATTCATAAAATATCAAGCTGTATACCAAAAACATATTCAGAAAAAAAACGTTAAGGATTAAGTCAGATTGACATTTACTAAGAATTATATACCGACAAAATTTCATTCAATGAACCTAGACCTTTTTCATTATAAGACATATATTCCTGTTCGTTTTGGAGATCTAAATGCCTTTGGCATTGTAAACAACAATATCTATCTGACTTATTTTGAAATTGCTCATACAGAATACTGGAAAAAAATAATTCAGTGGGAAAGTAAATCTAAAGGTCTGATTATCGGAAAAGCAGAAATCAATTATCTTAAGCCCATTGAGTTTAATGATGAAGTATATGCTTATGTCAGGACAGCGAGGATTGGCAACTGCAGTTTTGATGTGGAATATGCATTAATTAAATTGAAACCCGAGGGAGAGGTATTGTGTACCACCGGCAAAACAGTATGTATATTTTATGATTTTGCCGAAGGTAAGCCTGCCGCTATCCCTGAGGTTCAGCGAGAGAAAATGATTGCTTTTGAGGCACTAAGTGAGGAAAACATCTTGTACAAAATGTAATTGAACAAGCTCTTCATTAAATCTGGCCAAACGCTTTTTGCCGCCGGAAACTTCCAGTACGACGTGCATTTTACCTCCCTGTTTGGTAAGCTTCAAACGTTTAAAGTTAAGTTTATGGCCTTTTACAAGCTGTTCCAGATCTACCAGGCTGGTTAATAAATCGTCCTTGAATGTAATATTAAAGACCTTTCTTGTATAAAAAATATCGAGTAAAACTTCAAGCCAACTGAATAATGAAAGAACTCCGATTATAACAAGAGTTAAAATTATAGACAATGTAAAGTTGGCTATGCCAATAAGCATTCCCAAGGATGCAACTACCCATATTACAGACGCAGTAGTTAAACCTTTAACAGAAAGGCCATCCTTAAATATAACCCCTGCACCTATAAATCCGATTCCGGTTATAATATTCGCTGCAATTCTATCGTCGCTAAGATTACCCGCTTTTTGAGAGACAATAGTAAAAATGGTTGCTCCGAGGCAAATTAAGATCATGGTCCGGAGACCTGCAGATTTATTTTTATACTCCCGCTCAAAACCAACAATACTACCGCAGATTACCGATAAGCCAATTTTAATTAAATCGATGTTAACTAGATCCCAATGCAGCATCGCAATTTATTTTGTGAACAATCATTAAAAAATCTTCCCCGGATTAAGAATACCGTTCGGATCAAAAACTTGTTTTATTCCACGCATAATATTTAAGTGAACTTCAGAAAATTTAATCGGCATAAATTCTCTTTGAACCAGCCCTATTCCATGTTCACCCGAGATGGTTCCTCCAAGAGAAACGGTTAATTCAAAAATTTCACGAATCCCGTCTTTGAGCCTATTTGTCCAATCTTCATCACTCATACTTCCCTTTATAATATTTATATGAAGGTTTCCGTCTCCGGCATGACCGTAACAAATAGATTGAAAACCATATTTACCGCCAATTTCTTTAATTCCATGAATTAATTGAGGCAACTCGGCCCTTGGTACCACTGTGTCTTCTTCTTTATAAATTGAGTTCGATTTTACAGATACAGGCATAACTCTGCGAATACGCCATAGATCTTCTTTCTGAGCAGATGTATCCGCAAATAAAACATCAAGGCACCCATTCATCTCCAGAACTTCATTTATTTTCTCGCATTCAGAAAAAAGCACATCCATATTATTGCCGTCGACTTCTATTAAAAGAAAGGCTGCAGCACCTTCTTTTATGTCAAACTGAATATTGTCATACTCTGTAACCCACTCTACTCCTCTTCGTTCCATAAATTCTAAGGCCGAAGGGATAATGCCCGCTCTGAAAATGGCTGAAACTGCCGAACATGCCTGTTCATTGCTTGGAAACGCAGCCATCATCAAAACATCATGTGTAGGTCGTGGAATGAGTTTTACAACAATTTTTGTAATAATACCCAATGTACCCTCCGAGCCTATCATCAATTGAGTAAGGCTATAACCTGAGGCATTTTTAAGAGTATTGGCCCCTGTCCAGATTATCTCGCCCGAAGGCAGTACAACTTCTAAATTAAGCACATACTCACGTATTGTTCCATATTTAACCACCCGTGGACCACCGGAACCATGAGCCATATTTCCACCCATAAAACAACTTCCCTTACTGGAAGGATCTACCGGATAAAGAAGCCCTTTTTCTGCGACGGAATCCATAAAAACCTGCGTTATTACTCCTGGTTCTAAGGTCGCCTGTAAATTGCGCTCATCTATTTGTAAGATTTTATTCAACTTTTCCAGAGACAGTAAAACGCCGCCATGAACAGGGAGCGCCCCCCCGGATAAGCCAGTACCTCCTCCCCGCGCAGTAATGGGAATATTATGCCCGTTACAAAGCTTTAACAACAATGAAATTTGTTCGGGAGAATCAGGTTTTACTACAACCTCAGGATAAAACTGAAGGTCTTCTGTTTCATCATGGCTGTAATCTTCCATATCTGTCTGCAAAGCAATAATGTTTTCATTACCAACTATTGAAGATATTTGGAGGAGTATATTTTCAGATATTTTATTAAAAGTCATTATTTGGAATAGGTTAATTCTACCAATGAATTTTTCACTTCTCCTTTAACAGGAAGGTTTAATTTTCTTATGCTCACTTTAACAGTATCAGGCTGCGAAAACTCGGCAACAATCGTTTTTATAATCCGATGTGCAACAGTTTCTAAAAGTTTTTTAGGAGTCTTCATTTCAGCAGCAGTTATTTCAAAAAGGCGTTCATAATTCACTGTATCCGACAGCTCATCACTCAAGTTTTCCAAAACAGGCATTACAATTTCAACATCTACTATAAAATCATTCCCTACCTTTTGTTCCTCAGAATAATATCCATGGTAGGCAAAGAACCGAATGCCTTCTAATGCAACTTTTTGATTTATGTTAGACATGCAGCAAATTTAATTTTTTACATTAAACATTGAGATGTAATTACAAATATCCTTGTTTTTAACTCTTCGAAGCTATAGATTTGCACCATTCCATGTTTATCCGTCTTACAAGTATCTTGCTAATTTTTGTGTTGCTTTCGGCAAGCAGCACTCAGCTGGTATTTTTTGCCGGTTATCAACTAAATAAAGAATACATTTCAAAAGTTCTCTGCGAAAATAAGGCGAAGCCCAAGCTTCAGTGTAAAGGAAAGTGTTATCTCAGCAAAAAGATAAGTCAGGCAGAAGAAAAGGATCAGAAGCAAGGTGCAATTTCAAAAAACACATTGGAAGTTTTCATTACCCAACATTCTGATTTCCGCTGCTTTACGTTTCAAACAGAAGAATATCTTATATATCCTAATACTTCATATTGCTTTTTATCTGTTATCACGATATTTCAACCTCCCAGGGTTTAATTCAGTATCATTATTTACAAAGTCGTTTAAGCCCTTTCTCAAAAATCAAGAACTGACTGATTAATGAGGAAATAGTAACACATTTGCTGCTTAAACCAGACCTGTTGCAGTTTTTCTAAATAAACAATATAATCTTTTGTTAAGGAGACTAAATATTCTATTGAGTTAAAATTAAAAAAATGAATTATCTAAGATATACTATAATTAGCTTATTATTTTTAAATTCTACTTCTGCGTTCTCCTGTGATATTTGCGGATGTTTTATGGGAATCACCCCATATGATAATCAAAGTAACATCGGGGTATTGTACCGTTACCGTTCTTTCAATGGGTATGAAGGAATGAATCATGATCTCTTACCTTCAAACTCGAACTTCTTTATTCCTTCTGATGCAGACGGAACCGTACCTCACCATCATCACGGAGATCCGAGTGATTATGAAATTTTCAGAACCATGGAAATAAGGGGCCGTTATTTTATCCATCAACGCGTTGAATTAAACGCTATCGTTCCATACAATTCTAATTCATATAATTTTCATGGCAATACAACCACGCTTTCGGGCTTGGGAGATGTAAATGTCTATGGAGGATATCACCTAATTAGAAAACTTCAGGCTACCGGAATTAACCAGCGACTTATTGCAGGAGCGGGATTAAAAATACCTAGCGGGAAACATGATCTAAAGAATAATGCCGGTGACAGGTTTTTACTTTTAAATCAACCCGGAACTGGCAGTACAGATGGATTTATCTACCTGAATTATATGGTAGGATATAAGAAAATGGGCCTGAGCTGGAATGCTTCTTATAAATTCAACGGACAAAATAATTTAAACGAAAGCATTGCCAATAGCACGACACAATTTGTTAACCTATTTTATACTATGCCTATTGGGAAAAACTTTAAAGCCGTCCCCTCTATCCAAACTTTTTATGAATATTCAAAAGGTGAAAAGCTTAACAGCATTTTAACCGGAGAACATGAAATGAATAATTTAATGACAGGTTTAGGCTTAGACTTATTTTATAAAAACATAGCTTTGAACACGGGATTTCAATTAAACGCATATAGTGCCCCTACAGAACACCTTAAAAGTGCGGGAAAGGTACACTTTGGAATTACTTACAACTTCAATCAGCTCTATTACTTAATAAATAAAAAATGAAGATTAACCTTATTATAGCAGCCAGCTTTATTTTGCTGGCCGCTTGTAACACCTCAGAAAAACGTCTTCCTATTTTAGGCGAGCGCGAGCCTGTTGAAAAGATAATTGATGGTAAAACAGTTACAGATACTATTTATCAAACAATTCCTGATTTTAGATTCATAAACCAGGATAGTTCCATATTAACCCAAAAAGATTTTGAAGGAAAGATTTATGTAGCTGATTTCTTTTTCACTTCCTGTACCTCCATATGTCCGGTTATGCATAGAAATATGCTTAAAGTTTACGAAGAATTTAAAGGAAACAGTTCGGTAAAAATCCTTTCACACACTATCGATTTTAAATATGACACACCTTCCCGATTAAAAAACTACGCAAATAAGTTAGGAATAACAGGAGATCAATGGCAATTTGCTAAGGGATCAAAAGACTCTGTTTACACTCTTGCAGAAAAAAAATACCTTGTAGCTGTTTCAGAAGACAAAACTGCAACTGACGGATTCATTCATCAGGGTTGGTTTATTTTGGTTGATAAGGAAAGACGACTTCGGGGTGCTTACGATGGAACTAAATCTGACCAGGTTGATCAACTGATTCAAGATATGAAAACATTACTGGCAGAATACAATTAATGCGCAAATCAATTCTATTTTTCACCATCAGCCTGTTTGTTTGTGCTTTTATAACAGATTCCTGCCAAAGCGAACAGGAATTAAACTACGCACGTTATTATAGCAACGGCAAGCAGATTTACGAACAACATTGTCAGAATTGCCACGGTAATGATGGCAAAGGCTTAGCTAAATTATACCCGCCGTTAAACGATTCAATTTTCCTGAAAAACAACAAGTCAAAGCTGGCATGTATTATAAGATATGGCTCTGACGATACGATTTCTATAAATGGTATTGAATTTTCAAACAAAATGCCGGCCGAATCTCATCTCGCCGACATTGATATAGCAGCTGTAATAACCTATGTAACTAATTCTTTTGGAAACAAGCAAGGCTTTTATACTGTTTCTAATGCTGCATGTGACTTAAAGGCGTGCAAAGATCTGAATGGAGATAAGTAATGAAATTATAGGTTTGATCGCCGGTGTACTTACATCAACCGCAATGATTCCTCAGTTGGTAAAAACCATCAAAGAAAAAAATGCAGACCATATTTCGCCTTTAATGGTAATTATTTTAATACTTGGCACCGGGAGCTGGACTTATTATGGTGTTATAAAAGATGACCTACCGATAATTTTCACTAATGCATTTTCAGCCCTGGTAAATACTACGATGCTTTTTTTTAAAATAAAGTTCGCACAGAAAAATTGAAACACTATACTAAAAGCATGATTTCGCCCTTCCTCGGTTTAAGAAACCTTAATTACATAAAAGTTAAGACTTGTTTGAATTTCACAAACTTTTCAGCAATTTGCTGTTTTACATTAAACCAATTCAATATGAAAAATTTAAAAACACTTGCTATTGCAGCATCAATGTCACTAATGTTCGCATGCGGTGAAAAAACCGATGTTGTTGAGTCAGGCACCTACACCGGCACAATAAATGAAGTAGAAGCAGACAAGTCTGAAATTTATGTAAAAACAGATGACGGCAAACTATTGGAACTTTATTTTACAGATTCTACCAGCCTGACAAAAAATGATGAAAAGGTTGCTTTTGATCAGTTAGCCGAAGGCAAAAAAGTTGAAGTTGATGTTGAAAAAGTTGGCAATAAATTAGATCCTAAGGCGGTTAGAATTTTGGAATAAATGCCTGAATCGTTATTTGAGCGTGAAGAAATCTGGCACCCCTTAAGTGTACATTTCCCTGTTGCACTTTTACTTTTCGCGACCATAATTCATTTGATAGCTTTATTTTTAAAAGAGCGTCGAAAAGAAATGTGGGAATTTTCAGGGAGCCTGTTACTTTATAGCGGCTCCCTTCTTGCCTGGTTTTCAATTTATACCGGCGATATTGCAGACGGAGTTGTGGGCCGAACGATCTGTGATCCCACGGTGCTTAAAAGTCATGAAATTGCTGCTTTTACGATGGCATATCTGTTTACCTCGGCTTCCGTAGGGAATCTTTTACTTGTATTTGTTAAGTTGAATGAAAAATTGTTGCTACCTCTCAAATATTTAGTAGTTATCTTAACGCTTGCAGGCTCTGGATATCTTATATACACGGGTCATCTCGGTGCAAGCCTTGTTTACCAGCAGGGTGCAGGAGTAATTAAACCCTCATCAGATTGCAGTGACTTCTAAACTGATCAGATCTTTAATCAGCGCTTAAAATTCTTAACATTTAAAACAACACTACCAACTACTGGTTATACTTCGTATAAAACATTCACACAATCAAATCAAAAAATCAAATTGTTTTGAATCAATCAAGTACATATGAAATTAAATTATTTAAAAATCTCATTCCTTTCATTAACAACTCTATTTACAGCAAATGTAATTGGCCAGGAAAATGCGGGTAATTATGTTGCTCCTTTTTCTCCTGCCAGTTCATTTAGTACATGGTCGCTGGGAATAAATGCAGGAGCATTAGCGCCTATAGTCCCTTTTGGGAAAAATGACTTTACTAACTGGGAGACTGACCTCGGTTATGGAGCTTATATCAAAAAGCAATTAAGTCATACATTTAGTTTACAGGCTAATTTCCTTCGCGGTAAGCTACATGCAGACAATGAAAATAAGTTGGGAAATGGATCTACCCCAACCAGTCCAAATAAATCTTTTGAAACAGAAATACATGCAGCAGGAAGTTTAAATGCCAACCTAAGCATCGGTAATTTTTACTGGCTCAACAGAAAAAGTATGATAAGTCCCTATCTTACAGCAGGAGCAGGCCTAATGTCGTACAAACCGGTTATCACTTCTGCTGCCGGCGTAACTTCAGAATATAAACCCAATGATCCAATCGAAGAAGTATTTATTCCGGTTGGAGCAGGTGTAAAAATCGGCCTATCCCGTTCTGTTAATCTTGATTTAGCTTACACCATGAATTTTGTAGATGCAGATAATCTGGATGGCCAGCATAACGGTCCCCAAAACGATAAATTTTCTTACGCAAATGCAGGTCTTGAATTTGCTTTCGGAGCAAAATCCAAACCTCAGCTTGCAACATACAATCCTGCTGCAGCATTAGAATACGATTATATAAAACGTAATAAGGATCTGTCTGATCAGCTAAGTGCCGAGCGTGCGAATAGTGCTGCTCAACTTCAGCAAATGGCAACTGATTGGGCCAGATTTAAAAGTGATGAAGATAAAGACGGTGTTTCTGATTTCTTTGATAAATGTCCGGGGACACCAGCAGGAACTCAGGTTGATGGTGCAGGATGCCCGCTACAGGTAACTGTTAATAATCCTGTTCGGGTTATTGTAACCGAAGAAGACAGAAAAGTAGTTGCCGAGGCAATTAAAAATCTTGAATTCGATTTCGGAAAATCTACGATTCGCTCTTCCTCTTTCCCTAGTTTAAAAAGAGTTGCTGATTTGCTGGTAACAAAAAATTTCAGTTTAAAACTGGCCGGACATACCGATAATGTAGGCAGTGATGCTGCAAATCTTAAATTATCAAAAGACAGGGCAGAATCAGTTAAATCCTATTTAGTTAGTCAAGGAGCTAATCCTTCCCGTATTGAAGCTACTGGTTATGGAGAAAGCCAGCCGATTGAAACAAATGCTACAAATGCAGGCCGTCAGAAAAACAGACGCGTTGAATTCACTTTGTATTAAGAAGCCAATAGTATATAGATAAAAGAGAGGCTGTTTCAAATCGAAACAGCCTCTCTTTTTTTCCTGACAAATGCTGAACAGGAAAAATCAATGATTCTTCTTCTTATTCATTTTTGCTTTTAAACCAGAGCTGTAATTATAATCCTTAGAATTACTTGCCTTTTTTTCATGAAATGCTGCTCCCTTTTCTTCTACAGGACTTTGCACTTTTGTTGTCTTAGGCTTCTTACTCTCAGTATCCTTTGGCTCAACATCAATTATTAGATTTTCAGGCAATTCTGCAACCTGGATACGTTGGCCAATAGACTGTTCTATCTTTCGAACCATTGGCAGTTCAAGATCTGTAGTAAAAGTTATAGCAATTGTTTGATCATCAGAACTATTTTGCAAAATCCTGCTGATAAATTCTTCCTTCTCATGGGGTAATTCTGCCTGGATCATAAACGGAATTCCTGTCAGATTAAGATGGAGTTTTAACTCATTAGCAACAAGAAGAACCCGGACGGTTTCATTATCATAAAAATCGTCGATGCTGCTTACACCATGCGATTCAAAAAATATCGGATTCAGTATCGCCACCTCATCCTTAAGAGTCATCTTTAAATGATTATATACTTTTTCGGCGGTTAAACGAGTATTTACAAACACCACAGTTTTTGTAAATACCTCTGAATCATTTAGCAGCAAACTTAACAGGTTCACTTTGGTCCGAAAGTTGGGAACATGATATAAAAGCTGCTGATGTGTTTGTACTGCGGTTTCACCCAACTCTTCAATCTCGAGTATAAAAGGCTCTTTTATAAAAGGACTTATCATTTTATTCAGCCTTTCGTGCATTACTTCTGCAAATATTAAATGCTGACATTTGGTAATACTGTTAGCCAACTCTACCACCGGTAATTGCAAACCCTGTTTAACTATCACCTCTGCATCATCAACGACGAACATAATGATCTTATTAAGATTCAGACCCAGCTTGAGGTAAAGCGCCCTAGCTCTATCAGGAGTAGCTACAACAATATCGCATCCATCGGCCAGATCATTCATCTGGCTTTCAATACCAGGTGCGGCATATAAACCTACAATCCGTATAGTTTTATTTTTATTTAATAACTCAAATTGCTCTATTACAGAAAGAACCCTTTCTTTATCGGGAACCAGAATTAAAGCACGGGGGGCATCTTCAAAACCGTTTTTCAATTTGGTTAAAACCCCTAAGATATAGGTACTGGTTTTTCCGCAGCCTTCAGGCCCTATCGCAATTATGTCCTGTCCGCCTATAATGCGCGTCATTGTTTTAACCTGAACTTCTTTAGGAGTAATAAACCCGGCATCTGTTATAGAGCGTACTAATGATTTATTAAGCTTTAATTTTTCTAACCACACAACTTCAAAAATTTAAAATTTGTGCAATTTAAGTATAAGAAGTTCAGAAATCATTATTTATGTAGTATGATGGTATAATTACTATGCCATGTTACTTTATGGCGAAGCGATTTAATATTTGCATTAACTGACTTACATATGATTGTCCGAACAGGTTGATATGAATTAATGAGGGATATAAGTTCCATAAATCTAACCTCTCCTTCCACCCTTCCTTTAAAGGAAACATTTCATGGTACGCATCATAAAACGGCTGCTGAAATCCACCAAAAAGTGTGGTCATAGCTATATCCACCTCCCTGTGCCCATAAAAAATAGCGGGATCAATTAAAACCGGCTTGTTTAAATAATTGATTAAATAATTCCCGCTCCATAAATCGCCATGAAGCAGCGAGGGTATTTCCCGGGGAAAAAGACCATCCAGGTTTTTATAAAGTATTTCAAATTGTATTAAAACACTATTGCTCAGTAAATTTCGATTTCGTGCCATCTCCACCTGTGGTACTAACCGCTCGATAATAAAAAACTCCGACCACGAAGGACTTCTTTTATTCGATTGTACTAACGAACCCATATAATTGTCGTGATCCAATCCAAATTGTAATTGCGTGTTCATATGCAACTCAGCCAATCGTCTGCCCATCTCCGCCTGGGCGCATGCATCGTTTATTCCCTGTTCAATCCATTCTAGAACTAAAAACTGTTCATCGTTCGAAACTCCGTGACAAATTACTTTAGGTACCTGTATCGTGTTTGTTAAACCAATCTGCTTCAATCCTTCGGCTTCCGCTATAAACATACTTGGGAATTTAACCGAAGAATTAACTTTCAGAAAGAAAGACTCTTTGCCATACTCAATTTGGAAACACTTATTTATACTTCCACCGGAAACTGAGCTAAGCAGACCTAAGCTTCCATCATTATCAGAATACTCCTTAATTGCAATGCTGATCGCTTCACTTAATTGTTCGCTTAAAAACATTGTCAAATTTAACCTAAGCCATCAAATATCCCTTCAAAAAACTATCTTTGCGGTTCAAATGAAGCATATTCGTAATTTTTGCATAATTGCACATATCGATCACGGAAAGAGCACTTTAGCTGATCGTTTATTGGAATACACAAATACCATCACCCAGCGTGAATCGCAGGCCCAGTTGCTTGATGATATGGATTTGGAGCGTGAGCGGGGTATCACGATAAAAAGTCATGCTATCCAGATGAATTATCAACTGGATGGACAGGACTATGTTTTAAACCTTATTGATACACCCGGTCACGTTGATTTTTCTTACGAAGTTTCACGTTCTATTGCTGCCTGCGAAGGTGCATTACTAATTGTTGATGCGGCCCAGGGAATTCAGGCTCAAACTATTTCCAATCTTTATCTGGCTCTGGAACAAGATCTGGAGATCATTCCGATTTTAAACAAAATGGACCTTCCCGGTGCTATGCCCGAAGAAGTAAAAGACCAGATTGTTGAGCTGATTGGCTGTAAACGCGAAGAAATCATTCCTGCATCGGGTAAAACCGGAATGGGTGTTTATGATATTTTAAGAGCAATTATAGAACGTGTTCCTCCACCCAAAGGCAATCCAAATGGTGAATTACAGGCTTTGATTTTTGACTCTGTATATAATTCATTCCGTGGCATTGTTGCTTACTTTAAGGTTGTTCACGGAGAAATCCGCAAAGGCGATAAAGTAAAGTTTGTGGCTACGGGTAAAGAATATATTGCTGATGAAGTAGGCACATTAAAACTTCAGCAGCAACCTAAAGATGTTATTAAGACAGGTGATGTAGGATACATTATCTCGGGAATAAAAGAAGCCCGTGAAGTAAAAGTTGGCGATACCATTACTCATAAAGACAAACCGAGTAAAGAAGCAATTCAGGGATTCGAAGAGGTGAAACCAATGGTTTTTGCCGGAATTTACCCTGTAGACACAGATGAATTTGAGGAACTTAGGGAAAGCATGCATAAACTGCAGCTTAATGACGCTTCAATAGTGTTCGAACCCGAATCTTCTGCTGCCTTAGGCTTTGGGTTCCGTTGCGGATTCCTTGGAATGCTCCATATGGAAATTATCCAGGAGCGTCTGGAACGAGAATTCAATATGACGGTTATCACCACCGTTCCTAACGTATCTTATAAGGCATTTACAACCAGAGGCGAGGAAATCCTGGTAAATAATCCTTCTGATTTACCCGATCCGTCAAAAATTGATTTTGTTGAAGAACCTTATATAAAGGCGAATATTATTACAAAATCGGAGTTTGTGGGACCGGTAATGTCGCTTTGTATACAGAAACGAGGAATTATTGTTAATCAGTCATACCTTACTTCTGATAGGGTTGAGCTTGTTTTTGAATTGCCCATGGGCGAAATTGTATTCGATTTCTACGATCGTCTGAAAACGATTTCAAAAGGCTATGCATCTTTTGATTATCATCAGATAGGATATCGCCAATCAGATTTAGTACGATTGGATATCCGCCTGAATGCAGAACCTGTAGATGCGCTTTCTTCATTAATTCACAGAACCAATTCATATGATTTCGGAAAACGAATTTGTGAGAAGCTTAGAGAACTTATTCCCCGCCAGCAATTTGAAATTATAATTCAGGCATCCATAGGTGCCAAAATTATTGCCCGGGAAACTGTAAAAGCCTTGCGTAAAGATGTTACCGCCAAGTGTTACGGAGGAGATATTTCCCGTAAACGGAAACTATTGGAAAAACAAAAGAAAGGTAAGAAACGCATGCGCCAGGTGGGTAATGTAGAGATTCCACAATCGGCGTTTATGGCAGTACTAAAATTGGATTAAAATAGATTTGAGATATGAGACAATAGATTTGAGATCAGACAGACAAATCAAACTCATATCTCTTAAGTTAAATACAAATCATTATTAGGGCCTGGACTGATGTGAATCTATATCACATCACTTAATCTCATATCTAACATGCAGTTACTAGACGGAAAGTTCGTATCAGAAAAACTTAAGGAAGAAATCACGGCAGAAGCAGCTTCTGTTTTAGCAACAACCGGGCGTAAGCCTCATTTAGTAGCCATTTTAGTAGGCAATGACGGTGGTAGTGAAACCTACGTTGCAAGTAAAATGAAAAATTGCGAAAAGGTTGGATTTAAATCTAGTCTGTTTCGATATGATGAGTCTGTTTCTGAAGCGGAATTACTTGCAAAGATCAAAGAAATCAACAAAGATGAATTCGTTGACGGATTAATCGTTCAACTGCCTTTACCTAAACATATTGATCCTGAAAAAGTTACCGAAACTATTGACTACAGAAAAGATGTAGACGGCTTCCATCCTATTAACCTGGGCAGAATGATGCGAAATCTTCCATGCTTTATTCCTGCAACTCCTTACGGCATACTTTTAATGCTGAAAGAGTACCAAATTGAAACTGCAGGAAAGCATTGCGTAGTTGTAGGAAGAAGTAATATTGTTGGTAGTCCTATGAGTGTTTTAATGGCACGTAATGCAGTTCCTGGTAATTGTACAGTTACACTAACTCACAGCAAAACCAGAAACCTGGAAGAGATTGTACGCTCTGCTGATATTATAGTAGCAGCGATCGGTAAAAAGAACTTTATCACTGCAGATATGGTAAAAGACGGCGCTGTTATTATTGATGTAGGTATTAATCGTGAAATTTCTGAAACAACAAAATCAGGCTATAAATTATATGGTGATGTTGATTTTGAAAATGTAGCTCCAAAAGCATCTTGGATTACTCCGGTTCCGGGAGGTGTTGGATTAATGACTATTATCGGTTTGTTAAAAAACACATTAGCATCAGCAAAAAAAGAGATTTACAGTTGAGCTATTTTTTTCTTTTTGTTTATCTGATCTAAGATATAAAACATCGATAAAGCATAATTCGCGCGGGATCGCTTTAAAAGCTCATCTGCATCATTTGACTTTATGATTTTACTTAGAACCTTAACGTTCTTGTTTTTCCAGGTATAGGAAGCCGTGGAGGAAGAATAATTTACCGCTGCATTCTCACTGAAGGAAGTAAAGGACCCTATATTCATTCCAAAATACCGTGTATTTTCATTCTTTGTGGTTGTATCCAGCAAATTGTTTCCAATACTAAAATACCTGGCCTGGGACAATGAAAGGTTAAATATTGTGGGGAAAATATCTTTGTGAGAGGCAAAGCGTAAAGTGTTAACTGCTGCCTGTGGTTTATATTTTTCCGGAATATACATGTATAGCGGAACTCCCCTTTGCTGCAATTGATGAGCTTCATCAAAGTCGAAAAGCATTAAATTATTATGATCACCTGTCATAACTACAATAGTATTTTTTCCTAATTCCGAATTTTTAATTTTATCCAGAAAATCGCCTAAACTATTATTAGCGTACTGATAAGCATTCAAATTCTTAACTGCAAGTTCTTCGGTTACCAATAAGCGTTCTTTTAATGTATCATTTATTGCGATTTTAGATGGCTTATAATCTGACGGAAGCTCGAAAGGAGTATGGTTCGTTGTTGTTTGCACAAAAAAGAATTTAGGCTTATTATCTTTTTGTGACAATTCATCAAATACATAGTCAAACAAGTATTCATCATAAACTCCCCATTTATTTGCTTTGCAAGATTTATTTTGGGCTTGTATATGACTCATTCCTCTAACTACATCAAATCGCTGGTTAGCAGCAAACTCATCCATTGAGCGCCAATTCACCTTTCCTCCCGTAATAAAATTGGTTTGATATCCGGAATTTTTGAAAGGAATTGCCACTGATGAAGGAAGCTGCGTGCCACGATATTTCGTTTGGGATAAACTGACAGGTGAACTCACCATCAGGTATTCCAGACTTTGAATGGTGATATTACCGCTGGAAACAAAATTACGGAACAGCAAATCAGATTGAAAATGCTTCCTCAGGCTTCCCAGAAGATTCATTTGTTCCGAATCGAAATTCATATTATAATTACTCATACTCTCCATAAATACAAAAACCACGTTGGGTCTATTTTTTTCGAGTATGAGGTTTTTTGGCGTTCGGCTGAATAGTTTATCAAAAGCTTCAGAATCTGAAATAGCGGATAAAGAATCTTCTGAGAAATAATCCTGAGCAGCTTTTGCGGGGTTATTATAGCCTAATGATTGAAGGCTGCTTACTTCGTTCTCTATTATATTAAGGCTTTTTTTACGCTCAACATAAGAGTTTTTAAGAGCATAGATACCATTTATAGCTAAAAAATCAACAAATTTATTTTGAGAAACCTCATCATTATGAGAAAGTTCGGGAGTACTGTCAAAAGACTCTCTCATACCAAAAGAATACAATCCAAGGATCAGTACCAGGCTTACTACTTTTAATCCCGGATGAAATTTAAATGTGAACTCTCTGGAAGAATATAAGCGTTGAAGGAAATATTTAAACCCGAACAAAACACCTAGCCAAACCAGGAAAATCCTGATTAGCGGATAGTCGGTCCAAACAGAACTCATTACTGTTTGCGAATCATCATCAGCAAGGCCAAAAATGATTACGCTGATGTGAGTTTGAAAATAATTATAATAATATTGGTCTACAAAAAGAATTATTAATGTTATAGCCAGACTTACTCCCGAATACCATGCGATAAATAATTCTGATTTTCGTGAAAATTCTTTATTCTTAATGAAAATTCCTGCAAAATAAACGAGTAACGGCACCAGGAGAATATAACAGATTACCAAGGTATCGATTTGCATGCCGCGCATGAACGCAATAAGAATGTCAAAAGGAGTTTTTACCAGTTCATTAAAATCACCGAGTCTTACAAAAAACCAGAATCTGAATAAGGTAAACACCGCCAGAAAAAAAGTATAAATCTTAATCAGGCGATAAAAATTATTAAAAAATCGATTAATTTGATGGTCCATACTAATTTCGCTGCAAATTAACGCATTATTAATTAATTGTAAAAATAACATCTCAATGCATATCTTAATAGTAAACAATACCCAGATTCCGGCTCATCAATACGGGGGAACAGAACGTGTGATCTGGTGGCTGGGGAAGGAATTGGTTAAAAAAGGCCACCGGGTTAGTTTCCTTGTTCAGGAGGGTTCAAGTTGTGATTTTGCTGAGATCATACCTTACGATTTCAACAAAACAGTCGAGAACCAAACCCCGGAGGACGTAGACCTGGTTCACTTTTTCTATGGATTTGATGAAAAACATACCAAGCCATCAATTTATACCCTTGAAGGTAATCATGGCTATGGCCAGGCACTTCCTTTGAACACTGTTTTCGTTTCTAAAAATCATGCCGAGCGATTTGGAAGCAAAATATATGTTCACAATGGATTGGATTTTAATGATTATGGCGATCCCGGACTTGATAACAAAAGGGAATATTATCATTTCCTGGCCAAGGCAGCCTGGAGGGTAAAAAATGTGAAAGGCGCCATTGAAATAATCAATAAGTGCAAGGAAAAACTAGTGGTACTTGGCGGAACCCGCATAAATTTAAAAATGGGTTTAAGAATCACCCCCTATTTAAACATTAAATTTAAAGGGATGATTGGCGGGGAGAGAAAAAACGAAGTACTGAGACACTCAAAAGGATTGATTTTTCCGGTTTTGTGGCACGAACCCTTTGGAATAGCTATTACTGAAAGCCTATATTTCGGCTGCCCAGTGTTTGGTACCCCGTATGGATCATTGCCCGAGTTGGTACCTTCTAACGTTGGCTTTCTTTCGGTCTCAATAACTGAATTGATAGATAAAATAAAGAACAATGATTTTGATGCGAAAACCTGCCATGATTATGTTGTTGAAAATTTCAGCTCGGAGCTGATGACAGAGAGGTATCTTGGCCTTTATCAAAAGGTATTGAATGGCGAACATTTAAATTCTGTTGAGCCCTCACTTCAGATTCAACAAACTGAAAAATTTCTGCCTTTTTATACGTAAGGTATTCCAGGCTCATAGAATTTTTGTTAAACAAAGTAACTTCAGATAACTACCATTCTCTGGAAGATTACCCTATTTCAGATTGGGTAAACGAAGTTGCCGAAGGCAAAGCCGTGTATCAAACAAAACGAAGCCGCCAGAGCTCTAAAAAAGAATTCTTTGATTCAAAGAAATGAAAGTATTTCTTGACGCTAACATTCTCATTTCTGTACTAAACAAGGAATATCCCGTTTTCCCTATTACATCACGAATTTTAAGCCTTTCTGATACCGATAAATTCGAATTATACACCTCACCTTTTTGTCTTGCAATAGCTTTCTATTTCGCTGAAAAAAACATCGTTCTGTAAAAGCAAAGCAAAAGATTGGAATATTATGTGAGCATCTGTCCATTGCTGCAAATACTCCGGATTCGGTTTTAAAAACTTTACAACACAAAGCCATTGACGATTTTGAAGACGGACTAGAATATTATTCTGTTATAGAGTATGATTGCAGCTGCATTATCACAGAGGATAAAAATGATTTTTATTTTTCTGACATAGAAATTTTAAACAGTAGCGAATTCTGCAGCAAATATTTAGTACGCTACGCTAAATAGGCTTCAGGAATTAAAAGCTCATCCTTCTCATCATTCCATAGCATCGAAACAATTTTCCAACTGCCATCTATAAGAATGAACTGAATATAATTTACGCCTCTCTTCCATGGCTGAGTGGTTTCGGCTGTAAATGAATACTCGTAAACACTTATCCTCTGAGCTGTTTTCCCAAAAACTTCTGTAACATCAGATATTTCCTGCTGAGAATAGAAAGTTGCATTTCCATCATCAATCTGGTGCATTATAGCCTGGATATAACTTTGCACAGTAAATTCCAGAGGATGGTCAAAATTGCCGTTCATCAGCTTTCCATCTCCGTAAAACAGCTCCTGTAAATGATCATAGCGGGGATAATGCTCCTGACTAAAGCAGATACATTCATAAAACTCGCGGGTAATTTTATCAATTTCTTGGACAGTCATAATCTCTTAACAGATATTTCCTGATATTGATTGCTCTAAATCATACAAAGCTCTCATTTATTTAAAGAGCATTTTGAAAAGATTAAAGCCTTCCGGCAAACCCACATACACTCCGTCGGGCCTAATCTCAGAAGGATGAATATCGATATAATCGCCCTGCCCTGGTGCTCCTCGCCCCGTTTTTAAATCGTATTCATACCTGTGAAATGGGCAAATGAGCTTATCATCCTTACACCAGCCACCGCTCAGACCGGCACCCGCATGCGGACAATAAGGCTGAGTGAAAAAGAAATTGTCGCCAGATTTTATTGCACAAAGCTTTTTCCCGTTTACAGTAATTGCTATTATAAAATCACTATGCTGCACTATTTCAGAATCAAAAACTTTGAACCACTTCATTGATTTAGATATGAGATTTGAGATGTCAGATATGTGACACGGATTTTCATAATTCGTCAATATATGGCGTTTCTGTGAAATTCAACGCTCAAATTTTATGTAAGTTTGCAGCCAATTTAAGAAATGTCACATCAAGTACCAGAAGACGGAACTTTACTTCCTTTAATGGAAGAATTCTACACCATACAGGGCGAGGGTTATAATACCGGTAAAGCGGCTTATTTTATACGCCTTGGCGGATGTGATGTCGGCTGCCACTGGTGTGATGTAAAAGAGAGCTGGAATGCTGATTTACACCCCCTTACCTCTGCCGACCAGATCGTTGCCAATGCCGAAAAATTTCCTGGTAAAGCAGTTGTAATTACCGGAGGTGAACCTCTTATATATAATCTTGATTATTTAACCGCAGAGTTACAATCGAGGGGAATAAAAACATTTATAGAAACTTCAGGTGCCTACCCTTTATCCGGGAGTTGGGATTGGATATGTCTGTCGCCAAAAAAATTTAAAGCACCCTTACCAGGACTAGCATCTGTTGCCGGCGAGTTAAAAGTAATTGTATTTAATAAAAGCGATTTTGAATTTGCTGAAAAGTATGCTGAGCTGGTGTCATCCGGATGCAAACTCTACCTTCAACCTGAATGGTCAAAAGCAAAAGAAGTAACTCCTATGATTATCGAGTATGTTATGGCAAACCCTAAATGGGAAATATCCTTGCAAACTCACAAATTTCTAAATATTCCGTAACTTCTTACGTTATATTCCGAATACCTGTACCTATGAAAAGTGTGTTAGTTCTTCTACTATGCTGTTGCTGTTCTATGGTATACAGCCAAAAGGATATTAAATCTGCTAATAGGCAAGCTCAAAAGAAATATGAACAAGGAAGAGCGGACTTAGCCTATGGCTTACATAACAAAGCGCTTGAAGAGTTTAATGATGCTGTTAAAATTGACCCTAAATTTGCAGCTGCTTATCAGCAATCCGCCGATATTAATAAAACGTTAAAAAACTACGAGCAAGCCAAATTGAATTATAAAAAAGTTCTTGAAATTGATCCTGAATTTCACCCTCTAACTTTTCTTGGTTTAGCTGAAAGTGAATTAAGCACAGGAGAATACACTTATGCATTGCAGCATTTTAAGAAATACGATTCGATGCCAGGTGTTTCTGAAAACAACAGGAAACAGGTAGCAAAATATATTGCTGACTGTAATTTCAGTATCGAAGCCGTTAAGAAACCATATCCTTTTAAACCGGTAAACCTAGGGGCAGCCCTTAACACCGAAAAGAACGAGTATTTGCCGGTAGTTACCGCTGATGAGGAGGCAATAATCTTTACCCGCGTAACTAATAACAATGAAGATTTTTATACAAGCATAAAAACCGGTGACAAGTGGAACAAGTCAGTTTACCTGAGTCCTATTATCAATACTGATACTTTTAATGAAGGTGCGCAATGCATATCACCTGATGGGATGTATCTGTTTTTTACCGGTTGCAACCGGCCGGATGGAAATGGCAGATGTGATATATATGTGAGTAAACGGGAAGGGAAAGACTGGAGCAAGCCTTTCAATATAGGTGCTCCGGTGAATACTTCTGCATGGGAATCGCAGCCATCCATCAGTGCTGATGGACGTACATTATATTTTGTCAGCGACAGGGCTGGTGGCCTAGGAGCACATGATATCTGGAAAACAGAGCTACAAACCGGTGGAGCCTGGTCAAACCCTATAAATCTTGGCCCCAACATTAACACTAAGTATGATGAAATCTCTCCATTTATACATCATGATGGCCAAACTCTTTACTTTTCATCGAATGGCTGGCCAGGACTTGGGTCCAAAGATTTATTTGTAAGCAGAAAAAGCAACTCTCAAACCTTTCAAAAACCATTAAATTTAGGCTATCCTATTAATACATGGGGTGAAGAAAGTGGCTTGACTGTTAGCAGCGACGGAAAAACAGCATTTTTCTCATCAAATATGAAAGGAGGCTTTGGGGCAATGGACATTTATTCTTTTGAACTTCCACAGACAATACGCCCTGATGTGGTTACCTATGTTAAAGGCAAAGTATTTGACGCTATAACTAAAGAGCCTTTGGATGCTAATGTAAAAATAACAGGATTATTAATAAACACCATAGTTTTTGAGGATCTGAGCGATTATGAAACAGGTGATTTTTTAGCTACCATGCCTGCATCCGGGAAATCTTTTGGACTTAGCGTTGATAAAAAAGGGTATTTGTTTTATTCTGAAAACTTTGCGCTTGAAAAGCCCGAATCAGCAAGCAAGCCTTATAAAATTTCAATACCGCTGCATAAAATCGAAGCAGGCAAGATGGTAGTTTTAAAAAATATCTTCTTTGAAACGAATAAATTTGAACTTTTGCCCGAATCAAAAACAGAACTTCAGGAAATATTAAGTTTTTTAAACAATAATCCAACAGTGACTATTGAAATTGCCGGATATACTGATAATGTAGGCGATGATAAGGTGAATCAAACCCTTTCCGAAAATCGGGCGAACACTGTTTATAAATACCTTATAGCCAATAAAATACACCCATCAAGATTAAGCTTTAAAGGACTTGGAGAAACTGTTCCTATCGCGGATAATACGAGTGATGAAGGAAGGCAGAAAAACAGGAGAACAGAGTTTAAGATTGTGAAGTTATAATTTAGTCATCCGATGAAAAAGTAAAAAATTTCATCGGATGAGTTTGATGGAACTAACTAATAAATTCCCTGGCTTTTTCCAGTGCTCTATCAATTCCTGCGCTATCTTTTCCACCTGCTGTAGCATAGAAAGGCTGGCCACCACCGCCTCCATTTATTTCTTTGGCAAGCACGCGGATAATATTTCCGGCATGCAGATCCTTTTGCTCCACAAGACTCTCAGAAATCATTACGGTTAATCCCGGTTTACCATCTGTATCGGTAGCCAGAACCATAAATAAATCATCAAGCATATTTTTCAAAGAGTAAGCAAGATTTTTCACTGCTTCAGCGGAAGACAGATCTACTCTGGCAGCGATAAAATTCATGCCATTTATATTTTCCGCTTTTGCTGCTAAGTCATCCTTTAATCCGGACGCTTTGGCATTAACCGCTTTCTCCAACTCCTTTTTTAGCTTCGAGTTTTCCTCTAATAAAGATTCAACAGATTTAGCCAGATCTTTGGGGTTTTTCAACAGGCTTTTTAACTCGCTTACCAGGTTATTCTGAGTATTGATATAAGCTTCCGCAGCTTCGCCGGTTATGGCCTCGATACGCCTTACTCCTGCCGCCACAGCACTTTCGGATATAATTTTGAAGTATCCGATTTGACCGGTTGATTTCACATGGGTACCACCACAAAGTTCTACCGAGTAATTTTCATCAAATGTAATTATCCGCACAACATCGCCATATTTTTCGCCGAATAAGGCAGTTACACCCCGATTTATCGCATCCTGGTAAGGCACACTCCGCTCCTCTTTTAATTGAATATTCTCACGGATTTTACGGTTAACAATGGCTTCAACTTTTGCGATTTCCTCATCGGTTAATTTTGAAAAATGCGAAAAATCAAATCGAAGATAATCTGCATTAACCAGAGAGCCTTTTTGCTGAACATGGGTTCCTACAACCTGGCGCAATGCGGCCTGAAGTAAATGTGTTACCGAGTGATTGTTTTCTGTTTGACCCCGACGATTTTTATCGACTATACTCTTTAAAGTTTGCTGAAAGTTAAAGCCTTCAGGAATTTCATCCGAAAAGTGAACAATAAGAGCATTCTCCTTTTTTGTATCAGTAATCCTTAGGGTTTCATCGCTACCAATTAACAATCCGGTATCTCCAACCTGACCGCCGCTTTCTGCATAAAATGGAGTTTTATCCAATACCAGTTGATATTGCTCTTTAGCTTTTGAGGTTACCTTACGATATTTTAAAATCTTTGATTCAGTTTCTAAAGAATCATATCCGACAAATTCGTTTTCATCGCCTGGATTTACAACAACCCAATCGCCGGTATCTACAGCGGTAGCAGCACGCGAGCGACTTTTTTGTTGTTCAAGGGCTTTGTTAAAACCATCCATGTCTACTGCAAGGCCTTTTTCACGGGCCATAAGCTCAGTTAAATCTATCGGAAATCCAAAAGTATCATATAATTCAAATGCAAAATCGCCATCCACTGAACTTGCCTCTGCAGCATAACGCTCAAACCGCTGTATACCCGTTGCCAGCGTTCGTAAGAAAGAAATCTCCTCTTCCAAAATTACTTTCTGAACGAAATCCTGCTGCGCGAGCAATTCAGGGAAAACCCCATCAAACTGATGGGCAAGGACAGGCACAAGTTTATTGAAAAATGGCTCTTTAAATCCCAGGAAGGTATATGCATAACGAACTGCCCTGCGTAAAATCCTGCGAATTACATAACCTGCTTTATTATTTGATGGTAACTGTCCGTCTGCAATTGCAAAAGCTATTGCCCGAATATGATCGGACATGACCCGCATAGCGACGTCGGTTTTAGCCTGGCTTTCACCCAAATTATAAGGTATACCACATTCCTTTGAAATGAATTGAATAAGTGGTTGAAAGGTATCCGTATCATAGTTTGATGATTTACCCTGCAGTACACGAACCAAACGTTCATGACCCATTCCTGTATCAACATGCTGTGCAGGTAAAGGCTGTAAAGAACCGTCTTTCAAACGGTTAAATTGCATAAATACATTATTCCAGATTTCTATAACCTGGGGATCATCGTTATTTACCAAAATTTTCCCATCTACTTTAACACGTTGCTCATCCGGACGGCAATCCACGTGGATTTCAGAACAAGGCCCGCAAGGACCGGTATCCCCCATTTCCCAGAAATTATCCTTCTTGTTGCCTAAAAGGATGCGATCTTCATCTATCCAGTTTTTCCAGAAATCATATGCTTCCTGATCTTTGGGAAGCCCTTCTTTTTCATCACCTTCAAAAACGGTAACATATAGCCTGTCTTTAGGAATTCCATACACTATATGCAGCAATTCCCAGCTCCATGCGATGGCTTCTTCTTTAAAATAATCGCCGAAACTCCAGTTACCCAGCATCTCGAACATAGTATGATGATACGTATCAATACCAACCTCTTCCAAATCATTATGCTTCCCGGAAACCCGTAAACAACGCTGAGTATCGGCTACCCGAGAATACTTAACAGGCGCCTCTCCAAGAAAAATATCTTTAAACTGATTCATTCCTGCGTTGGTGAACATCAAAGTTGGATCGTTCTTCACCACAATGGGTGCTGAAGGAACAATCTGATGTCCTTTACTGGCAAAAAAATCTAAAAAAGCTTTCCTGATCTCGTTCGTTGTCATCATCAAAATATTAGAGTTTGCAAAGTTAACAGGAGATTTGAGATTTGAGACAGTAGATTGAAGATTGATGGCTGGGAAACTACTACGAATCTTTGAGATTTGCCGATACACCTGAAACGATATTCTTAACCTTTTCTTTTAGTTCAGCCGGTTTGATAATTTTTGCTTCATCACCAAACATCATAAACCATCTGGCAAACCATTCAATATGTGGAGTAAAAAAGTTCATTATCACATATTTTCCCTCGTGTGTTTCAGACACAAATCCATTATAATATTTCTGTTCATCTAAATACTTATGAACCTCTTTATCAACCCGGATTATAATTTCCAGCAGATCTTTCGTCGTCTTTTCTTTTTTCAGATACTCTTTTAAACTTGGATGTTGATGTAAAAAGTTTTCATCGGTTACGGTTAGTTTAGAGATCCGGTCCATTCGAAAGTCTCTGATGGAATTCCGCATGAGACAAAAAGCGATCAGGTGCCAATAGCCTTCAAGGAAAAAAACTCCAATCGGTTCAATACAACGATCAGACTTTTCTTGTCGGTAATGTGTGAAATAGGTTATATTAATGGCCCGTCGCTCTGAAATTGCCGACAGTATATTCGGCAGAAGTTTCAAATCTGAGGGATTCTGTAATTGCCTTCTGGATTTCAAAACTTCTATATGAGAATCCATATTCTCTAAATAATCCTTTTCAGTGGTACGCAGAACGGATTTTATTTTATACATGGCAGATTTATAATCTGAAGTGATTGCCGTATCGGTCAGACGCTCTACCAACTTCTCTGCGGTTAAAAAAGCCGTTGCCTCTTCTCTGGTAAACATGACCGGTGGCAATCTGTATCCTTCTACCAAAGAATATCCAACTCCGGCTTCTCCAATTACCGGAATACCGGCTTCCTCCAATGCTTTAACGTCACGATAAACAGTTCGTAAGCTTATCTCAAACCGATTAGCAATTTCCTGAGCTTTAACAACCCGCTGAGATTGTAACTGAAATAAAATAGCAGATAACCTGTCAATACGATTCATTACATATATGTGGGGGGAATAATAATTATTTCAAATTACATAATTGGTATAAGACTCGGCACGAACCCGATCTTCGCTAAAACAATTACAGTACCCGGCTTCTAACGGATAGATTTCAAGTATGCAATTAACTGTGTATTGCTAATTTCCTTATTAATACTGATGAAATCCGGATAGGTTATCACTTCAGAACCAATCAAAAAACTGGGTTTTATTTGAAAAGTAACCATTACCTTTTTCTCTGTATTAGTGGATAAAAATCCAGCAACCGCCTGTTGATTTTCTTGATTAGAAAGTAGGGGAAAAACATCCTTATCTACTTTAAGGGGTATAATACTTGATCCGGCCGGATCGATAGAGATTTTTTCAGTGACAAAACCGCTTAAAAGTTCTGTTTCCCTGATCAGTATTTTATATTCAAAAGCATTGATTCCTGCTGTCTGATTTCCGGGATTTGTGATTTTCACCTGAAGAATTGCTTTAACCGGAATGCGTTGACGTAAATATGCAAAAGCAAGTTGCGGCGCTTGAAGTAAATTCAACCCTTCACTGGTAATTAAATTATTCACCTCAGTGCCCGCAATGTATACACTGTCTGCCGAAATGATCTCATAAGTACACTTTTCGAGTGCCTGCAACTGGTCGGCCTGATCTTTAACTCCACAAGCTGTAAATAAAATTGGGGCAAGCATTGCCAGAAGATATCTTTTCATCTCGTTTATAACGGTAAAATTGATTTAATAATTTGTGTCAACAGAAAATAAGGGAAACCGGACTGATTTATGCATGTCTCACTGTATTTATGGCTAAAACCCATTGATTATGATTGCAAACCGGGCAGTTTTGGGCTTCTGCTATTTCTTCTGTATTTCCGCAGTAAGCACAAGCATATAAACCAGGTATAGGAATTTTCTCGTCTTTTTTAAGATAAAGGTCTGGGTATAAAGGTAAACCTGGTTGTACTTCTTTATCTTCATAATATAGCAGACTAATTGAACCTGAGGTTTCAATTATGGCGTTTCGTACTTGCCCCAGATGCTCAACATTATTAATTCTTAATTCGGCAAAAAACTCATCCTGAGATAGATCCTCCTTATCAAAATCTGCAATAGAAAACTTTCCGTTTCTTACTAAATAAATTGGTCTGCCTTCAATTAGTTGTTCAAACGGCAAGTATTTCCCGCTCAGCCAGGTCACTGTACGATAGAGTCCGATAACAATAATAAAAACAATCAGGGCTGGTAAAATTCCCACCTCTTTATAAAACATAGGATCGCCGGCCGCAGACCCTAAGCCTATAATGATGACCAATTCAAAAATTGAAAGCTGTTTGATACCACGTTTGCCAGATGTTCGCAGAGCGATAAGGATAAAACAAAACATGATAACAGTGCGGAGAAAAACTTCAAAAAGAAATTCTACAGGTTCGTCACCAAAAAAGAGACTATTAAATTCTATACCTTTCATTAATGTGTAAACAATTACTTTACCAACAGACTCAGGCCGCTTTTAGCAATTTCACTCCCGGGGAACTCCTCAAGGGTTATTTCGTAATATTCTTTTGCCTTAATTGCGTCGCCCAACTGACTATAACAAAGAGCAATGTTTGTTAATGACATTTCTCTATAGCTCATTGAGGACGAACTCAAGAGGGTTATATAGCGATATTTATCAACCCAGTTATACCGGGTAAAAAATGTATAGCTTTTTTCAAAACAGGGAATCGCCTCAGCAAACTTATCCTTTTTAACATATCTCATACCTTTATTGTGGCTATGAGGAATAATTGTTCTCACACTGAAAGAAATGATAAGATAAGTTACCAAGCCATAAAAAGGCGGATCTGGAAAACGCAGCTGGTGATAAATGAATATTAATACTAATGCAAAAAGGAATTGGGGAATTAAAGCAAGCCATGCTATTTGGCGCACTACAGAGACATTCGAACTCATTGATTGATTTTTATTTAACAATAATAGCATTCTTTTTTAACAAGATATCAGCAAGCTTAGTTCAATTAAAAATCAACCGGGTAAAATGTTTTAATTTTTCCGGCTTTGATTAATTGATGAATAATTTTCACCTGAATAGAAACATATATACCTTTGTTTAATGCAAGAACCATTTGATATAGAGCTGGCAGGAGTTACCTATTCTATTTTTCCTGAAGAAGAAGAGACCTTTACAATTTTTAAGGAAGGCGTTGAATATATAAAAATTCAAAAAGACACTGATGAACATTGGTTAAAACTTGATGAAGAGACTGATCTTCCGTTATTTAGTGAAGATGCAGAAGTAAACGAATTAGGACGGGCAATTTCGGATCACAAGGCTTAAATTCTCGCATTAGGTTTTGAACTTTTTAGGTTCAAAACCATAATTTAAGAAGGCTGGTTACAATACTGATCAGAATGCTTTTGAAGAACTCATAGAATCCTTAAAATTATTCCATGAACGGCAGAAACCGTCTCTCTTTAAAAATTCTAAAAATCTATCTCTCCATGCTTTCCCCTTGTAAATTCATCGCCGGTTAGGGCAGAACCAAGGATACCCATAAAACGTACCATGCTATTAGAATTGCTATCCCAATATTCAGCATGTGTAGGATGAACTTTTAACAATGCTAATTTAGGATCGTTCAATCCTTCGGGAAAGAAAGTCTTTACCATAGAATTAAAAAGTTTCTTCATCCTCAGCGGATCATTCACAACTGCAGCTAAACCATTAACGGAAACATAAGTACCATTATCGTGGTCGGTGTAGCACAAGGTAACCTTTTGATTATTTCCGACTTCATTAACTTTGGGTGAATGTTCGTTCGTAAAAAACCAAATATTTCCTTCTTCATCAATATCTGAGGTCACCATGGGCCGGCTATGTATATTATCTGCCTGTAAAGAACATAGCATAGCTACATCGCCGTTATTAATAAAATTTTTTAGTTTCTCGAGGCCGGAATGTTGGGAAGTTTCCATAATAAAAGCTTTTAATTCAAACATATATACAGAGTTAAGGTTTGAGTAAATAAGTCAAGATTAAGAGTTTAAAGTTTGATTCGTATAAAATTTACATCATTAAACTATTTCTTCATATTCATTATGCTAAGTGTCATTGTTTCAGTGTGTAATGAGGTTACCGATAAGCAATATCGCTAATAGAAAATAATCATATTTATCGCTTAACACTTTATAGAAACAATAATTATATAGGGTGAAATATCTTTTGAGAAGAACAAAAATGGACCAAAAAGAAAGAATGTTAGCAGGTCTTCCTTATAAAGCCTGGATGGATGGTCTGGCAGAAGAAAACCTGGAAAACAAAGAAAGACTGTACGATTTTAACCATTGCAGACCCAGGGAAACCGAGAAAACCAATGAACTTATCCGAAGTATTCTGGGAAAATCTGGAAATAATATTAATATAATTGCCCCTTTTCATTGCGATTATGGCAAAAATATTGAAGTTGGAAACAATTTCATGGCGAACTACAACTGCATTATTCTGGATGTAGGGAAAGTGGTAATCGGTGATAATGTTCTGTTTGGTCCAAATGTTTCCATCGTAACTGCCGGACATCCAGTCCATCCTGACTCAAGAAATTCCGGCTATGAATATGGTATTGCAATCACGATTGGCCATAATGTATGGATTGGAGCGAACTCTGTGGTCAATCCAGGAGTCCACATAGGTAATAATGTGGTAATCGGATCAGGGAGTGTTGTGACGAAAAATATTCCCGACAATGTGATTGCTGTTGGCAATCCTTGTAAAATTCTACGGGAGATTTCTGAAAAAGACAGGGAATATTATTATAAAGACAAAAAATTTGATATCCAGGATTATTGAAATCAGCCCCTGAGTTTAGTTTTAAATTCATGGTCGGCTTATAAATTTATTTCCTTTAATATAGAAGCGCCAGGGTATACTTTTGTAAGGCTCTGCTATATTTAAACCAATGCGCGGACAAGCAATGATGTCTTCAGGAGGTATTTCAAAAGGATTATCTTCAATCCATATTTCTTTACTTATAAGCGACGTTCCATTGTGGCTTTTTTTTAAGCCCAGTGCCTGGGCCAAAGCACCCGGACCTTTGCACAACCGTCTGTCATCATTCGCTATCCCTCTTCTTATCCGCATTACTTCTAATCCTACCATTGGCTCTATAGCTCTGATTAAGATTGCGTGAGAATCGCCTTCTAAGCCGGTAACAATATTTAACATATCATGTATCCCGTAACAGATATACATATAAATTACCCCACCCTGGGTGTACATAACTTCGTTTCGTGGCGTCCGACGATGATTATAAGCATGAGATCCCAAATCCTCAGGCCCACGGTAAGCTTCGGTTTCAACGATAATTCCGCCGGTTACTTCACCTTCCAGGTGGGTAAATAGCTGTTTACCTAATAATTTAGCCGATAAGGATACCACATCATCACTTTGATAAAACGATATTGGAAGTTTCATAATTCTGAGGAATAACAATTCCGAGGCTATTCTGTTGATTTGTCTGGATAATTTAAACAAAAAACCGCCATATTTATTAACTTATCAGTGAATTGAAATCTGTGTAACCCACGGTAATATTTTTTTTTAACGTAATGCATTTGTTAAATTTAACTATGAGATATAGAAACCTATTTTTTTCGGCGCTAAGCATCGGATGCTTAAATATAAGCCAGCCAACGGTTTTTGCACAGACAAAGTCAGACACAAAACCTTTTACTGTTACCGCAGAAGCTTTCGCTGATCTGCAAATACTGCGTTACCAGGTTCCTGGATTTGACGAACTGAGTCTTCAACAGAAAAAACTGGCTTATTATCTTTCAGAAGCGGCCTTATCGGGACGGGACATCATTTACGATCAGAGTGGAAAATATAATCTTTTGGTGCGTAAAACTATTGAGAATATATACAGCTCATACAAAGGCGACCGCACCTCGCAAGACTGGCAAAAATTCAAAACGTATGCCGGACGTTTCTGGTTCAGTAATGGCATGCATCATCATTATGGTAACGAAAAATTCATCCCGGAGCATTCCTTCGCGTATTTTAACAAGCTGGTTTTAAATTCCAACTTAAAGGCCTTTCCGCTCAATAAATCAGAAACAGTTGCTGCATTCCTTAGCAGAATACGCCCCATTATTTTCGATCCTAAATTCCAACCCAAATTAGTTGATTTATCTCCCAATACAGATAACGTCGTAGCTTCTTCCAATAACTTCTATGAAGGAGTGAGCCAAAAGGAAGTAGAACATTACTATGCTCAGTTTGATACTAAAGGCAATGCACCATCATGGGGGCTGAACACTAAAGTTCTTAAGCAAAATGGTAAGGTTATAGAGAAAACATGGAAAATTGGAGGGATGTACAGTTCGGCGATAGAAAAAATTGTGTACTGGCTTGAAAAAGCTATACCTGTTGCAGAAAATGCAGAGCAAAAGGATGCCTTGCAAAAACTTGTTAAATATTACCGGTCGGGCGATTTAAAAGATTTTGATGAGTACAGCATCGCATGGGTAAATGACACAAAATCCCGTTTAGATGTTGTAAACGGCTTTATAGAGGTTTATAAAGATGCTATAGGTAAAAAAGGCAGTTTTGAAAGTGTAGTATCCTTAAAAGATATCGAGGCAACTAAACGGTTAGAAGCCATTGCCAAAGAAGCCCAGTGGTTTGAAGATAATTCCCCACTTAAGCCAGAACACAAAAAGAAACAAGTCAAAGGAATTACGGCCAAAGCTATAACAGTTATTATGGAATCCGGTGATGCCTCTCCCTCTACTCCTATTGGGATTAATCTTCCCAATGCTGATTGGATACGTAAAGAACACGGATCCAAATCTGTGTCGTTAAGTAATATTGTACATGCATACAATCTAAGCAGTGCAAATAGCGGAGTTTTAGATGAATTTGCCTTCGATCCGGCTGTAAAGAGCCGTATACGCCAGTATGGAAATCTGTCTTCCGATTTACATACAGATATGCATGAATGTATCGGGCATGCATCAGGACAAATAAATCCTGGTGTGCAGAATCCCGACAAGACCCTTAAAAATTATGCTTCAGCACTTGAAGAGGCTCGTGCAGATTTAGTAGCTCTCTATTATATAATGGATCCTAAACTAATAGAAATAGGTGTAATGCCTACTCTGGAAGTGGGGAAAGCAGAATACGACAGTTATATTATGAACGGGTTAATTACGCAGCTTACCCGGTTAAAACCGGGTGATAATCTGGAAGAAGCGCATATGCGTAACCGCCAGCTAAATGCCATGTGGGTTTATGAAAAAGGGAAAGCAGAAAAGGTAATTGAGTTTGTAAAACAAAACGGTAAAACCTATACTAAGATTAACGATTATAATAAGCTGCGTACACTGTTTGGTGATCTGTTACGTGAAATACAACGGGTTAAATCTGAAGGCGATTTTGAAGCAGGCAAAAGCCTGATCGAAACTTATGGTGTAAAGGTAGATCAGGAATTATTAAAAGAGGTGCTTGCCCGGTATGCAAAATTAAACGTAAAACCGTATAAAGGATTTATTCAGCCAAAACTGATTCCTGTTTTGAAGGGAACAGAAATTACGGACGTTAAGGTAACTTACCCTACATCCTTCTATCAACAAATGATGGAATATGGAAAAAATTATTCATACCTGCCTGTAATGAATTAGCACAAGTAATAAATAAAAAAAGTATGGTTTGTATCGTGGCCCCCAAAATTTAGACACGTATTGGGGGCATTTTTTATTTTATTAGCCCCAATGAAGGCTATCGGGCATTAATTATAGTAATATTCAATTTACATAATATCTATTAATTATTACCTTATTTTAGACGCATAAAAAATCCTTATGAGGAAATCAATTATAATTCCTGTTACATTTTTAGTAACTAGTTTTCTGATATCATGCACCGCATCAAAATACAAAAAGCCACTAAAGGTTTTGCTTATAACAAGTGGATGTTGCCATAATTATCCTTTGCAAACCCAGGCATTGAAAGATGGCTTGTCCAAACATACTCAAGCTGACTGGACGGTAGTAAATGAAGGTGGTACCGGAACTCAGGCAATGCTGAGTCTCTATGATAATCCTGATTGGGCCAAGGCCTATGATGTTGTCGTTCACAATGAATGTTTCGCCGATACTAAAACCCCTGAGTACATCCGCCAGATTACCAAAGCACATTTTGCCGGTGTTCCGGCAGTTGTTATTCACTGCGCTATGCACACCTACCGGGCTACAGATGTGGATGATTGGAGAGAATTTCTTGGAGTAACCAGCCGACGTCACGATCATCAAAGTAATTACCCTGTTAAAAAAGCGGACAACAACCATCCCATACTTAAAGACATGCCTGACAACTGGGTCACTCCTAAGGATGAGCTATATATTATAGAAAAGATTTGGCCAAATACAAAAGTTCTTGCCAATTCGGTAAGCGAACGCGATGGGAAAACATATCCGGTAATTTGGACTAATAAATTTGGAAACGCCCGTGTTTTTGGCACAACCTTCGGCCATTCGGACAGCACTTTTTCGGACCCTGTATTTATCAATGTCGTTTCTAAGGGAATACTCTGGTCATCGGGAAGATTGAACTAAAGGGAACATTATTCTAGTTCACCCTTTTGATAACCGCCCATACAATCAAGGCAGGCGTTGGCATAGTAATTATAATCTTCGTAGGCCGCGCCTGGCTTGCCATAAAGTGTTATAACCCTATCAATTCGAATGGATTCACCTGAATCTAATTTAATAAAAACACCTTCTCCACTTATATCCTCTAATTTTACAATTCTGCCTTTTGAGTCTCTAATCACATCCTCATCATTGAAATAAAAGATCGTTCCATTAGTCTCCTTGGCTATCTCTTCCTCAACAATTTCTCTATATACCCATTGCACCGGTAAATAAGACGTTTCCATAATCTTTCAATTTATAATGATAACATCCATAAAATTAAAAGGTGTGATTTAGTGTATCTAAAGTTTTATTTCAATCTTCTCTAAGCCCTCTTTATCATAACAAAGCCTTCCGGTAAAAACGCATGGTAATCGATTGTGCGGATCGCTCCCCCCTCAGTCCATCTCTTATAATGGAAAGCATATTTTAGTCGCCTCACCATATAGATCCAAGCCTGAAAATGATAATGGTGCCACAACACCCAACGTTCAGGTGGAAAAACTTATTTGAGAAACATAAAAGAAAAGCTACAGAAATGAAGATAGTTCGGGGAAAAATTGCGAAATATGAAGCAGTAAAAGGTGTGTATTCTAAACCTTTTACACCGGAAGGCATAAGATATACTGGACCCCGGTTATATTTCTATTAAAAAAAAACTCCAAGTAAAATAAAAGGGAACCCCATTGAGTTCCCTTTTTTGTTTTATCTAAGAGGTTTTATTTAACCGCTTCAATTATTGCTTTGAAAGCTTCTGGCTCGTTCATTGCAAGATCTGCTAAAACTTTACGGTTTAAACCGATTCCGCTTTTAGTTAATTTACCCATAAACTGTGAGTAAGACAAACCATGGTGACGAGCACCCGCATTGATACGCTGAATCCATAATGCTCTGAATTCTCTCTTTTTTGCTTTACGATCGCGGTAAGCATATTGCAAACCTTTTTCAACCGTATTTTTAGCAATAGTAAAAACTTTACTTCTTGATCCGTAATAACCTCTGGCTAATTTTAAGATCTTTTTTCTTCTTCTTCTTGACGCTACTGCGTTAACCGAACGTGGCATGTTGTGTTGATTTTTGACTGGCGGCGCTCCATTTAAGGAAACTTAATACCGGAAGCCTGGTTAAACTAATTTAATTACTTACCGATGCAAAGCATACGTTTTACGTTACCCATATCAGCATCTGAAACCAGACTTGTCTGACTTAGGTTACGCTTACGCTTAGTAGACATCTTGGTTAAGATGTGACTCATGAAAGCATTTTTTCTTTTGATTTTACCTGTTCCAGTAAGCTTAAAACGCTTTTTAGCACTGGAATTGGTTTTCATTTTTGGCATGATCCTGTTTATTTACGATTTATTGAATTAAGATTTACGATTGTATGCTCCCAATAGCTGCACCTTAGCACATTTATTACACATCAATCTTATTTTTTTCCTGCCTTAGGCGCAACGGTTAAAAACATACGCTTACCTTCTAATTTAGGCAACTGCTCTACCTTACCCACATCTTCTAAAGCCTGTGCAAATTTAAGAAGCAAAATTTCACCTTGTTCCTTATAAACAATAGCTCTACCCTTAAAATGAACATATGCTCTAACTTTCTCGCCACTCTCTAAAAAGCTGATCGCATGTTTCAGCTTAAATTGAAAATCGTGATCGTTAGTATTTGGTCCGAAACGGATCTCTTTAATTACCGTTTGTTTTGCATTTGATTTTATCTCCTTAAGCTTTTTCTTTTGCTCATAGATAAATTTATTATAATCAACTACTTTACAAACCGGAGGTACTGCGTTTGGAGATATTTCAACTAAATCCAACTCCTGTTCTTCGGCTATTGCCAAAGCATCTCTCAAGGACATCACACCCTGTTCAACATTATCTCCAACAAGGCGTATTTGCTGAGCTGTAATTAACTCATTAATTTTATGCTCTGCCTCTTTCTTCTTAAAGGGAGGTCTTGGGCCGCGGGGCCCTTTGTTAAAA
This sequence comes from Pedobacter superstes, assembly GCF_037622515.1. Classification (NCBI taxonomy): domain Bacteria; kingdom Pseudomonadati; phylum Bacteroidota; class Sphingobacteriia; order Sphingobacteriales; family Sphingobacteriaceae; genus Pedobacter; species Pedobacter superstes. Next base: position 396,333 of record NZ_JBBJCN010000002.1, read on the forward strand.
CCCGGTCTTCCTAATGCCAAATTTAAATTTTATTTAAATGGTTATTTGTGTAATCAATTGATTTTTAAACTCTTCAGACCCCATGCTACCTAAATCACCTTCTCCATGCTTCCGAACTGAAACCAATCCTTCTGCCATCTCTTTTTCACCTATGATAAGCATATAGGGGATTTTCTTGACTTCGGCATCTCTAATCTTTCGGCCAATCTTCTCGTCCCGCAAGTCAATCAAGCCGCGAATATCGGAATTATTCAACGATTCTAAAACTTTTTTTGCATATTCTTCATACTTTTCGGATATAGGAAGAACGATAAATTGTTCAGGAGTTAGCCATAAGGGGAAGTTACCCGCGCAATGTTCTATTAATACGGCTATAAATCGCTCAAGAGATCCAAACGGAGCCCGGTGAATCATTACCGGACGATGCTTCGCATTATCGCTGCCGGTATATTCCAACTCAAATCGCTCGGGCAAATTATAATCGACCTGAATGGTTCCCAGCTGCCATTTTCTTCCTAAGGCATCCTTTACCATAAAATCGAGCTTAGGACCATAAAAAGCAGCTTCACCTAATTCTACAACTGTACGTAAGCCTTTTTCTTCAGCAGCCTCTATAATCGCCGATTCTGCTAATTGCCAGTTTTCATCAGTGCCAATGTATTTTGTTTTATTCTGAGGATCGCGAAGAGAAACCTGTGCGGTATAATCGGTAAATCCTAAGGCGTTAAATACATACAATACCAGATCAATAACCTTTTTGAACTCGTCTTTTACCTGATCAGGCCGGCAAAATAAATGCGCATCATCTTGTGTAAATCCGCGAACGCGGGTTAATCCATGTAACTCTCCGCTTTGTTCGTAACGATAAACAGTACCGAATTCTGCATACCGAACCGGCAGATCCTTATAAGAACGCGGCTTTGTTTTATAGATCTCGCAGTGGTGCGGACAATTCATCGGTTTTAAGAAGAACTCCTCTCCTTCCTGAGGCGTTTTTATAGGCTGAAAAGAATCAGCGCCATATTTTTCGTAATGACCCGAAGTGATATACAGGTTTTTATGGCCTATATGAGGGGTTACAACTTGTTCATAACCTGCTTTAACCTGAGCTCTTTGCAGGAAATTGACGAGTTTTTCGCGTAAAGCAGTTCCTTTAGGCAACCATAAAGGTAATCCCATGCCTACTTTTTCAGAAAAAGCGAATAGTTCTAATTCTTTACCGAGTTTCCGGTGATCACGCTTCTTAGCTTCTTCTATCATTTTCAGATAGTCTGTTAACTCGCTTTGCTTCGGAAAAGTAACACCATAAATACGCGTTAACTGCTTTCTGCTTTCATCGCCGCGCCAGTATGCACCTGCAACGTTAGTGAGTTTTACAGCTTTTATAAAACCGGTATTAGGGATATGGGGACCACGACATAAATCGGTAAAGTTTCCCTGGGTATAAAAAGTAATGGAACCATCTGCCAGATCCTTTATCAGATCAAGTTTATATTCATCTCCTTTTTCGCTAAAATATTTCTCGGCATCAGCTTTACTAACCGCGGTTCTAACATATTCCGACTTGGCACGGGCAAGTTCGAGAATTTTGTCTTCTATTTGCTTAAAGTTGTCGGATGAAAACTCACGGTCTCCAAAATCAACATCATAATAAAATCCTGTTTCAATAGCCGGGCCAATACCAAACTTTGTTCCAGGGTACAGGGCTTCAAGAGCCTCCGCCATTAAATGCGCAGAAGAGTGCCAGAACGTTGCTTTAGCTGTCGTATCGTTCCAGGTAAGAAGTTTCACACTTGAATCAGCCTCAAGAGGCCGGTTAGCATCCCAAACTTCGCCATTCACTTCAGCGGCCAAAACATTTCTTGCTAAACCTTCAGAGATTGATAAAGCTATCTGATAAGATGAGGTTCCTTTTTCATATTGCCTGGTAGAACCATCAGGCAGAGTTATATTAATCATTTACAAACATGATTTTTGCCTTTCGGCGATTAAAGAAAAGTATTTAAATAATCACCTACAATGTGATTAGGGATGCAAAAGTAAGATTTTATACTGAAAGCTGTTATCAGAAATTAAACATTACCCCAACCGTGTGAAAGCACATCCGCAATGTGCATGGTTTTTATCGGAAGCTGGTTTTTATCAATATACCCTTGCAGATGCAATAGACAGGAAGCATCGGTTGAAATGATATATTCTGCATCGACGGCTAAGGCATTATCTACTTTTTGCTGAGCCATGGCGCTTGAGATACCATCAAATTTAACGGCAAATGTTCCGCCAAAACCGCAGCAGGTATCATTATCTTTAAGCTCTATCAAATCCAAACCGTGAACTTTTGCCAGTAATGCTCTGGGTTCATCTTTTATTTTGCATTCTCTTAAACCCGCACAAGAATCATGGTATACCGCCCTACCCTCCAGTTCAGCTCCGAAATAGTCCTTTTTTATTACATTGATTAAAAAATCTGACAGTTCAAAAATATTACTTTGGATGGTACGGCATTTATTATGGACAGTAGTGTTAGTAAATAAATCATTATAATAATTCTTCACCATCCCTGTACATGAAGCTGAAGGGGAAACAATGTAATTGGCTTCAGAAAAGTCATTAAGAAACTTACTTCCCACAGCTTTTGCTTCATCCCAAAACCCGGCATTAAATGCTGGTTGTCCGCAGCATGTTTGCTGTGAATTATATATTACTTTACATCCTGCTTTTTCTAAAACTTTTATAGTATTAAATGCTGTTTCAGGATAAAGCTGATCTATAAAGCAGGGAATAAAAAGTTCAACTGTCATAATTGAGGCCAAAGGTAAAAGCTTAAAGGTTAAATCATGAAGTTTTTAACAAAACCTTCATGATTTTAATCAACAACCTTTTGGGGTTTTGTTTTTAACACCACAAATAACATAACAAACCCAACTATGAAAAACAGGGTTAAAGTAAGCGCTGAATTCCTGATATTTGAATGCTCCTCAATAAAAGCAAAGGTGGCTAAGCCTATAACAATCGCTACTTTTTCGGTAACATCATAAAAACTAAAAAATGAAGCCGTATCATGGGTATTTTCCGGCAACAGCTTAGAGTACGTTGAACGTGAAAGAGACTGAATCCCTCCCATTATTAAACCCACCAAACCAGCCAGCACAAAGAACTGATACTTACTTTGGATAAAGTAAGCAACGATGCAAACCCCAACCCAAACCGAAACGACCATCATCAGGACTTTGATATTGCCGATTTTTTTAGCCAGTAAAGACATCAGGTTAGCTCCTGCGATGGCTACCAATTGGATGATTAAAATTGTGGCGATCAGTTCGCTGGTTTCCATTTTTAAAACTTTCGCTCCAAAAGCGGTAGCTACCAGCATGATAGTTTGAACACCAACAGAATAAAAGAAGAACGCATATAAAAAACGATGAAGCACATTAACGGCTTTCAGCTGTTTCCAAACCTTGCCCAATTCCTGATAACCGCTTTTTAAACTATTCGATGATGATTTTTCAAGTGCTGGCGTACCCTTGGGCAGGATATTAAAAGGGATTTGGGCAAAACCTATCCACCAGATTCCTACCAGTAAAAAGGATAATCTTGCAGGGAAAGATGCATCTGTAATACCAAAAAGCTCTGGCTTCAAAACAAAAACAAAACAAATTATCTGTAACAATACACTCCCGATATAACCATAAGAAAATCCATGTGCGCTTATTTTATCCTGCTGATCTATAGTAGCAATCTCCGGAAGGTATGAGTTACTGAACATTACTCCGCCTATGTATCCGGTTGCCGCAATAACGGAGCATATTACCCCCAATTCAAGTGTATCGGAGTTAAAAAAGAACAATCCGATGCAGGCAAGCGAACCTAACCATGTAAAAAATTTCATAAAAGCTTTTTTATTACCCCGGGCATCTGCAATCCCTGATAAAACCGGCAACAGAATCGCCATAATGAGATATGCAACCGATAGGGAATAATTAGCTAAAGCTGTATTCACAAAGCTAAACCCAAAAAAATCCACTTTGTCGCCGTATTCTTTCGTGGTTGTGATAATGGTATAGTATGCGGGAAATATGGTAGATGTGATTACTAGGTTGTAAGCTGAATTTGCCCAATCGAACATAGCCCATGCTTTGATTGTGCGTTTGTTGTTTTTTTCTTGCATAAGGTTGGTCGAAAATAGGGAATTTGTAAGAAAAAAGATGAATTGTCTAAAATGAGGTTGACTGTACTAAAACAAGAGATGGTTGGCCGAGGTGGTAAGTATTGATTAAGCGATATGAAACCAGGTATTTCAAATCATAAATGATGGATACGTTAAACAAAAGCCGACTAATTCATGTTATGGGCTTAAAACTATAATTATGAAAAGCACATTCTTCATCTTTCTGTCGGCGATTATTTTAAGCAGTTGCTCACGACCTGCAAAGGATTTGGCTACTGTAGAAATTGGTATGACCAAGACAGAAGTAACTCAAATTGTAGGAGAACCGAAAAAGAAAAACGTTATTAATAAAACTGAAATATGGGATTATCCGGACTCCAACCGGACCATTGTTTTTAGAATGGATACAGTGTATTCGGTTATGACTTCAGCCAGGGCGCGACTGGATTCGATTAGTATTTGGATGGATAGCACAAATACTAAAGTAAAAAAAGGCTTCGGAAAAATTGGAGATAAGCTTGAGAACGCTGGTGACAAAATTCGGGAGAAAGTAAAGAAAGATTCTTCAAAAGCCGAATAATCAACCCAAAAAAAGCTCTGTATAAACGGAATAGCGAAAATACAGAGCTTTTCTATTAAACAACCAGAGGCATCTATTTCAAACGATAAGTCATTGCCATTCCACTAAAGCCATCACCCATAAGAGGCTGAACACTTAATCCCTGAACCATATTCTTATTTTTGTGAAAATGCGGCACCAAAATACCGGTAGCAGCACCTATGCCATAACCGAGTAGATTATCGCTTAAAAAGTGCTGACCAGCTTTTAAACGCATGTATGCTACGCTGGCCGGTAAAATAGCAGCAGCAGCCCATACGTAAGGCCTAGCTTTAGAATTTGGGTTAAAATCACTGAATACTTTTGCGGTAAAAAAGGAGGCAGCAGCCGTTGCAGCGGTATGTCCGGCATAAAATGAACGCTGAGAATTCTTACTTTGGCGTTTAGACATTGGAGCATCGGAGCTGTAAACCAAGGGGCGGGGTCTGTTTATTCCACCTGCAGATAAGGTAAATAGCGCACCTGTAGTTGCCATAGTTTCGAGATATAATACAAATACCTGACCCGCTTTCTTTCCTATATTTTTATTTAACAATGCAACTACAGGCATAGCAAATGAAGCGTAAAACGGAAGATAACTATCATCATTTGCTTTATCTGAAAAGTATCCGGCACTAAATCTGTCGAAACCATTCACATCATTTTTATCCAGGGCTAATACCTCTCCTTCTGTAAGAGGATCTTTATTTTGAACCATACTTAAGCCTAAAACCGACAAACCCAATCCGGCACCGATTATAGGACCATCAACTACAAACCGTGTTGTGTAGGGTGAACTATTCCGACCGTTCGAAGTAGAAGCGGTAGAATCTGTTTGTGCATAGGCACCATTTAAAAGCTTAATTAGAAAAAGTAGTGTAAGTGTGTATTTCATAACAATTTTTATTTAAAGCTTAACACCACTTTAATAAAATTGTTTAATTGCTGCTTTTCAGAACTTCTCTTCAATGCCTAAGCCAAACAATGCAAAATCATATTTAACAGGGTCATCTGGGTCAAATTCACGAAGGCGTTGGGTTAACTCAAGCGCGGTCTGCCAATCGGTTTGTTTGCGGGAGATAAGATTTAATTTACGGGCAACTCTATCCACATGCACATCACATGGGCAAATTAGTTGCGATGGTTTTAACTTGCTCCATAATCCAAAATCAACGCCTTTATCATCTTTTCGTACCATCCAACGTAAAAACATATTTAAACGTTTACATGTAGATTTCTGAGCTGGGGAACTTACATGTTTGATTGTTCTTCGCGGGTAATCGGGCAGACTAAAGAAGTATGAACGAAAATAATTCAGATTGGATTCGATATTCCGAGTAGTTGTATTCCCGGAAATCAATAATTCGTCAATATAGCAAGCTGGCGAGGTCAATTCAACAAATGACCTGTCTCCAATAAATTCCTCCAAATATTCATCTCTGAAAACATGATCTTTCGACTTAGGAATAAAGGCATCTTCGAGCGAATTATACCTCATGTAATGATTTTGAAAGAATTGCATAAAATACAAAAGATCAGTATCATTAAATGTTCTGTGCTTAAATCCAAGCAAGGCTTTCAAATCGGTGTCTTTATGATTTTTAACAAACTCATATGGTGTTTTATCCATTCGTGATGATAGCTCATTGCATTTATTGATAATGGTTTTTCGCTGGCCCCAGGCTAACATCGCTGCAAAGAAACCCATGATCTCAATATCCTGTTGAACAGAAAACTGGTGAGGAATTACAATCGGATCATTCTCTATAAAATCCGGGCGATTGTACTGCTCAACTTTTGAATCGAGAAAGACTTTAAGGTTTTTGATCATCGCACAGATTTTACATCGATTAAACAGTTAGATTTTAAAAGCTTAATTAGATATATCTAAAGCTATACATTATCTAATGCCCGCCGTAAATCATCTAAAAGATCTTCTATATCCTCTACGCCTACACTTAAACGAAGCATATTATCAGTTACTCCAACAGCCTCGCGTATTTCTTTCGGGATAGATCCATGTGTCATGCTCACGGGGTGATTAATTAAGGATTCGACCCCTCCTAATGATTCTGCAAGGGTAAATAATTTGAATCTTGAAGCTAGTTCAAAAGTGGTTTTTAAATCGGCATCTTTAAGTGTGAACGAAATCATTCCCCCAAAATCGCGCATTTGCTTTTTAGCTATAGCATGATTTGGGTGATCTTCGAAGCCTGGCCAGTAAATCTTATCGATCGCAGCATGCTCCTTTAAAAAAAATGCGATTTTTCTTCCATTTTCGCAATGGGCCTTCATTCTCAGATGAAGTGTTTTAATTCCCCTCAAAACTAAAAAGCTATCCATAGGGCCCGGAGTTGCTCCGCAGGCGTTGTAAATAAACCAGAGACGTTTATACAGATCCTCATCGTTCAGCATCAATGCCCCCATAACAACATCCGAATGTCCGCCAAGATATTTCGTCACCGAGTGCATCACAATATCAGCCCCCAAATCTAAAGGGTTTTGCAGGTAGGGAGAAGCAAAAGTATTATCAACAGCAAGGAGGACTTTTTTAGCTTTGGCGATTTCTGAGATGGCGGCAATGTCAACAATCTGCAGAGTCGGATTAGTTGGAGTTTCTATCCATATAAGCTTAGTTTTATCGGTGAGATACTGATTGATATCTGCTGGAATTGCGAAATTCGCAAAATGAAATTTAATGCCATAATTAGCGAAAATCCTGGTAAACATTCGGAACGAACCCCCATACAAATCGTTCCCGGTTATTACTTCATCGCCAGGCCGAAGTAACTTCATAACGGCATCAGTCGCTCCCATCCCGCTCGAGAAGGCCAGTCCAAACTTTGCATTTTCCAATGCTGCCAAACAATCTTCTAAAGCTTTTCGGGTTGGGTTCGTACCCCGGGAATATTCAAAACCCTTGTGTTCTCCAGGTGTTTTTTGCCAATAGGTCGATGTTTGATATATGGGTGTCATTACCGCTCCAGTAGTTGGGTCAGGATGCTGCCCAGCGTGAATAGCTTTAGTTCCGAATTTCATGCTTATAGAATTTATGATGCAAAAGTATAAAACCCTTTCGGGAGATTTATGTACTAAAATTCCGGGAATAATTTACCGTAATCAAAACAATCCGCATCCAAAACAATTTAAGCTTCGTAGGTTGTATTAGTAACTTATATATGCTTTTAGATAAATACAAAGAAGTAAGGGCACTAACCGAAAAAATCTGCGCACCCTTGAAAACGGAAGATTATGTCGTGCAGCCAATTGCGGATGTTAGTCCACCAAAATGGCACTTAGGTCACACCTCATGGTTCTTTGAGACCTTCATATTAAAGCCTCATCTTAAAGAATATAAGGAATTTGATTTAAACTATAACTTCGTATTCAATAGTTATTATGAAACTGTTGGAAACAGAGTTATTCGAACGGATAGAGGCAATTTAAGCAGACCCGCAGTAGAAGACATATATGCTTATCGTAGACATGTTGATAATCATATGCACATTCTTTTACAGGATAAAGATTGGATCGCAAAATTCAGTTATTTAATAACATTGGGCCTCAACCACGAACAACAGCATCAGGAACTTTTATACACAGATATCAAATACATTTTTGGGCACAATCCCTTGTTTCCCGCTTATAGCCAAAATCAAAATCCCTTACCTTCATCCGAAGAAATAAAAGATTTTATTGAAATACCAGAAGGCTTGTATGGAATAGGATATGAAGGTGAAGGTTTTTCTTTTGACAATGAATCATACAGACATACAGTATATCTGAACTCATATAAAATCCGCTCTTCCCTCATTAGTAATAGCGAGTATCTTGAATTTATTAAAGATGGTGGCTATCAGAATTTCAACTACTGGCACCTCGAGGGCTGGGAATGGGTGAACCAAAATCACATTAAGGCCCCTCTTTACTGGCACCAAATAAACGGCGCTTGGCACCAGTATACTTTAAATGGATTAAATCCAATAGAAATGGACGCCCCTCTTTGTCACATAAATTACTATGAAGCTCATGCTTATGCTGAGTGGGCAGGTAAAAGACTCCCTACTGAATTTGAATGGGAAGCTGCATCGGCCAAATTTAACTGGGGTAAGCGCTGGGAATGGACAGAAAGCGCCTACTTACCCTACCCCGGGTTTAAAAAAGAAGAAGGAGCTCTTGGTGAATACAATGGCAAATTTATGATCAATCAAATGGTGTTGCGGGGTGCCTCCGAAGTGACCTCACCGGGACATAGCAGGGCAACGTACCGTAATTTCTTTCACCCGGATTTACGATGGCAATACACTGGTATTCGACTTGCACAATAAACAATATGAATCACATTTCCCAAAAAGATAAGCACTCAGAGACCACTGAAACATTCAAGAAGGATGTTATTAAAGGATTGCGCTCTACGCCCAAATTTCTTCAGTCTAAATATTTTTATGATAAACGCGGAGATAAACTATTTCAAAAAATAATGGAAGCCGAACAGTATTACCTTACTGATGCGGAGCTGGAGATATTTAACACCCGTTGTAGAGAAATGCTCGAAATTGTTAGCGACTTTGAACATGGCTTTGATTTAGTAGAGCTTGGAGCGGGTGATGCATTGAAATCTGCTGAGCTCTTAAAATGCTTGAGTAATGCAAATATTGATTTCAGTTACTATCCAATAGATATTTCAGGTAACATCATTCAAACAATTGAAAAAGAGCTGCCTAAAAAAATAAAAGATTTAAAAATAAAGGGCATTACAGGCGACTATTTTGATGCGCTGGAAGAAGTCAAAGCATTTTCTAAAAACCCTAAATTGCTCCTCCTTTTAGGAGGAAACATTGGTAATATGCCTCCTGATGATGCTCTTATTTTTTGCAACAAACTTCACAATCACCTAAAGCAAGGCGACAAAGTATTAATAGGTTTTGATTTAAAGAAAAATCCCTGGACAATTTTCAATGCCTATAATGATAAAGATGGCATAACCCGAGAATTTAATCTGAACCTGCTTCATCGGATAAATCGGGAACTAGATGCTGATATCAACGTAAACCAGTTTGAGCATTACGAAAGTTATGATCCGGAATCAGGAGCCTGCAAAAGCTATCTTTTTAGTTTAATAGCACAAACTATAACCATTGAGGGTATTGATATACATTTCGAAGAGAATGAATGTATTTTCATGGAGACTTCACAGAAATATACCATAGAGGAAACTCAAGTGTTAGCCAAAAAATCCGGATTTAAACCTCTAACGCAACTTTTCGATTCAAGAAACTTGTTTACCGACGTAGTATGGGAGAGGCTATGAGAAACCTGCGACACCTCGCCGTAAATATGTGATATACATTAGATTATTCTAAATGTAGAATTAAATTATCTGTTCCTCAAAAACTATTTTCCCCTGAGCTAACTGCTTTGATGTATCAATTACCCAGGCTGACAAATAAACAGATCCATCGGTTTCAAAACGAAGTTTAAAAAAGCCTTTTGCTTTCACTCCATAGCGTAAATACTTACCTCTTTGAACTACATACTTCACTTTAGAACCCGAACCACTAACAACAAAGTGGTTGTGATTTTTGCATATATACTGCAAATTATGCTCATGACCAGCAGCATAAATCAGCCCGGGATACATCGCGAGAATATCCTTAAGCTTCTTTCTTAATCGCCGGTAACGTGGATGAGCTACATCTTCTCTGGCACCCAGAAATTTTCTATATAAGGGAACTAAGGATCCAAGTCCTGGTAAAGGAATCCATGCATTTTCGTCGTATAAGGTTAAAGGGAAAATATGATGTTTAAGTTTAAATTTGCCTCCATGAATTGCATAACTATATACCGGATGATGGCCTGCTACCAGCAGATGCTTATCTTTATTCCGATCAAGAATCCCGATAAGTTTTGCAAAAAATTCCTCTTCAGTTGATACATCACAACCATACTCCTTTCCTATAGGACGCAAGCCTTTTTGCATCCACCATTGGGTATCAATTGCTACAATGGTAAGGTGATCGTTTAAATTAATTTCTACAGGCCCCGGACAACCGTTTGCAGGGAGGAAAACTTCCCTTTCCCCAAACAGTTTCCGCATATATTGTTCCTGTCGAATAATATAATCGTAACCATCAGGGCGCCCTCTGTTCCAGTCGTGATTTCCTGCAATGAAAACTAATTTACCGTGATAATCTTTTAAAGCTTCGTAATGCTGATTCAAAGTTCTTTCAGCATTCTTCCGCAGGATATTACTTATGGGAGGCATGCCCCTGGGATAAATATTATCGCCTAAGAAAATTATCCCGGAAGCTTGATTTTCGTCGAAATGTGAACCAAGCGTTTGCAAAACCGGATCGGGACGTGCGAGAGAAATGTCCCCTGTATCTCCAATCAAAAATAACTCAAACGGACTTTTAGGCTGATGTTCAGTCATACCTAGCTAACAAGCCTTTAATAAGATTGTTGGATAAACTACCATTTGGGTTGGATTTTATTGAGAAAGGCATCAATGCCTTTTTTAAAATCTTCTGTTAATCTGGACTGAGCATTAATTTTTGAAGCATGGTTTAAACTCTCATGAATTCCCATAGATTGAATTTTTGCCAGCAAAGTCTTAGTCGCTTTTATTGACTGTGAAGAAGTATTTTGAGCCATTTTAATAGCGTAAGCATTTACGGCTTCATTTATATTATTTTTATCTTCAATAAAATTCACTAACCCGTATTGCAGGGCAGTAACTGCGGGAATTAATTCTCCGCTTAACAGCATTTCACGACCTCGCCCCTCGCCTACTTTTTTTATCAGGAAGGTAGCTACAATAGCCGGTACAAACCCAATTTTAACTTCTGTATAACCCAATAATGCTTCCGGTACAGCAAAAGCTATATCACACACCGAAACTAAACCACATCCGCCTGCAATTGCGTTTCCTTCAACCTGCGCTATAACAGGTTTCTCAAGTTTATAAATCGTTGAAAACAAAAACCTTAAGTATTTTGAATCTTCCAGATTTTGATGATAGGTATTACTTTGCAGCTGCTTCAGATACGACAAATCAGCGCCGGCGCAAAAAGTGTCGGCAGAACTTTTCAAAACAATAACTTTAATCGCAGAGTCAGCTTCAGCATTTTTAAATGCTGTAATCAGTTCCCTGATAAGCTGAGGGTTAAGAGCATTTCGTTTTTCAGGGCGATTAATAATTATGCTTGCAACTCTGTTTTGAATATCGATTTGTATAAAGTCTGCCATAATAGATCAATAATCCAAAGGTATAGTATACGCCGGATTTTTCTTCAACACATAGAAATTAATCGACATTTTTCCAGCTGCCGACGTCCATTGTCTGATTTTATAATCCGGGTTTGATCCATCAATAAATAGCATTTTAAATCCAACCACTTTTAACAAATCTTCCAGTTTAACTTTAGGATTTCCGGATAAAATTAATGCGTCGACCATTATTCTTTTTGAATATAGTTTCTCATTAATATCCTTGTTCCAAATTAACATTTTCCAGTTTTTATACTTAAAAAAATTACCTTCTGTAAAAACAGCATTATTTGGTGACAGATGATTCAATTGAAAATAAACTGAGTTGCTGGCATTTGCCTGTACGGCTGGATGAACAGAAAAGGCAAGAGTTTTATCAGAGCTATCCAGATCAGAATACACATATGCTCTCCCCCGATCAAAAAAGGCAAAGGCTGTGTTCTTTCTTAGACTATATATTGTAACGCCGCTATTGCTGAATGACAAAACTGAACAGATCGAATGATAACTAATAAAAACAGAAATAAATGCTAAACTACTGTAGACCAAAAACTTATTTTTATATTGAAGAGCCAGTATTACGCCGGCAATAATCAGGTAGATTAACAGGTAGTAAAAGAAACCAAAGTAACTCGAATAAGTTGCCAAAGGTAATTGCTCAATATAAAACAAACCCTTATTCATAAAGTCAATTCCATACTCCAGCAGCATTCCTATTGGTTTTAGCAACGCATCCCAGGGAATAAAAAGGAAAACTATCCCCAGATACATAATACCGGTTACCGGAAGTACTATAAACAAATTGCTTATCAGAAAATACACCGGAAAATTGTGAAAATAATACATTGCAAGCGGAAAAGTTGCCAGCTGAGCAGCTAGTGAAAGTGCGATATAACTCCATATTTTATCGCCAAGCCAGTTTTCAACATAAAATAAATTATAAATCCTAGGGTAAAAGTAGATTAAGCCCAGGACGGCCAGATAGGACAACTGAAATCCTACATCAAACAAAAAATATGAGTTATATAGAAGTAAAAAGAAAGCAGATATAGCAACCAGATTATAGGAATTACTACTCCTGTTTATAGCTTTACCTAAAACATACATGCTTAGCATTAATGCAGCCCGACAGACAGAAGGTGAAAAACCTGTGATTAATGCATAAAACCAAATCAGAGTTATAATTATTATCGCTCTAAGTATTCTCAGTTTGCTGGTTCGGCCCATAAACCAAAGCATTTTGCCAAGTATAAAAAACACTATTCCAACGTGCATGCCAGATACGGAGAGCACATGCATAGTTCCCGTTTTTGAATATGCATTTAATACGTCCCGACTTAATTCCGCCTTATAGCCCAGGATTAATGTAGACACGACTGATCCTGCCTCTTTATTATGTATGTATTGGCTGTATTTATGAACCATCGATTTGCGCAACGTTAACGCATAGCCAATAATAGAATTCTCCTTTCTTCTGGATAAAATCCGAACCTGCGATTTATAAATAAAAGCCTGATGGGTTATTCCCTGGTAGCTCAAATTTTTTTTATAATCGAACTCATAGGGGTTTAATGGCGGTTCGACCTCAGTATTTACACCACTGATTAACAATTCATCTCCATATCTGAAATTGCTCTTCCCCTTTTCAAGCTTTAAAGCGATATAAATCAACCCGTTTTGCGGGCTGAATTTATTAGCATTTAACCCCTGTTTAACCTTCGCCACAAATCGTAGAATATCCCCTCCCAATTTAGGCTCGGAGTTAACGATAACCACCAGGGCCTGGCTTTTATAATTCGCAAAGTGATTTTCAATAAGTTTTTCGCTTTTAGAAAGGCTGAGAACTATACCGATAATAAATACAAAAAACTGAACTAAAATACCTGACTTCCATCGGCCTAGATACAATTTAAATTGATTGTAAAAAGAAACTGATAACCACAACAAGCAAAAGAGTATAATCGCAATGCCTAGGGTGAGATGATATAACAAAAATGAGGGAGGTAAAAAGAGACCCGCAACTATACCCAAGACAAGAGGTAATAACAACCTGACAAAAACTAATTCGCCTTTTTGAATTAAGTTCATTTAAAATTGAAATCGTAGTTGAAATTTAATGTCAGACTTCTTATTTCCCTCAATTTTATCCAGCCCCGACCCTATTGATTCTACATCTGAATAATAACTCAGGGCATATTTAAACCATATATCCGTCGCAGGACTCACCCTAACCCTGCTGTTTAGATAAAATCGCAAGCCTTTATTCTGGTAAGCAGGCACTGAATAACTATACAAAACGTCATTTTCGAAGGCATATAAACGAGAATTAAATCCCGGTGTATCAAATATCGCAAACCGGAAATTACCCGATATTCGCGACGACATGGGATTATAAATCAAGTCCTGATACATCAAAAAACCTTTTTCTGAAACATCGTCCTTTTTATAATCAACCATTTCGGCGCGGTTTCGAAATTGGAAGCCATCAGAGATCTTATAATTGATCTCAAAGCGAAAATTTTGCTTCCGAACTTCTGAAAGATAATTTATTGTATTATCCAATACATCATTTTCTTCCTTGTTCTCAAATTTATATCGCAACATAGCTTTTAACCTTTTTGATGGAGAAAAAGAAAATTGAGAAAAGATTTCATATCCGGATGAGGGAGCATCTACCCTATATCTCAACCATGGAAATTTGAAGAAATCCGCATAAATATTGTATTCAAACTTTTTATTTGGGGTTATCGCAAGGCCAGAATAAAAGCCCTGTTCATTTGTTGCTGCAGTCCCCTCCGAAACAGCCTGGTTAAAAAATGAGTGATAATTTTTCTGATAATCACGATGAAACAGAACTAAAGATATTTTTGGAGTAAGAGAACTTATTAAACCATTTAAAAATGCAAATCCACTGTTTAAGCTGTGGCCCCCTTCTCCAAAAAAGTAAAAATTATGCCAGTTATAACTATAATATGCGCCAACATTAGTTAGCTTATTGCCAGAAAACCGAAATTTATTATACGGAAGCTGTCCGGGCTCAAATGGATAATTAAACTCCGTTTGGTAAGCCGTTGTTCCTAGCCGGAGTGACTTATTCGAATAATTAAGATTGGCTCCATAGATTAGCTGTTTAATGGAATTCTTATTATTTATCTCATTCTGAGTTCTGTGAAAGCCGGTATTGTTTATTGAGGAAATTTCTTCAGTATCGCCATCAGCTTCAAGACCTCCGTCGATAAAGCGATAGGATAAAAACGGGGTAAAATCTATTTTCCTAAAATTGACTGTACTTGCCAGTCCCCTTAAAAAAAGGGATTCGTTGGTTGAAGTATATGGTTTTAAGCCAATATTATTTTTAGCAACCGTTGCAACTGCTGCTCCCTTACCAAAGCTTAAACCAGACCACATGGTTAATCCCTGACCGAATTGCAGGGAGAAGTCGCCAACAACCAGTTTCTTTATCCGGCCAAAACCCTTATAACTTATATTTCCTGAGTAAAAATCAAAACCCCGGCTTTGGCTTTGTGAGAAAAATGCTTCCCCCGCATCTTTCTCCATGGTTAAAGATGCCGAAAAAGCTTGTTCAAAATGATACCTGTATCTGCTCAGAAATCGTTCAGAACCTCCAAGGTAATATGAATCAGGAGCACTGCTCCTAATAAAGCCTTCTTTTTTCTGAAGTGTTTGTCCATAAGTAAACATCACCTCATTGGTTCCTTTAGTCACCAATGTTTTGAAACTTAGATTTATGAAGGGATTTATCTCGGTTAAATTACAAAAAAGCAAAAGCTTTTTTATCGTCTCCAAATCCATTCCATCGATTGATTGAAGTTCATAAATCTCCATGAAATCCCCGTTATTAGTTCGATGACGTATTAGTTCATTTATTTGCAAAGGGCTCAGAAAAACCAGGTCCTTCAGCTGATCCGCCGTAACTTTATTTAGATTAAATGGATTTTTATTATAGTAATTTAAACGTTCAACTATTTCAGAATAATCAAAATCTTCCGAAGTACTTTCGAACATTGGTTCTATTATTTGTTCAATAAGTAAATCGGTTTCTGTCTGAGATTTTACTTTTTGAGAAAAAACCAGCAAGGAGGTAAGTAGAACAAGCTTAAAACTCATAACTCATTGCTATTTGAGGAGAGAAACCCAGAGTAGGGTGCGATGAGGCTGCTGCATCGATCTTTAGATCATTTAACTGATATCCAAAACCAGCAAACTGACGGAAGGGATTAGCGGATAAACCGCCCCGGAAGGCTAGCCAATTTATAACCGAATATTCCAAACCACATCGAAAGTCGGTTACGGAGTTTAATGTTTTTATAATACCGCTGTTCAGTAAAACTTTATCGGTAAACTTATAAGAAGCTCCAAACTCTAAAATAACAGGAATAAAGGCATCAACATCCTGGTCATAAGAACTTTGGTTAGGATTTGAAATATGGCTCCCTATAATTAACTTTTTATCGATAGAATACTGCAAACCCGCTTCCAGGGAATAAGCCAGAGCACTTCCATACTTTGGAATATGTACCTGATGCAGGTTACAGTTGAGAGAGGCTGCTACGAAATTCCCGAACCGTTTAGCATAGCTAAAACCAATCTTTTGTTCACTATAAGCAGAGAAACCATAATTCTGTAAACTTAATCCAACTGTGCTTCGCCCCATGGGATAAACGACGGCCGCCGATTGGGTACTCAACTCAGGATTCAAATAACTGCTACAGTATGAAACGGAGGCAATGGGCTTTTGCAAACCTGCTGTCCCCGCCTGGTTGGATTGCAGTGTCCATACATCATTGATGGCTACACCGATATTCCCTATAGCGGTGAGCCTGGCCCCTAAATTAATTTCCTGGGAATGTACTTGTGCTGCAAAGCCAAAAAGCATGTACAAAGCACTTAGGTAGAGTCGCTTCATACTATGAAAATATAAATTTTTAAATTAAAATGAAATATTTCTAAATTCTTACGTTACATTTAAGGATAAAAACTTCTGACACATTATTCATTTAGAAATGAGAAAAATAATTTTAAGTGCGTCTTTTGCGCTAATGGCAACCCTGGGATTTGCTCAGAAAAAAATTACCGAAGGTACCATCACATATCAGGTACAATACGATTTGCCTTCAAACATGCAGCAAATGAAAGCTATGTTTCCCAATGAGATTACAGTATATTTTAAAGGGGATTCAAGTTCTTCTCAAAATAAAACGCCGATGGCGATCACTAATTTTATATTGAATCCCAAAACAGAATTTCAACGCTTATTACTGGATATTCCAATGATGAGTAAAAAATATTCGATTCGATTTACACCGGATGACATGGAAATGATGAAAGAGAACTTTCCCGAGTTAACATTTACTGAAGGGACCGAAACAAAAACTTTAGCATCATTTACCGGAAAAAAATATACTGTAACGGAAAAGAAAACCGGTAAGGTAAACGAGGCTTTTTTTACCAAAGACATTGAAATCCCTGCCAATTCTTTTACTCAATATTTTGATAAAAGCTATGGCTTTCCTTTAGAATTTACCACCTATCAACAAGGCATGACAATAAAGGCTGTAGTAAAAAGCATCAAAGAAGAAAAAGTACCTGCCGGAACATTTTCAGCCTCTAAAGAGTACGAGGAAATAACCTATACTCAACTTCAGGGAATGATGGGTGGAAGAAAGTAAGATCTATAAAAATAAGAACGAGCTGCCTCCTAAAAGAGGTGGCTTTTTTTATGAGCGGAAGAAGGTGAGCGGTGCCGATTTACATAAACCACTCATACAAATCTGTATGACTTAACTTAATTTTCTCATTTTTATCCAAATCCCGCACAATCCTCCCCTCAACCATTTGTATAATCCGGTTCCCGTAATTAAAAGCCTCCTTCATATTATGGGTAATTAAAAGAGCCGTCAGCTTATAATCAGAAATAAGTTTATCAGCTGTCTTCATAACAATTTCCGCGGAGCGTGGATCAAGAGCTGCGGTAGGTTCATCGAGTAGTAAGATCCTAACATCATCCATTACAGCCATCAGCAGGGTTAAAGCCTGACGTTGTCCGCCTGACAGACTGCTCATAGGTTGTAGAATTTTATTTTCTAAACCCATACCAAGTTCAGAAATTTTTTCTCTCACTGTATTTTTAAAGGTCTCATCAATACCAATCGTTAATCCCTTTTTCTTTGTTCGTAAAGACGCAAGTCTGAAGTTTTCCAAAACACTTAACTCACCCGCCGTTCCCATTAATGGGTTTTGAAAAACGCGTGCAATCCATTTGCTTCGTCTGTGCTCAGCCAATGAAGTTATGGCGTTTCCATCTATTGATAGTTCACCGGAGCCTTGAAGAACACTACCCGAAATACTGTTTAACAAAGTGGACTTACCCGAACCGTTTGCTCCTACAATCACAAGGAACTCACCAGCCTTAATTTCCAGATCAATCCCATGCAAAGCTTTTACTTCATTCGTCTTCCCGGGATGGAAGGTTTTATATAAATTGGAAACTTTAATCATGATTCAATGAAAAAATTTTTGGCAGACTAACGATCAGAAGTACAAATAAGGCTGTAACCAGTTTTAACAGGTTAGCATCAATACCCACACTTAAAGTAAAGGCCAGCACCAATTGAAATAGTACAGCTCCTGCAATTATTAAAGCCAGATTACTCCATACAGATTTGACCTTCAACCAATGGATAAGCGTCTCTCCTATTATCACAGAACCCAGTCCCACAATTACAATTCCGATACCCATGTTTATATCAGCGAAACCTTGGAATTGGGTGATCAGATATCCACTTGTCGCGGTAAGGCAATTTGCCAGAGCTAAACCTATAACTTTCATTCTATCGGTATTAACCCCCAAAGCTCTTATCATCGTTTCACTGTTGCCAGTAGCACGCATCGCAATTCCGAAATCAGTTTTCAGTATATAACCAATCAGCAGAATAAGGATAGCTACAACGGTCAGAAGTATGATAAATGAATTTACGTTAAGGTCTTTGATCATCATCCAAGAACTGAATATCGTGGGAAAATTCAATAAAGGAATATTAGAACGACCCATCACTGTTAAGTTAACAGAGTATAAAGCCGTCATCACCAGGATTCCTGCTAAAAGTGGATTGATTTTGAGGCGGGTATGAATTAACCCTGTAATTGCACCTGCGCAGGCACCTGCAAGCATAACTAATGGAAGGGTAATCCATACAGGAATTTCCAGAACCAATAATACCGCAGTTATTACTCCTCCAAGGGTAAAACTACCATCGGTGGTAATATCAGGAATATTAAAAATTTTCATGGAAATGAAAATCCCAAGAGCCAGAGCAGAGAAACAAAAGGCTTGCAAAATAGCGGTAAGATAGAAATCCATCAGCTTATGATAATCTGCTCAAATGTCAGAAAAATTTCCCCTATTAGAACATTCGAAAAACAGGGTCTCTTTTGCTGAAAAAACTCTCTGTAAACGACTCAACATTTGTCGTTAAACACCCTGTTAATGCCGCGTTTACACCTCTATTCTATATGAAAAAAGTATTAGGTTTGTATAAACTACCTCAAAATGGAAACACTCTCTGTAAATGATAGCAGAATGCAGTCTCTTATAGTACTGTATGATATGCATACTAGTTTTTTCAAAAGTGCCTTAGACGGGATATCTGATAACGATGCACATAACCGTCTAAACACAAAAGCTAACCATATTGCCTGGCTTACCGGGAGCCTGGTACAGCAACGTTTCGAACTTGCCCATACCTTGGGTATTGACATTAAAAATCCCTCCGATGAGCTTTTCAAAGATAACAAGGGCATTCAGGACGGAATTCAATATCCTTCATTATCGACGTTCAAAAAAGATTGGGAAAGTATTTCACCAATTTCACGAGATGCTTTAGTTCATGTAAATGCCCAAAAACTCGATTCCAATTTTGAAATGATGCCTGGAATGAATATGACCTATTACGATCTGATTACATTTATTATCTATCGGGAGGCAAATTGTATAGGCCAGATTGCATTGTGGCGAAGGTTGTTGGGATATGAGGCAATGAAGTATATGTAAGATTCATTTATTTACCTATATTCCCTCGTTAATTTCAATCTCTGAAATTGGCCGTTTAAACACCTATCCGTGGATAATAATGAGGGGACTGTAAAGAATGATGAATGACGTAAACAGGTCTAAAGACATTTTAAATTTTGAACTTTTCTTTGAAGTATCTACCGATCTTCTTTGTATTGCAGGTTTTGATGGGTATTTCAAGAGAATAAATCCAGCGGTTTCTAAACTCCTTGGCTATAGTAATGAGGAATTATACGCAAAACCAATTAGTGAATTTATTTATTTTAAAGACAGGCATATTACAGGGGAACATCGTAAAAACCTGTTAAAGGATACTCCCCTAACAAATTTTGAAAACCGGTATGTAACAAAATCAGGAGAAATTATTTGGCTCGCCTGGACTTCAATACCGGTATATGAACACCAAGTGGTATATGCCATTGCGAAAAACATAACCCATAAAAAGAAACTTGAGGAAGATCGCAACCAGGTAATTGAAAATCTCACGACAGTGAATAATGATCTAAAATTGTTAACCTATTCAACTTCCCATGACTTAAGAACTCCGGTAAATAATTTGCTCGCGGTATTTGATCTTTTAGACATTTCTAAAATTGAAGATGAAGAAACTCTTGATTTTATTGATATTCTAAAACTTGCTACAGAAAGTTTAAAAGACACCTTAAATAATTATGTAGATATTCTGAATCAAAAAAACGAACTGAAGATACAAACGCAGGAGGTGTTTTTGAATGATTCTTTAAATTCCGTCAGACAATCTTTAAATTCATTATTACACACTTCCAAAGCTTCGATTAGTGCCGATTTTTCAGAAGTTGAAGTAGTTAATTTTAATAAAGCTTACCTTGAAAGTATTTTTCTTAATCTCATAACTAATTCTATAAAATATGCAAGACCCGGTTATTCACCTGTAATTTCAATCCATTCTAAATGGGTAAACGGTTGCAGAGAGTTAATTTATATGGATGAAGGTCAAGGGTTTGATATGGAAAAACTAAAAGATAAAATTTTTGGATTAAATCAAAAATTTCACAATCACTCAGATAGCAAAGGTATTGGCCTTTATTTGGTATACAACCACATTAAAAGTTTAGGTGGCAAAATAAGCATTGAAAGCAGAATAAACGAGGGCGCTAAATTCACAATAACATTCAAGGATTAGAGCAAAAGAAACTTTACCTCCAATTAAATTTAAACGTAAAGCTTATAAATGTAATTTCATATATTTTTGCAGCATGGCTCAAATAAATCTCAAAAAACTTGCTGAGGAATTGAACTTATCAGTATCAACTATATCTAGAGCGTTAAGCGATAGTCATGAAATAAGTAAGAGCACTAAACTGAAGGTTTTATCCCTTGCCGAAAAATTACATTACCAACCCAATCCATATGCGAGAAGTTTAAGAAAGCGGAATAGTAATACAGTAGCCATCATCATTCCAGAAATTGAGAATAATTTTTTCGCACTAGCGATAAATGGAATCGAAGAAATTGCTCAGCAAAACGGCTTTCACGTATTAATTTATATTACTCATGAAAACATAAGTAAAGAGATTGGATTTGTCACTCATTTATTAAACGGAAGAGTAGATGGTGTTATAATGTCCTTATCTGGTGAAACCGATAACATCAGCCATATTAATGAACTTCTTAAAAATGATGTTCCTATAGTTTTTTTCGACAGGATTAGCGAACAGGCAAAAACTGTTAAAGTTACTACCAATGATTATGAAAGTGGCCTGCTGGCAACCAAACACTTAATTGATAAAGGATGTAAAAGAATTTGCTATCTGGGTTATACAAATTCTCAATCTATAGGAATTCATAGATTGAACGGTTATTTAGACGCTCTAAAACAAAACAACATTAGCGTGAATGATGATTATGTTTTAAACTGTTCATCCGAGCATGATTTTAGCTTCGTTAAAATAAAGCAACTGTTAGAATCGGATAACAAACCGGATGGAATTTTTGCCTCAGTAGAACAGCTCGCGCTAATAAGCTATGAAGTATGTTCCTTTTTAAGCTTAAAAATTCCAGAAGATATAAAGGTAATAGGCTTTTCGAATTCAAAAATGGCAGCTTTGCTTAATCCTCCTTTAACAGCAATTGTACAACCAGCCTTTGACATTGGAATGGAGGCCGCAAAAGAATTATTTTCAGTTTTAAATAAGAAAAAGACGACCTCTTTAGAAAATAAAACTATAATCCTTTCCTCTCGCCTCGTAGAACGGAAATCGACAGCGTCTTAGTTAGAGACCAAAGCGGTCAAATCAAAATCCCAAATAACTATTTCAATAAAACGGAACTGCATTTCGCAATTCCGTTTTATAATTTATTCGCCTATGCTTCTCAGAATTCCTAACTCCAGTCCGCGTAATTCCGCCAAACCTCTTAAGCGTCCTATTGCCGAATAACCTGGATTTGTTTTCTTATTCAAGTCGTCCAGCATTTTATGTCCATGATCCGGACGGAAAGGCATTCTTAAATCTTTGCGGCCTGCCTTCACACGTTTCTTTTGTTCTTCAACCAAAGCTTTCATCACAGCATACATATCCACATCACCATCCAAATGATCAGCTTCATGAAAATTCCCTTCAGCATCACGGCGGGTACTTCGCAGGTGAATAAAGTGAATTCTATCGCCCAGACGATGAACCATTCCGGCTAAATCATTATCTTCTCTCACTCCGAAAGAACCTGTACAAAAAGTTAATCCATTATTCGGAGATGGAACGGCAGAATAAAGATCTTTCACATCATCCTCTGTGCTCAATACCCTTGGAAGTCCAAGAATCGGAAACGGCGGATCATCGGGATGGATACAAAGCAAAACTCCTGCTTGTTCAGCTGCAGGAATAATTTCTTCAACAAAACTAAAAAGGTTTGCTTTAAGTTCTTGCGGACCAATATTGTCGTATTCTGCCAATACTTTTAAAAACTCCTCAAGCGTATACCCTTCTTCCGAGCCTGGAAGCCCTGCGATGATATTTCTTACCAGTAATTGCTTATCAGAATCACTAAGGTTTTCTAAATAGTGTTTAGCTTTTTCCTTCTGCTCTGCAGTATATGAATCTTCTGCACCGGGTCTTTTTAAAATGTACAATTCAAAAGCAGCAAAGGCAGCGGCTTCAAAACGTAATGCAGTGGATCCATCCGGCATTCTATATTCTAAGTTCGTACGAGTCCAGTCAAGAACGGGCATGAAATTATAACACACGATATCAATCCCACATGCTCCTAAGTTAATAAGAGACTCTTTATAATTATCAATATAAAGCTGATAGTCGCCCTTACGCTTTTTAATATCCTCATGAACAGGAACACTTTCCACTACAGACCAGGTGAGGCCTGCGGCTTCCACTTCTGCTTTTCGTTTAAGAATCTCTTCTTTTGTCCATACCTGCCCATTTGCTACATGATGCAACGCAGTTACAATTCCTGTAGCTCCGGCCTGTCTAATATCAGATAATGATACAGGATCTTTCGGACCGTACCATCTCCAGGTTTGTTCTAAACTCATTTTCGTTTATATAAATGATAAATAATTAAACTCCACTAAATGCGCTGAATCCACCATCTATTGGTATTACAACGCCGCTAACAAAAGATGATCCTTCACCACACAGCCACAACAAAGTTCCGGTAAGATCATCAGGGGTACCAAAGCGCGACATCGGTGTATGAGAAATGATCGTATTTCCACGGTCTGTTAAGCTTCCGTCAGCGTTTGTAAGCAAGGTACGGTTTTGATCTGTCAGAAAAAATCCAGGAGCCAGAGCGTTTACACGGATATTAACTTTAGAAAAATGTACTGCCAGCCATTGAGTAAAATTAGAAACGGCCGCTTTAGCTCCGCTGTATGCAGGTATTTTTGTAAGAGGACGAAAAGCATTCATGGAAGAAATATTAATAATGGATCCACCATTGGCAACCATATCTTTTGCAAAAATCTGGGTAGGTAACAGCGTTCCGATAAAATTAAGATCGAATACAAACTTTATACCTTCCGGATCTAAATCAAAAAAGGTTTTTAGCCCGGTAGTGTCTTCCATATCTTCTGGAAATAAATGTCCTTTCGACGTGGTACCTAATGGATGATTTCCGCCAGCGCCATTTATCAAAATATCGCATGGACCCAAAAGTTCCAATACTTTTGTATGAGCTTGCTTTAAACTTTCTGCCTCAAGTACATTACAAGCCAGTCCAATTGCTTCTCCGCCGCCTTGTTTAATTTCGTTGGCAACTCTTTCAGCGTTTTCGGCTTTTAAATCAAGGACTGCAATTTTGGCTCCGGCCTTTGAAAGAGCCATAGCCATTGTTGAACATAATACCCCACCGCCTCCGGTGACTACTGCAACCTTTCCTGAAAATTCTAATGACATAATTTTATAGTTCTAAATTGGATCTTCAACAAAATTGATTAAAAAAAACTTTGATTTAGATGATTATTTTCGATTTTCTACGAAAACGTTTTCGTGTCAGCAACAAATGAACATCCTAATTTAACTAAACTAAGTTACAGAGCCCAGTTGCCTAATTCTTTGGGAATCACAGACCAAATAAATGATTTTTGAAAACAAGCCTCCATTCATGTGGAAAATACAACAGTCAGGGGAAAATATTTTCACCGCGAATAAATTAAGTCACGGCAGAATAAAAAATGCTTTATATTAATTTTACTTGATGTATAATTGCCTCCTAATGGGAGAAAAGAGATGGACATAAATCTTCCTCAGCTCAGAACTGTAAATGTTACCCGGTATGTTACTCCTTTGCGTGAAGGAGGGTCAATGCCTGCAATTGCCGAAGCAGATGACGACTTTTTGTATGTAATCAAATTTCGCGGAGCCGGACAGGGCCCAAAAGCATTGATCGCAGAGTTAATTGGCGGCGAAATCGCACGTTCAGTTGGTTTAAAAGTTCCTGAGTTAGTGTTTGCTACTCTTGATGAGGCTTTTGGACGGGCAGAGCCAGATGAAGAGATACAGGATTTGCTTAAGTTCAGCGTTGGATTAAACATTGGATTACATTACCTTTCGGGAGCTATAACCTTCGACCCGGCCGTAAGTACCCTTTCGCCAACCCTGGCTTCACAAATTGTTTGGCTCGATTGCTTGCTTAATAATATGGATCGAACTTGCCGTAATACCAATATGCTGATCTGGCACAAAGAATTATGGCTAATTGACCATGGCGCTTCTTTATACTTCCATCACTCCTGGAATAACTGGCAGGAACAGGCAGTAAAGCCATTCGCCTTAATAAAGGACCATGTATTGCTGGCGCAGGCATCCGATTTAGATAATGTTAATTTGGAATTCAAAAAAATCCTGACAAAGGAGCGAATTCGCTCAATTGTATCTTTAATTCCTGATGAATGGTTAACAGATGTCAGCATATTTGGAACAAGCCAACAGCAAAGGGCTGCATATGCCACTTTTCTTGAAGCCCGGATTAACCATTCCGAAATATTTGTAAAAGAAACTCAATATGCACGAGAAGCACTTATTTGAATATGCTGTGGTTCGCGTAGTGCCGAGGGTAGAACGTGAAGAATTCTTAAATGTAGGAGTTATATTATATTGTCCTAAACAAAAATTTCTGAAATTTAAATTTAACCTGGATGAAGATCGCCTTAGAGCCTTTTCAGCAGAGATAGATATTCAAGAACTTAAGGAAAACCTGAACGCATTGGGACTGATAAGTATAGGAGACAGTAAAAGCGGGCCCATTGCTAAATTAGATCTGGCCTCTCGCTTCCGATGGCTTACCGCAACCCGAAGCACAGTAGTTCAAAGTTCCAAAGTACATCCCGGTTTATGTAATGAAGCGGATAAGACACTTGAAAAACTGTATCAAAGTTTAGTCCTTTAAATTTTTAAAACTTCAGGTTGACCTTGATCCATTCACTTACCTCTTCCTGACTTTTCACTTCGGAGGGTAAACTATCATGGATTAACTTTTCCATTTTATTGCCAGTATGCGAGAATCGATAATCCCATAACAACATTAGTTTATTGATAAGGTAAACCACTTCATTCCCCTCTTTAGGATTAAATATAGTAGAATCGGGCTTTCCGGATACTCTTACGTCATTATTTAAAAACGGCGTCCACTGGTAATCTTTATAGATCAGGTTTTTTGTAGAAAATAATATCATGTTCGGCTATTGTCTAAAGGTACGCTATTAAAATCTAGCTAACCGTAATATAAATCATAACCCAGTCTATTCTAAAAAATTTATGAAGATTAAGTTATTACAGAGGCATTATTTACTTCAACTCTTTCAATAAAATAGCGTTTATTTCATTGGCATGTGTAAACACACATAAATGCCCAGCTCCCTCAATGATATACTCTGGCTTAGTCAGTCGTACGGGAAATACTCTGTCTTTAGACCCATGAATTTGAATACTTAACGAACTTGTTTCTTTGTTTCGCCATCTGCTGATTTTAGAAAAAGCCCAGGTAAGCATCAGAGGATCACTCTGTTGTAAAAAACTAGACACCAACCTTTTACCCTCGATATCCAGAGGACCAAAGAACCAATATAAAAAAGAAAGGGTTTGAGTAAGAAACTTATCCGGCAATAGTTTGTACAATCGCATTAATCCGGCCAGTCGGTATAATAAGGGCAATTCTCTATTTGAACGTATAGTAGAAAACAAAATAAGCTTATCCGGCTTTACTATTTTACTCATTTCAATTGCCATCATTCCTCCAAAAGAAAGACCCGCTATAATAAACGGCTTGCTGACATCTATTTTATCAGCCAAACACTTTGCGTAAAACTCTATAGATTCATTTCCTTTTACAGGGAGCCATTCAATGTGGTACATTTCATAACCGGCAGGCAGAACGATTCTTTGAAATGCTCTTCTATCAGCACCTAAGCCACTAACGAAATATATAATCATTTTACAAAAATTAGTCTTCGGCAGCCTTAATATTTAAAGCAAGGTGCTTGGGTGCTACCTCACAATAAGCTGTATTCATAGCATCTAACAGCATCTCTTTATGAACCAAATTAAGGTTTATGAGAGTCCAGCCTTGTTTACCCCATTTATTGGGAACAGGAAAAATAATATTACAATTAAAGGCCGAAAAGACATTCTGATCAATTTCAGACAATTTTATACAGGCTTCGTTATTTGAAATGTCAAGTGTAGCAAATATTTTTTTTCGAACTCTGAAAGAAGTTTTTTCAAAATGCGGCTGTTCTGTTGATTCAGGAAATGAGAGAGCTATCTTCCTGAATGTTTCTATATCTATCATTTTTGTAAACTACCCTATTAATTACAATTTCAAACATGAAAATAAGACAAATCCTCTTTATCGGAATTAATTTAAGCCGAAACGAAGTGCAATATTAATAAACCCCGCCGCAAAGGAAACTATTATAAATAAAACAATGTTTAAACAAAATGCCACAAAACACTTTCCGTACCAGGCTTTATTCGGTAATTTTTCATTCAGACACCCCAGGAGGCAGAAAATTTGATGTTGTGCTGTTGTGGCTGATTTTATTCAGTATTGCTTCAGTGTTTCTGGAAAGCATTCCTTCTATTAGAAAAGAATACTATCCATTTATTGTTATTTCTGAATGGTTCTTTACAATTTCGTTCACAATTGAGTATATACTAAGGGTTTATAGTCACCCCAATCGCTTTAAATATATATTCAGTTTTTATGGGGTAATAGACCTTATGGCCATCCTTCCCGGTTATCTGGGCTTGTTTATTCCCAATTTACAATATCTTCTTGTAATACGGGCCATGCGATTATTAAGGGTGTTCAGAATATTAAAACTTACCCGGTATCTAAATGAAGGAGATGTTTTAAAGCTTGCATTGAAAGCCAGCATGTACAAAATCATTGTATTCCTGGCTACAGTTTTAACCCTCGTTATTATAGTTGGAACGTTAATGTATGTTATTGAAGGAGAAAAAAATGGATTTACCAGTATTCCGGTTTCAATTTATTGGGCTGTTGTGACCATTACAACTGTGGGATATGGTGATATTTCACCAGATACACCATTAGGCCAGTTTCTTGCAGGAGTTTTAATGATAATCGGCTATGGTATTATTGCTGTACCTACAGGAATAGTTTCTGCAGAAATGACCAGGGCTACTCAGTCATCACTTAAACCTTGTCCGGAGTGTGGAACCCTACTCTACCCGACTAATTCGAAATTTTGTTCTAACTGCGGTGCAGAGCAGAAAACTATTAAAATTGCACCCAAATAAAACCGAATATTGTTAGGTCTATATATCGCAATTGTTCCGGCGAAAATTCCCCGCAAATATTTACCTGCTCAAATCGTCCATTCACCGAAAACTTTATCCAGTTAACCTAATTACCATTTGAGCCGCTTAATTTCCGAAGTATTTTTGAGTTAACAAATAAGAAATAAAACATAAATCACTCAAAAACAACGGATATGAAAACTCTAAAAATTTTAACCGCAGCATTAGTATTAGCTTTCACAAGCAGCGCGTTCGCAGCTGAGGAGGTAAAAAATGAAAAACTTCAAATGAACTATACTATTCAAACTTACATCGATGCAATTGCGCATGGTAAAATCAAAGACCTTTCAGAAATATTGGATAAAGATGTTAAACACACCGTAACAACAGGAGAGAAAGTTATTAATTACACAAGAGCAGACATCTTAAACTCAATGCAACCTAGAAAAAACATAGAACAAAATTGCAGCACTACATATCAGGTCCTGGAAATCAATTCACCTCAGGCAATTATTAAAGTTCTGATGAAGTATGATACGTTTACTAAAATAACTTTGGTAAACATTGCCAATACCAAAAACGGATGGAAAATAACCAATATCACGGATTCATATATGTGAGATCTGTTCAGAATCTCAGGATCTCAGAAACATTTGAGGATTTTTGAATTCAAATCCTCAAATATTTTTTTCCATAATTCTAAAATCGTAATTCCTGTTATCTTTGCCCATGCCTTATAAAGAACGCGACATAAATAAACGGTACTACACCATGGGTGAAGTAACCGAAATGTTTAATGTTAATGCTTCTCAGATACGTTTCTATGAGAAGGAGTTCGAAATTCTGCAACCTAAGAAAAACAAAAAAGGTAATAGACTTTTTACACCAGAAGACGTTGAAAACCTCAAAGTGATTTTCCATTTAGTGAAAGACAAAGGATTCACACTTCAAGGTGCACGCGAGTATCTAAAAAATAATAAATCAGAAGTCAAAGAGAATCAAAAAGTAATTGACTCTCTTGAACGATTAAAGCAATTTCTTTTACAGGTTAAAGAACAACTTTAAGTTTTTAAGCTTGTTAGATATAAAAAACATGCTCAAAGTTCTATTTATTGTAAATCCGCGTGCAGGAAATCGTGAAGGAGGCCGGTTAGAACTTGCTATCTCTGAAGAATCGAGAAATCAAAAATTTGAATATCTTATCTATCGTTTGCAAAGCAACAACGAAGAAAAGAATATTAGAAGGGAAATTTCACAATATGCACCCGACATTGTTGCGGTAGCGGGCGGGGATGGAAGCGTAAACCTCCTTGCAAAATTACTTAGGGGACAAGAAATTCCGTTATTAATCATTCCCCTGGGTTCAGCAAATGGCATGGCTAAAGAATTGGCTATAGGCAATAGAACCGATACTGCCTTACAGCTTATTTCACATGGTATTCAAAAAAAGATAGATCTTTTAAGTATTAACGGAAATATCTGTATTCACTTAGGAGATGTTGGTTTCAACGCAAGTATTGTAAAACGCTTTGATAAGGATCCAAAGAGAGGGTTATGGACCTATGCCAGACATCTTTACAAAGAATTATTTTTAATCGACGAATATAAATTCAATATCACCATTGACGGCAAGGAGATAAAACGAAAAGCGGTATCGGTAACTTTTGCCAATGCCTCAAAATATGGCACAGGGGCAGTCATTAATCCGTTTGGGCTTGTCGACGATGGCAAGTTCGAACTTGTAATTATTAAACCATTTCCTAAAATTCATTTATTATCTATTACCTGGAAAATGTTTATTGGCCGCCTGCAAACCTCAGAATTCGTAGAGGTTTTTAGTTGCAGGAAAGCATTTGTCCAAACTTCTAAGAAGACCACTTTACAAATCGACGGAGAAGTGATTGGAAAAACAAAAGAAATCGACGTTGAAGTAATTCCACAATGTATAACAGTACTGGTACCTGCGGAATAGGCCACGCCCAATTATAATTTTACTTGTGTAGAACAAAACCTGTTCAAATCCAACCTTTTACTTTCACATTAATTTAAAAAAAATCACAGTAATTAAGGTTATCTTTTTATTAATTTTTTGGAAACTGTTTCAATATTACGTGGTTAAATATTTAGTATTCACTTAAGTTCATCCATATGAGATAAAGTTTACTTTAATTTAAACATGTATGGAATCAATCAATAAAACTTCTCTTGTTGCAAAGGCAAAAAGCTGTATTGCATATAATCAAATCCAACCATTAACTTTAGATTTTCGCTTCACGGAAAGAAAAATCGTGAATAAAGAGACTTATTTAGGATCAAAAGTTCCAGATTTTACTAAATATAATTACCTATCCGGGTATTAACCATCCGCATTGCAAATACGAGCTCAATTCGGGTTTGTAAATCTCTGAAAAAAGACAAATAAAATTTCTTACACTAAATTTATTAAAATGGCTAAAACGAAAACAGGATATGTTCCTGCGAAGGGGAAACCTTCCGGTAGTGGACGGGAAACTCATGGATTGAAAAATGCCTTTGCTGTAAATGATTTGGAGACAGATATAGAAATAGCAGAAAAATACACTGATGGTGAAGATCAACCTTCAGCAAATGTAAATTTAAGGCATGTGAACCGAAACCTTCACAAAGGTGAAGATAATATTAATAACAGTTTTTAAAGCTTAGACTATGGAGGTGATTTCAAAAGATGAATTTAAAGAACTTGCAAACTATCATACTGATGGTTGCGTAAGCATTTACATACCGACACATTCTTCAGGTATGGAAGTCAATGAAAAATACGATACACTCGTTTTTAAAAACAATGTTCAGAAGGCAAAGGTTCAGTTAATCGCAAAAGGTTTGGAAATTAAAAAGGTTGACTCCATTCTTTCCCCTGCGCTTGAGCTGATTAAAAATGAAGAATTCTGGAATAAACAATCTAACGGCCTTGCAGTATTTCTGGCTCCTGGATTCTTCAAACTGTATCAGTTACCTTTACCTGTTAAGGAAGAAATTTTGGTGAACAGCTCTTTTCTTCTTAGTCCGATTCTGCCGGTAATGGAAAGGAGGCATCGTTTTTATTTACTTGTTTTAAGTAAACATGCCTGCAAATTTTATGAAGGAGACCAGTTTCAAATGAAAAAACTGGAAATTGAAGAATTACCAACCGGAATAGATGATGTAGTACCCTTTGAGCTTAAAGAAGCCAGACAAATTCATAGAAGAGCCGGCGCAGCCGCCGGAGCAGCAGCTTCTGTAGGTGCTAGTTTTCATGGACATGGTTCCGGCCTATCCGATGAAGACGAGTACTTACTGCAATACCTTAAAGAAGTTGATCAGACTTTATGGAGCGAGGTGCTTCATAATCAACACGTTCCTTTGGTTTTGGCATCTGTAGATTACGAAATTGCCTATTACAAGCAGATTTCGAACTATAAACATATTGCTGATGTTTGCCTTTCGGGAAACTTTGAGCATGAAGACAGACATAGTCTGTATTTAAAAGTAAAAGAGAAGCTGTGTCCTTATTTCAGAGAATATAGCAAAGACGCTTTAAAGAATTATTACAATAATTCTGCTAAGGAACTAACAACTTCAATTCCTGAAGAGGTTATTCCCGCTGCTTATTTTGCGCAGGTTTCTGATCTGTTTGTTCAGAAAGACCAGCATCTCTGGGGAAGTTTCGATGAAAGCAATAATTCAATTACTATTAACGAAGAAAAGCAATTAGATGATGAATGCCTGGTAAACAAGGCAATTGTTAAAACGCTTATGAATGGTGGGGAAGTGCATATGCTTGAGAAAGAAAAAATGCCTGCGGATAGTCCTATTGCAGCATTTATGCGCTATTCTCTTTAGTTAAGTAGCAAGCGTTTGTTATTTAAAAAGAAAGGAATTATCTAATCTTCAAAATGACAAACGCTTTTTATATTACTATCTTTTTCGTAAATTATTATCTAACTAAAACCTTTTGCAAATAACTCAGAAACACTAAAGTCATCTTTTACCTGTTTTCTCCTGCTAAATTTCCAAACTATTGCAAAGGCGGCTATTGCACCGAAAAATGCCGCAGTTAGCAACAATTCCGGATTGTTTACCTGCTTCGGTATATATTGAACTCCATTCTTATTTGTTCGTGCAGGCTCTTTAACATACCTTCCATAGATTGGAACAGCTTCCTTCTCGAAATTATCAATAAGGTTTTTTAATGACTCAATTAATTCTTCGCCATACATAGGATAACCATGTCCGGTAGCGGCCGACTGAGGTTTAAGATCGAGGAGCTTCTGGACTGAATCTTTAGCAGCGATCCAGTCAATTGTAAAATATTTTGGCGGACCGGATAGTACATGTTTCTGCGTCATTACAGAAAAAGCAGATTCCTGTTTTGTAGTAACAAAAGCATCTGCTGCTATCAGAGTTCGGTCGCTCTCTCTGAAAAGTGAAACTTGTCCCGGGGAGTGTCCGGGAGTATGGATAAATTTCCAATCGGGCAAACCCGGGACATCACCTGCTGTGTTTAAACGATGAACTCTGTTTCCCAAATCTTTCGGACTTTTTGGAAATGTCCACGACAGAAGGCTCATTAACCCCCCGCCCACCATTGGATCTGGTGGAGGATAGGACGAAACACCTTTCAAATAAGGGAGTTCCAGGTAATGTGCGTACACTGGGGCATTCCAGGAGGTCAATAATTCTTCCAGTGCTCCTACATGGTCGAAATGCCCGTGGGTAAGGATTATAGCAGAAGGTTTGGCACCTTCACCAAAAATATCCTCCGCCATCCGCCTAATCTTTTCGGCAGAGCCCTTTAAGCCAGCATCAATTAACACCCAATTATTTCCACCGTTCTCGCCGGAAGCAACCATATAGACATTAACGAAGGTTATTTTCATTCCCCAAACACCCGGAGAAACTTGATAATATTCCAATCCAGAGCGTTTTATTGGAGTATATTCAGTATTCTTCACTATTTCCATAGGTAAATTGTTAGATTTTGTCTAAACACTGAACAACAACCCTGGGTAATAGGTTTAAAATATTTTAGTGTATTAGCAAAATTTACCAATTAAGATTTTAATCATTCAATATAAAATATCCTGCCACAACAGTCACAGCCTTTCCGGAAAAAAGAACTCTGTCACCTGCAAGTTTCACTTTAACCTCTCCACCCCTGGTCGATGCCTGATAAGCCAACATTTCAGTTTTTCCCAGTCGTTTCGACCAATAAGTTGTCAGGCAGCAGTGCGAAGAACCCGTAACCGGATCCTCATCGATACCATGCGAAGGAGCAAATGATCGTGATACAAAATCATATTTCGATGACTTGCCGCCCTTACTGGTAATAACTATCATCTCCTGATCTTTAAGTTTATTAAAATCAGGCCTACAAGCAACAACCTCTTCTTCAGAAGACAATTCAACTAAGTATCTTGTCTTCGAAAACACTACGTTAACAGGTTTAACATTCAACGCGCTTAATGCCTCGGGCGGTAAAGCCCTGTCCTCTTCAAACGAAGCCGGAAAATCAAGTTCAATCCAATCACCTACTTTTGCAGCTGTAAGTGTTCCGCTACGTGTATAAAATCTTATAGTTTCATCACTCTTGATAACACCTTCCTGCCATAAGATATGTGCACTCGCTAATGTAGCATGACCACACAGATCTACTTCAACTGATGGTGTAAACCACCTTAAATTAAAACCATCTTTAACTTTTACTAAAAATGCGGTTTCCGATAAATTATTCTCCTCAGCAATAGACTGCATACTCTCTTCAGAAATATCATCATAAAGCACGCATACACCTGCCGGATTTCCCTTAAACTGCTTTTCGGCAAAAGCATCTACCTGAAAAAATCTGATTTTATTCATATTTATATTACCGCTTTTTATAACTGAGTAAAAATTAGCTGTTTAAACACCGGGACTTTCTAATATTTCTAATTGACATAGAATGTCTTCTTCCTTTATCGGGAAAGGTTCATCCTTGCGGATATAAGCAAAAACAGCATCAAATAAACGATTGTAATTTCCTTTTAAAGCTGTAGAATATTTTGTGGATTTGTTTCCATTCGCATCTACTGTAATTAAAAGGCCCTCAAGTCCATCTGGTTCAACTCCGTAAGATCTGTCTGCCGGCGAAATTCCCTTATCAAGCTGTTCTTCCTGAATATCAGTTCTTTCCTTTATAAAACTACCGCTGGTTCCGTGAAGTACAAATGCAGGTAAGGGATTCGCCGTTAACAAACTCGCCGTTACAAATACATTTAATCCTTCAGGATAAACTAAATGAACGGTCATGTAATCATCTACCTTAGAATCGGGCCTGAATGTCCTTAGCGCTTTAAACCATTTTAATGGTTTCCCGAAAATACTGATTATCTGATCGAGCAAATGCGGCCCCAAATCATAACTCAGGCCACTTGCAGGAACAGGATTTTCTTTAAAAGATTTCTTACTAATCTCCCTGCGGTAGCGATCGAACCTGAAATGTACCTCTATTAATTTACCGAGTTTACCACTTTGTATTGCAGCCTTTACCGATTGAAAATCGGAATCCCATCTGCGGTTTTGATAAACCATTACCTTTCGGCCAACCGTTCGTGCTAAATCGAACAATTCCTTCGCTTCTGAAGATGTAGAAGCAAACGGTTTTTCAACCAATACATGTTTACCTGCCAATAAAGCTTTTTTTGCAAACTCGTAATGGGTGTTGTTGGGAGTATTAACTATTACTAATTCTATTTTAGGATCAGCCAATAATTCTTCAACAGAATTATAACTGATTATATCAGGGTAGCGAGACTTGGCTTTTTTCTCATTTCGTTCTGTAACCGCATACAGGTTGAATCCTTTATGGGTATCAATAAATGGCGCATGGAATAATCTCCCGGACATTCCATACGATAAAATCCCGGTTACTAACTGACTTTGCATATTTTTAACTTGATGATATTATTATTATTCCTCATTTAGTTGATATCATTTTAAGTTAGCTGCATACTTTATGCCGCCAAGTAAATGTTTTAAAAAATACTCATCCGATTTAAATGCATCTGATGTATGACCTAAAGCGGTATAGAAAACTCTGGATCCTTCAAATTTGTGATACCATGAAACAGGATGCTCCGAGCCATTTTTACCTCCTTTATACGACTTTTCATCTACTTTTAACAATACATTTATATTCTTATTTGTATACCTGAAATTATACCATTCATCAGTATGTTTCCAGGGAGATATTAAAGATTTGGTTGCAGGATGTCTTGTATCTACCAGTGTCAAAACAGCCTCCTGAATTGGCGGATGGTCTGTAAAATAAGCCCCTATCATCTTCCCGTACCATTCCCATTTGAACAGGCAGTCCGTAGCAGCATGAATACCTGCAAAACCGCCTCCGTTCTGAATATATTTCTTGAAAGCCGCTTTCTGCTCATCATTAAAAAATTCACCCGTCGGACTTAAGAATATTATTGCCCGGTATTGTTTCAAATTCTCAGACGTGAATTTTGAGGGATTCTCTGTGGTGTCGGCAATGAAATTATTTTCTCTGCCCAGTTTTTGAATAGCTACTATCCCGTCTTTTATACTCGCATGCCTGTAACCCACTGTCTTTGAAAATATAAGAACCTTTACGGACTTTAATTTGATATTATCTGCTTTAAGCGATACACATAATAACAGAGGAACAAGTAATAGCAAGAGTTTCTTCATAGCCTTTAATTAAGAAAGCCTAAGTTATAAAACTTAGGCTTTCCAAATAAATAATAGTTTGATTTGAATGTATTATGCCAAATTTCTACCGGCATTTACTATCCCATAAACTGTTCTAATGACAAGCTTATTGTAAATTGCAATTTGTTTTTCGCTTAAATTTTCAGACTGCAACTTTTGTAATGCGTAGTGCTGTATGGTAACCAGTGGCAAGATAATTTTCTCTCTTAGAGCAATTGAACGCCGCTCTACAGGGTATTGCTCCATAATCTCTGACGTACCTGTCATTTCAAGGATAAGATCCCGGGTAAGTTCAAATTCATATTTAAGCTGTTTCCAGAAAGCTCCAAACTCTTTATCTTTTTCGAGATGAGCAGTAATTCGGAAATCAGACTTCGACATAGACATCATACAATTGTCTATCATCGTTTTGAATTGTCCTGAAGTAACATACAAACGTTTCACCTCATCCCAGCTCCCGTTCGTTTTAACTTTTTTTAATGCAGATCCTACTCCGTAAAATCCCGGAATATTTTGTTTTAACTGACTCCAGGCCGTTACAAAACTAATTGCCCGCAAATCTTCAAGTTTGAGTTCCGCACCAGAATTACGTTTAACCGGCCTGCTGCTGATATTAATCTGAGATAATAGCTTTAACGGACTGTAACACTCCAGGTATTTTAAAAATAAAGGATCTTCGCGTAAAGCAACAAATGAATGATGACTTTCATTCGCCATAACATCAATTAATGCTTTTTCAGACGCATTTAATGTATCCTTATCATTATGTGTGTCAAGAGATGACACCACGCCGGCATTAATTAATTGTTCGATATTATAATGAGCCGTATCAAAAGACCCGTATTGACTGCTTATGGTTTGCCCCTGAATAGTCAATTGTATATGATCATTGGCAATTTCCTGACCCATAGTAGCATAAAACTTATGAGTTTTACCTCCGCCACGCGCAGGCGGACCACCACGGCCATCAAAAAATGCTAAATCTATTCCATAATCTCTGGCAATGGCTGTAAGCTCAATTTTGGCTTTATATATCGACCAGTTGGCCATTAAATAACCTCCATCTTTGGTACTATCTGAGAAACCCAGCATAATTACCTGCCTGTTACCCCTTTTCTTTAAATGTTCTTTGTAAAATGGGTGAGTATACAAGCTTTCCATTACGTTTGCGGCTGTAGATAAATCTTGAACCGTTTCGAATAGAGGAACAAAATCAACATGGATATCTTCTTTTTTCCACCCGCTCCACATGAAGAGATTGATTAATTGCAGTATATCGGAAGCTTGCTGACAATTACTTATAATGAAACGATGAGATGCTTTTTCTCCTCCTGCATACTGCATCCTCTTCATCAAACGGATAGTTTGAAGTGTATCATTACTTAAATCATCTAACAAATCGGAAGGACTGTCAGCTTCTTCAAATGTTAACTGTGCGAGTTTCTCCTTTTCTGAGAATTCGTCATAACCTTGCGGGAATGGAGAACTTAAATATTGCCGGCATGATTGGTGAGTTTTTCTTAAAACACGGCTATCCTGACGGATATCCAATGAAGCAAAATAACATCCAAATAATCTGACTTTCCTTATCAAATCATCAACATGATTTAAGAAAAGGCTGTCGTGGCTTTCAACAAGAACAGTTTTGATAGCTTCAAGATTTTCAAGAATTTCCTGTTGCAAGTCGCGGGGCTCTTTTACACGCATAAAACTATTCTGATAAAACAGCTGCTGTAAACGATCCATATATTTTTCGACCCCACGGAAAGTTATACGACGCTTAAGGATCTTAAAATCGCGGTAATAACAACGGAAAAGTATTTCCCTTAATATCTCGGATACGTCTTTAGTACTTTTAGAGGTAACATTTGGATTGCCGTCTCTGTCTCCTCCTGGCCAAAAACCCAGCTCTATGAGTTGAGGATTAATAAAAGCCGGACCTTCAAACTCATTTTCTATTTGCTTTTGAAGATTAGATACTACATTATAAAACACATTTTCCAAGAACCATGCTAAACTTACAGCTTCATCCACCGGAGTAGGCTTGTTTTTATTAAAAAATGGCGTTTTTCCTAATTGCTGCAACAGCTCATGAATCGAACTTACATTATTTGCCTTTAACGCTTCTGTTAAATCGGTAATAATAGCTAAGACACTTCCAGGATAAAATTGTGTCGGATGGGCTGTTAATACTAATCTTAGTGAAAAATCCTGAAGCTTCTTCTGAATCTGGGCCTTCATCGATGGATTTGAAGCAGCCTGATGTAACAACACAGGCAAGCTTCCGGCATCCTCGTTTTTGCTGGTTTTAGTAAATGCAGAATCTTCAATAGCATCAAAAAGCACAACCTGTCTTTCTATATACTGTATAAACCTGAATAAAAGATCAAAGCGATCTTCTGCCTGAACATATTGTTCGTACTGACCAAAAAAGCTTTCTATTATATCTTCAGGAGCTAAATGATTTTTAACTCCCCCTTCGCAATGCGAGGTGAAAAATGGCAATAATGTTCCTGTGTGTTTGATACGATAGAATGGTAAGGTCAAGAACAAACTGTTATAGAGTTCGAATCTTGTTACTACTTCACTCGTAAAAAGTGCTTCTTTCTGACTTAATTTCATGTTAATTGCTTACGGCATTCGGCAAACAAAAATAGCAGGATAAAACCGTATGCAAAATTTAGGACGATAAAAAGACATAATAATTATGATTTTATCGTCCTAAATGAGTTTTTGAACTGAAAACTAACTTAGTTTAAGATTTATCCGTTTATAATCTCCCCGCCATTGGGATGAAGAACCTGGCCTGTTATGTAACTTGAATCTTCTGAAGCGAGAAAAAGATAAGAAGGAGCGACCTCTTCCGGCTGTCCCGGCCTGCCTAAAGGCACATCACTTCCAAACTTTGCTACTTTATCTTCGGGAAATGAAGAAGGAATTAACGGCGTCCAAATCGGTCCTGGTGCTACCCCATTGACACGTATACCTTTTTTCGCGAGATTTTGAGAAAGAGATCTTGTAAATGCAACAATTGCACCTTTGGTAGAAGCATAATCTAACAAATGGCTGCTTCCGCGATATGCTGTTACAGATGTCGTATTAATTATAGAACTTCCTTTTTGTAAATACTTTAACGCTGCTTTTACCAAATAGAAATAGGCGAAAATATTAGTACGGAAAGTTTTTTCCAATTGCTCTGAAGTAATCTCTTCTATATTCTCCTGGGGATATTGGACAGCCGCATTATTAACTAAAATATCCAGGCGGCCAAATTTTTGGATCGTGTCTTCAACAATTTTTATACAATGCTGCTCCTCTCCGACATCGCCTGATATTAAAAGACATTGCTGCCCTTCTTCTTCTACTTCCTTTTTTGTTTCTTCAGCGTCCGTATGCTCATCAAGATAGGAAATTACAACGTTAGCACCTTCTCTTGCAAAAAGAACCGCTGCCGCACGTCCAATTCCACTGTCGCCACCCGTGATAATGGCAACTTTTCCTGCCAGTTTGGAAAACACATCCTCTCCTTCAAAAGCAGGCCTGGGTGTCATCTTAGACTCAATACCAGGCTGTTTCGCCTGATGCTGAGGCGGCTGTATGTTTTTTTCTTCATTGGATTCTTGCATAGCTGTAAGTTTAGATAGATGATAAAAGTTTAACACCAACCCACAGCTGTAGTTTTAAAAATTCGGATCGGTGAATAATCATATTCTTCATTTAAAGCTCGACACATAAGTTCGAATTCCGAAGATCTGAGTCTTTTCCATTTCAAGCTTTTGACCTGCCTCAAACTCCCTCCCTTTTACTATACTTGTTCAATGCTATTTGACGATCGTTTTAAGACAATTGCGGGGCCATCCGAAGGAATTTTCAGGGATAAGGGTAGTAAATTTCTGGCTTATGCCTATCCTGTTCGCACTGATGAAGAAGTAAAAGGTCATATATCCCTTTTAAAGGCGCATCATTCAAGGCCAGCCATCATTGCTGGGCGCTCCGGATAAGTCCGGACAGGGCTGTCTTCCGCATTAATGATGATGGAGAGCCGAACGGAACCGCTGGAAGGCCAATATTAAACACTATATTATCTTATGATGTAACCAACATCCTGGTTGTTGTTGTCAGATATTTCGGCG
This sequence comes from Pedobacter superstes, assembly GCF_037622515.1. NCBI lineage: Bacteria > Pseudomonadati > Bacteroidota > Sphingobacteriia > Sphingobacteriales > Sphingobacteriaceae > Pedobacter > Pedobacter superstes. The sequence goes on from NZ_JBBJCN010000002.1 coordinate 436,582, forward strand.
GCACTCTATTAGGCGTACCGGGGTTAATAAATGCATATAAAACAGCCACAGCAGACGCATTAAAAAATGCTGAAATTATCGAATTAACTGTAAATGATGTTTATATGATCTCATTTGACTATCTTCAAATGAATGATATTATGAAAATAATTAAGGATTATGGGCTGAAAATAATTCACCAGCATTTTGAAAATTCATGCCAGATAGAACTCGAAATCCCAAAGGCCCAAATAAATCCCATCGTATCAAAATTCGAAGCTATTAAACTGGTAACTCTTACATATCTCAGAACATTATGAGCCCTATTTCTGAAACCGATCTTATATTAAATCCTGATGGCAGTATTTACCATCTTAACCTTTTACCAGAAGATATCGCTGATACAATTATTACAGTTGGAGATCCAGACAGGGTAAGTGAAGTATCGATACATTTTGATTCGATCGAACTAAAGAAGGAGAAAAGAGAATTTATTACGCATACAGGTTATATAGGCTCTAACAGAATAACTGTTGTATCAACAGGAATTGGCACTGATAATATTGATATTGTTCTGAATGAATTAGATGCTCTGGCAAATATCGATTTTGACTCACGCATTGAGAAACAACAAAAAAAATCGTTGAATATTATTCGTATCGGAACATCAGGATCATTACAGGAAAGCATTTCAGTCGACAGTATTCTGGTTTCTGAATACGCAATTGGGCTCGATAGCCTCATGCATTATTACAATCAATCTTTAAGTTTAGAAGAAGAACATTTTAAGCGGGCAATAGAAAATCATTTTCAGGGACTCGCCAACATATCCCCTTATGTAGCTAGTGGCGACAGTGATTTATTACTTAAAATCGGCAAAGATTTAAAACGTGGAATTACCATAACTGCGCCCGGCTTTTATGCGCCTCAAGGTCGAATGCTCCGGGCCCGAAGTTCAAATGATAATTTAATTAAAAGCTTTCAAAATTTTCAATACAACAGTCACAGAATTACAAATCTGGAAATGGAGACAGCCGGCTTATATGCCCTGGCAAATGTTCTGGGCCATAAGGTAATTTCTGTAAACGTTATAGTAGCCAACAGAATAAACCTGCAATTTAGTAAAGCACCTCAAAAAACTGTACAGCAAGCAATTGAACATGTTTTTCAAAAATTATTTTAGTCTTAATTAAGTTTATTTTGTTTATTTTCATGTAGCATTTTTATGCACCTGATCAAATCTAAACCTAATTACTTTATCATGAAAAAATTTGGCAAAATCATCGTCTACATTGTCTTATCGCTGGCAATAATTGTCGGAGCTTTATTAAGTTATGTTAAATTCGCACTGCCTAATGTCGGAGAAGCTCCCGATTTAAAAGTTGAACTGAGTCCTCAAAGAATTGAACGAGGTAAATACCTTGCAATGCATGTTACAATCTGTATTGACTGCCATTCTACACGCGACTGGAGTAAATTTTCAGGCCCCTTAGATCCAGATAAAATTGGTGTAGGAGGAGAAAAATTCGATGAAGCGGCTGGCCTCCCGGGGACTATTTACAGTGCAAACCTAACCCCTCACAACTTGAAATCCTGGACAGACGGAGAGATATTCAGAGCAATAACAACCGGAGTTAAAAAAGATGGTTCAGCTATTTTCCCCATCATGCCATATGATTCTTATGGAAAAATGGATAAGGAAGATATTTATTCCATTATTGCTTTCTTACGAACATTACCAGAAAAGAACACTTCTATTCCAGAAAGAGACCTTGATTTTCCCTTAAATTTTATAGTTAATACTATTCCTCAAAAAGCAAATTTCCAAACACTACCCCCTCCTTCAAAGGAATTGGAATATGGTGCTTACTTAGTTAATGCTGCCGCATGCATCCATTGTCATACAAATTTTATAGATGGAAAATCTGTCGAAGGCATGGAGTTTGCAGGAGGTCGCGAGTTCATGTTACCGGGGGGATCGGTATTTACCGCTAATATTACCCCGGATAAAGAGACAGGCATTGGCAATTGGACCAAGCAGCAATTCGTAGAAAAGTTTAAACTATTTGCTGATTCTGGCCATATCATGAGAACGGTTTCAGCAACCGACTTCCAAACTGTTATGCCATGGACCATGTATGGTGGCATGAAAAGTCAGGATATTGAGGCTATATATTCATATCTCAGAACGGTGAAGCCTATTAAAAATCGGGTTACAAAATTTGTTCCTGCCAAAGGCTAAAATAAAAAGGATAGACATCTGAGTCTTTTTTGATGTCTATCCTTTTACCTTACAGGCTACTGCAGATTGTAGTGTTAAACCCGATTCTTTTCGAATTGATGGTCTACATAGATTTCATCTATTTCATTTTTATACTTTTCCATTATAACCTTCCTTTTAATTGTTCCTTTGGGTGTTAATTCTCCATTATCGATAGACCATTCATAAGGCAGGAGATAAAACTTTTTAACTTGTTCTACGTGACTGAATTCAGCATTATATTTATTAACAAGCGATTGATAAAAAGCAATTACTTTTTCTTCTTTTACAACCTGATCGTTGGACTCGTAAGGCACCTGGTTCCTGCTGCACCATTCCTTCAGATTTAAGAAAGAAGGAACCAGTAAAGCCGACGTGAATTTTTTCTCGGGCCCTAGTACGATTATCTGTTCGATATATTTATTTTCCTTCATCTTATTTTCAATAGGTAAAGGAGCTACATACTTACCACCTGCGGTTTTAAAAATTTCTTTTTTACGATCAATGATCTTAAGAAACTTACCATCCACGATTTCGCCAATATCCCCCGTATGAAACCAGCCATCCGTCAGTACTTCTGAAGTTAAATCCGGCTGTTTGTAATATCCTTGCATAACGTTTGGCCCCTGACAAAGAACCTCTCCATCATTTGCAATCTCAACTTTTACATCGTCGATTACCATACCCACTGTACCAAACATCCTTTCCTTTTTATCATAATGATTTACTGCGATAACAGGAGAAGTTTCAGTAAGTCCGTAACCTTCCATTATAACAATATTAGCAGCAGTGAAAATTTTCTCAAGTCTAATCTGACAGGCAGCGCCTCCCAAAACAATAGCCTTTACATTCCCTCCGATTGCAGCCCTCCATTTGCTAAAAACAAGTTTATCAGCTACTCTCATCTGCATTCTATAAAATAAACTTCCTGATGAGTTAATTTCATATTGCTCAGCAAGATGAATAGCCCAATAAAAGATCTTCCTTTTAACACCTTTCAACTTGTTACCTTCTGTTAAAATCCGCTCATAAACTTTTTCAAGTAAACGCGGCACAGATGCAAAAACATCAGGTCTAACTTCTTTTAGGTTAGCTCCAATCGTTTCCATGTTTTCTGCATAATAAATTGAAAACCCATTAAATAAATAGCAATAGGTTATCATTTTTTCGAAAATATGGTTTAGAGGTAAAAAGCTAAACGCTTTTTTCTCTGTTAATGGAATCTGAACCAGTACCTTATAACAGGCTTTTACATTACTTAGAATATTTTTATGAGTAAGCATTACTCCCTTAGGACGACCAGTAGTACCCGATGTATAGATAATAGTTGATACATCGTTTTCTTGTACCTTATTTGCTGTTTTTTCAAGTAAGCTCTGATCTTCTGAGCTCAATGGCTGAAGTAAAGTTTTCCAACAAACTCCATCTTCAACATCATTATATGTAAAGATTTTTATAGATGCTGGCAGTTTATCCGCAATCTTTTTTACATCGAGATAAAGCTCCTTACTTTCTACAAAAATCATTTTAACATTAGCCTCCTGAAGAATCATTTCCATTTCATGCATACCAATCGTGGGATATAATGGAACTAAAATAGCGCCGGTTTGCTGAACGGCTAGATCAGTGATTACCCACTCAGGTCTGCCTGTGCTAATTAAACCTATTTTATCTCGTCCTTCAAGACTTCCATCATTTCCAGATACACCTAATTTAAGGAGGGATCCCGCCAACTCAGTGATCATCTGGTGCACCTCAGAAGTACTGTAACTATGCCAGTTTCCATTCATTTTAGCAGCTAACAGGTCGGGCCTTGGCGCACTCGCCTGAACTTGTATGCAGTCGAACAATCTGGTTACGGTTTCCATATCAAATTAAATTAGGTGTATCTCATTCTCAAAAGCAATAGCTATTTTCTTCAATAATTTTTGCAGCTATCTTTCTTCTGCATGCTGTGGCATTCAAGTCATCTGCTTTAGTAAAGCGTTTTAATCCCATGAGCATTAACTTTTTTTCATCTCCTTCTGCAAAGGAGTTAAGTGCTTCTTTGCCTGCCTTATAAATACGATCCGCAGCATCGTTGATATAAACTTTCATAATTTCAACCTGCTCGGCTACGGTGTCCGTGTTTTTTTGACTCAGTTTCTCTACTCTTAATTGCAAAGATTCAGATATATAAACCTCAATGGTCATATCAGCCAGATACATTAATATTTCCTGCTCTTCAGAAAGATTTTTATTTAGTTTTTGTACTGCGGCTCCGGCGACTAGTAATACAGCCTTTTTAAAATTCGCGACATACTTTTTTTCCTTTGTAAAGATGTCTTCTCCGGTTCCATTAAAATCAGGGATACTCAATAATTCAGAAGCAACTTTTTTTGCGGGTCCCATCAAATCGAGCTCACCCTTGAGCGCTCGTTTCAGCATCATATCTACTATCAATAGTCTGTTAATCTCATTAGTGCCTTCAAAAATCCGGTTTATGCGGGAGTCGCGATAGGCTCTTTCCATCGGGGCTTCAGTACTATATCCCATCCCCCCGTATATTTGAACACCCTCGTCTACTACATAATCCAATGTTTCTGACCCATGAACTTTAATGATAGCGGCCTCGATAGCAAACTGTTCCGTTCCACTTAATTTTGCCTCGGCAGCATCCATGCCGTTTTCAATTAAGTTTTGTATCGCATCCTCAATATTTTGACCTGTTCTGTACACTGCCGACTCTGTTGCATACGTGCGGATCGCTTGTTCTGCCAGTTTATACTCGATAGCACCGTATTTTGCTATCGGTTTCCCAAATTGCTGACGTTCATTGGCAAATTTCACCGATTGTGTGATGACATTCTTTGCGGCCCCCAGTACGGCGGCTCCTAATTTGATCCGGCCTATATTTAAAATATTCAGGGCAATTTTAAAACCTTTACCCCGGTCTGAAAGTAAATTACCAGCAGGTATTTTACAATCATTAAAAAAAACCTGCCGGGTTGAGCTTCCCTTGATACCCATTTTATGTTCCTCCACATTCAAGGTAAAGCCTTCCGTTCCTTTTTCGACAATAAAAGCACTCAGATCTTTATCATCGCCAATTTTCGCAAAAACCGTAAAAACATCGGCAATACCTGCATTGGTGATCCACATTTTCTGACCGTTAAGTATATAATGTTTGCCATCATCAGATAATACGGCTCTCGTTTTTCCCGAATTTGCGTCCGATCCGGCGGAAGGTTCTGTGAGGCAGTATGCGCCCTTCCATTCTGCACTTGCCAGCTTAGGGATATATTTATCCTTCTGTTCCTTATTTCCGTAATATAAAATTGGTAAAGTTGCGATACCTGTATGAGCAGAAAAAGCAACCGAAAAAGAAGCTCCTGCACCAGTTTTTTCACTAACTAACATAGAAGTATTAAAATCTTTGCCAAAGCCGCCATATTGTTCAGGGATTGAAATAGCACATAATCCTAATTTCCCTGCTTCATCTAAAAGCCTTGTCATAAGACCATCTTCCTGAGCATCAATTCGACTGATGACAGGAATAACATTCTGTTCTATAAAGCCCTGACAAGTCTGAGCAATCATTAATTGTTCATCCGTCCAGTGTTCTGGAATAAAAACATCTTCTGCCTTTGTTTCTCTTATTAGAAACTCGCCACCTTTTAATGGATTTAATTGAATGGAGATACTCATACTGTAGGTTTTATAAGGTTTATAAATTTGATGTCTCAGCTCTACTTCATAAGGTCGTTATTCGTTTAATTACAGTCGTTCAAAAATACCGGCCGCCCCCTGGCCCGTTCCTACACACATGCTAACCATCCCATATTTGCTATTTCGTCTTTTCATTTCGTCAAAAATCTGAACCGAAAGTTTAGCTCCGCTGCACCCTAACGGGTGACCTAAAGCAATAGCCCCGCCATTAACATTTACCAACTCCTGGTTTAGATCCAAATCACGTATTATTGCAAGCGATTGGGCAGCAAACGCTTCATTAAGCTCAATTAGGTCTATATCCTTTTGCTGCAGGCCGGCCATTTTCAAAACCTTCGGAATGGCTATTATCGGACCAATACCCATTATACGAGGCGGAACTCCTCCCACAGCATAATTTACCATACGTGCGATGGGAACCAGATTATTTTCTTTAAGAAATCGTTCGCTAACAACCATTACAAATGCTGCCCCGTCGCTGGTTTGAGATGAGTTACCGGCGGTGACCGTTCCGGTGGATTTAAATACGGGCTTTAGCTTTGCCAGGGCTTCAATTGTAGTGTCGGCCCTTGGCCCCTCATCAATATTTACTATAAGATCCCGGCTCCGTCCTTTTCCGCTTTCATCGATATATTTTTCAACTATTGATACCGGAACTATCTGTTTATCAAATTTCCCTTCTTTTATGGCTGATATTGCTTTTTGATGAGAATTAAAAGCGAACACATCCTGGTCTTCCCGACTTATTTTATATTGCTCAGCTACTGCTTCAGCGGTTAAACCCATACCCCAGTAATAGTCAGGATGATTAAGCGCAGTATCAGCATCAGGAACAACCCGCCATCCACCCATAGGTATAAGACTCATACTTTCCACTCCACCGGCAATAATACAATCGGCCAGACCTGAATGAATTTTAGATGAAGCTATAGCAATCGATTCTAAACCAGATGCGCAATACCTGTTCACTGTCATTCCCGGAACTTTATCCGTGTCCAGCGCAAGTAAAGAAATAAATCTTCCTATGTTTAACCCTTGCTCGGCTTCGGGCATAGCGTTGCCAACAATCACATCGTCTATTTGCTCATTCTCAACGTTCGGCACAGATATCATTAATTGCTTAATAATATCGGAAGCTAGTATATCGGGCCGGGTAAAACGGAATCCTCCGCGGTTGGCCTTACCAACTGCACTTCGGCAAGCTGCTACTATATATGCATTCATGGCTACCCTGTTTAATTTCTCAATATTTTTCCTCCTGACAGAACAGATTGAATTCTTTCCAGAGTTTTCTTCTCTCTGCACAACGATATAAAAGCTTCTCTTTCAAGATCCAGAAGATATTGTTCAGAAACTATGCTTGCTTGGGATAAGTCCCCGCCTGATAATACATAAGCAAGCTTTTTCGCTATTAATGCATCATGCTCGCTGATATAATTGCCGGCAAGCATATTATTTGAACCTACATATCCCAAACCTAATGCAGGTTTACCTAAGACCTTGATATCATTTCTTCTGACAGGCTGAGAATAACCGTCTTCCCACATTTGCAGGCAATGACTTTTTGCCTGAGCGAGAAGCCTGCTTCTGGAAACAACTACTACATCCTTATCTTTACGAAGGTAGCCTAAAGCAAAAGCATCATGCGCTGATGAAGATACTTTAGCCTGTCCAATAGTTAAAAACCTATCTCGAAAAGCGTTCAATTCTACATCTCCTTCATTCAACGAATCTGATAGTCTCAATGCAAATTCTTTAGAGCCACCGCCAGCAGGAATTAATCCTACCCCAAATTCCACCAGGCCCATATAAAGTTCGGCATGAGCCACCACCTTATCAGCATGCAGGCATAATTCACATCCTCCACCAAGTGCCATTCCATGTGGCGCTGCTACTACTGGAATAGGAGAATAACGAATACGCATCATGGTATTCTGGAAGGACCTTATAACAGAATTTAATTCATCCAGCTCATTTTCTACGGCCATCATAAAGATCATAGCAATATTGGCCCCCGCACTGAAATTTGCTCCTTCATTGGAGATAACAAGCCCCTTATATTCACGTTCCGCAATATCAATAGCTTTATTGAGACCTTCAATCACTTCGCCGCCAATGGTATTCATCTTTGTATGAAATTCAAGGTTCAGTATTCCATCACCCAGATCTGTAATTGTAGTGCCCTTATTGCTCCAAATGGTGTTCGAACCTTTAAGATTTTTCAAAAGAATAAAAGACTCAGTGCCTGGAATTTTTTTGTAGGTTTTAGACTCAATATCATAATATAACCGAAGCCCATTTCCTAGTTTATAAAATGAAGTGGCTCCGCTTTTTATCATTTCATATACCCATTCAGAAGGCTTTACTCCTGCTGCCTCCATTTCCTGAATCACTTTCTGAGTATCAAGGGCATCCCACATCTCAAATGGTCCCATTTCCCAGCCAAAGCCCGCAGACATGGCAGAATCTATCTTGTAAAGTGCTTCAGAAATTTCAGGGATACGCCTGGTTGAATATGCGAACAGCTCATAAAATGTAGAACGGTAAAACTCGCCAGCTTTGTCCTTATCAGCAAACAATACACGTAACCTGGATTTTAAATCATCTATGGTTTTGGTAGTTTCTAATACACTAAAATTATTTTTAGGAGGTAACTCGTATTCAAGCTTTTTCAAGTCGAGAGTCAAAAACTCAGTTTTACCATCTACTTTATGCTTTTTATAAAAACCCTGCTCTGTTTTACTACCCAGCCATTGGTTTTCAATCATCACCCGAACAAAATCAGGAATAACAAAAATATCTTTTGCTTCATCATTTGTAAGGCTTTGAACAAAAGCATTAGCTACATGTACGATGGTATCCAGTCCCACCACATCACTGGTTCTGAAAGTGGCAGATTTCGGATGTCCTATAACTGGCCCGGTAAGTTTATCAATTTCCGCAACTGAGAGTCCTGTTTTTTCGGCATAATGCAGTGTGCTCATGATACTGAACATCCCGATTCTGTTACCGATAAACCCTGGGGTATCCTTGGCTAAAACTGTAGTTTTTCCCAGAAACTTTTCACCATAATAAATTAAAAAATCAATTACTTCCGAAGAGGTTTCTGTAGCAGGTATAATCTCAAGAAGAGGTAAATAACGTGGAGGATTAAAAAAATGTGTTCCGCAGAAATGTTTACGAAAATCGTCACTTCGACCCTCGCTCATTAAATAAATAGGTATCCCGGAAGTATTGGATGTAATTAAAGTCCCCGGAGATCTGAATTTATCTACTTTAGTAAAGAGCTCTTGTTTAATCTCAACTTTTTCTATAATTGCTTCTATAATCCAGTCACAATCAGAAATTTTATCCAGATCATCTGAAAAATTTCCGATGGTAATTCGATTTGAAAAAGAAGGGAGATAGATTGGAGATGGATTTGATTTTAAAGTGAGTTGAAGTGCATCACTTACTACTTTATTTCGCTGGATCTTACCAGTTGCAGGAGCGTCTTTAGGAAGTATATCCAATAGCAAAACTTCAACTCCGATATTCGCAAAATGACATGCTATGCGGCTCCCCATAACCCCGGAACCTAATACTGCTACTTTTTTAATGTACCGGTTTTTCCATTCCATATTTAAAAGATTAATTTCAATAGGTGGTAAACAATCAACCCATATTCTAAAGCTCAGACTTTCATTATTACCTATTTAGATAATTTGGCACAATTAATTCATTAACCACAAGGAAAATTATTTATTAGTTATATAATCAAGTTACAAATTTCCTTTAACTTATTTTTCCTTAAATAAAAAAAAATATATTACTTAAATCTCTTGCGAAGCCAGGAATATGGAAATTAAATTCATCAAAACTCCACAGGATCAGGCCCTTCCAGTAAGATATTCACAATACGATCTAAATCATCAGAAAAATCCATTGCGGTTATATTTCCAACTTCAATTAATGCGGCAATGTTTTCCTGGGTAGCATTATCAATTTTGGGCTTGGCATTGCGAAAACTAGTAGGTTGAATCCTGATATAGTTACGTTCGTTGCCATGTGCAGCAAATATCTTTTTAAGATAAAAATCGATTGTTTCTGAAGCTGTGGACATCATCAGGTCAATCATAGGTCTTGACCATGCTATTGTTCCCCATCCTATCGCATTATTTATTTGAAAAGGTTTCCTGGCTACCCCTGTGCCAATAGAAACAATAAACATATCCTTAGCGATAGGAAATCCTTTAGAATTGTGTACTTCTGAATAAGCGCACAAAGCGGGGTTATTGGCAAATACTCCCCCATCAACCAGAGGATAAGAAACGCCACTGAGAGATTTAACCAATGCCGTTTCAAAATATGTTGGAGCAGCTGAGGTTGCCCTGCATACATCACAAACTAAAAAATTATCCGAATCACCGGATTTAGCGGCATCGTGCTGAGTAAAGAAATGAGGATTTCTTTTATTAATATTATAGGATGTTATAATACAAGGCTTTAATAATTCACTCAGCTTTATTGACCCGAAGTATTTTTTGAGAATTCTTTCTAATTCTACTACATTATATATTTCATGAATTATTCCCTCAGGATTAGATATTTTCTTCCATATTGAAAGTTTAAAAATTTCGTATCCGTTCTTTATATAAAGCCCTATTGCTTCTTCTGCACTATAACGTGGTTTTTTCGGATCATCTGCAGAGGGGCACAAATACAAACATACAAGAATGCCCCCGGTACTGGTACCAGTAAAAAAGTCGAAATAATCGGCAATCCGAGCATCCGGGTTACCGGATCTCTCCTGGAGTTTTTTTTCTAAGGCAATTAATATTTGACCGGCAATAATCCCGCGTATCCCCCCTCCATCAATCGATAGAATCTTTTTCCTCTTTACCGCATGATTCTGCACCTGGGGTCCGGAAAACCACTTGTTGGCAGATTTAAATAAATGACGAATAATTCCCAAAATCCTTTAAATACTAAAGTATTTACACTAACCTATGAAAAAAAAAAATCACAATCAATCAAGAAAAAATTCTTTAAGCGTAAATAAATATCCGCTTTTAGAATTACTAAATAAAACAAATTCAAATTAATTTAAGAAAATAACTATCAGGTAAACTTTTTACGCAATGCGGCCAATTTTTCACTCATATTCGTTTCAGGGTGCTCTTGTTTAGGCTTTGCAGCTGGGGTTTTTACAACCTTCGTTTTTTGTATCCCATCCTTTTTCATGGATAAAGCTATCCTTTTACGATTTACATCAACCTCAGTTACAGTAACCTCTACAGATTGATGTACTTTGACAACTTCATTAGGATCTTTAATAAAGCGATTAGATAGCTGGCTTAAATGCACTAATCCATCCTGATGTACTCCGATATCTACAAATGCCCCGAAATTTGTGATATTGGTAACAATTCCAGGGAGAGTCATCCCTACCTTTAAGTCAGAAATACTATTTACCCCGTCAGTAAAACTAAACGCTTCAAACTGCTCTCTTGGATCCCGGCCTGGCTTTGCCAGCTCCTGAATAATATCGTTCAAAGTAGGCAAGCCCACAGCATCGCTCACATACTTTTGAACAGCAATCTGCTTTCGCAGGGATTCATCCTCCATTAACTCTTTAACATTGCACTTTAAATCTTTGGCCATGCGTTCCACCAGCTCATAGCGTTCCGGGTGTACGGCACTTTTATCTAGTGGATTCTCAGCATTTCTGATCCGCAAAAATCCAGCAGCTTGTTCATAAGCTTTGTCTCCGAGCCTTGCTACTTTTTTAAGTTCCTCTCTTTTTTTGAAAGCACCGTTTTTATTTCTGTATTCAACAATATTTTGAGCGATCTGAGGACCTAAACCCGATACATACGAAAGGATCTGTTTTGAAGCGGTATTCAACTCAACTCCCACGGCATTCACACAACTTATAACAGTATCATCTAATGAAGTTTGAAGTTTGTTCTGGTCCACATCATGCTGATACTGACCTACTCCAATTGATTTAGGATCTATTTTCACCAACTCAGCTAATGGATCTGTTAATCTTCTGCCAATGGATACCGCTCCCCTAACAGTTACATCTTTATCCGGGAATTCTTCTCTTGCTGCATCAGAAGCCGAGTAAATTGAAGCTCCGCTTTCATTAACCATTACTATAGTTACATCTTTAAGATTTAATTTTCTGACAAATGCTTCTGTTTCTCTGCCTGCAGTTCCATTTCCGATAGCAATTGCTTCAATCTGATATTTAGATACTAAAAAAGGGATAGTTTTTTCCGCTTCCGCTAAACCTCCAGCACCGCTGTGGGGATAAATATTTGTATTTTCTACGAGCTGTCCCTGTGCATCCAAACAGACAATTTTACAACCGGTACGAAACCCCGGGTCAATAGCCATAACACGTTTTTGTCCTAATGGAGCAGCAAGTAATAATTGCCTTGCATTTTCTGCAAACACACGAATAGCTTCATCATCGGCCCTCTTTTTAGTTATTAAGCGAATCTCTGTTTCCATTGATGGTTTTAGCAAACGCTTATAAGCATCGCCCACGGCAAGCCTGACCTGTTCTGAGATACTATTCTTCCCTTTTAAGAATATTTTTTCAAGCATGCTTACCGCATCTTCAACCGGGGGGTATACATCTAAAGACAGTATTAATTCTTTTTCCCCTCTCCTCAGTGCAAGAATTCTGTGAGATGGCGCCGATTTTACGGATTCTGTCCAATCAAAATAATCCTGATATTTTAATCCCTCGGTTTCCTTACCGGAAATCACCTTCGATTGAAAAATTCCTTTGTCTAAAAACAATTGCCTGATTACCGACCTTGCTTCAGCATGTTCACTAATAAATTCTGATATGATATCTCTGGCTCCTGATAGAGCCTCTTCTTCCGAAGAAACACCTTTCTCTATGTCGATATACTTCGCTGCTTCTGAGCTTAAGTCAAAGCTATTCTGATCTAATAATAAATCGGCCAAAGGCTGTAACCCTTTTTCTCGTGCTATACTTGCACGGGTTTTTCGTCTTGGCCTGTATGGAAGATATATATCCTCCAAAAGACTCATTGTTTCTGCATTTGTCACCAAACTCTCTAATTCAGGATTAAGTTTCCCCAATTCCAGCAAAGATTTAAGAATGGCTTCTTTACGTTTATCAAGTTCTTTTAATTGTTCTACTCTGTCCCGAATAGCAGCAATCTGAACTTCATCCAGACTACCTGTTAATTCCTTTCGATATCTGGAAATGAATGGGACAGTTGCCCCATCAGTCAGTAACTGAACCGTTGCAGCAACTTGTTTTTCAGTAATCGACAATTCACTGGCAATTCGTTTAGAATATCCCATCTTATTTTCCATATACATAACCAAAACACGAAAATGAATTTATAAGATGATATTTCAAAAAATGCTTATCAACACTCCATTTTCTTTCACATAACTCCAAAGAACAAATAAATCGGTAAAATTAAACACATAACGCCTGCATAAAAGATTTGGCGTTTAAAGAATTTTTAAAAAAATCACAAAAATGCAGGTCTTAACTTATCCATTTTTAAAAAACTCAACGAATAGGTTAATTTATTATTAACTTTTCATAAAAGTTAAAATTTTAATACATTATTTATAAAACATAGTTACCTTTGTTATGGATTTAATTTAAAGACTATGAAAAAGTTACTATTTGTTATCGCGTTAGCCCTGTTAACAACAGGTACATTTGCCGTCGAGAAGACAGACAAGAAGGATGATGTAAAGAAGGTTTCTTACTCTGCACTAAAACAATTCGAACAAGAATTTGGAACAGCCAAAGATGTTTCCTGGAAAGTAAACGATCAATATGTAAAAGCTTCTTTTAGCTCAGAAGGAAAAAAGATGGCTGCTTTATATGACTTACAAGGAAGTTACCTTGGTGCAGTAGAATATTTAACTTACGAGCAATTACCTTTAAAAGCACGTACAGAAATTGAAAAAAGATTTAAAGATTTCAATTTTTCATCCGCTCTTAAAATTGTGAGCAGACCGAATTCTACCGGAGATTTCAATGACGTTGGTACTTACTGGGTTGATTTAACTAATGATGTTAAGCAATTATATGTAAGCGTATCTCCTTCATTATCTGTTGCATTATTTAAAACAATTAGTTTAGAAGCTACAGCCCAAAACTAATTCTGTACTATTTCTACCTGAAGGATCGCCAAACATTGGCGATCCTTTTTTTTATTCATAATTTTAAGGAACTCACAGAGAGGTATAAAACACCTCCTCAGCTACAATATTAAAGTCTGACTATTTCTATAAAGCTATTTTAATCCATTGTATTAAAATCTATATTACTGCTGAAAAATTATTATAATTTAGCCGATTCATATAAATCATTATGTCAGCACGCTTAAAAGAACAATTTAAAGAGTTTTTTAGTCAGGAAAATGCAAACATATTTTTTGCTCCGGGCAGGGTAAACCTTATTGGCGAACACATAGATTATAATGGAGGTTTGGTAATGCCCTGTGCTATTACTTATGGAACTACGCTCTTAACAGCACCTAACTCAGAAGGAATATTCAGATTCAGAAGTACTAACTTTAACGAAACTCTGGATATACCTGTTAAGGAGTTTTATGAAAAAGCAGGAAGTTCCTGGTTCAATTATCCGCTCGGTGTAATTCATAATTTCATAAAGCAAGGGAAACAGGTTCAGGGACTGGATATGCTTTTTTATGGCAACCTTCCGATTGGTGCAGGATTATCCTCCTCTGCTTCCCTGGAAATTGTAACTGCTTTTGCGTTTAATACTCTTTTTAATGCAGGACTCTCAAAACTTGATCTTGTATTGTTAAGTAAAAAAGTTGAAAATGAGTTCATCGGGGTAAATTCAGGAATCATGGATCAATTCGCAGTAACATTTGGAGAAAAGGAAAAAGCTTTAAAATTAAATTGTGAAACTCTGGATTACGAGGCCGTTGAATGCAATTTGGGGGATCACATTCTTGCTATTATAAACACCAATAAGCCAAGAAAACTTGCTGAATCCAAATATAATGAGCGGGTTAGTGAATGCCAAACAGCTTTAAACGCTTTACAAAAAGAATTAAATATTAACAATTTATGTGATATCAATTCTGAAACCTTTGAAAAGCATAAGCATTTAATTGACAATATTACGATTCTGAACAGAGCCAAACATGTTGTTGAAGAAAATGATCGGGTCGAATTAGCTGCAGTTGCCCTAGCGGAAAACCGGTTAAAAGATTTCGGAAATTTAATGTATTCCTCTCACGACTCATTGAAAAACCTCTATGAAGTTTCGGGAAAAGAATTAGATACATTAGTTCAATTCTGTCTCAATTACCCCGAAGTTACTGGTGCACGAATGACAGGAGCAGGCTTTGGTGGATGTGCAATTGCATTAGTTAAAAAAGAATCTTTCAATGATTTCAGTTTTAAGATCATTGAGTATTACACTCAGAAAATCGGATATTCCCCATCAGTTTATAGTTCTGAAATCGCTGACGGAGTTAAAGAGATTAATTAAACATCCCGCATTTTTTTTAA
Organism: Pedobacter superstes; assembly: GCF_037622515.1. Classification (NCBI taxonomy): domain Bacteria; kingdom Pseudomonadati; phylum Bacteroidota; class Sphingobacteriia; order Sphingobacteriales; family Sphingobacteriaceae; genus Pedobacter; species Pedobacter superstes. The sequence continues at coordinate 452,069 of NZ_JBBJCN010000002.1, forward strand.
TAATCCGGTCTCATAGCAAGTCGACCGGATTATTTCTACCTACTTTATAGGAGTAAATCCAGCTGTCTGTAAAATTTCCTTTTCCACATTCAATTTGAGCTCAACAGACTCGTACAAGAACAAGTATTAACAAATTATGAAACTAAAACTTGATGAATTAAATCGCGTTAGCGTTGACGAATTTAAAGCTCAGCAAAAATTACCAATAGTTGTAATATTAGATAGTGTTAGAAGTTTACATAATGTTGGTTCCATTTTCCGTACTTCAGATGGTTTTGCAGTTGAACAATTGATATTATGCGGTATAACCGGGCAGCCCCCCCACCGTGAAATTGAAAAAACCGCTTTGGGTGCAACGCAATCAATTGATTGGATTTATTATGAAAATATAGGTGATGCAATAAACGAACTTCGCGAGAAAGGTTATCAGATTATTGCAATTGAACAAGCTAAAAACAGTATTTCTCTCAATGATTATAAACCATTACCGGATAAAAAGTACGCTTTGATTTTTGGTAATGAAGTTAATGGGGTATCAGATGAAGCAATGCAATTAATTGATTCTTGTATTGAAATCCCACAATTTGGAACTAAACATTCATTTAATATAGTAGTATCTGCCGGAATAGTCTTATGGGATCTTTTCGCTAAATTAAATTTAAAGTACTGATCACTAAAGACGATAAACAAAAAATCCTGCCTTAAAAAGACAGGATTTTTTGTTTACTTATAAAATTACTTCTAGAAAGCATACATACTTTCAGCATCTTTACTCTCTAAAGCAGTGCTTCCTGTTAAAAATTGATCTACTCTTCTGGCAGCTTCGCGTCCTTCAGAAATAGCCCAAACAACCAAAGATTGACCTCTTCTCATATCACCTGCGGCAAATACTTTATTTACACTGGTTTGATAAGAACCTTCTTTCGCCTTAACATTACCTCTTTCATCCAAATCAACACCCAGTTGTTCTAATAACCCTGTTTTTTGAGGATGAACGAATCCCATTGCAAGGAACACTCGCTGAGCCGGAAGTTCGCGTTCTGAACCGGCTACTTCAGAAAACTTAAGTGGACGACCTAAAAAGTCAGTTTCCCATTCAACATCTACTACTTTAATTGCCTTCAGGTTACCATTCCCGTCACCGATAAATTCTTTGGTGTTAATAAACCACTTACGTTCGGCGCCCTCTTCATGAGAACTTGTAGTTTTCATTAACATTGGGTAAGTCGGCCATGGCATAGCCTCAGTACGTTCAGCCGGAGGTGTAGGCATTAATTCAAACTGAGTAATTGATTTTGCCTTCTGTCGATTTGAAGTTCCTACACAATCAGACCCCGTGTCACCACCACCAATTACGATAACATCCTTTCCTTCAGCAAGAATTTCTTCTTCAGGAAAAGAGATATTGCTAACACGCTTATTACTTTGCTTTAAGAATTCCATTGCAAAGTATACACCCTTTAAATCACGGCCCGGAACCGGAAGATCGCGAGGAATAGTAGAACCGCCCGAAAGAACCACGGCGTCAAAATTACGCATGATTTCATCTCCGCTTATATCTTTACCTACTTCTGTGTTGTATTTAAACAGGACTCCATCCTCTTCCATTAATTTCACTCTCCGCTCAACTACCCACTTCTCTAATTTGAAATCAGGAATACCGTACCTCAATAATCCACCTGCCCTATCATCGCGTTCAAAAACCGTAACAGTATGCCCTGCTTTATTTAATTGAGCAGCAGCAGCTAAACCAGCCGGACCAGAACCGATAACGGCTACTGTTTTGCCCGAACGGATAAACGGAGCTTTAGATTTTACCAGTCCTTTTGAAAAAGCTATTTCTATAATATGCTTTTCAATTTCCTCAATAGCAACAGCTGGTTTGTTTATCCCGAGCACACATGCAGATTCGCAGGGAGCAGGACAAATCCTTCCGGTGAATTCAGGGAAGTTATTTGTTGATGTTAAAATACGATATGCCTCTTCCCAATTTTCTTTATAAACGGCATCATTAAATTCCGGAATTATATTTCCCAGCGGACAACCATTATGACAAAAAGGGATTCCGCAATTCATACAGCGTCCCGACTGCTGATTTAACTTTTCCTCTGAGTAATTTCCAACAAACTCATTATAATCCTTAACACGCTCTTCAGGAGATCTTTTCTGAGGAAGCTCTCTTGCGTATTCCTTAAATCCTGTTATTTTTCCCATAATTAATTAACTGGTTGAAATTGTGCGTGTTGTAATACTTTTTTATACTCTTTAGGGAACACCTTGATAAATTTAGATCTTTCATCATTCCAGTTACTCAAAAGATATAGAGCCAAACGGCTTTGAGTTAACTGCATATGAGTTCGTAACAGAGCTGAAATCTGCTCTTCGTCTGCTGAAGTAAGCGGATCAAGATCTACCATTTCAGGATTACAGTTTTCTGCAAAACTACCATCAACATCGTAGATCCAGGCAATTCCACCGCTCATACCTGCTGCAAAGTTTCTTCCTGTTTTACCAAGGATTAAAGCTCTACCGCCTGTCATATATTCGCAACCATGATCTCCTACACCCTCAACTACTGCTGTGGCACCAGAATTACGCACAGCAAAACGCTCACCTGCCTGTCCGCGAACGAATAACTCACCAGAAGTTGCACCATACAATGCCACGTTTCCGATAATTATATTGTCTTCAGGAATAAGTGTGCTTAAAGAAGAAGGGTAGATCGCCAACCTGGCACCTGATAATCCTTTACCTACATAATCATTTGCTTCACCTTCTAATTCAAAAGAAATACCTTTAGCACAAAATGCTCCAAAACTTTGACCTGCAGACCCGCTAAACTTAAAGTTTATAGTATTGTCGGGTAAACCTGCCGATTGATAAACTTTAGAAACCTCATTTGAAAGAAGTGTTCCTATTGTACGATCGGTATTTTTAACTTCAAAAGTTGCGAATACAGGAGTTTTATTTTCCAATGCCTGTTGAGCATGATCCAATAATTTCCAGTCAAGAATGTCAGACATTCCATGATCCTGAGATTCGCTGTTGTAAAGTGTTTGTTTAGAAGTAACCGGGTGAAGAATCGCAGATAAATCCACAGTTTTTGCTTTCCAGTGCTTATTGCCTTCCCTTGCTTTAAGAAACTGGGCACGGCCAACCATATCATTAATAGTTCTGAAACCTAAATCAGCCATGATTTCGCGAAGCTCCTCGACCATAAAATGGAAAAGGTTAACTATATGCTCCGGTTTTCCGGTAAATAATTTACGTAAATCAGGATCCTGAGTAGCAACACCAACAGGACATGTATTTAGATGACATTTACGCATCATTATACAACCACCCGCAACAAGTGCTGCAGTAGCTACACCCCATTCTTCTGCTCCTAATAAAGTAGCAATGGCGATATCTCTACCTGTTTTCAACTGACCGTCGGCTTGTAAAACCACGCGGCTTCTAAGCTGATTTCTAACCAGAGTTTGATGAGCTTCTGCTAAACCCAGTTCAAATGGCAAACCGGCATGCTTAATGGAACTAATCGGAGATGCTCCGGTTCCTCCATCATATCCCGCTATAAGAATAACATCAGCGTGAGCTTTTGCTACACCTGCGGCAATGGTACCAACACCTGCTTTAGAAACTAATTTGACGTTTATTCTTGCATCACGATTCGCATTTTTTAAATCGAAGATAAGCTGAGCTAAATCCTCAATAGAATAAATATCGTGGTGAGGTGGCGGAGAAATCAAGCCTACTCCAGGAGTTGAGTGACGCACTTTCGCAATCCATTCATCAACTTTATGTCCTGGTAATTGCCCTCCTTCACCTGGTTTTGCTCCCTGAGCCATTTTAATCTGAAGCTCATCCGCATTTGTTAAATAATACGAAGTTACCCCAAAACGTCCGGATGCAACCTGCTTAATAGCGGAACGCATTGAATCACCATTAGGTAATCTTTCATAACGCATTTCATCTTCACCACCTTCACCTGTATTACTCTTACCACCTACCCTGTTCATGGCAATGGCTAAAGTACTGTGTGCTTCGTGAGAAATTGAACCGAAAGACATAGCTCCTGTTGCAAAACGCTTTAATATTGATTCTGCAGGCTCAACTTCCGACAATGAAATCGGTTCGCGATGATGTGCGAAATCCAATAACCCACGAAGGGTATACATTTTCTCAGACTGATCATTTATAATTTTTGCATAATTCTTATAAATAGAGTAGTCTCCTGTACGGGTAGAATGTTGAAGTAAGTGAACTGTTTGAGGATTAAACAAATGTGCTTCTCCACGACGCTTCCACTGGTAAATACCACCCTCAGGTAATAATTGCTCTTCAGGTTTAGCGTGGACAAAGCCATGATTATGTTTAAACAATGTCTCCTTTGCTATTTCATTAAGTCCCAGACCACCAATTCGTGTTACTGCTCCGGTGAAATACTTATCAACAACGGTTTTATTTATACCTAAAATTTCAAATATCTGCGCCCCGTGATACGATTGCAATGTAGATATACCCATTTTAGAGAAGATCTTCAGCAAGCCGTCACATATTGCTTTAATATAATTTTTTGAGAGATATTTATACTCCAGAGAGGTTTCTAATTTTCCTTCTTCTTTAAGGGTGTGGATTGTTTCAAGAGCTAAATATGGATTAATGGCACTTGCACCAAAAGCTAGTAAACAAGCAAAATGGTGTACCTCCCAAACGTCTCCCGCTTCAACAACAATACCAACCTGGCCACGAAATCCTTTTTTAATAAGGTGATGATGTACCGCAGAACACGCTAGCAGTGATGGAATCGGAGCATGCTGAGAATCCACCGCACGGTCTGATAATATTAAAACTTCAAAACCATCATTAACAGCGTCTTCCGCATAACGACATAATCTTTCCAATCCATTTTGCAATGAACCAGGCTGACCATCCGCTTTAAAATAGGTTTGAAGTGTTTTGGCATTAAACATGCCTGTATCAATACTTCTTAATTTCTCCAGTTCAATATTGGTAAGAATTGGCTGTTGCAATGCCACGCAATGACAATGCATTTTATCTTCATCAAATAAATTACCATTACTACCAATAAATGTAGAAAGACTCATCACCATCCGCTCGCGAATGGGATCTATTGGCGGATTAGTAACCTGAGCAAAAAACTGCTTAAAGTAACTTGACAAATGCTGAGGCCTGTCTGATAGAACAGCTAAAGGAACATCAGTACCCATAGATCCTATCGGTTCCTTACCTTCAACAGCCATTGGCTTTATTATAGTTTCAATATCCTCGCGGCTATAACCGAACACCTGCTGATATTTTAACACTGCCGATTTTGAAAGATTAGTAAATGCTAATCTAGGTTCAGGCAATTCTTCAAGGCGAATTTTATAGTTTTCAAGCCATTGGCCATAAGGCTGGCTGGATGCTATTTTATTTTTAATTTCTTCGTCCTTGATAATCTTACCTTCAACCAAATCAACCAGGAACATTTTACCAGGCTGCAGGCGTCCTTTTTGTATAATTATTTCTTCAGGAATTGGCAATGCACCAGCTTCAGAAGCAACTATGACACGATTATCATTGGTAACCGCATAACGTAATGGACGAAGACCGTTTCTATCCAAAAGGGCTCCGATTTGAGATCCATCCGTAAATGTCAAAGCTGCAGGACCATCCCATGGTTCCATTAAAGTAGCGTGGAATTCATAGAAAGCCTTTTTTATCGGATCCATTTGCTCATTTCCATCCCATGCCTCAGGCACAAGCATCATCATCACGTGAGGGAGAGAGCGTCCTGTATGAACCAATATCTCAACCACGTTATCCAAACAAGCAGAATCTGACTGGTTACTATCAATAACAGGAAGGACGATATCCATTTCTTCACTACTGAAGAATGAGGATGCATAGGATTTCAATCCGGAATAAAACCAGTTCAGGTTTCCGGTAAGAGTATTAATCTCACCATTGTGCGCCATAAATCTAAATGGCTGCGCTAATTTCCACGATGGGAAAGTATTGGTTGAAAACCGACTGTGCACTAACCCAAATGCAGATGTTAATCTGGAATCTTGAAGGTCAGTATAATAAGTACGTAACTGATAGGTCGTTAACTGGCCTTTATAAACTATTATACGGCTAGATAATGAAGCGATATAAAAATCGCTGCCATTCTTAACAGTCTCATTAATGGTTTTTGTTATTAACCTTCTGAATACAAACAGCTTTCTCTCAAAATCTTCGCTATTGTTAATTCCGTCTGGCCTGCCAACAAAAACCTGTTCAACCTCTGGCTCTACAGACAGAGAAGTTGGCCCAACAACTGAAGGATTTACGGGCGATTTTCTGAATCCAAGCAATGGCAATCCAAGCTTTTCGGCTGATCCTGCAATTATAGAACGGCATGTTTCTCTTGTCGTTACATTCTTAGGAAAGAAAATCATTCCTACTCCATATTGCCCGGGCTCAGTAAGATGGATATCTAAAGCAATACACTCCTCCATGAAAAACTCATGAGGAATTTGCAATAATATCCCTGCACCATCACCACTTTCAGGATCACAGCCACATGCACCCCTATGCTCCATATTCTCAAGAATAGTCAAAGCATCAGAGACATTCTGGTGTGAACGCTGGCCATTAATGTGTGTAATAAAACCTACTCCACAAGAGTCGTGTTCAAATTCAGGGCGATATAATCCCTGCTGGTCGTTTTCGGTTTGCTTCATTATTATAATAATGGGAATGTACGAAAGTACGAATTTCGCACTTAAATTATGGACTGGACAATAATTTTTAACTATTTTTCAAAAACCAAAGGCTTTTGATTCCTTAAATTATCAAATTCACATTTTACTCCTTTTCATATTAACAATATATTAATGTTAACTTTACATATAACCTAACTAATCTTTTAAGTAAAAGCCACAGGGATTTCTAATTTACAATAAATATTTAAAATCCCGAATTCAATTTTTTAATTCATAAAATTTATTACTTTTGCCTCGGGTTAGTCTTCTACGATCAGCTCCTCTTGAACTCCCCCAGGGTGGGAACGCAGCAAGGGTAGAGAGTTGTAGCGGTGCGATAGAAGGTGCTAGCCCACTTTTTTTTCTCTTTTTCCATCGGAGCGCATTCATTAAAGATTTCTTAAGTATCCAAATTTTATTTACTTTCGCTCGACAATTTTAAGTGTCAATAAGACAATTTTTAAACTCAAACTCAATATGAAATTTTTTATCGATACCGCCAATCTTGCTCAAATTAAGGAAGCTCATGAAATGGGTGTTTTAGATGGCGTTACTACTAACCCAAGCTTAATGGCTAAAGAAGGAATTTCGGGCCACGATAATGTTATTAATCACTATAAAGCAATTTGCGAGATTACCGACGGAGATGTAAGTGCTGAAGTAATTGCTACTACTGTTGATGAGATGATAGCGGAAGGTGAAGCTCTTGCTAAGTTACATCCCCGGATTGTTGTTAAAGTTCCTATGATTAAGGATGGTATTAAAGCGATTAAATACTTTTCGTCTAAAGGCATTAAAACCAATTGCACCCTTGTATTTTCGGCTGGACAGGCTTTATTAGCTGCCAAAGCGGGAGCTACTTACGTATCTCCGTTTATTGGACGCTTAGATGATATCGCAACAGACGGTCTAACATTAATTGAAGATATCCGTTTAATTTACGACAATTACGGCTATACTACTCAGATTCTGGCAGCTTCTGTTCGCCATCCTATGCATATTGTGAACTGTGCAAAAATCGGTGCGAATGTTATAACTGGTCCTCTGTCTGCTATTGCTGCTTTATTAAAACACCCTCTTACAGATAACGGCTTAGCTCAGTTTTTGGCAGATCATGCTAAGGCTGCAGGAAAGTAATATATCGTTAAAATACATTCATGTGCCCGATGATTATTAATTGTCGGGCCTTTGTTATAATACCTAATTATAACTTTTTACTCCGAATTGACAGCCCTGCTCAATAAGTTATAAAAAGGAAGTAAACACTCCTTATCTTTGCAGAGATGAATATTCAGAATCTGTTGCAGGGAGCTCTCTCCTACCACTTTCTATCTATTGAAGAAGGTGTATACCTATTCAAACATGCCAGCACTGCAGAATTAATGTATACAGCAAATGAATTGCGTAAACAACAGGTTCCGCACGGAAAAGTGACATGGCAAATCGATAGAAATGTAAACACCACGAATGTTTGCATTGCCAACTGCAAGTTTTGTAACTTTTTCAGAAGACCCGGTCATGCAGATAGTTACATAACAGATATTGAAACCTATAAGCAAAAGATCGAAGAAACTTTCAGATTTGGAGGAGATCAGCTTTTATTGCAGGGGGGCCATCATCCCGATTTAGGTTTAAAATTTTATACAGATCTGTTTAAACAGCTTAAAGAGCTATATCCTACCCTAAAACTTCACTCTTTGGGGCCTCCTGAAATTGCGCACATAGCAAAACTAGAAGGATTGAGCCATACCGAGGTTTTAAAATCTCTTATTGAAGCGGGACTTGATTCCTTGCCCGGCGCTGGTGCCGAAATACTAAATGACCGCGTAAGAAGACTGATTTCAAAAGGAAAATGCGGCGGACAGGAATGGCTGAATGTAATGCGGGCCTGCCATCAATTAAAGCTTCCTACTTCTGCTACGATGATGTTTGGACATGTAGAAACTTTAGAAGAACGTTTCGAACATTTAGCCTGGATTCGTCAGGTTCAGTCTGAAAAACCTGAAGATGCACATGGCTTTATTGCTTTTATTCCATGGCCTTTTCAGGATGATGCAACTTTACTAAAACGGGTAAGAGGCATAAGTAATGAGGTAACTGCAGATGAATATATCCGTATGATTGCTCTAAGCAGAATTATGCTTCCGAACATTAAAAACATTCAGGCATCCTGGTTAACAGTAGGAAAACAGGTTGCTCAAATCTGCCTGCACGCCGGAGCCAATGACTTTGGTTCTATTATGCTTGAAGAAAATGTAGTGAGTGCTGCAGGTGCTCCCCATCGTTTTACATCTGCCGGAATACAGGAGGCAATACGCGAAGCTGGATTTGAGCCTCAGTTACGTACGCAGAAATATGAGTTTCGGGAGGTTCCCAGTCAAATTGTTCAACAAACAATTAATTACTAAACGCCTTTAAAATTATGAGTTTTAGGTAAATTTTATTAGAATTACCTATGCCTTTAAATGCGCTTATAGTTGACGATGAAGAATACAGCAGAAAATCGCTTTATTTTTTACTGCAGGAAAATTGTCCAGAAATAAATGTAGGAGGAATTGTCGGCTCTGTTGCTGAAGCACGGAAAATTATTGAAGAAAATTCTTTCGATCTTGTTTTTCTGGATATTGCTATGCCTAAGGAAAATGGATTTGAACTCTTACCAACTCTTCAAAAAAACAAAATTCTTGTTGTTTTCATAACTGCCTTTGATCAATACGCTTTAAAAGCGCTTAAAGCTAGTGCTGTTGATTATTTGTTAAAGCCAATAGATATCAATGAGCTTAAAATTGCCGTTAAAAAAGCTGCTGAGCGAATAGAAATTTTAAAATCTTCCAATTTACCCGGAACTATTCCTCCGCTAAATGCTTTAAGTGAGAACCTGCACACAAAAAACAAAATTGAAAAGATAACTCTTCCACATACAAATGGTTTTCATATAATAGATACCAGCAATATTATTTATATTGAAGCAGATAGTAATTATTCAGTATTCCATCTTAAGAATGCTGGAAATCTGATAATATCAAAACCTCTGAAAGAATTTGAAGATATGCTGGATGATGATTTTGCCCGGATACATAAATCAGCAATTATTAATCTGAAATATGTAAATAGTTATTCCAACAAACATGGATTCGAAGTGATCCTCGAAAAAGACACTGTTTTGCCTGTATCCAGAAGGCGTTCTGCTGAATTCCAGGAAAAACTACGAGAGTTCATCCAAACCGGGAAAGCGAACATTTAAAACCTTGAAAAAGATTACAAATTATATATTGGTGATTATTTGCTGGTTTAGCAGTCCAGGAAATCTGTGTGCTCAAACATTGAGCTTTAAAAATTACACAGTCAATAACGGACTCGCCAATTCGACTGTGTACTATATTAATCAGGATTCGAAAGGATTTATTTGGTTTGCCACAGAAAGCGGGGTTAACCGGTTTGATGGTCAAACCTTCGAAACCTTTACAATGGATGATGGCCTTTCGGATAATGAAGTACTCCAAATCCGGGAAGATTCAAAAGGGAGAACCTGGTTTTTAACCTTAAATGGTAAACTAAGTTATTACTATAAAAACCGGTTTTATAATGCAGCGAATGACAGCTTATTGAGAAAAACTTTCTGCAAAGCTAGTTTTGTCTCCTTTTTTGAAGACTCCCGGCAGAGGCTGTGGTTTTCCACCAATCAGCGTGAAATTCTAATGATTGACGGTCAATCTGTTAAGATCTTTTATTCAGGCACTCGATTATTTACGAATTCAGTAATTGCCGAAAACGAGGAAGGTGAAATTTTGATTTTCAACCGAAATGACATATATAAATACAGCAATAACAAATTTACTGAATTAAAGACTAATCATTACCCGCTTTCGTTTAAAACGTTGCAATATGATAAAACCAAGAAAGAAATCTCATTTATCTCAAAATCAGGTTTAATTGAATTAGTAAAGGGGAAGGGCATTATTAAAAGGAAAATCCCGGAAGAAGTTCTACAAAATGGCATTAGTAATTTCTTTTTTGACAGAAATTCGAACATTTGGATTAACACTATGGGAAATGGTGCGTATGTACTTGACTCCTCATCAGTCAAATCATCATTAAACCATTTGAAAGGGAAATTCATCACCCATAGTTTATTAGATATAAATGGGAATATTTGGATTTCGACTATTGGAAACGGAGTGTATATGCTGCCTGAACTTGCAAGAAACATGCAACATTATACGGTGAGCGAAGGTCTATTTTATAACTCTGTCCATAGCCTGACCCGAACTCCCGATAAGCAACTGATATTGGGGTTAAGAAATGGAAATCTGACTTTGATGAAGGGCAAAAAGATAAGGTACAAATCTTTAAGTAACTCGCATTTTTCTTACAATCCCATTAAAAAACTTTTTTACGATCCTCAGAATAAATCAATTTGGTTCGCATCCAATAATAGCCTGGGTGAAATTTCTCCAAACTTACAGAGTATAAGATATTTAAGAGAAAGAGATAACTTAACATTCGCCCTTAAGTCATTTAGTATCGGCAAAAGCGGAAAATTAGCAATAGCACTTGCAGCGGGTGTTGATATTCTTGAAGATAAAAATGCACCGCTCATATTTGAAACGCCCAATTTAAGCAATCCTTCCTTACATTTTCCATTCCGTGCATATACTGTATTTTACGACTCGGAGGAAAGATTATGGTTTTCTAATATAAACGGCCTACAATACACATATAAAAATAAACTGGTTGATCTCTATAACTTTATACCCAAACTTAAACAGCGTATAACCGATATAACAGAATTACCTGATAAAACAATCGTCTGCGCAAGTTATGGATTTGGTATCTACTTCATTAAAAATCATAAGTTAATTAAGGAAATTACAACCAACGACGGGTTAGGAAGTAATATTTGCAAAAAAGTTTTTTATGCTGATAATTATATATGGGTTATTACAGGTAAGGGAATTAGCAGAATTTCAAAAGATTTAAAAAGAATAGACAATTTTCACAAAGAAAACGGGCTGCTTTCTAATGAAATCAATGATGTTATTGTAGATGATGATTCGGTATATGTAGCATCAAATAGCGGTTTATCTATTTTTTCAGCCAATGTTCAACTCAAAAAAAAGAGGTCAATTCCATTAAATTTAAATTCGATACTGATCAACAACCAAAAGGTTGATTTGTCAGAAAAAATTGAGTTAAATCATAAATCAAATAATATCACAGTAAACTACATTGGCATAGATTTTAATAATCCATCCGAAATAGTGTATGAGTATCGTCTAAAAGATGAGCTGATTTGGAATACAACATCCAATAACACTATAGAATTTGGCTCATTAGAACCAGGTGAATACCATTTACAAATTCGGGCCCGGGGTTTAAATAGTGCATGGAGCAAACCAATTGTTTACGTTTTTTACATAAAGCCTCCCTTATGGAAAACTCCCTGGTTTATTATTTTAATGATTTTAATTTTTGTGCCGGTAATCTTTTTTTTAATTAACAGTTTCTATAAAAATAAAAGAATCAAGGAAAGGGAGAAACTGCTCGCCAAAACCAAGATTATTGCATTAGAACAACAAGCCTTGCAGGCGATGATGAATCCACATTTCATCTTTAATGTAATGAATTCTATTCAGCATTTCATAAATACAAAAGACACAGTAATGGCCAATCAGTTATTAACTGGTTTTGCCCGTCTTATCAGAAAGAATCTTGATATCTGCAATAAGAGTTACATATCCATTGAAGAAGAAATTTCCTATTTAACTTTATACCTCTCTCTGGAAAAACTTCGGTTTGGAGATAAGTTGAATTACAAGATTGATATTGATACGGAAATAGATAAGGAGGAAACTCTTATACCATCCATGCTTTTACAACCTTTTGTAGAAAATGCAATCTGGCATGGAATTATGCCTAAAGAAACAAATGGCAACATAGCAGTTGTAATTAAATTACGCAGCCAGAATCTTTTACACATATGTATAGAAGACGATGGTATCGGGATCGAAAATTCTTATAAATTAAAGAGTAATGATCATATCAGCAGGGGTATGGAACTTACGCGGGAGCGTATAAATCTTTTAAATAAATTTGATGCGCCTATAACATTGAATGTCGAAAATGTGGAACCAACCGGCACAAAAGTGACGATTTTAATCCCATTTTAACCGTTAACTCAATAAGTACTACCGATAACTCATTAAATTATATCAGAAATTCTATTTTCCTTATTATTGTTTCAGATATCATTGCGAATCTGTTTTAAGGTAAACTTTTTTTAATATTATTATCTAAGTGTGTGTTTAGCGGCTGGAACTTCCCAAAAGTTTCACCGCTTTTTTTTTATCTCAATATTTTAATCTATTGTTTTTAATAAATTTGCAATCCAGTGGATAATCTCGAATTATATATAGAAGCATTGATATTTGCATCGACGCAAAGTCTATCTGTTGCTGATATTCAGCAAGTATTAGATTCAATAAATGAAGCGCCAACAGCTATCGAGCTGGTAATGGCTTCTCTCCATAATATTAAACGAAAATATGATCAAGCAGAATTTGCGATCGAACTTATTGAGTTAAACGGAGGATATCAATTTCTTACAAAGAAAGCCTTCTATCCCCTGATAAGTCAGCTGCAAATTCAGCGTTCTAAAAAGAAATTAAGCCAGGCTGCTTTGGAAACACTGGCTATTATTGCTTACAGACAACCTATCACTAAACTTGAAGTAGAACAAATTCGTGGTGTAAACTGTGATTATACTATTCAAAAACTTCTCGATAAAGAGCTAATTGCGATCTCCGGCAAAGCAGAATCAATTGGAAAACCTTTACTTTATAACACCAGCTCACTGTTTATGGATTATTTTGGAATTAAAGACAGTTCAGAATTACCACAATTAAATGATATCCAGACAGATGAAAATGAAATTGGAGAAAAACAAGATTAATTATAATTGAGTGGCATACTTTTAAAAATCTTATTATTTTTATGCTAAGCAAAATTAATCTGAAAGATGAAAACGCCAAAGAAAAAGTTTGATAATATAGACAGCTTAAATAGCTCCAAAACGAATTTAGACGACCCCATTGTGAATAAACGTTTAAATGTTGATGACGATGATGATGATTTTGACGCTCCCTTAGATGATGATTTGGGAGGGTTTGATGATTTGGATTCTCTGGATGATGATGACGATTATTAATTAAATTTGTTCTTTGCATGGAAAGCATTCAGCCAACTGAATGCTTTTTTTGTATAAAACCCCGCGCTGATAAAATATGGTTATAACCGAAGTAAAAGATAAAAAAGCAGTTAAAGATTTTTTAAACCTTTCCAGAAAAATTTATGCCAATGATCCCGTTTGGGTTTGTCCATTAGATGTAGATATTGAGAAAGTATTTGATCCCAAGCAGAACAACTTTCATCAACATGGAACCATTACCCGCTGGATAGCAAAAGATTCAAATGGAAATACTGTAGGCAGAATTGCTGCCTTTATAAATGATAAAAAAGCCTATTCATTTCCCCAACCCACAGGCGGAATTGGTTTTTTTGAATGTATAAATGATAAAAATACCGCCTTCGCTCTTTTTGACACCGCACAAGCCTGGTTAAAAGAGCACGGGATGGCAGCTATGGATGGCCCCATTAACTTTGGTGAAAACGATTCTTTCTGGGGTTTACTTATTGAAGGATTTACTCATCCCTCTTACGGAATGAATTATAATCCTCTTTATTATAAACAGTTATTTGAACAATATGGGTTTTCTCCGATGTATGAGCAAATAACCAATCACCTTGAAGTGAACAAACCATTTCCTGAACGATTTACCAAAATTGCAGAATGGGTATCTAAAAAACCCGGGTATTCGTTCAGGCATCTCGAAAGGAATAACATTGAAAAATATGCTTCCGACTTTATAGAAATATATAATGATGCATGGAAGGATTTCGAAAACTTTGTTCCGATTGATAAAGAAACTATCTATGAGAGTTTCAAAAAAATGAAAGCTATTATGGATGAGAAGCTTATCTGGTTTTCCTATGTTAATGATGAGCCCGCCGCGTTTGTTGTTATATTACCAGATGCTAATCAAATCATAAAACCTTTAAATGGTAAACTTGGACTTATTGAGAAGCTCAAATTTGTATATTATCGGTGGAAGGGCGTTTCGCGAATGAGGGCTGTTGCTATGGGTACAAAGCAAGCCTATCAAAAACACGGCCTGGAATCGGCAATGTTTATCAAGCTAAAAGAATATGTTTTACCATTGAAACAATATCAGGAACTGGAATTATCCTGGGTGGGTGATTTTAATGACAAAATGCTATCCCTTCATGAGGCGACAGGAGCCTCATTTGGAAAAAAGCATGTAACGATGAGAAAAATATTTTAAATAAAAGGCTCAAATAAAGAGCCTTTTATTTAGGCAATAACTTTCGAACGTCTTAGCTCTTCAAAAAGGTTTATTATTTTTTTCTGCAAATCAATAACCTCAGTTTCCCTCTCCTGCAATTTTTTAGTCATTGTCTCTAGTTCAGAAATATATTTTTCTTGCTGTTCAGTATCGTTATATGTAAGTAACTGAACAACTGTCATATCAAATAATTTTGATATTTGTTCTAAACGAGACAAATTAATATCTGTTATTCCTGTTTCAATTTTTGAAAATGCAGGGATTGAAATGTCCAATCTCTTCGCCACATCTTCCTGGCTCCAACCTTTCTGGTGCCTCAAAAGTCTGATCTTTTTACCTAATGTTTTCATTTACCCTTCAATTTAAGCATCTAAAAAGTCAGGGCTTTATTAGCAAGTATATTTAAATCTATACCTCCAAAATCACCCGAACTCATAAGAAGCAAGTTTTTACTCTTATAATTAATATAACTCAAAAATTCGACCAATATTTCGGAATTGTTGAAAAAAATTAACTTATCGTTATTAAACGCAGATTTAACTTCGTTTTCTGTAAAAGGCACCATATTTTTCTGTTCAAATGTTCGTCTGTTAATGAATACAACTGCAGTATCTGCTGTATTCATACAGTCTTTATATTCGTCCAAAAATGCTTTATTTAAACTGCTGAACGTGTGAAGTTCCATTACTGCGATCAGTTCCCTATTGGGAAATTGGGCTTTTACAGCAGAAAGAGTGGCTTTCAACTTTGATGGTGAGTGAGCAAAATCTTTATATACTGCGGTGAATTCATTCTTACCTAAAAGCTCTAATCTCCTGGCGGCTCCCTTAAAAGATTTCATGGCATGATAAAAATCATAATCGCTGATATCCAATACTTTACAAACATTATGAGCAGCTTCCATATTTTGTAAATTGTGCTGACCGAAGATTAGCAGGGGAATTTTTTCCCCTTTTATTTTCAGAAATGTGACACCTTCTTCAGTAATACTTTGACTTTCAGAATAGGGAATTTTAGTTAAGGGAACATCCGAATGTTGCACAACAGCATTGACATGATCATCCCCTTCATTATAAATTATAGATCCACCTGCAACAATCGTTTTAAGAAATATTTTAAACTGTTCAATATAATTGTCAAAAGTTGGAAATACGTTTATATGATCCCAGGCAATACCGCTTATAACTCCAATATTAGCATGATATAAATGAAACTTTGGGCGCCTGTCAATTGGGGAGGCTAAATATTCATCTCCTTCTATTATCATCACCGGGGCATCAGAAATTTTGACCATTGTTTCGAAACCTTCAAGCTGAGCCCCTACCAGATAATCGAATTCTTTATTGCACGATTTTAAAACGTGCAATATCATAGAAGTAATGGTTGTTTTGCCATGACTACCTCCAACCACAACTCTTACTTTATCTTTCGACTGTTCATAAATGTATTCAGGGTAGGAGTACACTTTTAAACCGAGTTCCGTTGCCTTTAATAATTCCGGATTATCCGCACGGGCGTGCATTCCCAAAATAATTGCATCAATATCTTCTGTAATATTTTCAGGAAACCACCCCATTTGCGATGGTAAAATATTATGCTTTTCTAATCTGGATCTTGAAGGCTCGTAAATTGCATCGTCAGACCCTGTAATAACATATCCTTTTAGGGATAGCGCAATAGCCATATTATGCATTGCACTGCCACCAATAGCAATTAAATGTAAACGCATTAAGTTGAATTTGTGATAAATATCTTGTTAAAGTTACAAGATATTCTGTTAAAGGAATTTACCTTAAGTTTGTTTTAAGAATTTTGCTGAACACCAGTTATCCCTCAGCTTATTTGTAATAAACGATAATTTAAAAGTGCCGGCACTCTCGATTAAAATTTCCAGATCATTCTCAAAAAAGCCGCTTATGTATAACTCGCCTCCGGACACCAACACTTCTGAATAGCGATCCAGCTGATCTAAAAGTATATTACGGTTAATATTGGCAAGTACTATATCGAACTCTCGTTCAGGAATTACATCTTTTGAACCACATAGAATCTGATCAAGAGGTGCATTATTTAAACGCGAGTTTTCGATCATGCTATCATAACAAACTGGGTCATAATCAATGGCGGTAATCTGTCGTGCCCCTTGCTTAGAAGCAAGTATAGCAAGAATTCCCGTTCCTGCACCCATATCCAGAACTCGTTTATCCTGAAAATTTTCTTCCAGTATAAACTCCATCATCATAGTGGTTGTTTGATGATGACCGGTTCCGAAAGACATTTTTGGGTCAATAATAATTTCTAAGGGGTATTCCGACTTAGGCTGATGAAAAGTTGCCCTGACGTAACATTGCTCCTTAATAATAAGTGGTTCAAAATTGCTTTCCCATAATTGGTTCCAATTTTTTTGAGCCACTACATTTTGATTCCATGAAAAGGAAAAAGATTCTTTGTAGGGCGAAAGGACATTATCAAAACTTTCCTGATTAAATTCCGAGGCCTTGATATAGGCATTAAATCCTTCAGGCGTTTCTTCAAAAGTATCGAAACCAGCCTCACCCAAAGCATTGATGAGGAGGTCTCTTTGGTAATCTTGTTTAAGATCAGTATTAAAAATAAACTCTAAATAATTCAAGTATCAGGAATTAAAAGCTTTAACAATGTCTGTAAAATCCCTTGATTTCAATGATGCACCACCAATCAAACCACCATCGATATCCGGCTGAGCGAACAGTTCGGCAGCATTTTTTGGATTACAACTTCCACCATATAAAATCGTAGTATTCTCCGCTGTTGCTGCATCATATTTCGAAGCGATTTCTTTACGGATAAATGCATGTATCTCCTGAGCTTGTTCAGAAGTTGCGGTTACACCGGTACCAATAGCCCAAACCGGTTCATAAGCAATGATAGCTTTAGCAAATTCCTCAGCAGAAAGATGAAAAATCCCTTCTGTTAATTGAGCTTTTATCAAATCAAAATGAATATTTTGATTTCGCTCTTCCAGTGTTTCACCGATACAAAAAATTGGCTTTAAACCGGCTTTAAGGGTTGCGTCTACTTTTGGAGCAAGGGTTTGGTTGGTTTCGCCAAAGTATTGACGACGCTCAGAATGGCCAAGAATCACAGATGCCGCTCCGATGGATTTCAGCATATTAGCAGAAATTTCGCCAGTAAATGCACCCGATTCTGCCTGATGACAGTTTTGAGCGCCAACACTCACCCTTGTATTATTTTTAGCAAGCTGCACTAAACTATGGATGTAAACGAATGGCGGACATACAATTACTTCCTGATCGCCATGGGCTTCATCATTAACCATATGTAAAACTTCAGAAAACAATGTCATTCCTGATGTATAGTCGAGGTTCATTTTCCAGTTACCGGCAACAATTTTTTTTCTCATTACTTATCTATTTAAAAGTTTCTATATGATTGTGTTAATTCAAATACCCGGGTCAATATTTTTTTCTCCTGGTCATCAAATGTTCTGTCGCGTCTTTCAAAAACTTTCTCTGCAGTTTCAAAGGCTTTATTCAAAGCGTATAAATCAAAGCCCTGGGCTCCCCCCCATGCAAAGTCAGGGATAAAATTACGCGGATAACCTGCTCCAAAAACATTTGCACTTACACCAACTACAGTACCGGTATTAAACATGGTATTAATTCCACACTTTGCATGATCTGCCATAATAAGTCCGCAAAACTGCATTCCTGTTTTACGGAATGATTTTTTATTATAGTCCCAAAGCTTTACTTCTGCGTAATTATTTTTAAGATTTGAATTATTACTATCGGCTCCAATATTGCACCACTCTCCTAAAGCAGCGTTGCCTAAAAATCCTTCATGACCTTTGGATGAGTAACCATGGATTACAGAGTTGTTTATTTCTCCGCCTACTTTACAATAAGGTCCTATTGTGGTTTTACCGTAAATTTTAGACCCCATTTTCACCTGGGAATTTTCACATAAAGCAAAAGAACCGCGAATAAGGGAACCTTCCCAAACCTCAGAATTTTTGGCAAGATATACCGGACCTTCTTTAGTATTAAAAACAGAGCATTCGGCTACCGCACCTTCTTCGGCAAAAAACTTATCGCCTAAGATAGTATTGGTAGAGCTTAAGCTGGCAGATGTTCGTCCGGAAGTTAAAAGTTCAAAATCATTTCTAAGCTCAATATCATTTAGCTTAAATATATCTTCCGGAAAAACAACACGGATAAAATCCTCAGTAAACTCAGTTTGATGAAACTTCGATGGCTCCGAAAAACTTTCGCAATCGGCCTGTTTCAACTTGACGGCAATTGGAATTCCATTTTTTACCAGCAATTCTCCTTCAGCAAGTCTATCTATTGCCTCGAGCAAAGCCAAATTAGGACATATGGAACCATTTATAAAAATATTATCTGCTGAGGTGTGGTAAGGAAATTTTTCCTGCAAATAATCTACTGTAAGAAATGACACCGGAGATTTGAGATATTTTTCCCATTTACCGGCGATTGTCAGGATACCTATCCTTAAATCAGCTACAGGCCTGGTAAAAGTTAACGGAAATAAACTATTTCTGGCAGAATCATCAAAAAAAATGATACTCATAGAGGGCAAAAATAAAAAAAGTCCCGGCGTATACCGGGACTTTCAACTATTTTTAAATTTATTTTATTTTTTATTGTAACGTGAACGGAATTTGTCAATACGTCCTGCTGTATCAACAAGCTTCATTTTACCAGTATAAAACGGGTGAGAGGTGTGAGAGATCTCCAGTTTAATCAGTGGATACTCGTTACCATCTTCATATTTGATAGTTTCTTTAGATTCTATGCAAGATTTGGTCAGAAAAGAATAGTCGTTAGACATATCTTTAAAAACTACCAATCTATAATTTTTTGGATGCAAATCAGCCTTCATGGTTCATTCCTTTTTAAGAGGCGCAAATATATGTACAAAAAGGTAAGTTTTCAAATAGATTTTAAAAAAGATTTGAGAAAGGAGATCAGGCACAAGAGAATGAGCAGTTAAGCATCCTGACAAAGTTCAATTAAAACGCCATTCGCATCTTTTGGATGAACAAAACAAATTAATTTATTGTCTGCTCCAAGTTTAGGCGTATCCGATAACAATCGAAAACCTTCAGCTTTTAGGCGCTCCATTTCCCAATAAATATCATCGACACTAAAAGCTATATGATGAAGACCCTCCCCTTTTTTTTCAATAAATTTCGCGATAGCACTATCGGGAGAAACAGCCTCCAGAAGCTCAATTTTTTCATTTCCCACCTTAAAAAATTCAGTGATAACCGCTTCTGAATTAATAATTTCACGCTTATAACTCTTAATTCCTAAGAGCTTTTCATAAATAACTGAGGATTGATCTATACTGTGGACTGCAATACCAATATGTTCTATCTTATTCATGGTTGTTTCTGGTAAAAATGACTTTTTATCTATATTTAGACTCGTTTCAGGTAATAACAGGAGCTAAAAGTTTTACTATCTTTGTATTTAAATATAGTTATAGTTTTAGATATGAATCTCCCAATATATTTAGACAACAATGCCACCACTCCAATGGACCCGAGGGTACTTGAAGCAATGATACCTTATTTCACGCAGAAATTTGGCAACGCAGCGAGTAGAAATCATCCTTTTGGATGGGCAGCCGAAGAAGGTGTTGATTATGCACGCGAACAAGTAGCAAAACTGATTGGCGCAAACGAAAAAGAAATTATCTTTACTTCTGGTGCCACTGAAGCAAATAACCTTGCATTAAAAGGTGTCTTTGAAATGTACAAAGACAAAGGAAACCATATAATTACCTGCACTACAGAGCACAAAGCAGTTCTTGACGCGTGTAAACATATTGAAAAACTTGGAGCCAGTGTTACCTACCTTCAGGTTAAATCTGATGGTTTAATTGACTTGCAGGAGCTTGAAAATGCAATGACTGACAAAACCATCCTTGTGTCCATTATGTACGGAAACAATGAGATTGGAGTTATTCAACCCATCAAAGAAATATCGGCTATCGCTCATAAACACGGTGCTCTATTTTTCACTGATGCTACACAAGCTGTAGGAAAAATTCCGGTTGATGTTATTGCAGATGGTATCGATTTAATGTCGTTTTCAGCACATAAAATGTACGGACCGAAAGGTGTCGGTGCATTATATGTTAGAAGAAAGAATCCAAGAGTTAAGGTTACGGCGCAAATGGACGGAGGTGGCCATGAGCGTGGAATGCGTTCAGGAACACTAAATGTACCCGGAATTGTCGGATTTGGTAAAGCATGTGAACTTTGCTATTTAGAAATGGCAGATGAAGCTAAACGTTTGTCGGCTTTGCGCGATAAACTTGAAAGCTCTTTAACTACGCTTGAAGAAAGTTACGTGAACGGGAACCGTCAATACAGACTGCCGCACGTTGCTAATATTTCTTTTAAATATGTGGAAGGAGAAGGTTTGATGATGGCAATGAAAGATATGGCTGTTTCATCAGGATCTGCCTGTACCTCAGCATCATTAGAGCCGTCTTACGTATTAAAAAGTTTAGGATTATCTGATGATTTGGCACACTCTTCGATACGTTTTGGATTAGGAAGGTTTACCACTGAGGAAGAAGTAGATTTTGCTATCGAACAAACTAAAAAAGCGGTTAATCACCTTCGCGACCTTTCTCCTCTATGGGAAATGTTTAAAGAAGGAATTGATTTGGATAAAGTGGAGTGGGTAGAACACTAAATAGATATGCAGATGATTTGATGTGCAGATATGCAAATTAATGATGCAAATAGAACTTAAAGTACAAATTTTACAAATAAAATAAGGCTATGGCTTACTCAGATAAAGTTATCGATCATTACACTAACCCAAGAAACGTTGGCACACTTGATAAAAGCAAAAACAACGTAGGAACAGGCTTAGTAGGAGCTCCTGAATGTGGAGACGTTATGCGCCTTCAAATTGAAGTAGATGCAAATAATGTAATTACTGATGCAAAATTTAAAACCTTTGGTTGCGGTTCTGCAATTGCTTCATCTTCTTTAGCTACCGAGTGGTTAAAAGGAAAAAGCATTGATGATGCAATGGCCATAGATAATATGGACATCGTTGAAGAACTTGCATTACCACCGGTTAAAATACATTGTTCTGTTTTAGCGGAAGATGCTATTAAAGCTGCTATCAACGATTACCGCGTAAAAAACGGTTTAGAGGCATTGGTAGTTGAAAAGTCACATCACTAATTAGATGTGAAAGAATAGATATGAGATGTTAGAACATGCATATCTATTATAATATGGTTAAATGATTAGAGTGTTGGATTCGATGATCTCAAATCCAATATCTCAAATCTCAAATCTTTTAAACAAATGGTTACAGTAACAGATAAAGCAAAAGAAAAAGTAGCAGAGCTGGTTGAAAATTCAGGTCTGGATAATACTTACTTTTTAAGAGTATCTGTGCAGGGAGGTGGTTGCTCTGGTTTATCCTATAAACTTGATTTTGACAATGAAGAAAAACCTGGCGATCAATTCTTTGAAGATAAGGGTGTGCGAATGGCTTTGGACATGAAGTCATTTTTATACCTGGCTGGCACAGAACTGGATTTTTCGGATGGTTTAAATGGCAAAGGCTTTAATTTTCATAATCCTAATGCAAGCCGCACCTGTGGCTGCGGAGAAAGTTTTTCTGTTTAACCTTCTATAAAATATCATTAAAAAGGGGCTATCGCCCCTTTTTGTGTTTAGGTATATTCTGTATACTTGTTGGTATTAAATCAACAATGAATTCAAAGCCCAATACTATCCCTAAATTATTAAGAAATGTAGTTTCTACAATTCAATCAGAAGAATCAACTTTTCTTGTTCATAAGAAGGGTGAAGTATGGGAAGAAATCAGTTACAGAAAAACCCTTGAGAATGCTGATGCGATTTCGTCATACTTCTTAGAAATAGGAATTCAAAAGGGCGACAGGATAGGTTTTATTCTCGAAAATTCTCCCGAATACATTTTTTATGATCAGGGATTACAGCAGATTGGCGCTATAAATGTATCGATATACCCCACCCTCTCGGAAAGTGAAATCGAATATATTCTTAATGATGCCGGTGTAAAAACACTACTGGTGGGTAATCCATTCTTACTGAGGAAAATATTAAAGATTGCGAATGAATGTCCTGAATTAATTCGCATAATTCCAATTTTTGATGACTACGAAAAGTACATTCAAGGCATAAACCTTAATGCAGGCATTATTTCATTTAATGCGGTGTTAGAAGAAGGTAAAAAGTGTTATGAAGCACATAAGAAAGCGATTGATTTTGCTCGTGGGTGTATACTTCCTTCAGATATATCATCCCTGATTTATACTTCCGGAACAACAGGGGTCCCCAAGGGTGTGATGCTGAGTCATCATAACTTTGTGGAAAATGTAAATTCCTCTCTATTACAAATTCCTGTTATCGACAAAGATGATGTTTTCTTGTCGTTTCTGCCTCTTTCACATGTTTTTGAACGTACCGCAACTTATCACGTCTGCATCACAGCGGGATGTAAAATAGCATTTTCACAAAGTCTGGAACTTCTTGCTAAAAACATGACTGAAATAAAACCCACAGTTATGAGCTGTGTACCCCGACTACTTGAGCGCATACACGACAGGGCTATAAAAGCGGGCACTCAGCCAGGAGGTACTAAGGCTAAAATATTTTTATGGGCATTATCGATCGGGAAAAAATACCGGGAAAGTAAAGAAGCCGGAAAATCTCCGGGATGGATTTTAACAGCTCAGCATAAACTTGCCGGCAAGCTGGTATTTAATAAAATTAAGGAAAAAACAGGCGGACGACTGAAATTTTTCCTTTCAGGAGGAGCTGCGCTTCCGCAAAATGTAGGTGAGTTTTTTGGCAACCTTGGAATTAAAGTACTTGAAGGCTATGGACTAACCGAAACATCGCCTGTTTTAGCCGTAACCGAGTATCACAGGCAAGTTTTTGGCACCGTTGGACGCATAATTCCCGGCATTGAAATCGGTATACAAGAGGTAGAAACAAAAAGAATGCTCACCGTTCAAACGAACAATACCTTTAATGAAGATTTTGAATGTGAAGAGGGCGAAATTTTAGCCAGAGGACATTGTGTAATGAAGGGTTATTGGAATAAGCCTTATGAGACAGAGCAGGTAATTGATTCTAAGGGCTGGTTTCACACAGGCGATATCGGGCGTTTTTTTAAAGGGAACTTAAAAATAACCGACCGCATAAAGAATATGCTTGTAAACGCATATGGTAAAAACATCTATCCTACCCCTGTAGAAAACACCTACTTAAAAAGTCCAAAAATTGAACAAATATTTTTAATAGGTGATAAGCGGGAATTTATAACGGCCATAATAGTGCCTCCAAAAGACAGCCTGGTGGAAGAATTTGGCAAGGGGGATGAATTTTTCAAAGAAGAGGAAATATTTATTGAGGATAAAGAGCTTAAAGATTGGCTATCTCACGATATCCGTAAACTTTCAAATGAGCTTGCAAAATTTGAAAGAATTAAAAATTTCATCATTAAACGCCATCCGTTCAGTATTGAAGAGGGAGAATTAACTCCATCTATGAAAGCTAAAAGGAAGGTAATAGAAAAAAAATATGCCATGGAAATTGATCAGATGTATATAGACGAGATGGATCAGAACTAAGGTTTGAAAAATGCGTTTTTTTATTTTAAGATCAATAGCCCCTAATTCATCTTAAAAATTCCACCTCACAAACGCTTCCATTGCTTCATACTCAGCCATTCCCAATTTATCGTATTCTCGGGCAGTTTGACTTGTCCGTTCCTCCGCCCTGACCCAAAACTCCCGTTGATCCTCACCTGGAAAGACCGGCCTGTCTTTTTGAGACTGGTGCTTAAATATAGCATTTCGCTTTTTCAGCACCTGTTTGGGTGATAGAGGTACGGCCATTTGAATTTCATGTATCTCGAACTCCTGCCATGCACCGCGATATAGCCATAACCAACAATCTTTAACCCATTCTTCAGATTCTTTCAGGCGTTTTAATGCTTCAAGTACGATGTCGAAACAAAGTTTATGAGTACCATGAGGGTCGGCAAAATCGCCTGCCGCATAAACCTGGTGAGGCTTTATTTTTTGCAATAAAGCGATCGTAATTTGTATATCGTCCTCATTGTAACGAGGTTTCGGATTTTCATAGAAAGGCAATGCCATGAAATGAATGTTTTCGTCTCTTAAACCCGAAAAACGAGCCCCTGCTATAGCTTCACCTTTTCTGATTAATCCTTTTACTGTTTGAAGCTCCTTGATATCAGGCTGATTTGGCTGCTTAGATTCAATAAACTCCCTCATCATGATATAGCTTTCTTCAAGGCCATTAGAATCAAAGTCGATTGATTTCGAAAAGTCGCGTACAAACTCTACATAGCGCAGGGCATCATCATCCCAAACGGCGGTATTTCCAGAAGTTTGGTATGCCACATGCACATCATGCCCCTGATCAACGAGCCGCATAAAAGTACCTCCCATCGAAATAACATCGTCATCAGGATGAGGAGAGAAAATCAAGCATCTTTTTACACCGGGATTAGCACGTTCCGGACGCTGACTATCGTCTGCATCGGGCTTCCCTCCCGGCCAGCCGGTTATGGTATGTTGAATTAGGTTGAAAATCCGAATATTTATGTCGTAAACCGGGCCATTTTCAGTGGCTAACTGGGCCATTCCGTTGGAGTTATAATCTTCTTCAATTAGTTTAAGAATTGGTTTATTGACTTCATGTGATAACCAGATAACAGCCTTCTTTATCAGTGGTTCATCCCAAATGCAATCTTTAACTAACCATGGAGTGTTAAATCTGGTCAGCTCTGATGCGGCATCAGAGTCTAAAACAAATTCAACTTTATCCGACTGTTGCAAATACGTAGCCGGCACTTCTGATGATATCTCTCCTTCAACAGCTTTCTTTATAATCGATGCTTTTTTCCGATTCCAGGCCATAAGGATAATTTCCCTGGCTTTAAAAATTGTTCCAATCCCCATTGTAATGGCTTTGGTGGGAACATTCTCCTTACTTCCAAAATCACGGGAGGCATCTGTCCGGGTTAAATCAGCCAGAGTGACTAAGCGGGTACCCGAATTTGGAGCCGATCCGGGTTCGTTAAAACCAATATGGCCAGTCCGGCCGATACCAAGTATTTGCAGATCCAAACCTCCATGTTCACTTATGCTGCGTTCATAGTCCAAACAATACTGGTGGATTTGCTCCAGAGGTAAGCTCCCGTCAGGTATATGAATGTTAGATCTTACTATGTCAATATGATCAAACAGATGTTCATTCATGAAACGTACATAACTTTGCTCTGCGCCCGGTTTCATCGGATAATACTCATCGAGATTAAAAGTGATCACATTTTTAAAACTCAGCCCTTCTTCCTTATGCAAGCGGATCAGCTCTTCATAAACACCGATTGGAGTTAGCCCAGTAGCCAGTCCCAGAACAGTTTTCTCTCCTTTATTCTGTTTTTCACGAATAAGTTTTGCTATGCGTCGGGCAACTTCTTTTGAAGCCAGGTTTTCATCAGGGAAGACAGCCACCGGTAACTTTTCAAAGCGGGTTTCTTCAAGCAGGTTTAAGCGGGCCATAAGTAAGTTTTGAAATTAAATATAGGGATTTATGAAGGATTTACTAAAAATTAGAGGGTATAAAAAAAGGTTTGCCTGTGCAAACCTCAAATAATATAACCAATAAACAAAGTTTATCAGCAACGGCAAATTTTATTAATTCCTTTTTCCGGAAAAACTGTTATTAATGCTGTTACTTAATGTCTTCGCAGACCAGTAACCACTTGCTATGATTCTTCGTATGGTAAACAACGGATCATTTTCATCCCTGGATGTTGCTAGAATAAATGCTGATTTAAACCCTCTTTTCTTCAATTGCGGGATAGCTTCCTTATTCCATAGGCCAAAAGGATAAGCAAAGTATTCAATTTTTTTACCAGTTATTTCTTCAAGACGTTTAGTTGGCTTATCAATTTGAGTAAGCCAGTCCTCATCCTGATATTTTTTAACATTTTTATGATCGTAGGTGTGGCTTCCAATTATATTACCTTCATCAGATAATTGTTTTATCTCCTCACTGTTCATATATTTCACCTTACCCCTTCTTCCGATAGAAACAGTCATGATAAAGTATACGGCTTTAAAACCATACTTTTTCAGCTCGGGGGCAGCAATAGTAAACTGATCGAGGTCAGTATCATCAAAAGTAAACATGATCGGCTTAGATGGCAAGGGATCTCCATATACCAGGTAATTATAAACCTGATCTGGCAATACCGAATGATACCCGCTATCGGCCAGCATTTTAACATGCGATTTAAACGTGCTTACAGGTATTATGTAATCTTTAGCGGTTTCAGAATCACCTGCACGCCAATCTCTAACCTGGTGATAGCACAGAATCGGCACTTGTTTTCTGCTTAAAATAGTTGCTGCATCGGCAGGCTTTCTTTCTTTACCCGGTACATTTTCAGCGGAAACCGGGTCGTTTTCACGAACAGAATCTGTAGCTACACTATCATTGGCTTTTGTAACATTTTGGGCATTATTCGAGGAACAGGAAACTGATAATGCAACGACAGGAATAAGAAGGAGATGTAAAATAGGTTTTAGCATAATAATATTAAAATGTTTGTAAGCAACGTTTATTGTATGAACAGGAAATAATTATTCTTTATCAGGCTCTGCCAAAATATCATCCTGACTCTCAAGAATATATTCGGCAGAATATG
This sequence comes from Pedobacter superstes, assembly GCF_037622515.1. NCBI lineage: Bacteria > Pseudomonadati > Bacteroidota > Sphingobacteriia > Sphingobacteriales > Sphingobacteriaceae > Pedobacter > Pedobacter superstes. The sequence continues at coordinate 480,041 of NZ_JBBJCN010000002.1, forward strand.
CAACTTCTGCATCTCCAACATTTTTCCGCGGGAAATTAAACAGATAAGATGTAACTACAGGAACAATAAAAATTGCTACAGTAAATACAGAAACCATTAAGTCTAAACTTTCGCTATCAAGAAACTGCGCCAGTACCGAGCCTTCAGCATAATGAGTATATAAAGACGCAAGTAATTTTAATCCTAAAACTCCAATTACAATAAATGCTATTGTTTCTAAAAAAGGAAACTTTTCCATCAGCTTAACAAATCCCTGGGTCACAAACCTCATTGCCAGAATTCCAATAAAAACACCTATATAAATTAAAGGCATGTGATCTGTAAACGCTACTGCAGCAAAAACATTATCTATTGAGAATGCTAAATCCATTACTTCCACCAATGCAACAGTTGACCAGAAAGTTCCTATTACACCCACTGTTGAACGATAAATCCAGCTACGGTCCTTATCGATAACTTCATCTTCATCGCTACTCTTTCCTTTAAAATAATCGAAAGCCAGCCAAAGGAGGTATAAACCGCCGAGAGGTTTAAGAAACCATATCTTAACCAGCCAGCTGGCTATTAACAAGCAAATCCCGCGAAACACGTATGCTCCAATAATTCCATATTTTAATGCCCTGTTCCTTTGCTCTTTAGGAAGATCAAGAACCATTGTAGCAAGCACGGCGGCGTTATCAACAGACAAAAGACTTTCAATAACTATCAAATTTAAAACAATAAGCAAACCTGCTTGAATGTCATCACCTAATATGGTATGTAAAAAATCCATCATATCACCTGTCTAATAAAATGCCAGCTTTAAATTTTCGCAAAGATGAGGGTTTTATATTATTAAACTATACTTTTTATAAGATTAACCTGTCAATTCAGGGAATTTATTTACGAAAAGCACATTGACTTTTTTTAAAAACTATGATGTTGAGAATGAATCCGTTTTTTGTAAATCACCTGTAAGCCCTTTCTGGTAGATTTAATCCAAAACGCCAAAATGGATTCATTAAAAAATTCAAACAGGAAGCAGTGATTAATAATTTGTAATTGCATTAGAAGTATCTTCCTGATAGAAACTGACCTTGTTTTTTAAAGAAGAGATTTCTTCCTCCATATGTTCCAATCGTGACAGGAGATAAATAATCACTTCAATTCCAGCGATATTAATGTCCAGATCCTGAGATAAACGAATAATTTTTTCTAATTGCGCCAGTTGAGCTTTTTCAATAAACTTCTGGTTTTCATGCGCCACCAGTTGCACCAGGCCTGCTTCTTCAAGTGATCCTATAAATGAGTATTCGATATGATGAAACTCGCAAAAATCATTCGCTGCGATTAAATCTCCGGTTGTCATATCTGATATTATTTAAGTTGAGACAATTCTTTAAATAACTCCCTTTGTTTATCGGTTAAATTCTGCGGAATCTGAATTTCATAGGTTAGATAGAGATCTCCGGATTCATTTTCTTTTTTGTAAACAGGAAATCCCTTTCCTTTCAATTTAACCTTAGTACCATTCTGGGTTTCGGGCTTAACCTTAAGCTTTACCAGACCGCTCAATGTGTCTACGGTAATTTCACCCCCCAAAACAGCGGTAAATAAATCAAGTTTAATAGTAGCATACAGATCCTTTCCATCTCGTTTGAACCTTGGATCCGGGGTAATTATAAATTTTATCAGCAAATCACCCGCTGGACCACCATTTACACCGGCACCTCCATGGCCAGGAATCTTAATGGTTTGTCCGTTTTCAATTCCGGCAGGAATCGTAATGCGGATGTTTTTCCCATCTACTGTAACTGTTTGTTTATGAGTTGTACTGGCTTCCTGTAAACTTAAATGAAGTTCGGCATTGTAGTCCTGCCCACGAAATTTCACCTGCCTGCCCTGGCCAGAGGCCGATCTGCCCATATTTCCAAACATAGATTCAAAGAAGTCAGAGAAATCGCCGCCCCCCCCAAATGATTCAAACCCGGTTCCGCTTCCGCCATAGCTTCCCTGCGGTCTTCCCCCCTGCCTTTCTGCCGCTTCGTAAGCTTCAGCTTGCTGCCAGTTTTCACCGTATTTGTCGTACTTTTTTCTCTTTTCAATATCACCTAAAACTTCGTTTGCCTCATTTATTTCCTGAAACTTCTTTTTGGCCCCTGCATCATTCGGGTTAAGATCGGGATGGTATTTCCTGGCCAGCTTTCGATAAGCATTTTTGATATCTTTTTCGGACGCAGATTTCCCGACACCCAAAATTTTATAGTAATCAATGTAAGCCATAGTAATTGGTTTATTTTTAAACAAAACTTATGGGCATACAGTTCCGGAAAAAGATTTCTTTTTTTAAGGGGGATCAACTGTGTTATAATAAAGAAGCACCCATGATATGGCTTACTTCAAGTATTAACTATTAATAATATATTTATCGAAATTTAACCCTATGAAAAAACCTTATTTACTTCTGCTATTATTTTTAATCTCATCGATTAGCTGTTTCGCTCAGGCTATTGTCAACCCTTATGTCGAAACAGTAGACGACCGCGCCTGCTACATCAGTAAAATTGAAATCACTGATAAATTTACAATTGTAAGTTTTGAGCATAAAAACAACAACGGCTGGGTAAGAGTAAGTGACAAAATTTATATAGAAACACCTGACCATACCAGGTATGAGTATGTAAAATCGGAAGGTATACCAGTTTCTCCAGAAAAATACACGTTCAAAGAGGGCGAAGAAAGTTTAAAATTTAAAGTTTATTTCAAGGCATTACCCAAAAGAGTAAAAACTGTCAATATTATTGAAAAAGAAGGTGATAGATTTTCTTTCAATTTTTATGGAGTAAGTTTTGAAAAATCAAGAACTTCTGATGTTCAGCGTTCGCATACGCCTGTTGCTGAACAGCCTATCGCTAATTCAGATTTTCCATCAGCAATGTTTAAATCATTAGGACCAATATACAGTACCTTGGTTAAGTCGATGCTTAATTCTTCATTAGAATATTATAATGAGCCCGGTAAATTAACGGAACTGGCCAAAATTAATAAAACCTATTTTGAAGCATTAAGGAAAGAGGGCTTTACCAGGAAAGAGGCATTGAAAATTATGTTATCCAGTCCTTTATCTAAAGGATTAGGAAAATAACCTGAATAAATGCATATTAAAAGGATTTGTTAATATGCATTTATATTTCTTTTTGCAGACAACGTTATTTTGTTTCCTTAAAAGGCCATATAACCAAAATCGCAGATGTTCCACTGTTAATACAGTGATCGCCAACAAAAAATTGAAATGATAATTAGCATGTTTCGCTATATTCGTACCGATTAGAATATTTAATCATGCCTTTCTTATCAGCTATTACCCTTCTCCCTGTCGCGATAGATTCTTATCCATTTAATATTCCCGGCTTCAAAAGAGGAATTAAAATGAGGTTAAAAAATAATGTATCGTTTTTTGTGGGTGAGAATGGCTCCGGAAAGTCAACATTGCTGGAGGGCATAGCTGAAAAATGCGGATTTAATCTGAGGGGCGGTAATAAAAACCATAACCTGAATACTGGGTATAATTTTTCCGGTTACGAATCTCAATTGGCCAAAAGTGTGACTTTAGGCTGGACACCGAAAAAAATCTCAGGAGGTTTTTTTATGCGTGCAGAAAGCTTTTATAATTTTGCCAGCTTTATAGATGAACTGGCATCAGAGGACAGTAGAATTTTAGATGCTTACGGTGGAAAATCGTTACATCAGCAATCTCATGGAGAATCATTCTTAAGCTTGTTTAAGAATCAATTTGAGACCGGTATCTATCTTCTTGACGAGCCTGAAGCTGCCCTTTCTCCGGCAAGGATTCTTGCGTTTATGACTATAATATCTGAACTGGAAAAATCCGGACGGGCGCAATTTATTATTGCCACCCATTCGCCGATGTTGCTATGTTATCCTGATGCAACTATTTATCAATTTGATGAGGATGGTATCAGGGAAACTACCTGTGAAGCTACCGAACATTTCCAATTGACCAAAACATTTCTGGAGAACCCGGCCGTGTATTTAAGGCATTTATTTGAGGATTAACACCTCTATCAAATAGCATTGTTATGAAGAAAATAAGTCAGCTTTATTTAAAACATTTTCAGAATAGAAATGTGTTTATTTTATGAGCTCAGCCTTTGTCCGTGAAAGCGATGAACAGCGCTTAAATGAGGTAGCACCTACTTTAAGTGCATTGCAAATGTATTTACGCCGTGAAAATGGTGGTATGACCATACGGGAAATAAAAAGTTATTATAGTAAAGTGCATGGCAGGGAAATCCACGAAATGAGTGACGGTTTAAGTTATGCTAAGGACGATGAAAGTAAGTGGTATATTATTCCCGATTAATCTGACTCTGAGACTCAAGTTGCCGATGTATTTAAGACATCTGAAGAAATGCTTATAGAGGCTTTATAGGGCAAGGAAAACATTGAAGGAACTTTTGTTAAACCAAATACCCGCTGAAATTTTCTCCTACCATAAAAAACAATGGAGGTCTTACCAACATAGTTGATTTTATTTGATTTTGCAGCCATTTCTTTTATGCATCAGCGACTTCCCTCTTTTATACCCGGTTTTGTCTTTTTTGATTTAAGAGCGCTACGCTGAAACTCTTAAAGCGAAGGAAATTCTTTCGGAGTGATATGTAGTTAAAATTTGTTAAAGTGAATCCGGTTAACTCATTCCTTCTTAGCTTAGTAAAAATGAAAGAGAACCATTTATTTAGTAATGTAATTGTGTTATGCATGCTTTTTAGCTGCGTGAGTACATTTGCTCAAAATGGTAAGACTCTTCAGGGTGTTGTGTTAAAAAAAGGCAGTACGGTTAGAATTTCCAAGGCAAATATATTCAATAAGAGGGGAAATTATAGTGTTCTTACTGATAATTTGGGTTTATTCTCAATCCTTGTCATTCCAGGCGACACGCTTGAGATTAGCCATCCGGAATATTTAAAGCAGCAACTCGTTGTTAGCACTTTCTCTGATATGATCATATACCTCCAGATAGGTCATGTATTAAAGGAAGTAATAATAAAAGGCGAATCACCAACAGAACGGCTGGCTGAAGCAGAGAAATCATTTAAAAAAAAAGGTATTTATTACAAAGGCAGGCCGCCCCTTAAATTATTATCTCCATTTGGAGGCAGCCCTATAACCTTCTTTTACGAGCTTTTTAGTAAAGACGGGAGAAGGGCAAGACGATTTGGCCAGTTCGCTCAATCCGAAACCGATTATTATGAGGTAGCTTCACGCTTTAATGATTATAACATTAAAAGAGTAACCGCGATTAGAGATGAAGAATTACCAGATTTTAAAGTGGCCTTCTGGCCGTCAGTAGAGCAAGTAAGAGCCTGGAATGACTTTGACCTTTTGCATTATATAAAAACATCCTTTGTCAAGTTCCGGTCTCCATCCCACCCCATGGATAGTTTGAAAAGGGTGCTTCCGGAGCCCTGAAATGGTTTGAGACATTGTCCGAATTTTTTAAACCAAAAGAAGAAAATTTACGGCTTTCCCAGCATTTCGCAAATACTGCGAGGCTTTAACGATTTTTTTTAGAATTTTGCTTCCGGAGTTTTAGAAACTTATCTGAACAAGGTCTTTAAACGTAAAAAATTCTTAGTATGAATAGTGATGAAAGAAAATCAAAAGCTGAGCATTTATTTGAGGCAACTCTACTTTCAGCTATCTGTAAAAAACTAATAGAAATAGGGGAAATTGAGACAGAGAATGAATTTCTTGACAGTTATCCTAAAGATCGTCTCGCGGATGTTCATAACAATGAAACAGGTGCTTATTACCTGATGACCGGAGAAACTCCTGTAAAGCTGGTTGAATATAACCTTGTCAGTTTTGAGGTGTTCCCGGTGTTATGAAGCTCGTTGCCAGAATACGTCAGCAAAGGCATTTGGATTAACAATTCATATTAAAACCCTTTCCTCGCTACAGAAATATCACCTGCAACTACCCTACCCTTCTTTCCCTTCTTCTTAGGGTATTTTTTAAGATCTATAACTCGAACTGAAAAATCGGCGTCAGACACTTTTTCTATATTAGCATCGAGCACAAAAATTTTATTTTTAAAAAAGTCCAGATTAACCGGACTGTTATAATTCCATATGTCTGTACGTAGTATATTCGCGGAAGCCCAGCTATTACTGCTGTTGAGAATATGAACTTTCCGGGAATCACCTCCTTCAGAAAGAGCCAACAAATAGTTGGTAGTAAAATGTATGCTGTTAATATCATCAAATCCCTCTTCAACAAACACCCTCGATATCGAATTATTATTAGTTAAATCAATCTTTAAAATGTCGCTGTTCACTGCCACCAGTAAATAACCATTCTTATGGTATGTCAGCGGTTTGTTTTGGTTGTTTTGACTGTTTAACCGTTTATCAGTTAATAAAATGGAAGTAACACCATTTGGGCTTACTTTATATATAACCGGACAGAATGCATCTGTAATGTAAACTATTCCTTCATTATCAATTACTAAATCGGTGATATAATGGGGTCCGGAATATAATTTATCAAGTTCGTAGGTCGACACAATTGTTTTATCCAGCAAATTAATCTTGATAAGTTTTATATCCTTCCCGAATGCAGGATCTCCTTTTGATGTCAGGGTAGAGTTACCCGTTAGTACATACAGAAAATTATCCCTCACCTTTAAACCTGTTGCACCGATTAGTTTATCATCTTTTAAAAACAATTTGTATCTGCCCTCGCTGTCGATATAACCCAGCTGACCTTCTTTCATTGAACTAACGACAAAGCATTTTTGAGGAGGATAGTAAGCCAGCGCCTGGGCATCCAGGTTAACATCAAAATAATTGATGGTATAATTTTGCGCTTTAACTTGTTTTTCAGTAAACAGGGTCAGAGCCAAAATCAGAGCTAAACTAAAAACTCTTGCAGATAAATTAACGTGACCAGGTTGTTCAGAAATATTTGAGATGGTTTTCATGACATGTTGATTGATACGTTACAAGACAAAAGTAACTGATTATCAAAGAAATGTTGCTAATATTCATATAAAAAACCACACCTGGTATGAAAGCGATACGAAGACTTGTCCGCAACTTTCTAGCTGCGCAAAATCTTCACCATCTTCCTGCCCTTCGCCAGCTCATCCACCAACTTATCCAAATACCTCGCCTGCTGTGTCAAAGTATTCTCGATCTCCTCCACACGATACCCGCAGATTACTCCTGTGATGAGGTGGGCATTGGGGTTTAGCGTAGCGAGTTTGAAGAATGCTTCAAAAGTTACATTTTCTTTTATTAGTTCCTGCAGCTTCTTACTATCGAAACTTGTTAGCCACTCTATGACCTGATGTAATTCTTCTTTTGTTCTGCCTTTCTTCTCCACTTTTGCGAGATACAAAGGATAGACAGAGGCGAAGGTCATTTTTGCTATACGCTGATTATGGATGTCAGAAGTAATCATATTTATATGGTTCTAATTTTTCATAATTATGATAAGTCAAAAGTCTTGATGGTCAGTCGCCGACGCCCTCCTTCCCGGCGAACCGAGTTGCGTGTTAGTTCCAAAAGCCATCAATACGCTACGTCTGCTCCTCCACAATGAGACTATTACAAACTTCACAAGTTTACTTGCCCGTAGGTAATCCAGAGATAATCACGGCGGCCACACCTACAATTCCGGCACTGCCTATAACAGCCATATAGTTATTAAGACGCCCGTTTCTGGTTTTATTATACGCCCCCTTTCTGAATTCTTTCACATAAGTAGAATCGCTTAAGATCATGGTATAATCAGACTTGGTTTTAAACGGCTTAAAATAATCGGAAGCAGAATTTCTCTTATCTCTTAGAAATTTAATATAATCTACTTTGTCTAATTTAAAAAACCTAACATCATACCTCGCCTGGCGAATTAAGGATCTGCCGTCATTCGTTTGAGCGGCCAATTGAGAAATTGTACAAAAGAAAAGAAGGAACGCAGCTAACTTTATCATATTTCTTGTAATCCCGGTTAGTAAATCTACATTTATCTTTCTAAGTATTAAAACACTTACAAGCTATCCCTTCTCTCTTTTACCTAGGTATGAGAGTTTCTTCTGCATTGTGCCAATTTTAAACTTAAATATACTTCCCAATATGCTAAGGACAAGTCAAGGGGTATTAAGATAAAAAAGGAAGAACCTGTTTAATTATCCGTTCAATTTTATTGGTTGAAACACCAACAAAGGAATAATGACCTCAGGTGCTTGTATGATGAGCGCAGGTGCTTATCTGATAAATGCAGGTCCTTATCTGATATAAGCGGGTTGCTTATATTATAAATGCAGATGCTTATATGATGAGGCAGGTACTTATCTGATAAACATAGGTCCTATGTAATGGAAAACACTGACAATAAACCACCTCACTTGCATTGCAACAGAGCCTTTGTTACGTATAGGCCTTATTCTCGTTTAATATCCATCAGGGTGTTTAACAAAATGTCGCCTGGCTTATTTAGTATGATTCTTGCAATATTGGTTGTGCTTGATGACTCGTCTTTAAAGCTAAATCTTCCTAGGTCGCCGACTCAGTACTCAGATGAGTCTCTCGATAGTTGTCGCTAATCCTCATCAATTGAACCTTTTATTTAAAAAAGTAAATCCTGCCCATCTTAGGATATGAAGAAAACAGTAATTTAAGGTGAGTAACGGAATAAAATGACGCTCCATAATATTATAGCTTATTTGGTAGACTTTTTCCCTCGAATTTCATTGTATCCAAGTTCTGCGAGAACTCTTTATTATAAAACGTCTCTGTCAATGTATCTTCATCAAAAAAAATATGATAAAGCTCGCTTCAAACTGTGATAATCTATCTTTTTGTTTCCAGTGTATCGACAGCCTTGAGACAACAAGAGAACGATTGTCAGGATCATTAGAGGTTTCATGTTACCGGTTTGTTAGGTGGGATTCTAAGCTTACGCACAACGGTTAAGGATTTAAGGTTGTGCCCGATTCAAAAAGGGGTCGCCTGTCGCCCAGCACTAAAGTAATAAAAAGTAGAAAAGGAACGATATTCACGTCGCCCGCGCATAACCTAAACCCTATGTTAGCTGTTGGGCATCTTTGTTTCGCTCGGTCAATAATTCTTTAGCAGCTATTTGAGCTTCAGCAACAAATCTTTTGTCATTTATCAGGGTTTCTAGTTCTACTTCCGTATCATTCCGATATTTGAAACTAAACTTCTCGATTTTTTCTTGGTCGGGCAAAGAGTCGGTTAGATTTTCTGAAACTTTGAACTTAGCACTGACTCTTCGATAGAACAACTGAGTCTTTTGGAACTTTATTTTGGGCCATGGATTTAAGATGGATCGATATAAATAAGGTAGCAAAGATTAACTATAATTTCATAGATCTAATTCGGGTGGCTAACGGAACTTTTTACAGCGTTATTCTCTTCGAATATAGTATTATAATCATCAAAGGAGCTTTTTATACTCTGCAAACTTTTAGCACTTACATGTTGTATATTTCGGTGGTTTTACTGCTTTTATGGCCCGGTATCTCCCGGATGTATCTCAGATCGGTGCCGCTTTCTAACAGATGAGTGGCGTAACTGTGCCTGAGCCAATGTAGACTAACTTCCTTCTTTATATTAAATTTACTGCTTGCTTGATGGTATTTGGGCTGTATCGCTTCGTATTTTCCAGAATTTACCGCTCCACTCCCCAACAAAGCACATACTCCCCACCCTAAACCCGACAGCACGAATACCGGCCTTTGGGCCTAAGGCCTCGCGCAGTATAAGTAATGGCGGGACTACATTCTCCCAAGAGAGCCAGACCCTGCTTTTCTAAAAAGACAAAATTCATTGACACTAGCATATGAAATAGTATTTTTGCCAAATATTACTCTTTGGTAATATCATGTAATAACACATTTCAATAGACAAACCCATGAGTATTGGTCTTTCCGAACAGGAACTTTATCGCCGTGAGGCATTGCTGGAGCTTCGTAAACTGGGCATAGAGCCCTATCCTGCCGAGGCATATGAGGTAAATGTTACCGCAAGGGACATACATAATAACTACGAGCGCGATAAAACGAGTTATAAGAACATAAGCCTGGCGGGCAGAATAATGACGCGCAGAATTATGGGCAGCGCATCTTTTGCGGAGATTCAGGATTCGACGGGACGGATGCAGGTGTACCTGAAACGCGATGATCTTTGCCCCGGTGAAGACAAGACATTATACAATACGGTGTTTAAAAAGCTGATGGATATCGGCGATTACATCGGTGTGAAGGGTTATGTGTTTACTACGCAAACGGGTGAAATTTCTATCCACGTTACGGAGATGACGCTGCTGGCTAAATCGCTGAAGCCGCTGCCGATTGTGAAGCGTGATGATGAGGGCAATATTTATGATGGTTTTACCGACCCGGAAATGCGTTACCGTCAGCGGTATGTGGATTTGACGGTGAACCCGGATTTAAAACAGATTTTCATGAACCGCAGTAAGGTGATTAACACCATGCGGAGTTATTTTGATAACCAGGGCTGGATGGAAGTGGAAACGCCGATACTTCAGCCGGTGCATGGCGGTGCGGCTGCACGTCCGTTTAAAACGCACCACAATACGCTGGACATGCCTTTGTTTCTGCGCATTGCCAATGAGCTTTACCTGAAGCGCCTGATTGTTGCGGGTTTTGACGGGGTGTATGAGTTCGGCAAGATGTTCCGCAATGAGGGCATGGACCGCACGCACAACCCTGAGTTTACTTCCATGGAGATTTATGTTGCCTACAAGGATTATGTATGGATGATGGCCATGGTGGAGGAATGTTTGGAGAAGGTGGCCCTGGCTATTCATGGTTCCTCAAAGGTGAAAATGGGTGAGCACGTGCTGGAGTTTGCAGGTCCGTATGAGAAACTGACGATGTTTGAGTCGATTGAGAAGTATACGGGCATTGATGTTTCGGCCATGAATGAAGATGAGATGCGTGCAGTTTGCAAAAGCATGAACATTGAAACTGACCCGAGCATGGGCAAGGGTAAATTGATTGATGAAATTTTTGGCGAGAAAGTGGAAGCGAACCTGATTCAGCCTACATATATTACTGATTACCCGGTAGAGATGACTCCGCTGGCGAAAAAGCACCGCAGCAAAGAGGGATTGGTAGAGCGCTTTGAGCTGTTTGTGAATGGTAAAGAGATCGCGAATGCTTATTCGGAGCTCAATGATCCTATCGATCAGCGGGCGCGTTTGGAGGATCAGTTGTTACTGGCCGGTCGGGGTGATGAGGAAGCAATGGCCATGGATGAGGATTTCCTTCGTGCATTAGAATATGGTATGCCGCCTACTGCCGGCTTGGGTATCGGGATCGACCGTTTGGTGATGTTGATGACGAATCAGCATACGATCCAGGAGGTGTTGTTCTTCCCGCAGATGAGACCGGAGAAAAAGGCGAAGGTCGCCTCGGTAGAGGACTTCACGGATATTGGAGTACCTGAGGAATGGGTTCCGGTGTTGATGAAGATGGGATTTAATACGGTCGAGGAGCTGAAGGCGGGGAACCCGAATAAGGTATTTAATGATTTGGGCGGGATGAGGAAGAAGTTGAAGCTGGAGATTGGGATACCGAGTAAAGAGGACGTGAGTAAGTGGTTTGAGTAAAAGTGTGAGGTGGCATGCTGAACTAGTTTCAGCGTTTCACTTTTAGTAATATATTTTAAAATGCCTGCGGGATTCTGCGGGCATTTTTTGTTTGGAGGGTTGGTTTTTATAGGGTTGGCTTGGGCGTGACGACGGCTTTTGCCGGCCTCATTATCGGCTAAGAGGGAAAAAACTTGTATTCACAAAGTTGGCTTTAATACGAGTGAAAAGCTGAAATCAGAAGTTGGGACCTGTAGGTTGAGACTGTTCCTAGGTACTTTCGCCGAAGTTTAACTCTGTGGAGGAGCTGAAGGCGAAAATTCGGATATGTGTCAAAGACGTTTATGAAGGCCAAACTTGTATTCACAGATTTGACTTTAATGCAGTGGAGAAGCTGAAGCCGGGAATCCCCGAAGTTTGGCCTTTATAGGTTAAGATCTTTTTGAGGTACTTTCGCCGCTTATCATTTACAGCGAGTTCAGACAGTGATAAAAAGTAGCTTTAACACATCCGTTAAAGCTACTTTACAGTTACTTCACAATCTGCTTTACAATTTTCTCTTTTTCAAAAATCTTTGGAAGATTCTTCTTTAATTTATTTAAGAGTTAATGATCGCAGACTTAAAGTATTAACAATAACTTAAAGTGTTGTGAATGATTAATTCACAATCAACATCTAATTTTATAATCGAGAAAAGTATACTATGAAACTATCTACAATTGAAATTACTGAAAGCGAATACTTAATTAAGTTAAGTAAAGAAAACTTTGACCTTGCATTTATTAACCAACTGCTGAAACGAATCCAGTCGGAAGTGTTATTCTCTTCTTTTAAAGATACAGATGAGGATATTATCAGCAGAACCGCAAGCTTTGACCGGGGTACTTATTTTAGTCACTTAGACGATAAATAATTTGGAGCTGGTATAAAACCGACTCCAAATCTTTTATTTTTTTTATGGCTTTTATCTACCCCTGAAGCCGCCGCCACCGCCGCCTCTTTGCATTACCGTTTTATCCAACTGAACCATTTGACCCTGCATCATTTTTATCTGCTCTGCCAGAAGTTTGTTTTTGTCGGCTTTTTTAGCTTCTTGTAAATACATCGTCGCTTCACGTTTATTACGCTTCGACATGGCTATTCCGGCAAGACTAAGCTTTGCAAGAGCAATGTTATGATCCATTGTCATACCCATGGAAAGAGCTTTTTTGAAATATTTTTCAGATTGTAAGGGCGCCTTACGGGATTCGATTAACCCGATTAACAGATGATAATAGCCGTGTTGAGCCTGAATAAGCTCTTTTTCGTAATTTTTAATCTGACGTAACCAATGCTCCGCTTTATCCATATTTTCCTTCCGGAGATAAAACTGGGCAATGAGCATTTTCTCATTAAAGAAAAACGTTACTGCTACGGTCAGGGCAAGCAAGATCAATAGAATTCCCCATCCCCAGAAACCGAAAAAAATCAGCGCAATTGCGGATCCAAGAAAGGCAAAAGCTATTATTAACCGTATGAAATTTGGCATTATTTTAATTTCTTAAATTTGTGCTGCAAATATCCGCTTATTTAGCCGCTAAACAAACAAAAACCTAAAAATATGGCAGTTCAATTAGAAGAATCATGGAACGAGGTTTTGAGAGATGAATTTGAAAAGGAATACATGATTAATCTGAAGGCATTTCTTGCACAAGAAAAAAAAGAAGGCAAAATTATTTACCCGCCGGATAACTGTGTTTTTAATGCTTTTGCTCACACTCCCTTTAATAATGTTAAAGCGGTTATTATCGGACAAGACCCATACCACGGCCCTAGCCAGGCACATGGACTGGCATTTTCGGTTCAAAAAGGAGTATCAATCCCTCCGTCCTTACGAAATATTTTCAAAGAGCTGGCGAATGATATTTCAGGATTTAAAATACCGGTAAACGGCGAATTAACAAAGTGGGCGGACGAAGGTGTATTGCTTTTAAATGCGGCCCTGACCGTAAGAGCCGGTGAAGCAGGTTCGCATCAGAAAAAAGGCTGGGAGAAATTTACTGATCAGGCTATAAAAGTACTGTCCGAAAAGCGTGAAGGTATTGTGTTTTTATTATGGGGCAATTATGCTCAATCGAAAGGGGCTTTTATTGATGATAAGAAACATTTTATCTTAAAAGCGACTCATCCCTCTCCTCTTGCCCATGGTTTTATCGGCTGTAAACATTTTTCTAAGACGAATGAGATTCTGGAGAAGGAAGGAAAAAAAGGGATTGACTGGAAGTTAAGTTAGACGGGCTATTATGGTCAACCCTTTCAGGGTTGCCAGGTAAGACATGGGTAATATCCCGGATTGCATCCAAGGTTAAAATATTTAAGACCTTCAGGCTTAGAAGTACCTTTAAAGCTCATAACGTATCCTGAAGGGATACAAACGCAATAACCCTGCATTTCATGCAGGGGAACTATCAACCCTGAAAGGGTTGAATTAACAATAGGGTAGCTAATCCAAATACTTCTCATCGAAAGCAACCCCATGCCCATTCAGCAACGCAATAAATTCTTCTTTGTATGAAGATTTTTCATGGTGTTCCTCCTGATTTTTAACATAATTAATCAGTCGCTCTCTCTCTTTGATTGAATAAGTAATAGCTCCATATCCTTCCTGCCAGCTAACAAAATCAGGAAAAAAGAGATTGTTCTTTAATAAACAAACTATTGGCGATCTTATTATCTTTTATTAAACCCGCTAAGGCGACACAAGGATGCAGATGCGTAACAATATGCAAATGATCTCCCACTCCATTTATACGATACAAGTGACATCTCTTGTTTTGAAGAATGCCCCAAATGTATTTATATAATTGATCACGGTTAGGCTTTAACCTACCAGGCGCTCTGTGTTTAGTGCTAAACACAATCTGATAGTGGAGTTGAGTATAGGTGCTCATAGGTATATTCAACCTTTCCCGGTGTTATTAGGTTCCCGGATCACATCGGGGATTAATAATATTGATGACTTTAGAGGGAGAAATCAATACTCTCCGGGCAATACAGGCTCATTCTTACTGGTAGAGAGTATCATCATAGTTTGAAAGGTTTTAATCACACTTATCCGGCTGATTTTTTCCATGATAAGCTTTTCATATGCCTTAATATCCTTCACATATATTTTCAGAATAAAGTCGCAGCCGCTGGTTACATGATGGCACTCTGTAACCTCTCTGATCTCTTTAATTTCATCAACAAAAGTCTGTATAGCATTGTCGCGATGAAAATCAAGTTGAATCTGGATAAAAGTTTTTATACCCAATCCTAACCGTTCTTCATCCACTATCGCGTGATAGCTTTTTATAAATCCGCCGATTTCTAATTTTCTAACTCTCTCGAGCGTTGGCGCTGGAGACAACCCAATTTGATGGGAAAGTTGCAGGTTGGTAATTCTTCCATTCTCCTGCAGTATCTGAAGAATTTGTAAATCAATTTTATCCGGTTCAAAAGCCATAGAATTATTAATTGTTCCAATATTAAAACAAATTACGAATAAATTTATTTTTTAGACTAATCTAATTTTATTATTAGATTTACAAAACAAACGCACTTATGGCCGATAAAAAATACAGTGAATCTTTAGAAGAAGTACATTCTTCAGTTAATACTTCTGGAAAAACTGCATGGAAAAAACTATTTGCATTTGTAGGTCCGGCATACCTTGTAAGTGTTGGCTACATGGATCCTGGAAATTGGGCTACAGATATTGCAGGAGGAAGCCAGTTTGGTTATAAATTGCTTTGGATTCTGTTAATGTCCAATATTATTGCACTACTTCTTCAATCCCTGAGTGCACGATTAGGAATCGTAAAAGGCCTCGACCTGGCCCAGGCTTCAAGAAATGCCTTTCCTGCATGGGCGAATTATCCATTATATGTACTGGCGCAAATTGCAATTATTGCTTGTGATCTGGCTGAGATTATCGGTATGGCGATAGGACTTAACCTATTATTTAACATGCCTTTAATCTGGGGAATATCAATTACCGTTTTAGATACTTTTCTCTTACTTTTTCTTTTAAACAAAGGCATGCGAATGATGGAAGTTTTCATCGTTTCGATGGTTTTTATTATAGGAATTTCTTTCCTCACAGAGATGTTTATCGTTCAACCTATCTTCGGTGAAGTGGTACGGGGATTAAAACCATCCGCGCTAAGCGGCAACGCGTTGTATATCGCTATCGGAATTATAGGCGCTACAGTTATGCCTCACAATCTTTACCTGCATTCGTCGCTTGTACAAACCCGAAAAATCGAAAAAACAAAAAAGGGTATTCAGGAAGCCTTAAAATTTAATCTAATTGATACAACCATTGCGCTTAACCTGGCGTTTTTGGTAAACGCATCAATTCTTATACTTGCAGCTACAGCTTTTTATAAACATGGTTTTTTTGAGGTTGCAGAAATTCAGGATGCCTATAAATTACTTGAAAATATTTTTGGTTCGCTGGCCCCTACCCTTTTTGCTGTTGCGCTAATCGCCTCCGGACAGAGCTCGACAATAACAGGCACCCTCGCTGGACAAATTGTAATGGAAGGCCATCTGAATCTGCGTATTGCGCCCTGGATAAGAAGACTAATTACCAGGCTTTTAGCAATTACTCCCTGTCTTTTCACCATACTTTATTTCGGTGAAGATTCTTTGGGTGAGTTATTGGTGCTAAGTCAGGTGGTTTTGAGTTTACAATTAGGGTTTGCGATCATACCCCTTATACACTTTACCTCCAGTAAAAAATTAATGAAAGATTTTGCAATAAAACCCTGGGTGAAAGTTCTTGCCTGGATAAGTGCATTTATTATTGTTGGATTGAACGTAAAACTCGTATATGAAGAAATTTATGGCTGGATAATAAGCACCAATAATGCCTGGTGGATCTACGTTTTTGTTTTGCCTGCAACTCTAGCCATTGGATTCCTGATGCTATATGTTTTAATATCACCGCTTGTGAAAAAACCTAAAGCACCTTTAAGTAATCTGCCCCACGGAGAAGCACTTGAAATTGAAGAAGTTGGCAGAATTTCATATTCAAGTATCGGAATACCGGTCGATTTTTCGATAAATGACAGAAATACTATCAGGCATGCGCTTATTCAGGGGGGAAAATCGGCTAATTACTATCTTATTCATATAGTTGAAACCGCAGGAGCCAGATATCATGGTGACGAGGTTATGGATTATGAAACACAAATCGACACCAATAACCTGGAAAAATACAAGCTGAACCTTATAGAGCTGGGATATAAAGCCCATATTTTAATTGGATATGGTAATGCGGCGAATGCCATTGCTTCACTTACAGAAAAAAACGGACTTGATTTACTGGTTATGGGTGCACATGGCCATAAGGGAATTAGTGACTGGATTTTCGGAACTACTTTAGACTCTGTAAGGCATAAAGTTCATATTCCTGTATTGATAGTTCGGTAATGATAACGATAGTTTCCCTCCTGTTTGATTCCTGGTGCCATTGAAATTTGAAAAGCAAATAGAAAGTAAGAATCGGCGCTTCCTAATAATTTCTTTGGTAGAGGTAATAGCTCTATAACAAGGACAATAATTTATCAAAGCGATAGAGTTCCATCAGGTTGAACCTGGTGTACATTTTATTTCAAAAAACCTTTGCATTAAAAAAAAATATTCCCTTACTGATATCATTCTCGGGTAAAACTTTTCCAGGGGACACGGAATAGCTAATACACGAGTGATTTACGCTTCACAGAGTTTATAGAATAAAGTAATGGTTGATAAATTGCGACGCGACTTTCATATCAAACATCAAGGTCCCGTATATTTTACTATACGAGACCTTACTGGTTCTCCGTTTCAATCCAGAGCACTATTATGGATGCTATAATTTCCTCTACTTTAAAACATATCTCAATCCAAAAAAACCTCTGATTCCTTGATTTGGAGCATACATATATGTGGGATCAAAAGTAAGGGCATAGGGATTAGATCCTGTCGCCATCACCTGACCATCTGATTCATACTCAACTTCTTTATCAAAAGGATCGTTAGTCCTCGCAATTATAAATGGATTTCTTCTGATTGGAGTCCAGTTAAGTAAGTTTTTCACTCCCCCATAAAATTCAATCTTTTTAAAACCAGAAAAAGTAAACTGAATATTCTGGATACTCCAAACCGGAGAGTTTTTTTCCCGTGGATCAAGACCTCCAAGTGTTGGGAGAGCCATCGGTCCATATATATTGCCGGTATAATCTACTGCCAATTTCAAATCCTTAATTGGATATGATACAGACCATGTGCCCATCCAGGGTTCAGTCAGCAATTGTTTTGCTTTAATATCATTCTCCTTGCTATAAACATCCATTAATGTAGCGCCCAGCAAGAACTTTAGCCCGCTAGAATATGCAAGGTCAACATTTGCACTTACCCCCTTCGAAATTGCAAATCCATTAAGATTATCATAAATAATTTTATTCGGGTCGGTTTGATAGTCAGCAATAATCCGATTATTAAATCGTGTAAACCAGGCAGAGCCATCAAAAGAAAGAATATTATCTCCCCTCGTTATTATCTTTTTCAAAAAGTTAAGGTTTACATTAAAGGTCTTTTCAGGTTTCAGCTCTTCTTTAATTTCAACAGTTCTTGCACCTGTTAATGCCGCATGGTCTTCAGTAAATAAGTTCACAATACGAAAACCCGTTCCGGCATTCAGCCTTAGAATAGTATTAGCATCAGCTTTCCATTTATAAGCAAACCTCGGAGTGAAAATATTGCCATGATTTGAATTATAATCATAGCGAAGACCCAAAAGAACGTTGTGCTTATCGTGCAGTTTAATTTCATCTTGTAAAAAAACACCTGGTAGCCAGGTTTCGTCGGCTTTTTGAGAAGTTGCTTGTGTATTATCATCATAAAAAGTGTACCTGGTAGCTATTCCGGCTAATAAATCATGACGGTGGATTTTTTTGTCCCAGGTAAGCTGACTAAATGCCACATGTTGTGATGCGATATAAGAAGTTGTTCCATA
The DNA here is from genome assembly GCF_037622515.1 of Pedobacter superstes. Taxonomy (NCBI): domain Bacteria; kingdom Pseudomonadati; phylum Bacteroidota; class Sphingobacteriia; order Sphingobacteriales; family Sphingobacteriaceae; genus Pedobacter; species Pedobacter superstes. The sequence continues at coordinate 498,708 of NZ_JBBJCN010000002.1, forward strand.
AACTGAATTCTGCTGATGATTGTTATAAGAAAATGAAACCAATAGCTTCTCCTTAACCGGAAGCTGATATGCTCCAAGCATTTCCCATCTTTTGGTGAAGATACTCTCACCGTATTTTACGTTTCCTCCTCTGTAGTTGCGGTTCCAGCTCATATCACCACCCCACCTGTCTTCATAAAAATATCGTCCGGCAAGTGAAAACAAGCGATTTTCGTTTCGTTCAAATATCCATTTTTGAAACAGAGAGATTCTGTGCTGTAAGGTTACATCAGTGAAATTATCACCATTATTATCAACAGGATTTTGGTAATTATAATAGTTGAGTCCGCTTAATGCTGTTGCCTTACCAGCGTTAAACTTGAATCCTATATCTGTATTTATCTCGTTCCAATTCGTTGAAAACACATCAGCAGAAAAAACAGGAGCATTCTTTGGCGATTTGGTAATAATATTGATCAAACCACCTACCGCTTCAGAACCGTAAAGTGAGGAAGCGGGTCCTTTAACAATTTCTACCCGTTCGATTAAAGAGTTAGGAATGCCTGACAAACCATAAACAGTCGACAAACTACTTACCAATGGCATTCCATCAATTAATACCATTGTATAGGGCCCTTCCAGACCGTTAATATGAATATCTCCCGTATTACAAACATTGCAGTTTAACTGAGGTCTTACCCCGTTAACATTTTGCAAAGCATCAAAAATCGATGGAGTTGGATTTTTTCTAAAAAAAGTGTGATTATATATTTCTACCGGAACAGGACTCTCCAGCCGGCTGACTTCCTTCAATGTTCCTGTAATAACAACTTCGTTCAAATTCGTTTCAGATTTCAACTCTATATCAACAACCTTTAATGTATCATTTTCATTAATACTAATAGATTTAAACAGTGTCTTGTATCCGACCGAGGCGACGCGCAATATAAATTTCCCTGATTTTCCCACTTCTATACTATACCTTCCTGCACTATCAGTTGACTTAATAAGATTTAATTCTGAGATTTTTATGGAAGCCTCTGATACAGGAATGCCGTTACTATTTACTGTTCCGGTAATGGTTTGCGAATACAAATGATTCGTAATCAGCATTAAAAGAACAAATCCAACAAAGTTTTTCATATCTAACTATCAAAATAAGATCAACAAAACTATAAAAATTAGACGAGCCTAACAATTTTAATTTTGTTTTTTTATTACTTTTATAGCCATGCTGTCGTTTACAGAAGAAAACTATTTAAAAGCGCTGCTCCATTTGACTATGGAGATTGAGGATAAAGTGGAGGCCGGAACAAACGAGCTCGCTTTTTTTCTGGGTGTTAAACCCGCAACGGCCACAGATATGCTGAAAAAGCTTAAGGAGAAAAAGTTAATTGATTATGAAAAATATGGAAAGATCTCTCTGTCGGAAAGTGGCCGGAAAAAAGCAATAGAGATTTTAAGGAAACACCGGTTGTGGGAAACGTTCCTTTATGAAAAGCTGGAGTTCACATGGGATGAAGTACACGAAGTAGCAGAACAACTGGAACATATACATTCGCCCAAATTAGTTGATAAACTCGACAAGTTTTTAGGCTTTCCTGAATTTGACCCGCACGGTGATGCAATCCCAAATGCCAAAGGAGAATTAAAACAATCGTCGAAGAAAACTCTTTCTGAAGTAGAAACCGGAGGCAGCTGCAAAATGGTAGCTGTAAAAGATAATACCGCCGCTTTTTTACAATATGTGAGTCAACTAAACCTGGGTATTGATACCCCAATTAAAGTTGTATCCAGACAAGCTTTTGATGGCTCGATGGAAATTATGATAAGTGGTACTAAAATCATGGTATCTCAAAAATTTGCAGAAAATATCCTGATTGTGTAAAAAAAGGACTGCACCCAATCAAAATGAAGAACGATTTAAACGTTAAGAATAAAAAAGCTTATTTCGAATATTATATACTCGAAACATTTACTGCCGGATTGCAATTACTGGGAACCGAAATCAAGTCGATCAGGGAAGGCAAGGTAAATATAAACGATGCTTTCTGTACTTTTTTAAACGATAAACTATATGTAAGGAATATGCATATAGCGGAATACTCTCATGGTTCTTTTTATAATCACGAGCAAAAACGCGACAGAGCTTTGCTATTAAATAAAAAGGAGTTGAGGAAACTTAGGGATAAAGGAGAAGAGAAAGGATTTACAATTGTTCCATTGCGTTTATTCATCAGTGACAGGGGTTTTGCGAAATTAGAGATTGGCATGGCTCAGGGTAAAAAGTTATTCGATAAACGCGATACGATTAAAGACAGAGAGAGTAAAATTGAATTAAGCAGGGTGTTAAAAAGTTAAACCTGGCCTTTAGTGCTTAGTTGTTCAGCAACTCGTTCAAATAAATTTCAATATTGATAGTCCCGAAATACCTGCCCGATGCAGGCGGAAATTCGGGACACAGTTAACTCCCTACCATGCTTTGTCGCCAACCAGGGGAACAAAACGAAAGGTATCCAGCTCAATTTTCTCATAGTCATTTTCACTCACCCGGAAAACAGTTACCATCTTTTGAGAATTTTCATCCCCTACCGGGATGACGCACACGCCACCGATCTTTAATTGCTTTAATAAATCTTCGGGAACAAATGGAGCCCCTGCAGTAACCAGAATTTTATCATATGGAGCGTGCTGAGGAATTCCCCTGGAACCATCTCCCAGGAAAAACTCCGGAGAATATTTCATTTTTTTCAAGAATAGCTTAGCGCGTTCAAAAAGTTTTTCCTGTCGCTCGATAGTGTAAACTTTAGCTTTTAGCTCCAGCAAAACACAGGTTTGATACCCAGACCCGGTGCCGATTTCCAAAACTTTATCGCCGGGTTTTATATGAAGCAGTTGAGTTTGATAAGCCACCGTATAGGGCTGAGATATGGTTTGCCCCTCACCTATCGGGAAAGCGATATCTTTATAAGCCTGGTGCCAGAAGGTTTCGTCAAAAAAGTAATGTCTCGGAACATTTTCAATGGCTTTTAAAACACTTTCATCCTCAATTTTTCGCTCATTTCTAAGAAATGCGACTAATTTTTTTCGTGCCCCTTGCTCGCGATAATTATCAATAAATTTATATGACATTGTTTTACAAAAATAAGCTTTGAAAGCATATCATTGCTCTAAACGATTAAGATAATTTGTCACTCAATATCTTGATTTATTAAATTGCAGGACACTAAGAACTTTTATTACTTTTACGACGTAGCTCTCAAAGTATGAAGAAATCTTTACTCATTTTATTTTCTGTTGTATCCCTGTCTTTACAGGCCCAAATAACCAGGATCGATACAGTTAATACGTCAAACATTAAATTAAATACATCTCAATTTAAAAATCCCCGGCTATTCATGTATACCATTGGTATAAAAGCATATAGCCTTGAAGAATTCCCCAAAGTTTTAAACCAGGTAAATTCGAACGATTATACCACTACAAAAATGAGTGGTATTTTTGTTAAATTAAATGACAATCAGATAAGTTACCGGATTTCAGGAAACTTCTATTCCGATGATATATCTTTTAAAAACGAATGCGAAGAATGTGAAGAGGCTCAGGGCAAGCTAAAGGATTTTTCTGCTAAAATCGGATTCGAGAAAAATTTTATTTATGGAATGATACAACCGTATCTTGCTTTTGATTTGGGTTATAGAAGAAATGCCTTTGATGGGAAAGTTCAAAATGCTTCCACGATAAATTACACAAATCCTTACGAAATAAACTCGTTAAAAAACGGCTTAATAATGTCTCCAAATTTTGGATTAAAATTCAATCCGGTTAACCATCTCACTTTAGCTATTGAAACAGGTATAGGCTTACTATATAGCTATGAAAAACAGGAAAGAATTTATCAGGATGCTAACCGTACGCGTACCTTTAGTGAATTCAGAAAATGGGAATTCCTTTTAAATCCTGTCAGTATGTTTTCTGTTCAGTATAATTTCGGGGTAACTTATTAAGTTTATTAATAGGGGTCAACATCTACCTGCACAAAGGCTCCTTTATTAAGTTTGTTCGTTTCCATGTTAAGTAATACAGAATGAAGAAACTCTTTAACCTTTGCGATTGAAATACCATTTCGCTCAACTTTTATATAAATAGTTTTGATATAATAGTTTCTAATCCTGCTTATCAAAGGTTCTTCCGGACCTAAAACTCTTTTTCCAAGAGTTGATTTAAGCTCCTGAGAAAGTCTGAAGGCGATATCGTATAACAAGGAAGAATCTTTATGTTTAATATCCAGCCTTATTAATCGAAATAAAGGAGGATATAAAAATGTTTTGCGCTCTGATATTTCGCGATTGAACATGCTTTCAAAATCATTAGTAATAACCTGCTCTATGACCCGGTGTGCTGGATTGAATGTTTGAATCACCACTTTGCCAACCTTATCACGCCTCCCAGCCCGCCCCGCAACCTGCGATAATAGCTGAAAACTTCTTTCATAAGCTCTGAAATCAGGATAATTCAACAAACTGTCAGCATTTATAATCCCGATTACGGTTACATTTCCAAAATCAAGACCCTTGGCGACCATTTGTGTGCCAACTAAAACATCAATTTTAGAATCTTCAAAATCTGCAATAAGCTTTTGAAAGCTATTTTTTGAGCGGGTGGCATCCAAATCCATCCGGGCAATTCTTGCTTCAGGAATTATAAACTGCAGGTCTTCCTCAATTCTTTCGGTACCAAATCCCTTTTGTTCTATGTGGGTCGAACCGCAGGCCGGGCACCGGGCTATTGTTTCCTGTTTGTAACCGCAATAATGGCAATGCAACTTCCCGCTGCTCTTGTGATAGGTTAAACTTACATCACAATTAATACATTTAGGTAAATATCCGCAGGTTCGGCAAAGCAAAATCGGGGTATAACCTCTTCTGTTTTGAAACAGAATCACCTGCTCTTTATTTTCCAGGGCAAGTTTTATTTCATTAATCAGGACACTGGTAAAGTTTGACTGAATAGTTTTCTTATTTGTTTCATCAGTTATACTGACGATTTCAATTTGAGGAAGTTGCGCAACTCCGAAGCGTTCTTTCAATTCTATCAACCCATACTTCCCTGTTTTAACATTAAAATAGCTCTCAAGGGATGGTGTAGCCGAACCTAATAAGACTTTGGCCTGATGTACCTGTGAAAGATAAATTGCTGTATCACGGGCATGATAACGTGGCGCCGGATCATATTGCTTGTAGGAAGCCTCATGCTCTTCATCTACAATGATCAAACCTAGTTTAGAAAAAGGTAAGAAAACTGATGAGCGTGCACCGAGAACAATATCATACTCATTTTTTAAAACTTTATTCCAAACTTCTGCACGCTCGTTGTCACTAAAGCGAGAATGATATATTCCGATTTTATTCCCGAAACATCTGCGTAAACGCTCTATCATTTGAGCTGTAAGAGCAATTTCGGGCAACAAATACAAAACTTGCTTCCCCCTTTGTACTGCCTGCTCAATTAGCTTGATATATACCTGGGTCTTCCCCGACGAAGTAATACCATGTAAGAGCACTACATCTTTAGTCAAAAAATACTGATCAATACCGTCAATAGCTTTCTGCTGAGATTCGCTTAATGAAAAATTGTCTGAAATTTCCTGTTCCTCAATTCCTAAGCGGCTAACAATTTTGTCTTCCTGTATCAGGATATCTTTTTCAATAAGCGTTTTCAAAGCCGAGCTACCACATCCCGATTCCTCAAGAATCAGGCTTTTAAGTATCTGAGGACCGGCCCTGCTTAGTTTCAAATAAGCAAGTAAAGCCTCCAGTTGCTTTGGCGCTCGTTCAAGAATCTGAAACAAGGCTTTCCTGTTTTCGGGCTCGTTATACAGATCATTTAAATAAATATATGCCTTTCTACGAGGCTTATACCGGTCTGAAATCTCCTCAGAGATATGAATAATTCCTTTTTCGAACAGGCCCTTTAATAGCGGAAAGACAGTTTTCTGACCAAGGAGACTAGCAATATCGCTAACGCGTAGCTCGGGTTGAATTTCGAGTGCGTCGACTATCAGAAACTCCTTATCACTTAATAAGGCTTTATCATAAACAACATCTTTAAGCAGAATGATTTTAGTCTCACTGGCAAGTTTAAGCGCGGCAGGCAGAGCAGCCTGCATTACTTCCCCTATATAACACATATAATAATCTGCCATCCATTGCCATAAATGCAACTGATTTTGATTTACGATCGGGGTTTCATCCAATACCTCGATGATATATTTAGCCTCATAAAGTAATGGGGGCTCTTCAGTTATATTTAAAATTATCGCGGTATAAATACGGCTTTTCCCGAATTGTACGATAACCCGCTTACCTATCCCGAGACTGTCGTTAAGCGTTTGTGGAATCCGGTATGTATACGTTTTGGATATAGATAAAGGGAGAATAACTTCTACAAAATAGGTTTTCCGGTTACCCGCCCCTTCATTAAACTCAAGCATTTATTTATTCTTTATGGCAGACAGCAGTAAAAAAAACCATCCTAATATTAACAGAAGGCCTCCTATAGGAGTAACAGGGCCCAGAAAAGAAAAGCTCACTCCAATAAGAGCATTAATAGACAATAAATAAATAGAACCTGAAAAAAGAATCATTCCCAGAGTAAATGACCAGTAGGCTATCCTGATAGATCTGCTTCTGTATTTTGAAAAATTTGATAAAAAAAGCAAAGCAAGGGTATGATAGAACTGGTAACTTACAGCAGTTTTCCAGCCTTCGAGAGCGGAAGACGATATATTCTCTTTTAAAGCATGCGCTCCAAAAGCACCTAAAATCACTGCAGCCAATCCAAAAAGTGCAGCTGTAATTATAATTTGCCTATTCATAAACACATCATGATTTGCTAATTTAATAATAGTGATAAGATTTCTTGCTCTTAAAGAGTTAATTTTGCGTAACTGATGAGAAATATAATTTTACTCTGTGCAATTTTATTAGTTGTTATTTTGGCATTGGCAAGTAAGTATTTTACAGACTTAGCCGGAAAAGATGAAAACGTAACAAAGGTGCTGAATTATATCCCGGCGGATGCAGCTTTGGTTTTAAACTTTAAAAACGATGAATCATTCTATGATATTTTTAAAGATTATCAACTTTTTAAAGCGATAATGGGAGAAAATCGCACAGATGAAATTAACCAGTTAAAACTTCTGCTGCTAGAACAAACCAGTTTGGCAGAAATCGCTGCAGACAAAAATATTTTTTTATCCTTTCATCCAACAGCTGATTCAGTAGAATTTCTTTATAGTATAAACCTTGATAACAAATACTCCACAACAGATTTAAAAGAATCGATGCTGGAAATTAAAGATTTTGAAGTTAAGCCATCTGGCAAAAACATTTATAAAATTCAAAGCTCAACACTTAGGAAACCATTTTATATATTTCTTGAAGAAGGTGTAGCAATCGCGAGCTTCTCTGATGCTCTTTTAACTAAATGTGTAAATGAAAAAGGCAGCGAAGAAAACAAGAGTTTCATAAATGAAATAGGTAAAACCAGCAGCAAAAACCTTAATTCTCCCGTAAACTTATTTATTAACCACAAGACAGGTCCCGCCTACCTGCAAAAATTCTTTAGAGGTAAGTTAAGTGGCAATTCAGCATTATTAAATAATCTGAATGGGATCTCATCTTTAAGTATGAACTTCAAAAGTGATGCATTAATGTTTAATGGCATCAGCTATACAGATACACTATCACCAAATTATTTGAATTTATTTCTTCATCAAAAAGCTGTACCGAATCAAATTAAAAAAGTATTACCTGAAAACACTTCAAATTTCATTGCATTCGGATTGTCGGATGTACGAAAATTTCATTCAGATCTAAAGACATATTTTGGGAAACGTGGCGAATTAAAAAATTTAGAAAATAAATTAAAGCTTATTCAATCAAAAACCGGAGTTAACCCCGACCGGGATATTAAACCTTTTTTCGATAAGGAATTTGTAACGATTGAAAATTCTTATGGCGAAAAATTTGTTATAATTAAGGTTTCAAACGGCAGAAATATAAATTTCAAATTACAATTAATCAGCACACTTGTAAATGAACAGATTAGTAAAATAAATCACAGCGAATTATTTTATTACTATTTTGGAGATCCGTTAAAGAATTTCCCAATGCCGTACTTCGCTGTTGCTGATAATTACCTGATTGTAGCAAACACTCCCGGAATTATTTCTAACTTTTTATCCATATATCAAAAAGATCTCTTTTTGTCCCATAAAGATTCTTTTAAACTGTACGATCAGCTTGTAGCTAACCAAAGTAACATTTTATACTTTATTAATATTAATAACTCCAGGCGTGTTATTAATTCTACTTTACGGTCAAATTATGCAAAACCCTTTAATAATGAGGCCTTTGGATTAAAAAATTTTTATGGATTATCGTGCCAATGGACAGGAGACGAAGATCACTTCTCTACTAATTTATATTTAAGTTATAACTCTTCAGACAGTATTGCGTTAAACAGATAGTAAAACACACCACTACTATTTAATGAAGAAGCATCTTCTCTTATTCTCTTTTCTCGTCCTAACATTTTCAGTAAGCTACGGCCAGTTTAATCTCTACAACACCCGTACTCTTTATGACACCTTCGAAAATCCTTCGCAAAAGGCTTTTTATGCCGACAGCAGTAAAAAATATGCTTTCAATTTTTTCATGCCCACTCTTAGTATAAACGGTACAGTAACAGGTGAAGGACAAACATCTCTAAAAAAACTGATGTATAAAGAGACTTTGGATGCCAATGGCTTAACATTAGGAGAAGAAAAACTGAACAAGGTTTCCCTAAATGAAAATACTTATTTAGCCATGTTCAGGATTTTCAAATCCGTGAAACATCACAGGGAAATGGGTATAGCATGGCAAATCAGATCCGATACTTATGGAGAGGTTACAAATGAGAGTATCGCTATTTTTCATAACTATAAACTTTTCAATAAATCATCTTATCTAAACCCATTTAACAATAACGCGACCACTCTCAACTACCATCAATTTAGCCTTAACTACAGAGAAGATATAAATAAGCGATTGGGATTAGGATTTAAGCTGAGCTACTTAAGCGGAATTCTGCATAGCAAACTTCGAATCGATTCTTCGACCTTAAATATTAACCAGGCTCAGGATTCATATGACTTATCGTTACATGGCAAGTTTAGAAGCAGTATTTCTTATAATCAGACAGAAAGCAAAATGTTGTATCCTGGCTTACAAAACCCGGGGGCAGCTATAAGCCTGAGTGCAAATTATAAACTTAGGGGCGGATGGTATATTCTAGGAAATCTGAAGGATCTGGGATTTATTAAATGGAACAAGAAGAACACCTTCACTTACACCTTTGATGATACTATTACTGTTCCATCTGCATCAATACCCAATTCTGACGAACGTTTAATTACCGAAATTGAAGATTTGTTTGATCAGGGCTCTGATTATAAATCCTATACCACACTGATAAATGGCAAGGCTGAGATGTTGATTAGCAAAGATATGGGCAGCTATCAACCCAATCTGTTAATCTCAAAAAAACTCTTTTATAAAGGGGCCGATATCGCACTGATAAATCGTTTCAAGCACCGGGCAATGAACTTCAGCCTTTCTACGGCATATAGCCAGAATAATCACTTTCAGATCGGAGGCCAGTTTATGCTAAAATCTCCTAATGCTGAGTTTTTTATTGGTAGCGACCAGCTCCTGAATTCATATTATACAACCAAAGGGGCTCTGGCGTCTGATGAAAACATTGGTAAAGGCAATATGGCAGCTTCAGTTTATTTCGGCTTTGCTGTTAAGTTTGGCCCTTTAATGGAAAGACAACAAAACGCTAATAATATTCCCGGAATTGTAAGTCCGGTCAGATCAGGTTTCTTATATCGCTTGCTTAACTAAAAGACCGGGGCGGGGTTACTTCTTTCTGGGTTGAGTGACTAAAAAATCTTTGAGATAAAAAGGTTCAAAATAAGCCACATCTTCAAACTCCTTTTGTTGAAATTTAAATGCTGCCATAAAACTTAAATCTTTAGCAGAGTTAAGAAATTCAGGTACAAATATGGCATTAGGTTTCCCAGCTAAAACTTCCTGACATTTCATGGCACCATCACCAAAAAATACTATCTGCTGATTTTTCAGCAAGTCTGAGAATGAGTCTTCATCAATGATTCTGGCTTCAACTGGCATTACTTCTTCAATTTGATAGTCAAAAACTGCTGAATATACTTCCATCCTACGGGCATCAATCATTGGACAGTACAATACTGATTTATCATTATATGAAGAAATAAACCCATAGGACATAGCCTGAAGAGTGTTTATTGCAAGAAGTGGCAGATCTAAGGCATAACATAGTCCCTTCGCAGTAGAAACACCAATACGGAGGCCCGTATATGAACCCGGCCCCATACTTACAGCAACAGCATCCAGATCTTTCATACTGTATCCGGTTTGAACCATCACGTCTTCAATATAGAGGGTTAAATGACTGGCATGAACATTCCTTTCCGTTAATTCCTTAACGGCAATGGTCTTTCCATCAATGGATAATGCTACTGAACAGGAGATTGTCGAAGTTTCTAATTGAAGTATGAGTGCCATTTAACGTGCAAAGATGCAAATAAAAGCTAATATTATGGAACAGGATCATGACCATGTCCTCCCCATGGATGACAGCGCGAAATACGTTTCAAAGTTAGCCACAAGCCTTTAAACGGACCATGTTTTTTGATCGCTTCAACACCATATTGGGAGCAGGTTGGAGTATACCGGCATGATGCACCCAGAAGCGGTGATAACAGATACTGGTACAGTTTAATCAACAAAAGAAAAAACCAGCTCAATGCATCCTTTAAATAATTAAGGGGAGTCATGCTTCGCATAAGATTCAACTAGTTTTCCGAGGGCTTGCTTCAACTTTTTTTCAATAAATTGAAATTCGGTAATTTCTTTACCGATATAGTGAATGCTGATAATCAGATATAAATTTCTCTCTCTTAGAAAAGAATATAAGGAAGCATCCTTGTTCAGGCGATAAGCCTCCCTGACACGTCTTTTGATTAGATTTCTATCGACTGCGCGCTTAAACTTACGTTTAGACACCGCAATAACTACTTGTGCAGGAGAGTCTGCAAGCAAAGTTTCAGGAATAGAAACTATACGAAAAGGGTAAACTAAAAAAGAAGAACCGGTATGAAAAAGCTTCTCTAAAAGCTTTTTACTGCATAACCGTTCTTCTTTATTAAATGTGTACATTTTGATTGCGTTAACCTTTATTTGCAGATTTTCTCTGCAGAATCCGCCGTAACGGCCAGGACTGCAATCAAAAACTATGCTTTATGACGATGTTCGCTGGAAACGCTTAATTTCCTTCTGCCTTTTGCTCTACGAGCAGCTAATACTCTTCTACCGTTAGCTGTACTCATACGCTCTCTGAATCCGTGCTTATTTCTTCTTTTTCTTTGAGAAGGCTGGAATGTTCTTTTCATGACTTATATAAAACTCTAAAATGTAGCTCTTAAAAACAAGAGTGCAAATATAGGAGGATTTTTTCTCAAAGCAAATTCAAACTGGAATATTTTGAATCTAAAAACTAATTGCTCTTCAATTATATCGTAAAGATAAGGTTAAAAAATATCCGATAACTAAATGCCATCCTTTTCAAATATGCATTTCCGCATAGTGACTAAACTAAATTTAGCTAAATTTGCAGGATGGAGCAGGCTTCACAGCTTACAGAATTTGGTAAGATCTTTATCTTTCTGATTATCGGAATAGTACTTGTTTGTGCTACCTTATTCTTGTCTAAACTATTGGCACTAAACAAACCAACGCCTCTCAAGCTATCATCATATGAATGCGGGGAAGAGCCAAGTGGTAATTCCTGGGTTCAATTCAACTCCAGATTCTATGTAATCGCGTTAATATTTTTATTATTCGATGTGGAAATGATCTTTATTTTTCCATGGACGACCGTATTTGCACAGAAAAGCTTGATTGCCGCCAGTTCGTTGTGGGGATGGCTTACCTTCACAGAGATGTTTATTTTTGTGGGAATTTTACTTATAGGGTTAGTTTATGTCTGGCGCAAAGGAGATCTGGACTGGATCAGACCAGAACAGAAACTTCCGGTTGTTGAGCATAAAATTCCTCTTTCTGTATACGATAAAATCAATACTGAAATTTATACTGTAAAACCTTTTTCAATAAATAACAACATTAACGAGGAAGCTATAGCTCAATCGCCTGCTGTGTCTACATCATCAAAACCGGCATTTAAGCCAACATTCAGAAAACCACCGCAATCATGAGTTTAGAGAAAATGTCACAGGATGGTGGGGTTATCATTACAAAAATAGATGACCTGTTAAATTGGGCCCGCTTATCTTCACTTTGGCCCGTGAGTTTTGGTATTGCATGCTGCGCCATCGAAATGATGGGTTCTTATGCATCAACTTTTGACTTTGATCGTCTGGGAGTTTTTCCACGTCCATCACCAAGGCAATCTGATGTAATAATAATCGCCGGAACAGTAACCTTTAAAATGGCAGAAAGAATAAAAAGGCTTTATGAACAGATGCCCGAACCAAAATATGTTATTTCTATGGGTTCGTGTTCAAACTGCGGCGGCCCGTACTGGCAGCATGGCTATCATGTGGTGAAAGGTGTTGACAGAATTATTCCCGTTGATGTATATGTTCAGGGATGCCCTCCAAGACCGGAATCCTTGATCGGAGCTATTATTGAGTTACAGAAAAAAATACAGGAAGAAAGCTTGTTAACATCAAAATAAACAACATACAATCAATATTTAATATTTAAATTTTTGACTTAATACATTGACAATGAAATCCTTTTATGGTAATTTACGTGTAGGAATTCTTGGAGGTGGCCAGCTAGGCCGTATGCTTATCCAGAATGCGATAAATTACAATACCAATATAAAGGTTCTTGACCCCGACCCGGATGCGCCTTGTAAACATCTCTGCGATAAATTTGTGCAGGGCTCATTAACAGATTTTGACACTGTGTATAAGTTTGGTAAACAAACCGATCTTCTTACAATCGAAATTGAGAAAGTAAATATAGAAGCTCTGCAACAGCTGGAAGAGGAAGGTGTGTTGGTTTACCCTCAGCCCCGTATTATCCGATTAATACAGGATAAAGGTTTACAGAAAGAATTTTTCAAACAGAATGATATCCCGACCTCCCCATTTCAGCTTATCAGTTCAAAATCAGCTCTAAAATCAGCTAATATTGAATTCCCTTACATCCAAAAGTTAAGAAAGGATGGATATGATGGACGCGGTGTTTATAAAGTAAAATCTAAAACAGATTTAGATAATGCGTTTGATGCCCCCAGCATTGTAGAAGAATGGATTGATTTCGAAAAAGAAATTGCGGTTATTGTAGCAAGAAATGAAGACGGAGAAATCAAAACATTTCCTTGTGTTGAAATGGAGTTCAACGCAGATGTTAATCTTGTCGAATTTCTCATATCACCTTCTACCCTTCCCATTGATATATTAAAACAGGCCGATCAGTTGGCTATCCAGATAGCAGAAGCGTTAAAAATCACCGGAGTACTGGCTGTAGAAATGTTTCTTACAAAGGATGGTAAAATACTGGTAAATGAATTAGCTCCCCGTCCCCATAATAGCGGTCACCATAGTATTGAGGGAAATCTAACATCTCAGTTTGAACAGCATTTAAGAGCTATTTTCAATTTACCCCTTGGCGATACCACAGCTATAGGCAATGCCGTAATGATAAACCTTCTGGGGGAAAAAGGATATGAGGGACTTGCTGAATATGAGGGGATTGAAGAAATATTAAAACAGCAAGGGGTTTATATTCATCTTTACGGGAAAAAGTTCACAAAGCCTTTCCGGAAAATGGGCCACGTTACTATAATAGACAATGATCGTGAAGCAGCAATTGCTAAAGCACGGTTGGTACAAGACACGATTAAGGTAAAGGTGTGAGAAAGTCAAACTTGAAAAGTGGAATTAGAACCTTCACGCAAGTACCGACCTGATCTAAACCATCTTTTAATTTTTAATTTTAATATTTTTTTAATTTAATTAACATGAAAATAGGCATAATAATGGGCAGCAAATCAGATTTACCTGTAATGCAGGATGCTGCCGACATTCTCAAAGAACTGGGTGTTGAATATGAAATTACAGTAGTATCTGCACACCGCACTCCCGAAAGAATGTTTAATTATGCAAAAACAGCTGCGGACAGGGGACTTAAAATAATTATTGCCGGAGCAGGCGGTGCTGCACATTTGCCTGGTATGGTCGCATCCATTACCCATCTCCCGGTAATAGGGGTTCCGGTTAAATCTTCAAATTCGCTTGATGGCTGGGACTCAATTCTATCAATTTTACAAATGCCCAATGGAATACCGGTGGCAACTGTGGCCTTAAATGCTGCTAAAAATGCGGGCATATTGGCAGCCCAGATTTTAGCTACAAGCGATATAACATTGACCGAAAAATTAATCGCCTATAAAGAAGATCTTAAGCAAAAGGTAGAAGCAACAGCTAAAGAAATGGGAGGTTAAAAACTCAAAAAGATCAATAAATTCTCACCGATCTCTATCTAAATTTCCACAAAAAGAGATCTGTTATATCAATATACATGCTTTAAACGTTAGTTTTGCATGATTTTCCACATCTGTTAATTACTCTTGTATATTAACCATCTGGATATCTGTAATTTAGCACACTTACTAATAATTATGCTCAATAAAATTATCAAGATAACACTAGTATGCCTTTTTATATCAGCAGCTTCACAGGCCCAACAGACGGAATGGTTTACTCTAAACCTGGCTTATAAATCAGGATTAGAATTATTTGATAAGGGCAAATATTCTGCAGCCAGCCAGCAATTTGGTAAAGTAGAGCAATTAAAAACGGCTCCGTCTACCCAACCTGCAGATAACCGACAGGTATCATTATTAAAAGAAAATGCTAAATTTTATCAGGCGGTTTGCGCCCTTAAACTGAACAATCAGAACGCTGAGAGCTTGTTTCTTAAATTCATAAGAGAGTACCCTGCCAGCGCCAATTCAAAATCGGCCTATTTTTTTATGGGTACATCCTATTTTGAAAGAAAGGACTATACTAAAGCGATCGAATGGTTTAAACAGATTGATGCAAACAGCCTAACTGCTAAAGAAAGTGCCGAATATCGTTTTAAACTGGCTTATTCTTATTTTTCTACAAAAAATTATACTGCTGCCGAACCTCTTTTCGCCAAGCTTAAAGACCAGAAAAATGAATATTCTGAATCATCAATATACTATTACGCATATCTAAACTACCTGGATGCCGATTATAAAACAGCCCTTCGTGAATTTGAGCGCCTAAAAAATTCAAAAAAATATCAGGCAAGTTATCCCTATTATATATCCGCCCTTTATTTCCTCGACAAACGATATGATGATGTAATACAATACACAATACCGGCAATTGAAAATATAGATGCTAAATATAAAGCAGATATGTACAGAATTGTGGGAGCTACTTATTTTGCTAAAGCTGATTACAAAACTTCGGCGAACTATTACCAAAAATTTCAGGATTTAGACAAGGGCAAAACACAGAACAATCAGGACAGTTACCAAATTGGGTACTTGCATCTAAAGCTTAACGATTCAAAAAGAGCCATATCGGAACTTGAAAAAATGGAAAGCCCTGATATTTTTTATCAGCATGGAATGATCATTCTTGGCGATGCTTTTATTAAAACAGGGAATAAACAGAGCGCCAGAAATGCTTTCTTCAGAGCATCCAAATTAGATTTCGACCCCGCATTAAAAGAGGAAGGTCTTTTAAACTACTCAAAACTTTCTTATGAGCTTGAGTTTCATACTGTAGCCCTTGACGCTGTTCAGGAATTTATAAAAACTTATCCCCGATCTGCGAAATTAAATGAGGCTAAAACTTTGCTTGGTCAGGTTTTACTTTCCACTAAAAATTATAAGGATGCTGTAAATATACTGGAAACAATCCCTGTTAAAACTGATGATACCAGGGCTGTTTACCAGCGTGTTACATATTTCCGCGGACTTGAGTTTTACAATGAAAGAGCATTCGAAAACAGCATTTCTATGTTTATGCGCTCCATAAGTAATCCTATGGATGGAGAGATTGAAGCGATGGCTACTTACTGGCTTGCGGAAGCGATGTTTGAAGTACGTAAGTATGGAGAATCTGTGGCTACATTTGAGAAGTTTTTGGACCTGGATGCGGCCCGAAATACGGATGTGTTCAATTATGCTAATTATGCATTAGGATATTCTGCTTTTCAAAACGATAATTATTCAAAATCAGCAAACTACTTTCAAAGGTTCTTAAACGGAAATGAAAAAGACCGGAACACCGTAAATGATGCTACATTACGACTTGCTGATTCATACTTTGTGATAAAAAGCTATCCGCAGGCAATGACGCATTACAATAAAATCATTGCATGGAATGCCACTGGTGAAGATTACGCCCTCTTTCAAAGAGGTATGATTCAAGGATTACAAGATCAGAATGATGCAAAAATCAGTACCCATCAGTCGCTTTTAAGTCAATACCCCAGTTCAAATTATGCAGATGATGCGACTTTTGAAATCGGTTACACCTACTTTGTAAAAGGCGACAATGAACGTGCAAAAGCAGATCTTACTAACCTCATCGACAAATATCCGAGAAGCAGCTATGTACCTCGCGCGTTGGTAACCATTGGTCTGGTAAATTACAATCAGGATAAAGATGCTGAAGCATTAGCGGCATTTCAGCGCGTTGTTAAAGAATACCCAACTACTGACGAAGCAAAGCTTTCGCTTGAATCAATAAAAAATATTTACCTCGACAAATCTGATGCTGATGGGTTTTTAGCTTACGCGAACACTACAAGTATAGGTAACTTAAGCACTGCAGAGCAGGATAATATCACCTTTCAGGCTGCAAATAATCGCTTTTTAAAAGGCGATTTCCAGGGGGCATTTGAAGCAATAAATGCGTATTTCGATAAATTCCCTAAGCCTATTCATGATAAACACGCCCGTTTTATCAGAGCGGAAAGCTTGGTAAAAATCAATCGCCCGGATGAGGCTATTCCTGATTACAACTTTATTTTGAACGATTGGACGAGCGACTATACAGAACGTTCACTTATAAGTATCTCCAAACTTTATCTTAATCAGAAAAAGTATAACGAGGCTGTCGTATATCTTAAGAAACTGGAAATAACTTCGGAATATAAATCCAACTATGGTTTTGCTGTAAACAATCTGCTGGAAGCATACAGTCAGATGGGAATGCCTGATGATGTACTTAACTATGTAACCATTGTGAAAGCTTTCGACAAAGCTTCTGCAGAAGATAAATACAGAGCCGGTTTATACGCAGGGAAAGCATATTTGGTAAAAGGAGATACGACAACAGCTGTTAAAGAACTGACTGATGTCTCTACAAAAACATCTACTGTTGTAGGAGCTGAGGCTAAATACAATGTCGCTCTTCTACAATACTTAAAAGGCAATTATAAAGCTTCTCAAAAAACCGCATTTGAATTGATCAATAAAATGCCTTCTCATGATTATTGGGTTGCTAAGAGCTTCTTATTATTATCGGATAATTATGTTGCACTAAAAGATGTATTTCAGGCTAAAAGCACGTTGCAAAGCATCATTGAGAACTACGAAGGGAATGATGATATTCTTCCTTCAGCTAAAGCGAAGCTTGAAATAATAAATAAAAAGAAATAACATGAAGTCTACATATTTTAATTACACCTTCCTCTTTTTGATTGGAACCTCTTTAGCAGGATTTTCCCAAAACAAACCGGAAGAGAAAAAGCCGGAGCCCGCAAAAGGTGAGATCACAGAAGAGATTGAAGTAGTACGGCCCTACATGCCGGTTCTTGCAGATGCTTCTAAAATCAGACGAAGCCCTGATTTGAACACCAACAAACCTTTCAAACCGAATTTAAATTACAGTATTCTGGACAAAAGGCTCGAGTTAAATAGTGATTTGCGACAATTACAAGCTCAGGATATAAACCTCCTCGGACCGGAAATTCTTAAAAATAACTACGCAAAGTTAGGAGCCGGAAATTTGGGTACGGTACTGGGAGAAGTATATATTAATACGGGCTCGGATGAAGCGCTGCAGGCAGGTGGTTTTTTTAAGCACATCAATCAAAGTGGTAAATTAAATCAACAGAATATATCGACACAGGAACTGGGTATTTTTGGAAAGAGCATTCAGGATCGTATAACATTAAACGGAGAATTGGGCTATGACAGGCTTTCCACTTATTTGTATGGATTTAACCCGGAAAACACTTTAGCAAATCCGGATCCTTCACATCAGCGTTACGGAACCTTCAATATTAAGGGGGAGCTGCTGAAAAATTTCAATGATAGTTCCGAATCTGATTATGCTGCAAAAATTGATGCTTATCTGTTAAGGAACAATTTCGCAGCAAAAGAAAACTCGTATACATTAAGCGGCTTCTTTAATAAAGTCTGGAAAGATTTTAATATTGGAGCAAATAGTTCAATTGATTTTACTGCAACAAAAGACGAGACCTACGACATCAGTAATAATCTTATCCGGATCAACCCCTATTTAAAATTACAAGGCAAAAACTACAAACTATCATTAGGGATCAATCTTGTTAAGGAATTCGGCACAGAGTCAAGAACTAATTTATTTCCTGCTGTAACCGGAGAATTTCCAATTGTCCCGGGCTATGCAACCATTTTTGGTGGATATACTGGCGACGTTCTTAAATCCACCCTTAAAAATTTCGCAGCAGAAAACCCATATTTATCGCAAAACATTGCCATCGAAAACGCTATAGAAAAATCGAACGTTTATGGTGGAATAAAAGGCAATGCAGGAGCCGGCTTTGGATTCAAGGCGATGGTGTATTTCAAAACAATTGAAGACATGCCCCTTTTCACCAACAGCAAAACTGGCTTTCAACAGTTTGATGTAATCTACGACAGAGGAAACAGCAAAACTTTTGGCATTGAAGGTGAGCTTAGTGTTAAGGCTTCGGAAACTCTTAATCTGACCGGGAGATTATTGATGAATGATTATAAAATGGGGACGGAGGATGAGGCATGGTACAAGCCTAACTACAGAATGTTTTCTAATGCAAGATTATCTTTAAATAAATTCACCCTGGATGCCGAACTCGTTTTAAATGGAGATTCAAATGGCTTAACTTACGACAGCGAAACGCTCGAACGAAAAGTTATTGTTGTTAAAAGTTACGTTGATTTGAGTGCAGGAGCAGAATATCAGTTTAAAGATAAAATGGGAATCTTTTTAAGGGCCAATAATCTTTTCGGGAACGAATACCAACGTTTCTTATATTACCCAAATTTTGGCCTGAACATTCTTGGCGGACTTAATTATTCATTCTGATGTTATTTGTCTCATCAACAATTTAGATTAATTTTACCGCCTGATGGAGATAGGTCAGTATATTTCAGATTTACTTAATAAGCATAACGAAGTGAGCCTGCCGGGTTTTGGTACTTTTTTTAAACAAAGTACCAGTGCTTATTTTAATGAAGCTGAAGGCATATTTTACCCTCCTTCAGAAAAAATAGATTTTAGATCTGAAGAGAATTCATCTTCACTTCTTGTAAATCATATCATTAAAAATAAGCATATTTCAGAATCTTCTGCTCTTTATTTTATTGAACGTTTTTGTGAAAACTTAAATAAAAATTTAAATAAAGATTTGAGTACTGTTATCAGCCCACTTGGCACCTTGTTAAAAACGGATAGCGGCTATGTTCTGGAATCTCCCTCAATTAACGGACCCTCCTTTTTTGGTTTAAAGCCAATAAAAGTCCCTGATACTTCTAATAATAATATCAAGGCTAACGGCCCTGAATTGGAGGGAACACTTGTAAACTCAGTTGAGAAGACTGTTTCCAGCTCAAAAGGTGTTTGGATAACATTTGCAATACTATTTTTAATCGCCACAATTGGGGGTCTTGCTTATTTCTTTTATCCGCAATATTTTAAGAATATCAAGTTCTCTGCGAATAATACGCCAAAAAATAAAATCACTGCCCCGGTTGTCAGACGGGATTCAATTAAAGATTCAGTATCCTTTGCTGATAGTATTGTAAGACAATTGGAATCTCAGGGTATGCAAGGTGCTCAGGTCGAAAAAGCGCGGGATACGTTCAAAATCAGCAGTACCGTTACCTCTCCAGATACCTTAAAAGCGGCACCACAGGCCGAAAAGGTTTATGAAATCATCGTCGCTTCATTTGGATTAAAAAGAGAGGCAGAAACATCCTTAAGAAATTTACGGCATAGGGGGATCGATGCGAAAATAGTATTCGATGTACGCAGGCCTAAATTTAAAATCAGCATCGGTACATTTCCTTCAATGGAAGCAGCCAGTAAAGAAAAAAAACGTATACAGCAGGACTTATTTAGAGACGCCTGGATTTTAACTGTAATTAATAAAAAAAACTAATACACACATGTTTTTACTACAATCAGATTCATTAAATAATATAATGCCCGACACAGTTGCAAGCGCAGCTACTCAAACCGCTCAAGTAGTTGAAGAACTAAGATTTATTGATTTACTGATAAAAGGTGGATGGGTTATGATTCCCATCGGGATTTTATTTTTTTTAGGCTTGATTATTTTTATTGAAAGATATATCACAATCAGAAAAGCGTCAAGGGACGAATCCAACCTGATGATGCAGGTTAAACAAAATATCTTATCAGGAAAACTTGATACTGCCATTGCATTTTGCCGGAACAGCAATACACCTCTGGGCCGTATGCTTCAGAAAGGATTAACCCGTATTGGCCGGCCGATTAAGGATATCGAAGGTGCTATTGAAAACATTGGCAAGCTTGAAGTTTCAAAGCTTGAAAAGAACATTAGTATCCTTGGAATCATTGCCGGCATTGCACCCATGTTTGGGTTCGTTGGAACAATATCAGGGGTAATCAGGATATTTTACAATATTTCATTATCTGATAACATCAGTATGGGAATCATTGCCGGCGGGTTATATGAGAAAATGATCACCTCAGCCGCAGGTTTAATGATCGGTATAGTAGCTTATATCGGCTATCATGTCTTAAATATTATGGTCGACAGAGTTATTTTGAGGATGGAAACCGATGCTATTGAGTTTATTGATTTGTTAGAAGAACCGGGACGATGAATTTAAAAGGAAGAAAACGCCCTCATGCAGAATTGCATACTTCTGCAATGAATGACATCATGTTTTTTTTGATGTTGTTCTTTCTTATTGCTTCAACAGTAACCAATCCGAATATTATAAAAC
Source organism: Pedobacter superstes (assembly GCF_037622515.1). Lineage (NCBI taxonomy): Bacteria > Pseudomonadati > Bacteroidota > Sphingobacteriia > Sphingobacteriales > Sphingobacteriaceae > Pedobacter > Pedobacter superstes. The sequence goes on from NZ_JBBJCN010000002.1 coordinate 520,098, forward strand.
TGATGCTCCCAAAATCAGATTCCGGACAATCAGTTTCCAAAAAAACCGTTACAATATCAGTAACTAAAGAGCTTGAATACTTTCTGGATAAACAACAGGTTACTCTGGATGAAATACCCGGACGGCTTTCTGTTTATAAAAATCAAGCCCAGGAGCTAACCATTGTTTTGTATGTAGACCGGACAGTGGCAATTCAGGATGTGGTTCAAATAATGGATATAGCTAATAAAATGTCTATTAAATTAGTATTGGCAACAGAACCTAAATAATATGCGTTATCAGGAAGAAAATAATTATCCAAAAGCCTTAGCCTATTCTACAGGATTAATGGCTTTGATTATTTTGATAAGCTATTTTATAGTTTTTGGGATGCAGGCCCCGCCACAGGATTTAGGAATGGGGGGAATTGTTGTGAATTACGGAACTTTACCTGAAGGAATGGGCGATGACTTTAATAGTATTGAGGAACCGTCTGTTTCGCCTAATGCAAACCAAACAGCCCCCGATAAAGTTGTACAAAACCCCGAAGAGCAAACTAATCCCACTTCAGAAACAAGTGATAAAGCTGTTGTAACGCAGGATTTAGATGATGCTCCGGCAATAACAACCACCAAAAAGAGTAGTACTTCTGCACCAACGACCTCTCCGGTAACAAAAGAAAGCAAGCCAACGGTTAATGAAAATGCCTTGTATAAGGGTAAAAAAAATGACGGTACAGGTCAGGGCGATGGAACAGGCAGCACGCCGGGAAATCAGGGTGATCCTGATGGCTCCACATTAGCACCTAATTACGGTGAGGGCGGTACTGGATTTGGTAACGCTCGTTTGCCTAACAGAACATCTGTTATTAAACCTAAAGTAGAGGACACCGGTCAGGCGTCGGGGAAAATAGTCATTGATATAAGAGTCGATAAAAATGGTTCCATTATATATGCCAGGGTTGGCAAAGGAACAACGCTAGGAGATTATCAATTGCAACAAAAATGTATAAGAGCGGTTCAAGGCGCTAGATTCAACCGTTCCGAGAGCGCCCCCGAGATTCAGCAAGGCAGTTTCGTATTCAACTTTAAAGTAGATTAAGCTTTTGCTTTTCAGAGTTAATGGATTATCAGCAAACCCTTACTTATCTTTATTCGCGCTTACCCATGTTTTCCAATTTGGGCGCTTCTGCAATTAAAAAAGATTTAGTTAATACTATTGAGCTTTGCTCCCGCTTAGGGAATCCTCAAACTCAGTTTAAAACTATTCATGTTGCCGGAACAAACGGAAAGGGTTCTGTATCGCACATGCTGGCTGCAATATTACAAACAGCCGGATTTAAAACCGGTCTGTACACATCACCTCACCTTCGGGATTTCCGGGAACGAATCCGTTTAAACGGAGTCATGATTCCCGAAAATGAGGTTATTCAATTTGTCGAAAATCAGAAAGAAACAATTGAAGAAATAGAACCCTCTTTTTTTGAAGTAACCGTTGCGATGGCTTTTCAATACTTTGCAACAGAGAAAGTCGATATAGCAATAATTGAAGTCGGCCTTGGCGGGCGCTTAGATTCAACAAACATCATCACTCCTCTCCTATCTGTTATTACCAATATCGGATACGACCATACCAATATCTTAGGCAACACACTTTCAGAAATCGCTTCTGAAAAAGCCGGGATAATAAAATCAGGCGTTCCTGCTATTGTCGGGGAGCGGCAGCAGGAAATTGAGAATATATTTATAGATAAGGCAGGATCAATGGGATCAAATCTCGTATTTGCATCAGATGAATGGTCTGTGCTTAAATCTGAACAAGAAAAAACGGCAAACGTCCTGAGTTTCGATGCTCTTCAGCTCTCTGATCAATCAGTCATTTCCCTAAATCTTGACCTCACCGGAAGTTACCAGTTAAAAAATATTAAGACGGTATTAAGTTCAGTTAACCTAATTAAAAAACTCGGCTACACTATTACTGATGAACATCTTCAAAAGTCTTTAAAAGCAGTGAAATCCCTTACGGGATTGATGGGGCGATGGGAAACCATTGGCACAAATCCACTGATTATTTGCGACACGGGACATAATGAACATGGGATCAAAGAAGTGATGAAAAACATTCTGGCTACGCCTTATAACACCCTCCACATGGTTATTGGGATGGTTAAAGATAAAGACGTCACCAAGGTTCTTTCCTTACTTCCTGCAACAGCGAAATATTATTTTTGCTCGCCAAAAATAGAGCGTGCAAAACCTGCCGGTGAATTAGCTAATGAAGCAGAAATATTTCATCTGCATGGCGAAGTCTTTCCTACTGTTAAGGATGCGGTAGAAGCGGCGAAAAAGGCTGCAGGAGAAAATGATTTGATTTTTATTGGAGGAAGCACTTTTGTGGTGGCCGAAATCATCTGATCAGCATTCCAAAAGTTTAAAACTTCTGGAATGCTTACAATTCAGACCGCAGGTTCTTGCTGGCTGAGGCAATGGAAACTACCTAATCCCCATATAATCTCAGTCGAATCAATACCAACTACTTCCCGCTCCGGAAAACACTGGCCAATAGTTTCGAGGGCTTTATCGTCCTTATCACATCGGTAAGTAGGTACAATTACATGTTTATTACTGATATAGAAATTAGCATATGAGGCCGGCAGGCGCATTTCATCATAAACAACTTCGTCTGGCATCGGCAGTTCAACAACATTAAGCTGCTTGCCATTCAACAATCTTAGTTTACTTAAAGATCTTAAATTCTTCTGAAGCAATTCATAATTCTCATCATTCACTTTGGTTTCGACCACAGATAAAACTGTATCCTCATTTACGAATCGGATAGTATCGTCTATATGTCCATCGGTATCATCACCAATTATTCCTTCATCCACCCAAAGAACCTGGTCTATTCCGTAATAATCTGATAAATATTTTTCAATCTGATCTTGCTTAAGATGCGGATTTCTGTTTTCATTAAGCAAACAGCACGTTGAAGTTAATACCGACCCCTTACCGTTAAATTCAACAGAACCTCCTTCCATTACAATACCCGGATGAAAAACAGGCGTATTATAGTGTTGTCCGATTAAAGATGGGATCACATCATCCAAATCATAAGGAGGATATTTATTCCCCCAGGCATTGTATCCCCAGTCAACAATTACTTTTTTTATATCAGCATGGGGGTTTATTAAAAAAGCCGGACCATGATCCCGGCACCAGGCATCGTTAGTGGGATGAAAGAAAAATTCTATTTTACTCAAATCAACTCCGGCTAACTCAAGATGACTTAAAGCAAAGTTTTTCATTTGCTGATCCTTCACGTTAATCCTAACTTTCTCGCTCAATGCCAGGATCTTCACAAACTGACAATAAGCAGGATAAATTTCATGAATTTTACCCGGCCAGCTTTCTTCTTTATGCGGCCAGCTAAGCCATGTGGCTTCATGTGAAGCAAATTCTGCTGGGAAATAGTAGCCTAATTCCTTTGGTGTTTTAAGAGTATCCAATAATCTGGGATTAAATATAAGAATTAGTCCTCGTCTATATAACGTTTTGTAATTGGGGAATATGAATCAATACGTCTGTCACGCAGAAATGGCCAGTGAGTGCGGTAGCCGTCAGATTTTGATAAATCCAATTCCTGGACATGTATCTCTTCTTCCTTATGGGAAGCCTGATAGAGCACCGTTCCAAAGGGATTTGAAACGAAAGAACCTCCCCAGAACTTCATAGGACCTTCATCGCCCGAACGATTCACACTCACCACATATACGCCATTTGCAACTGCATGACTTCGTTGAATAGTTTGCCATGCATTGTACTGCTCAGTATTTGTTTCCGTCTCCTGGGATGAAGCCCAGCCTATAGCAGTAGGATAGAATAATATTTCGGCTCCCATTAAAGATGTGATCCTTGCTGCTTCAGGATACCACTGATCCCAGCATATTAACACCCCAATGGTTGCGTACTTCGTTTTGAAAACTTTATATCCTAAATCGCCTGGTGTAAAATAAAATTTTTCATAATATCCGGGATCATCAGGTATATGCATTTTACGATACTTTCCCAGATATGCCCCATCTGCATCGAGAACAGCAGTAGTATTATGATATAATCCTTCAGCCCTCTTTTCAAATAAAGAAGCTATTATAACTACATTCAATTCTTTTGCTAAATCTGACAAAGCATTCGTGGATGGCCCGGGGATAGATTCCGCAAGAAGAAAATTATCATAATTTTCCTCATCACAAAAATACAGCGAAGTAAAAAGCTCTTGCAAACACACAATTTGTGCACCCTTTGCTGCGGCTTCCCTGGTCTTGGAAATAGCTTTTGCAAGATTCTCATCCTTATTTGCGGTGCAGGTCATTTGCACTAATCCAACTTTAACGTTACGTTTCATTGAGTCAATTGAACCACAAAAATAATTAAATGGTTGATTGGACCGGCTAAAAAAGTTAAGAATAATCTGCATATTTACCTTGCATAAACATATACTTATTATTTACACAGCTATTTAGCACAAGTACTTAAATGGAACATGAAAAACCAACTGATACTTTTTTTAAAGATGAAATAAAAAAGGTATCGGATTTTAAATTCAGCAATAAAGTTGCTAAAGTTTTTGATGATATGGTCAGCAGATCTGTACCATTTTATGGGGAAATCCAGCGAATGATATCAGAAATTGCAGCTGATCATATACAACCAGGAACGAATGTTTATGATCTGGGCTGCTCTACCGGCACAACAATGATCGGAATGGATACGATGATTCCTGATGATATTAAATTTATTGGTCTGGATGACTCTAAAGAAATGCTTGAAAAGTGCGATCAAAAACTCAAGGAGGCTTGTTTTAAAAGGCCATATGAATTGATTGAAGCTAATATGCAGGAAGGCTTTAAGGTAGAAAATGCTTCCGTAGCCGTCCTTTGTCTGACCTTGCAATTCATTCGGCCAATAAGTCGCGAGAAAGTATTAAAAACAATATATGATGGCCTGAAACCTGGAGGTGTATTGATTTTGTCAGAAAAGATTTTAGCTGAAGAAAGCCTGTTCAACAGGAACTTTATAAAATATTATTATAATATGAAGCGACGGAACAATTACAGCGAAATGGAAATATCCCAAAAAAGGGAAGCTCTGGAAAATGTTTTGATCCCTTATAAACTGAGTGAAAATATTTTAATGCTTCGCGATGCGGGATTTGCACATTGTGAAGTTTTTTTTAAATGGTACAATTTTTCAGGATTAATTGCAATAAAAAACTAGGATGATCGGAATAGGAAATTTCTTTTTCAAATACAGAAACTATTTATTTATTTTTTTATATCTGGCCATATTTATTCCCTCCAGATTGATTTTCACCGAAAGTCAATTCGGAGAAAATTATTATCTGATTCCTATAATATTAGGATTGATCATCACCTTCTCAGGGCAATTAATCAGAGGACTAACAATTGGATTAGCCTATATCGTTCGTGGCGGACAAAATAAAAAAGTCTACGCAGAAGATCTTGTCACCGGCGGAATTTTCAACCACTGCAGAAACCCTTTATATGTAGGTAATATTTTAATGCTGCTTGGAGTGGGTATTATATCCAATTCTTTGCTCTTTGTAGCTTTTTTTATGCCCTTATTTCTTTTTATATATCAGGCTATTGTACTTGCGGAAGAAAAGTTTTTAAGAGGCAAATTTGGCGAACAATTTGATGTCTATTGCCAAAGAGTAAGCAGGTGGTTAATCAATTTCGATGGGATAGGTGACACAATTAAAAGCATGAAATTCAACTGGAAACGCTGGATACTTAAAGAATACAACACCCAGTTTGTATGGCTCTCAGGAATTACCCTTCTTCTTCTGTTAAAATATCCTCAAATAATCTACGAAGACATCGATTTAAGAAATTTACTTATAGCTGTAGTTCTTAGCGTATTGCTTGCTGCTTACCTATTTATCAGATATCTGAAGAAATCAGGGAGAATGGTTGCGTAACCTGACTTAGTAATTTTCAAAAAATAATTCAGCTGTACCCTAAACAGTACAGCTGAGCTTTTAAACGATAAATTTCTTAATGGTTGCCTGAACTTATGCAGGCAATCGGCGGACTATTACTTTATTGCAGTATCTGATTTTCTCCACAGATAATAAACCGGCAGTCCAATCAATACAATGATTAATCCTGGCCAGGTATATTCAGGCTTGAAAATAATCAGCAGTGTGCAGAACGCCAGACCCATTAGTATATATATTGCCGGTAACAAAGGGTATCCAAAGGCTTTATAAGGCCTTTCTGCTTCAGGCTGTTTTCTTCTTAGAATAAAAATTCCAAAAATTGTAAGCACATAGAAAATTACGACCACAAATGAGATCATATCTAAAAGGTTGCCATATTTTCCGCTTAAACATAAAATACAAGCCATAATACACTGAATCCAAAGTGCAAATTCAGGAACTGAATTTTTGTTAAGTTCAGCGGTTTTCTTAAAAAATAATCCATCATTAGCCATAGTATAATACACCCTCGCTCCTGCCAGAATAAGTCCATTATTACATCCAAAAGTTGAAACCATTATCAGCAGCGCCAAAAGCGTTGTTCCTAAAGCTCCGAAGATTTCATTAGCTACCGACAAGGCAATCCGATTATCTTTTGCAAATGCTAATTGTTCAATGGGTAAAACAGCCAGGTACATCAGATTTGCAGCAACGTAAATCAAAGTGACGATTAAGGTTCCAAGAAACAAACTTAAACCAATATTTCTTTGAGGATTTCTGACTTCACCTGCTATAAAGGTTACGTTGTTCCAGGCATCACTGCTAAAAATACTCCCAACCATGGCAGCAGCAAAAGCGCCCATAATAGTTAGGCCAGTTAAATTCACCCAACTATTTTCGGCAATACTGACGTCAAGACGAGAAGCATGCTGCTTCATAGTCCATGCATCCTGCCAGTTAGCATTCCATACACCTGAATTGGCGGCTATAAAACCAAAAATAATTAACCCGAACAGTGCAAGAAGTTTTGCAGAAGTAAAAACAGTTTGAATCAACTTTCCTGTTTTTATACCGCGTGTATTTATGTACGTGAGAAAAACAATGAGGATGATACCTACTGCCTGAGCAGCCGAAATCTTGAAACTTTCATTTAGGGAAAACAATATATTGTTATCACCAAAGTCTTCATTCAGATATCCAAGGAATTTCCCAAAAGCCACTGCAACTGCAGCAATAGTTCCGGTTTGAATAACCGTAAAAAAACTCCAGCCATATAAAAATCCAATCAGTGGATTATATGCTTCCTTTAAATATACGTATTGTCCGCCGGCTTTGGGAAACATCCCGCTTAACTCACCATAACTAATGGCAGCAATTAAGGTCATGATCCCGGTAATCAGCCAAACCAGAATTAACCAGCCGGATGATCCCACATCCTTTAGCATATCTGAACTGACTATAAAAATACCTGAGCCTATCATGCTTCCGGCAACTAATAATGTCGCATCCAGCAAACCGAGCTCACGTTTCATTGTTGAAGTATCCTGTAGTTTAGTCATAATAAAAAGAGTACCTTATGTCGCTTCTAAGATATTTAAAAATAAACCCCCTTTGCAAATGATTTAATTTAAACTTATAAAAGTGTTGCTTTTGCACTATTTAATTTGGAAAGTTGATTTTCCCTTTTATTTTTGATTTTCACTAAACAATTAATCTAACTCGACCGCGTATTTATGCAATTTTTACATGAAAATTTAATTTACTCTATTCCTTTGTTTGGATTGATCGGCATCCTGGTAATGCTGTATAAATCGGCATGGGTAATTAAACAAGATGCAGGTGATGAAAATATGCGAACCCTTTCAGGTTATATAGCCGATGGGGCTATGGCCTTTCTTAGGGCAGAATGGAAAATTTTAGGATATTTTGCGGTTATAGCTGCAATTATACTGGCATTTTCCGGCACTATGGTTGAAACATCGAGCCCTGTAATAGCAATTTCATTCCTTATCGGAGCTTTCACCTCTGCCTTTGCCGGATATATTGGAATGAACATCGCTACTAAAGCTAACGTTCGAACCACGCATGCTGCACGCACAAGTTTAGCTCAGGCACTTAAAGTCTCATTTACTGGAGGAAGTGTAATGGGAATTGGTGTAGCCGGTCTCGCCGTATTGGGTTTAGGAAGTTTGTTTATTGTCTTCTACCAGTTATATGTTGTACAGACTGGTGGCAATGTTAACGGTCCTGAAATGGAGAAAGCCCTTGAAGTGCTTGCAGGCTTTTCGTTAGGCGCCGAATCGATTGCCTTGTTTGCCCGTGTTGGAGGAGGCATTTATACCAAAGCTGCGGATGTTGGTGCCGACTTGGTTGGTAAAGTGGAAGCAGGCATTCCGGAAGACGATGTGCGCAATCCTGCAACCATTGCCGATAATGTTGGAGATAACGTAGGTGATGTTGCCGGCATGGGTGCCGACCTTTTCGGATCCTTCGTAGCAACAATTCTAGCGACCATGGTATTAGGGCGCGAAATTAAGTCTGTAGATAATTTTGGAGGAATAGCTCCGATTCTATTACCCATGTTAATTGCCGGTCTGGGTTTAATATTTTCTATAATTGCCACCTCCTTTGTGAGAATAAAAAATGAAACGGATAGCGTTCAGAATGCACTTAATATGGGCAACTGGTCGTCTATTGTATTAACAGGTGCGGCCTCCTTTTTTGCTGTTAAATGGTTATTGCCCGATACCATGAATATAAGAGGCTATGATTTTACCAGTACAGACGTTTACCTCTCTATTGTCGTTGGTTTAACAGTGGGAACATTAATGAGTTTAATAACTGAATATTATACCGCGATGGGTAAACGACCGGTAAACTCAATTATTCAACAATCCTCTACGGGTCATGCAACAAATATAATTGCTGGTTTGGCAGTTGGCATGGAATCTACTGTTCTTCCAATTTTAGTTCTTGCCTCAGGCATTTACGGTTCGTATCATTTTGCCGGATTATATGGTGTTGCCATTGCAGCTGCAGGTATGATGGCTACCACGGCTATGCAGTTGGCAATTGATGCTTTTGGACCTATCGCAGATAATGCCGGAGGTATAGCAGAAATGAGCCAGCTGCCTGAAGAAGTTCGTCACCGTACAGATAACTTAGATGCTGTTGGAAACACTACGGCTGCTACCGGGAAAGGCTTTGCTATTGCATCAGCAGCATTGACGTCTTTAGCACTATTTGCAGCTTTCGTTGGAATTGCAGGTATAGACCGGATTGATATTTATAAAGCAGATGTACTTGCCGGCTTATTTGTCGGAGGAATGATTCCTTATATTTTTTCTTCTTTGTGTATTTCTGCTGTGGGCCGCGCAGCCATGGAAATGGTTCAGGAAGTACGGAGACAATTCCGCGAAATTCCCGGGATTATGGAATACAAAGCAAAACCAGAATATGAAAAATGCGTAGCTATTTCCACTAAGGCATCGTTAAGAGAGATGATGCTTCCTGGTGCCATTGCATTAATTGTTCCGGTAATTGTAGGCTTTTCGCTTGGCCCTGAGGTTTTAGGGGGCTTACTTGCAGGTGTAACGGTTTCTGGTGTGTTAATGGGAATGTTCCAGTCAAATGCCGGCGGCGCCTGGGATAATGCTAAAAAATCATTTGAAAAAGGAGTTGAAATTGATGGCGAAACTTATTATAAAAAATCCGATCCGCATAAGGCCTCTGTTACAGGTGATACAGTAGGAGATCCCTTTAAAGATACATCCGGACCGTCAATGAATATCCTTATTAAACTAATGTCGATTGTTTCATTAATAATTGCGCCCCATATTCATGTAAACGGAAACGAAACAACAAAGGTAAAATCTGAAGTAAAAAAAGAGATCAGAGTTGTCCAGGGACATCCAGGAATAGATAAAAGCTTTAATAATCAAAATTCACAATAATATACGCTTCGCTTTCAAGCTATTCTATAATAATACTAATTTGCATTCATGAGTTTATTTATAAAAAAACCAATAAATCAGCTTCTCGCAGATTCTGCTGAGTCTGAAAAAGGATTAAAACGTACACTTAGTGCCACTTCCCTGGTAGCATTAGGCATTGGAGCTATAATCGGTGCGGGATTATTTGTAAGAACCGCAGCCGCTGCAGCTCAAAATGCAGGTCCTTCGGTCACCCTTGGATTTATTGTTGCAGCGATAGGCTGTGCATTAGCAGGACTCTGTTATGCAGAACTCTCTTCTTCTATCCCTATCGCAGGTAGCGCATACACTTATAGCTATGCTACAATGGGGGAATTAATTGCATGGATAATCGGATGGGATTTAATACTCGAATATGCTGTCGGCGCCGCTACTGTAGGTATTGCCTGGAGCGAATACCTCAATAATTTACTGGTCAATGTATTGCACTTACCACCTATTCCCTACGAGCTCAGCCACTCCCCTTTTCAGCAATCACTTGAGGGAGTTTCAGGAGTAATCAATCTTCCTGCTCTGGCTATTGTTTCTTTATTGACGATGCTATTAATTAAAGGAACTCAAGAATCCGCATTTGTAAACGGTATAATAGTGGTTGCCAAAGTAGCTATCGTTGTATTAATAATTGTTGTTGGCTGGGGTTTCATAAATCCGGCAAACCATCAAAATTACATACCTGAGCCTAGTGTGTATGTTGACCATCAGGGAATTTCACACAATTTTGGCGGTATTATGGGAATCTTAGGAGCCGCGGGAGTCGTGTTTTTTGCATTTATTGGATTTGATGCTGTGAGCACAACTGCCCAGGAAGCTAAAAACCCTAAAAAAGATATGCCTATTGGAATTTTGGGATCGCTGGCAGTTTGTACCATCTTATATATTCTATTTGCTCATGTATTAACAGGTGTTGCAGGAATCGAAGATTTTAGAACTACAGGTAAAGAAGCATCAGTAGCATTTGCAATTGAAAAATACATGCCAGGATATAGCTGGCTTGCTCAGCTTGTAACTGTTGCTATTCTGGCTGGCTTTTCTTCGGTAATTCTTGTAATGCTATTAGGACAATCAAGAGTATTTTATTCTATGAGCCGTGATGGCTTACTTCCTAAAATGTTCAGCGAAATACATCCCAAATACAAAACACCATATAAAGCCAACTGGTTCATCCTGATTTTAGTAGGGTTATTTGCTGCATTTGTGCCCGGAGATATTGTGGGCGACATGACGAGTATAGGAACATTATTCGCATTTATGCTGGTTTGTGCTGCTGTCATAGTTCTACGAAAAACAAATCCTGACCTACCACGACAATTTAAAACCCCATGGGTGCCCTTTATTCCTATATTGGGTATTCTGGTTTGCGGCGCTATGATATTTGGTTTAGGCTGGACAAACTGGCTGCGTTTATTTGCATGGCTGGCCGTCGGCTTTATAATATATTTCATGTATAGCAGAAAGCACTCCATTCTAAGAAACCAACATAAAGTGGTTTTGCCTAAAGATCCAAATCCAAAGATTATAGAATAAAATTAGAAAAGGCTTCGGATATACGGAGCCTTTTTTGCTTGCTTGATTTTATTAATTCCTCAAATCTGTATTTTTAATCATGGACAATTTCTTCAACCTTGATCAAAAGCAAATTTTATCAGTAACAATGATTCTGTTTGCGATTATTGATATAATAGGCGCTATACCTGTTGTAATTTCATTAAGAAAGAAATCAGGACATATTCAATCTGAGAAAGCCAGCCTGGTTGCTCTCGTACTAATGATTTTGTTTCTCTACCTCGGGGATGAATTATTAAGCCTTATTGGGTTGGATGTAGCCTCTTTCGCTATTGCAGGTTCAATTGTTATTTTCATCATTGCTATGGAAATGATCTTAGGCATCAACCTATTCAAAGAAGAAGTTCCAAAGACTGTTTCTATTGTGCCACTGGCATTTCCACTTATAGCAGGGGCAGGAACTATGACTACATTATTATCATTGCGATCTGAATATGAGATTCAAAACATTTTGGTGGGCGTAGTTATTAATATGCTGTTTGTATACATTGTTTTAAAAAATACGCTCACCATAGAGAAACTTATTGGTCTCTCTGGCCTGAATATTCTTAGAAAAGCATTTGGCATAATTTTACTGGCTATTGCTGTCAAATTATTCAGAAATAATACAGGTTTATAAACGAGAATAAAATTCAGAACCCAGATAGCTTAATCAAACTCTGTTAATTAGCCTTTCTTCCTCTACTAAAATTAAAAAGATCATCTTCAGCTTGATTCTCACCCGTATCTTCTATAATTTTCAATACATCCTGTGGAGAGATTGGCTTCATAAAATAGCCATATAAATTACTGTTTCTGAAATCAAGGTCAAATCGTTCCATGGATGCCGAACATACATAATGTCGGGTGTTTTTTGCAAGCTCGGGCTTAATTTCGCAATATTTTTCAAGATATTGCCATCCGTTAAGAAAAGGCATCCTAACATCAAGCAGAACTATATCAGGCAGATTATTGACGTTGTGAGCATTTACCTTAAAATAATTTAAAGCCTCAAGGCCATTAGAAAAATCAATAAATCTATAATTAGGGCAAGTTAAGAGTATAATCTTCTTATAAATATAACGATCAAGCTCATCATTGTCAATAACAGCAATAAGGTTATTCTTCATATTCTCTTATACTCAAATCATAAAAAAAGGTTAGTGAAATTTTAGAACATTTTAAATGAAATGATAGTTATTTAATAAAACTGAACCCTTAATCAAAGATCCGATGAAGCTTAACGATTTCTTTAAATTATCTATTGATGAGCAAGTGGAAACAGTTTCACAAGGGGACTTTTTAGGAGAGAGAGAAGCCAAACCATACGTGGTCTTCCTCTTTAACATTGATAATTTTTATGCGGAAGTATTTTACGATGAAATAAAAAATAAAATCACGCGCGTGAAGCCCTTTAAAGCGGTACGAATTCTTGATCCATATCTTGAAAAAGTGGATATTGACAATCTTTTGAACTGATCTCAGGTATTAGTCGGCGAAAATAAAAAATTTACGAGAAGCTATTTTAAGCAATATTACAATTGACGTAACCAGCCGATAATCCATCCTACAATAGAAATAACTATTAAAGCAATGGCAAAACCTCTAAGATAGATAACAATCTTAGGGAGCTTTTTATATGTACGAAAAATCATCATAATAAAGTTTCAGCAACTACAAAATACGAAAGTTTCAAGATTTTGTTTCAAAAAAAATTTTAAGTTATCTAACAACGCTCTTAAGAATCATCCGTAGATGAAAACGTGAATTTTTAGCTTTGACAAAAAAATACAGAAGAAATCCATTACTATTGTTAAATGAGCACTCAAGAGATTACACCTCGTAACGATGCAGGTAGAACGTACATTAATAATCAAAAAATTTATTGGGACTTTAACGATAGTAACCTGCTTGAAGTGGAGATCGCTTCAATTTCCGCAATTGGTGAATACACAACGGTTCATGCTTTACACAGGAACGAATGGTTTATCGTATTTATCCTGAACCAAAAAGAAGCGTTGCAGATTTCTGCCTATGCACAGGGAATGCAGGAAGTTTTAGAAAAATTGTCTGAAATACTATCTTCTGAAATAGCAGGCAAACTGGCGATGGCTTCCGATTTTAAAAGCAATGTTATTTACCCCGAACAATTGGCCGGACAAGAATTATATGAGCTAAGAATAATTGAATCTAAAACATGGTTCGACAGGTTTAGAGCACGGATGGGTTTTGGAGATCCTTTAGAATTAGTACTTAAAAAATATGTGAATGAATGGGTAGAAGAAAGACAATAGAAAAAAACCGCTATCAAATCACTATTTAAATCAGATAGTTTGTGCGGCAAGATATTTTTCAATGGCCTCACCTATCTCAGCAGCTGGTAGGGCAACAGAGTTTGAACTCTGCAATGAAGCCTCCCATTTCCCATCGGACCCTTTACCTATCATACCTGAAGTATTGGCATTACTTACAGAGTAAAAACCTTCATGTAATTGCGGTATAACAGAATATTCAAGTCCGTTGACATTAACTGTAAATGCGTTCATTAAAGTTTAATAACGGTGACCCTGATTTTGTTTTCAAAAAACCTGAGGTAAAAAAAAAGCATCCGCTTGAGGCGGATGCTTACGATTTATATATTAGTGCTGTTTAGCTAACTTTTACATTTACCGCGTTAAGACCTTTTTTACCTTGTTCTACATCGTAGCTCACGGTGTCATTCTCGCGAATGTTATCAATTAGGCCTGAAGAATGAACGAAGATTTCGCTACCACCATTACTAGGTGTGATGAATCCGAAACCTTTAGTTTCATTGAAAAATTTTACTGTTCCTTGTTGCATTATTTTATTTATTTATAAGTTGTAAAGGTACAATTAAATAATCTATAAATCAGGATTTTATTTCATTTAATAATTTATCGTGGTATTAAAGGAAAATTATATTTGCCACATGAATATTCAAAACTATAAAAATCACACACGATACTATTATCCGCATCATTTTATTTTTTACCCTGTTGTTATTTTATTAATCATATTAAGTGTTCGGGCTTATACAAATTATAAAGAACTTCAATTAGAATTCGTTTTACTTGCTTTCGCATTCACCCTGATAGGCTGGCTGTCATTTATGATGAGACAACATTACGCTCTCAATAATCAGAACCGTATTATCAGGCTGGAGCTCCGATTACGATATTATCAGCTAACCAACCAGCGTCTGGAAATTCTGGAAGACAAATTGTCTATGGCTCAGCTAGCCGCCCTCCGGTTTGCATCAGATGAGGAGTTTCCAAGCCTTGCTCAGTCTGCAGCAGATAATAATTTATCCCCCGCCATCATTAAAAAATCTATAAAAAATTGGCTTCCTGATAATATGCGTGCCTAAATAGCGTGAATTTAAAACTAAAACTCAACCCTGTTAGTTCTAATTAAAAGCTTTTACATGGAACAGGAAGAAAGAATCATTAATGCCCCCAATGAGGACAAATTATGGCAGGAGTTAATTTCCGATTTTAACAAAAACCCTGATCAGTCCGATTATCATGTAGTTCTGGAACAAAACGAAAGAAGGGTTATTCTGGATATTTGCAACAATCATGGAGTTGGATTTGAAGCGGTGGAGTATACTTCTTTGAGTGCCTATCTTTATAGCCGTAATAATTTTCGATTTGCCATTCATAACCAAAACTTCAAAGATGAAGTAGGCAAATTCTTTGGAATGCAGGATATAATTTTAGGTTTTACAGAATTTGACGGGAAATTTATCATTAAAACTAATGATGAAAATAAAACGGCATTAATTTTCGCAGACAACAAAGTAAGGAATACACTTCAAAGTATACCGGATTCGACTTTTGGTATTGTAGAATATACTTTGGAAGATGGAAATGGAAAGGTACCCTTTCTTGAATTAAGAATTGAAAAAGCTATTACCGATTTAACTCAGCTGAAAGCAATTTATACTGCTTTCTTTAAGGTATTAGTAATGATCGAACAATAGCTATTCATTGCGATTAAAAAGTCTTCCGCTATTAGCTAAGCGTTTTTAGAAGAAGACTTTTTGTTTTTATTCTCAAAAAAAGGAACAACCACACATAGTACCAGTAAAGCTACAATGAACACATAAATATCAAGATGGCTATTTCCAGAATTGGTCCCGGCAGTATTACTTAAGTCGCTATCCACAGGATTGCCAACGGCGAAAGCATTAGCACAAAACAATATGAAAACAAGTGTTAACAGAGAGGAAAGAGCAGTGATTTTTTTAGCTATATTCATGATGTATTTATGACATTCTATTTCAAGTACAATGGTATTAAAAAAACTTTATTTAAGCATAATCTAGTTTTGCAAAAGTACTATTTTAATAATCTAACCTCATAAAGATCCTTTCTTCTGTCCTTAAGTATTTTTACGGTTCCAAAATGGTGCAGTTCATCCAACAAATGAAGATCTACGTCAACGACCAGCATCATCTCCGTATTTGGTGTAGTTTCCGCTTTAACCGCATTGGTTGGAAAAGCAAAATCTGATGGAGTAAATACCGCCGACTGGGCGAATTGAATATCCATATTATTTACTTTAGGTAAGTTACCAACGCAACCAGCTATTGCTACATAACATTCATTTTCTATCGCTCTGGCCTGTGCGCAATGCCTTACCCGGGTATAACCGTTTTGAGTATCCGTTAAAAACGGAACGAATAAAATTTGCATCCCCTGATCAGCATAAATCCGGCTCAGCTCAGGAAACTCAACATCATAACAGATCAGTATACCTATCTTCCCGCAATCGGTATCAAACACCTGGACCTTATCTCCTCCAACCATTCCATAATATTTCTGTTCGTTAGGAGTTATATGAATCTTTCTGTATTCTTCGGTTTTACCGGTACGGTGACAAAGGTAGGTGGCGTTGTATAATTTATTGTTTTCGATTATAGGCATGCTCCCCGAAATAATGTTCACATTGTAAGAAAGAGCATAGGTTTGAATTTTACTGACAATTTCTTCTGTTAGTTCGGCCAGCTTACGCATAGCTTCCATTTCAGGTAAATGATTATAAGGCTGTAAAAGGGGCGTATTAAACAGTTCAGGGAACATAATGAAATCCGATTTATAGCCACTCACTGCGTCGACAAAAAACTCAACCTGCTCATAGAAACTTTCCATATCAGGAAACAGACGCATTTGCCACTGAACCAACCCAATACGTATGGTTTTAGCCGAGCGTGCCGAAGCATCAAGTCCCTGATAATAAATGTTATTCCATTCAATAAGAGTAGCAAATTCTTTAGATTCATGATCGCCGGGCAGATAGTTCTTAAGCACTTTTCTAACGTGGAAATCATTGGATATCTGAAAAGTTAGCGTTGGATCGTACAACTCTTTTGCTTTTACCTTATCGATATACTGCCTTGGACTTAGTTCGTCTGCATGGGCATGATACCCGGGTATTCGCCCTCCGGCAATAATACTTTTGAGGTTTAATGTTTCACATAGTTCTTTTCTTGCTTCATATAATCTCCTTCCTAAACGCAACCCCCTGTACTCAGGAGAAACGAAGATTTCGATCCCATACAATGTATCGCCATTTGAATTATGGGTGGAAAAAGTATATTCACCGGTTATCAACTTATACGTATGCTTATCACCATACTGATCATAATCAACAATTATTGCCAAAGAGCAGGCCACTACTTTATTATCTACCGCAATACATAACTGGCCTTCCGGAAATAATTTTAACAGTTTAGCTATAGTGGACTTACCCCATATTTGCCCGCCAAGAGTATCATATGCCTGCTCCATAGACTCTTTTAAGTCATCGTAATCTGCAAGAGTAAGTTTTCTAAGTTCAATGTTCATTTTTTAAATTCTAATTCACAAATCGATTTATTCATGAATTTCTGCTAAAATAACAAATAATGACATGGAATTATGAGTTCCCTTTCCCCATAGAAATAAAAAGCAGGCAAATTTTCCACTTAAAAAGCGATTCTAAAAAAGTCTCAATATTTTATTCTCAAAAAAAGTAAAATCAAATCACATTCAGGCATTCCTGAACAGATGATTACCTTTGCATTTTGAAATTCACAGCATCCATCAATAATTCAACTTGATATCATGATAAAAATTGGCACCTATAATTATCTAAAGGTTAAAACCACGTCCCCTGAAGGATTAATCCTTACAGATGGAGAGCGGGAGGTGCTGCTTCCTGATCTGAAACAACCTGTGGAAACCGGAGAAGAATTATTAGTTTTTGTATATCATCAAAAAGATGGAAATATAATCGCCACCACTAAAAGGCCGTATGCCTGCGCCGGAGATTTTGCTTTTCTGAAAGTTGTTGATAAAAATGCAAGCGGGACTTTTATGGATCTGGGTATCGATAAAGATCTTTTTATCCCTTCAGAAAAACAGCTTTATCCGCTTGAAAAGGGCAAAAAATATGTAGTGTATGTTTATCTTGATAAGATAGAGGGCAAATTAACAGCCACTACCTGGTTTGAGGACAAAGCAGACACTGACTTAAAAGATCTGGAGGAAGGTGACGAAGTAAGTCTTTTGATTTATGATAAAAGCGACCTGGGATACAGTGCGATTATTGACAACAGGTATATTGGCTTATTATATCGTAATGAAGTTTATGAAGAACTGGAAATTGGCGAAACCAGGGTTGGATATATTAAAAAGATCAGGGAAGAGAATAATAAAATTGACCTAAGTCTGCGTCAGGTAGGGTTTGACTTTATACTTGACTCGAGAGATGTTGTACTGAATATTCTTAAGAAAAATGGAGGAGTACTGAATCTTGGCGATAAAAGTTCGCCGGAAGAAATACGGGAACGATTAAAAATGAGCAAAAAAGCATTTAAGCAGGTTATTGGCGGATTGTATAAACAGAGATTAATAACGATGTCGGAAAATGAAATCAGACTTTCGCCTGTAGAATTTGATAAAGAAGCGGAATAATATTAAAAGTAATACTCATAAAAAAACCTCCTGATAAATTTCCGGAGGTTTTTTTATGAACAAGAAATTCAATATATTTTAATAAAATTAAGCAGTCGCTACCATTTTACTGGTACTTCTGTAAACATATGAGTTGAAAATATGTCTTCTTGCGAATCTTCCCGGAGAATCAGCGTTTATCAGTTTTATATACACGGCTTTAGGAACATCAAAATATTCGTAAACACTGCCATCAAAAAAATTCACTGTCAACACCTGAGATTTATATTCAAAATCCGCAATATTTGATGTTGTAGTTGTAAGGGTGTACTCTTGTAAAGACTGCTTACGTGTTTCCGGAGCAATACTTACTAAAAAGTGATAGGCTTCTATAATGGTTTTACTTTTTTCTTCAGCTTCCAGCTTACTATCTACACAATCCTGAAATTTATCAGGGTGCCAGTTTTTCATTAAAGTGCGGTACACCGTTTTTAATTCTTGCAGCTCTGCAGCCTCATTCACTCCTAAAAGTTTTCTGTAATCGACAATTTTCTTCATGTAATCAATTGTATTATTGAAATTAAAGCAAACGAGAATTTCAAAGCTTTTTCAATAAAATAATTTGCAAAGGTACATATTATATATTAGCCCGAAGAAAAAGATAGTTCAAAAAATAAGTAAGATACTAGACCTTACTTTCGGGGTTAAACATCTGATTGACAATTGAAAACAACTCAGGATGTTTTTCTTCAAATTGTTCGGGTTTCTCAAAAAAATATTCTGCAACAACCGCAAAAAATTCTGATTCATGAGTAAGGGCATAAGGGTCAATATCAGACTTACCACTTTGAATCCGTCTTATTTCTTGCTCCATTGCCGTGATCCAGGGAAGGATATAACTGTTCTGAAGTAACAGTTCCGGAATGCCGTCAATATAACCATCCGCCTTGTCGAGCAGATGTACAAATTCGTGAATAGCTGTATTCTGAACGCCTCCTGACAGATCAAAGCCTTTATGCAGGGCTATTTTCGACAGAACCATCTGTCCATTAAGATATCCTGTACCCACCATACCTAACAAGCTGCGGTTTTCTCCTTCATATTCAAATTCATGATTGAACGTATCACGGTATAAAATTACGTTCGTCAGGTTTCTGTATTCCCAGTTGCCGAAATTGAAAATCGGAATGATAGCGCTGGCAGCAACTAAAACCCTGTCCTTATCATCTATTGCTGTACCAATACCTTCAATTGTAGTTCTTCCCAGGAATGAACAAACCTTTTCTACAAATCTTATCTTTTTACTCTCATCGAGTTTTCGATAGAATAATACATTTTGCTGAAGCAGACTACTATACCTTTCTTTTTGATCAGTATCAATAGTTTTGTTTGTTGATTTCCTATAGAATATAATAAGACTAATTAATATAGCGAAAGCTGTTATGATAATTAGTGTAAACATTTTTAGAGTATTTTATAATGTTTCATAAGCTGAAAGAGGTTGAACTTACATATATATAAATTTATATGAGATAAAAAAGCTCACAACATATTAACGCCGGATAATCCGGATATTGATATACATTCGCAGCCTGCATGAAAATTCTTTAACTCCACCGGACCAACTAAAAAAAGTTTCCAGTCTAAAAATTGATATTTTGGGAAAACGATAAATGAAGTATGCTGCCTTTAATAAATTCTTAAATAACTGATATCATCAAAGTTTAAAGTCACACCTTTAACCACCCTAAAGTTTGTCGCATAAAAAAAGTCTTCTGATTACTCAGAAGACTCATCTTTAAACCCCAACCTAGTAGTAATAATTTCCGTTTTTTTCTTGTTTCTTCCTTTGTCCGGGAGGCATTCCATGCGGGTGATTTCCCTTATTACCCTTTTTTGAATCATAATCGCCATTCCGGCCATTTGTGTAAACTTTAACACGGTCCGTTCTCATTTCGTAATGCCCAGGTATGGTACGTACACCAATTCCCAGAATTCCCCTGGTTTGGTATTCTGGAATCCAGACACGTTTTTCAATTAATTGCCAACGATATTCACCACGTTCATCACTATAAGTCCCGGATTCGTATGTTCTGCTCACAACCTGTTCTCTGTTTTGCGCCATTGCGCTGTTAGCCGTTAATGCTGCAAAAACAGCCAACATGTAAATCAGTCTTTTCATCATTTAGATTTTGAAAGTTTTAATATTAGCAAGGTAAAGCGAGAAGATGAAGTGAAGATGAATTTCTCCAAATATTTGATTTTTTTTGCCGATTTTCCTTAAGGTACCAAGGGCAATTTCAGAAATCCTATGGTTCTGATAGATAACATCCTCAACTAAATTACAGCCGCAACATTAAACCCGATCTATATTTTTTCTGAGTAGAAGTTTTATCATGCCTCAAAAAGAGATAGGGTTATGACCACGAATATCTATGTAATCTTCAAAAAGAATTTTTAACGGGGGATAATCATATGAATCAACAGATAGGACTTCTGCTGTTTTTAAGTTCAAATACACAGCCATTAAGCTGTTGAGTAACCTTTATTTGACAGGCCAACCGGCTTTTATAATCGGAATCAGGAAGAAGATCCAATGTATCTATCTCATGATCACCAGCCTCGGTCAATTGATCAAATCCATTTAACACTACCACATGACAGGTAGCACATTGAGCAATTCCACGGCAAGTTGCCGCTATCGGATATTCCCATGCTTTTAACACTTCCATCAAACTCAGATTGATATAATCAGGAATCTCAATACACTGAACATGGGCATTAATGTCTTTTACTTGAAAACTTATCATATAGCCTGTATCACCTTACAAAGGAGGGCATACTAACAGGTAAATAAAATGACGGAAATCACATTTCTATATGATTTAGTCTGCGTTTCAAAACTCGTCTTTAATGTTTAAAATCATTAATCTATTTGATTAAGAACACCCTTATACTACAAAATACCTGGTATTTTGGGCAGGTAATGGTAAACATGAAAAAGGAAATATTAAATTTTATTAAAGAAAATAAAATCGCGACCATAGCATGTTCAGATGAAAACAATAAGCCCTATTGTTTTCATTGCTTTTACATTTTTGATGAGATAAATAACATGCTATTTTTCAAATCTTCATTGAACACCTACCATTCAAAGGCCATTATTAACAATCCAGGCATAGCAGGAAGCATATTGCCGAATAAAATTGATTTCATCGCATTAAAAGGCATACAATTTACCGGCATCATTTTGACAAAAGATTTTCCGGATGATGTTAATCCTAACCATTATTACCATAAAAAACTACCGCTTGCATTGGCTAAACCCGGAAACGTCTTCTGTATTAAATTAGAGATGGTTAAGATGAGTGACAACACAAATATTTTTGGTGAAAAACTACTCTGGCAACGGTCTGAACTAATTTCGGGCTAAAAGTTCACTTGCCCTTTGATGGCCATTTGTTTTATTATGAATTTAAAATCTTGAGGGTGCTTTTTATGCAATAGCTGCCTAATTAATACCTGCCGGGAATCTAATTCCTACAAATCCAAAGCAAATAGGCATATAGTCCATGTTTTTTGGGGAAAATGCGGACTAAACGCGGACTATATGCGGACTTGCTAAGCATCAGGGGTTAACTTGGTAACACGAATAAGTGGCATTAAGCCAGTCCTCCCAAGAGCCAAGCGCTGAAATTAAGTCTCATTGTATCAACTTTGTTTCTGTGATACTAAATAAGTGAATTAAAAGAATCGATAGCCTTTACGAGGAATGCCCAAAGTTATTTAGCCCAGAATTCATTCGGATAGCTTTCTGAATAAGGCTGATGTATGTCAGCTATTAATTCTCCCATTTCATCTAATTGCTGCACTGATAAAGTCTTTTCGATATATGGAAACAATTCGCGTTCCTCAAAACGAATATGAGCTTCGATCAGATCTGCAAGTTTGAGCAATATGTCTTTATCATTTTCTGGCAAATTATTTATCAGATCCCTGATTTCTGAATGTTCCCGTATTGTTCTTTTGCGATATTCATCATCTGAATCAAGATAAATAAGAACCTGATTTTCCTCCTCTTCAAAATGAGGAATTAATGCTTCGCCAGCAAAATGGGAAACGTAGTTTGCCAGCTCGCCGACTGAAACATTGCGTTTTAATCCCTCTTTGATCTTCCATCCCAAAAGAAGTCCGTGATGATGATCGCGTGATAACTCGATCAGGTTCTTATTTCGTTTCATAAATTTGGTATTTAGGCGATTTATAGACTTAAATCCAGTTCTTTTTCAAGCTGAATAGCTTTTGGGAAAAGGATATTATTTTCAAGATGCACATGATTAAACAGGTCGTCTTCAAACTCCATCAATTTTTTATAAAGTATTGTATAGGATGCACATGCATCAGCAGGCAGGGTGTAATCATTACTTGCTGCACGAATAGCGGCGAAATCCTCCCCTGCCTGCTCATGCTCCATCTCCATCATTTGAGTCGGATTATCTACACTTCCAAATGCTGCGGGACTAATTGAGGTTTTATTTTTAGAAGCAAAGACTAATTCTTTAATAAAAGGAAATAGAATTTTCTCTTCTTTCATCAGGTGCAGAGTAAAATCGGAAGCTACACGAGAAAAGATCTGTGCTACCTCAATTAACTCAGGATGTGTGTCGCCATGAACGCTTGCCACCTTATTAGCAAGTTCAGTAATAAAAGGAATATTTTCTTTAACATACAAATGATGCGTATTAATAATGTAATCGGTTAAAAAATCCAGATCCCATTTATCAAAAGGCAGTGAGCTCCCCTGTCCAAAATCTTGCACATTTGCTAATTCGGCTCTAACCTTTTCTACATCAATATCTTTTGCTTTACAGACTTCTTCAATAGTTTTTTTACCACCGCAACAAAAGTCAATACCCAGCTTTTTAAACACCTGAGCTTTGCGGAAATCTTTTGCCACTATTTCTCCAATAGTTTCATTAGACTGAGCGGTACTAATTTTACCGATTTTTACATTCCACCATTGCGGACCGTTTTCCAGATATTCCCATGTGAACACCTTACCCCTCTCACTCAGAAATTTGTAATAAAGTGGTTTAGGGTCGTGATCATTACGAATGATAAATACCTGGCCAGGATTTAATGCATCAAATTTTTCAAAAATCCGGGGATGCTTAAAACTGGGTTCAATTTGGGTTACATCAAGAGTTAAAACAGTTTCCATAATTAATCTATAAATAAAAGATATTTTTGTCTTCTATTTACAAAGAAGGCTATTTTTAAATAAGAGGAAAATGATTTGAATCACTTTTTGAAGATTTTGAATAAAAAATGCCAGGCACAAAATTGAGACTGGCACTTGGTTTAGGTTTCAGAATATTTTACTGGCTGGAAGAAATCAGCTCCTGGACATCAAAGCTATAGGCATAAGGCATTATCAATAAGGGTACTTTAATAGAATGCGCAAGTTGTTTACTTATGCTAATATGAAACAGCCCCTCAAAGAAGTCGTATCGTTTATGAACAAGAGTTAAAATATCTACTTTATCCGAATTACTAATTGCAAGCAAGCCTTTGGGAACATTATCTCCTTTAATGGTTTTGTATGTTAACTTGATATCTTCTTCATTTAATTGTTCAGATATAGAATATTCAACCACTTTTTCGGATTCACTCAGCGGGAGATCTAATGGAGAGATATGGCTCACGGCTATCTCTGCGTTAAATGCTTTTGCAAGTTTTGCCAGGTAAGAAATCACTGTCGAATTATCAAAAGTAAGATCGGTCGCATAGGTAATATTCCTGATATCTTTAAAATACGCGTTTTCAGGGACAATTAAAACCGGGCAATTAATACTGTCAATAATATCGCTGGTATGGCTGCCAAAGAATTTTAACAGACCTTTTGATTTATTTGAGCCAATTACTACAAGGTCTATTGATTTTTCATGGACAACATTTTCGGCAACTTCTCTCAACATATCCAAATCATTGATATATGATATCGATGGACAAAAACTTAGAGGTTCCTGATTAAAAGAAAGTATTTGATGTAAATGCATGCCAATCTCTCTGAGACGTTTAATAGTCTGGTTACGTAAGATCAATTGATCTGCCAGTGGATATGATAATTTCTCTTTAATTTCTAAAGCATGGCATAGAAAGATATTGGCTTTAATTTTTAATGCCATATGCATTGCATATTCTGCAGCCGATTTAGAGCGATCAGAAAAATCTGTTAATACCAGGATATTTTTCATACCTAAATTTATTTTCTTATGATATAAAAATCGACTGATACTACGAACAATTGAATGACAGAAATCATCCCAGGACATGATCATAAACAGAAATATAGTATATTCTACTTGCGACCTTTAAAAAGATAAGCCACATACGTTTTTGATTCAGGCTAATTCGCTGATCTACCTTGAAACTGCAGAATTACGTTAAAACCACCGAATATGAAGAATAAAGTCTATTCTATTGAAAAAAAGGCAGGAATTTGGATTAACCACACCTGTGCACATGTTTATCAGTTAAATGATAATTTTCAGTACGAATTAAAAACCTTTTTTTCAGAACCTGAACAAAGCCAGGAAGAACAGGGAGGAAAAAAACATTCCAGGTTTAAACGAATGTTTATGAATCAGGCCAGGATACAACGTCGGGAACACCAAAAAATGTTAAAGTTTTTCGACTTAATAACACATCAGATACGAGATATAAACTATTTATATCTGTTTGGGCCAGGTAGTTCAAAGCATGAGTTGAGTAATTTTGTAGAGAAAGCGGGTAAAAAATTTTCTATCAAAGTTATGGCTGTTGATGCAGCCGATAAAATGACTCCGGCTCAAATGCTTGAACAGGTAAAAAATTATTTCAGAAGCTTAAGTTTCGAAGATTCACAAAGACAGTTATTATCAACTGAGCACTAATAATAAAGCTTTCAGCATTATTACAGAATTGAGAAGTGCAATGCTGCATGTAGCACACCGGAAATTGCTGATTAGGATTATAAAAAGATGTGATCTGTATCATTTCGCCAATGGGCATAGAAATGCAACTTTATCGATACAAATAAAGGATTTAATTAGTTGAAATTCAATTAATTAATACCTGACCCCAGGTTAAGATAAATCATTTTTATGTACGATTAGCAATGAGAAAAATACTATTAATTGACGATGACGAAGATTTCAGAGAAGGTGTGGCTGAAATACTTCAATTATCTAATTACGTAACCTTAACCGCCCCTGATGGAAAAACCGGAGTTGAAAAGGCGCTAAAAGAAAAGCCGGATTTAATTATCTGCGACGTATCCATGCCTCATATGGATGGATTTAGTGTGCTTCATATTTTAAGCCGTCATCCGGAAACAGTAGCCATTCCCTTTATTTTCATGACCGGAAAGAATGAATTAACAGACATTCGAAAAGGTATGGGTATGGGCGCTGATGATTACCTGGTAAAACCATTTGATGAAACTGATCTCTTGAATTCAATAGAAATGAGATTGAGTAAAACTAATGCACTTAAAGGTAAACTTACAGACATTCAGCAAAACATAGTTACATTTATTAAAGAAATCCGGTTAAACGGCACAGCAAATCTGGCCGTTATTGATAGCTCTGTTCATAAATATAAAAAGAAACATATTCTTTATTCTGAAGGTCAAAAGGCTTCGGCCGTGTTTTTCATGGTAAGCGGAAAGGTGAAGGAGTACATGATTAACGAAGACGGGAAAGAGCTGATCACGAATATGTATGGTAAAGGAGATTTTATAGGTTATACAACCGTTTTAGAAAATAGCCTGTATAATGAAGCTGCCCAAATTATAGAAGATGCTGAGTTGCTGTTAATTCCAAAAAAAGATTTTCTTCAACTATTAAACAATAACCTTCAGGTAGCAAATGAATTTATCAATATGTTATCGCATAATGTTGTAATCAAAGATCAAAAGCTATTACAGCTTGCCTACAGTTCGCTGCGTAAAAAAGTAGCCACCGGTATTATTGAGGTTATTGACAAATTTAAAGATAAAAGAGATGGCAAACCTGTTATTGAGATTTCTCGTGAGGACCTTGCTAATGTGATCGGGGCAGCGCAGGAATCGCTTAGCAGAACTCTTAAAGAGTTTAAAAATGAAAATCTGATCGATATGCTTGAGGGAAATATAGTGGTTTTAAACGACACCAAGCTCAGGCAGCTGGGGTTTTAGGGGCGCCAGATTTTAATCATTCCAATTCAGACCGTCTTTGCATGGGGAAATTTTCAAATATTTTGGGAGAAATATTTATATCTCTTTAATGCTTTTTAAGGTCGGCAAAAAAGTCAAATTCCAGTGATAATGGCCAGAACTTGATAACAACCTGGTAATCAAAAATTAAACAGAGGTTTTATATTAATAATTTCAGATGGAAACTATTTTAGTTCTTACGGATTTTTCATACAATGCATTTAATGCTGCCAGATATGCTGTTAACCTTGCAAACCAATTGCATGCAGCTAAAGTGATTATATATCATTCATTTAAGCTGGTGCCTTCTGATAATCCACCTCCATTCGCCTCTGAAGTTGAGGATCTGTGGAGTCAGACTGTCGAAAGATTAAATGAACTTAAAAGCTCATTACAGTTTTTTACAAACGAAAACACTAGTATTGAAACTCTTACGGATCAGAAGTCCCTACAATCGGCTATTGAATATATCAATAAGGAAGAGAAAGTTGGACTGGTTATAATGGGAAGTATTGGAAACAATAGACTTAAGGGTTTATTTATCGGAAGTAACACCCGCTCGCTATCTGATAGCTGCGAACTTCCTTTATTGATAATATCTCCTGATACAAGGATTGAAAGGCTTGAAAAAGCTGAAAGATCTGAGCTTGCCTGCAGTTGATAAAACACGGGGCAGAATCCGGCCCATCGGATCCACCAATTTGAACAAGAGCTTCATTCCAAATCATCAGTTTTTTATTTTTTAGAGATAAAGCAGAAATTTTAGGGTCTCATACATATAAACAGAACAAGCGTTAAACAGGCTGCTTGAACTATCATTACTCTTACAATTTTATTGTCAGAAAGGTCCTTGCTGATATAAACCGGCCATCAGATTTTACATCTTAAACCAATCAGTATTTAACGATAGGCCTGCCCCGAGGAGCTCCCTGGCTTATCAACTCCCGCGGGGTGCAAAAGGGTTCAGTACATTTTCTCAGACCCCATTCTCATTATAAAAATTTTATTTTAAATGTATAGCATAAAAAAAGCGGCTTAAGTAAAGCCGCTTGATAACAAATCAATTTAGTGTTATGCTACTTCCAGTTTTTTAACTTTTTGGCCTGGCTCTGCCGTTTTGCCTTCAAAAGCCTTTATGTAAATCTCTTTCAGTTCGCTGATCAAAGGATACCGCGGATTAGCTCCTGTACACTGATCATCGAATGCCTGTTCAGACATGGTATCAATAGTTGCATAGAATTTAGCCTCTGTTACTCCAAATTCCTTAATCGATTTTGGGATACCAACTTTCACTTTAAGCTCTTCAATAGCCATTATTAACAGCTCAACTTTCTCTGTCTCATCTTTTCCGCCAAGATTCAGGTAATCAGAAATACGAGCATATCTCCACTTAGCATTTGGATATTTATATTGTGAAAATGTGGCTTGTTTACGAGGATTATCTACAGCGTTAAAACGTATAACCTCTGATATTAACATCGCGTTTGCAACACCATGCGGTACATGATGAGAGGCTCCAAGTTTGTGAGCAAGAGAGTGACAAACACCAAGAAATGCATTTGCAAATGCCATTCCTGCAATGGTAGAAGCATGGGCCATTTTCTCTCTGGCCTTGATATTAGTTGTTCCTTCATTATAGGCTTCCGGAAGATATTTAAAGATCAGCCTGATAGCTTCCAGTGCTAAACCATTTGTAAATTCTGAAGCCAGCACAGATACGAATGCTTCCAGAGCATGGGTCAGAGCATCTATTCCTGATGCAGACGTTAAGCTTTTTGGCATATTCATCATCAACTCTGCATCAACAATGGCGATATCGGGAGTTAACTCATAATCCGCCAAAGGATACTTAATATCAGTGGTTTCATCTGTTATTACCGCAAATGGCGTTACTTCAGAGCCAGTACCTGCAGACGTTGGAACAGCCACAAATAATGCTTTCTCTCCCATTTTAGGAAAAGGATAAACACGCTTGCGGATATCCATGAAACGCATGGCCAGATCTTCAAATCGTTCAAGAGGATGTTCGTACAGAACCCACATAATTTTTGCAGCATCCATAGGAGAACCTCCGCCTAAAGCGATTATAGTATCAGGCTGGAAATTAATCATTTCTGCTGCGCCTTTTCTTGCGGTAGAAAGGGTTGGATCTGGTTCCACATCAAAATAAACCGTATGCTCAATTCCTTGTTCGTCCAATATTTTGGTTACATGATCAGTAAAACCCATATCAAACAAAACCTTGTCTGTAACTATAAACACTCTCTTTTTACCCAGTTCTTTTAACTCTCTAAGGGCCACGGGAAGGCATCCGTACTTAAAGTAAACCTTTTCAGGCATTCTGAACCATAACATATTTTCACGCCTGTTAGCAACGCTTTTAATGTTTAATAAATGTTTAACACCTACATTTTCTGATACTGAATTACCACCCCAGCTGCCGCAGCCAAGCGTTAATGATGGTGATAATTTAAAATTGAAGATATCGCCAATCGCTCCCTGAGACGATGGCATATTGATAATTGTTCGTCCGGTTTTCATTGCCGCACCGAATTTTTCTATTCTATCATGGCTTTTAACTGCATCCGTGTAAAGAACCGAAGTATGACCAAAGCCACCTAATTTTACTAACCGCACGGCTTTAACTATGGCGTCGTCGAAATTTTTAGCCTTATACATTGCTAAAACCGGAGACAATTTTTCATGTGAAAAGGGTTCTTCCAGCTCTACAGATTCAACCTCGCCAATAAGTACTTTGGTTTCTTCTGGTACTGTAATTTCGGCGAGGGCTGCTATTTTTGCTGCTGATTGTCCTACAATATTTGCGTTTAAAATGCCATTTAATAATAATATAGCACCTACTTTACTAACCTCATCCTTTTTAAGGATATATGCACCCCGGTCTAAAAACTCCTTTTTAACCTCTTCATAAACCTGGTCAATCACAATTACGCTCTGCTCTGATGCGCAAATCATCCCATTATCAAAAGTTTTAGAAAGCAGAATAGAACTTACAGCCATTTTGATATGGGCGGTTTCATCCAAAATTGCAGGTGTATTTCCTGCTCCAACACCAATTGCAGGTTTACCTGAAGAATAAGCTGCTTTGACCATCCCCGGGCCACCGGTTGCCAGGATTAAATCTGCATTAGCCATTACTATTTGTGATAATTCTACAGATGGCTCATCGATCCAACCAATAATTCCTTCAGGAGCACCTGCTTTAACTGCTGCATTCAGAACGATTTTAGCAGCCGCGATGGTTGAATTCTTAGCTCGCGGATGAGGTGAAAATATAATTCCGTTACGTGTTTTTAAAGCGATGAGTGCTTTGAATACAGCGGTTGATGTAGGGTTTGTTACAGGCACAACTGCTGCTATCACACCTATGGGTTCAGCTATTTTAGTTATTCCAAATGCCTCATCTGTTTCAATAACACCACAGGTTTTTGCATTTTTATATTGATTGTAGATATATTCTGACGCGAAGTGGTTTTTTATCACTTTATCTTCCACCAGGCCCATACCAGTTTCTTCGACGGCCATTTTCGCCAATTGAATCCTGGCATTATTTGCGGCGATAGCAGCCTGTCTGAAAATCTCATCTACCTGCTCCTGGTTAAATGTTGAAAATTGTCTCTGCGCCTCCCTGACCTTCTCGATCTGCTGGAGTAATTTTTCTGAATTAGTGGCTTTCATAACTGTGAACTTTACACGCATTGCTGCTGATAAACTTGATTAAATGTTTCGGATCAATGCTCGGTCTGGAACAATTGATTTTACCAATAATAAAGTTCGTGTAAATTGTACACTATCGTGATGATGTGAGTCAAAGTTAAAAATGACACTAATCACAATGCCGTTTTGGATAGTTTTTAAATTCGGTGGAAGGAGTCTGGAAACACACCCCTGCTTGAGCGGGGCACAGCCCTACTTCAAAATCACATTATCAAAGTACTTATCAAAAATTCCTTTTGTCTGGTCTTGAATTTCCTTTGAAGGAGTGGGTGTATCTTTCAGAGGATATGTTATGTTCATTAATTCCCATTTGTGCATGCCCAGCTGATGAAATGGAATTATCTCTACCCTGTCAACAGTTTTGTAGTTACTAAAATACTGTCCCCATTCTTCAATATATTCCTCCTGATCTGACCAACCCGGAACCAATACATATCTGAGCCACATTCTTTTTCCTGTTGACTCGCGGTAAGCAGCCAGTTCAAGCGTATTTTTATTCGGTTGCCCGGTCAATTTACGATGCCATTTATCATTGATATGTTTAACATCCAGCAGCAGCAAATCCGTGTGTTCTAAAAGTTCATGCACTTCAGGAGTATTTAAGCGACCGTTCGAATCCAGGCAGGTATTAATTCCATTCTCTTTCAGCTGTTTAAAAAAGGCACAAAGTTTACTTCTCTGAAGCAATGGCTCGCCGCCTGATACGGTAACGCCGCCTTCTTCACCAAAATAGTTTTTTTGCCTGATGGCACGCTTTACAAGTTCATTAATTTCAACAAGGGTTCCGCCTTTTACATCGAGAGAATCAGGATTTTGACAATAAAGGCAGCGAAACTGGCATCCCTGAACAAATACAACCATCCGTATTCCTGGCCCGTCATGAGTTCCGAATGTTTCCAGAGAATGTATCCTTAGATGTGGGGGATCATTCTCATTTAATTTAGCGGCTTCAATATCCTGTAAAGGCAGATACATTATTTTGAGTTTTATATAGCAGGTGAATTAAGCAAATAGGCTGTATCATACCGGAGATTTTTAAATCCTCTGATGAATATCAGTAAACATAGCTGATTCATCTGATGACTAGTTAAAAAAAAAGTCAGGGGCTTGCTTAAGGCCCCAAACTTACAACATATAAAAAACAACATTAATTACATACTTTCATGGAAAGTACGGGTAATTACCTCTAACTGATGAGCCCTGGAAAGCCTTACAAAGTTCACCGCATACCCGGAAACTCTTATGGTTAATTGCGGATATTTTTCGGGATGTTCGTAAGCATCCATAAGTGTTTCTCTGTTTAGAACATTCACATTCAAATGATGGGCGCCTTGTTTGAAATAGCCTCCCAAAGTGTTTGATAGATTGTTAATCTGCTCTTCACGATTATCACCTAAGGATTTTGGAACCATTGAAAATGTGTTAGAAATACCATCCTGTGCATCATTATAATCCAGTTTACAAACAGAGTTTAATGAGGCGATAGCACCGCTTGAATCGCGACCATGCATTGGATTTGCTCCGGGGGCAAATGCTTCGCCGGCTTTTCTTCCATCAGGGGTTGCTCCGGTATTTGTGCCATACATTACGTTTGATGTAATGGTTAGCAAGGACAAGGTTGGAGTAGAATTTTTATAGGTAGCATGCTTGCGAAGCTCATTTACAAAAAATGAGGTTACTTCTTTAGCAATATTATCCACACGGTCATCATCGTTTCCAAATTGAGGATATTCACCTTCAATTTTGAAGTCAATGGTCAATCCTTTTTCATTTCTTAAAGGAGTTACCTTTGCATATTTAATGGCAGACAGGGAATCGGCAATAATTGAAATTCCGGCCGCACCATAGGCAATATCAATATGCGGATCGGTATCAACAAGAGCCATTTGCGCTCTTTCATAATAATACCTGTCGTGCATATAATGTATAATATACATGGCTTTTGCATACACACGGGCAAGCTCGCTTAAAGTTCGTTTAAACACATCCCAGGTAATGTCATAATCTAATTGACCTTCCGGAATTACAGGAATATTTTTAATTACTTCTACACCATCGTGCTCTTCCCTGCCACCGTTTAAAGCAATTAGCAAAGCTTTAGGCAAATTGGCCCTTGCGCCGAAATGCTGAATTGATTTGCCGATTTCCTGGTAAGAAACACAGCAGGCAATACCGTAGTCATCAGAACCACGCGTAGACCTCATTAAATCATCATTTTCGTATTGTATTGATGAGGTATCAATAGAAACCTGTGCACAGAATTTTTTAAAACCTTCCGGGAGTTTGTCAGACCACAGAACAGTTAAATTTGGTTCTGGTGATGGACCTAAATTATATAAGGTTTGAAGGAAACGGAACGATGTTTTAGTAACCTTCGTACGTCCATCATGTAAGATCCCTCCGATAGACTCAGTAACCCAGGTCGGATCTCCACCAAAAATTTCGTCGTAAGAAGAAGGGCGTAAATGACGAACCAATCGCAGTTTCATTACAAACTGATCAATTAACTCCTGTGCACCTTCTTCATTCAGTAAGCCGGCTTCAATTTCTCTGTCGATATACACATCAAGAAAAGACGATACATTACCTAATGACATTGCAGCACCATCCTGTTCTTTAACAGCAGCGAGATAAGCGAAATATACCCATTGAACGGCTTCTGTTGCGCTTTCTGCGGGGCGACTGATATCACATCCGTAATCAGCAGCCATGCTAATCATATCTTTTAAAGCATTAATCTGGGCATTGATTTCTTCACGCAAACGAACTTTATGTTCACTCATTTCGCCATCAATTTTTGCCAGATCAGCCTTTTTAGCTTGAATTATCTGATCGACACCATAAAGAGCCAAACGGCGAAAGTCACCGATAATACGGCCGCGGGCATAGTTATCAGGCAATCCTGTTAAAATGTGTTTAGAACGAAAGGCGCGGATCTCAGAATCGTAAGCGTTAAATACGCCTTCATTATGATTTTTGGCATAACTAAAAATATCTGTGACCCTGTCTGAAACTTTTAAACCACGTTCTTTTACAGCAGACTCAACTAATTTAATCCCACCGTAAGGTTTCATGGCCCGTTTAAGTAATTGATCTGTTTGAATACCAACAATTACTTCATCCTCCTTATTTATATAGCCGGGAGCGAAAGCGGTTATCGAAGAAATTGTATTTGTATCAATAGCTAAAACCCCGTTATTTTCTCTTTCCTGCAATAACGAAACTTTAACAGCATCCCATAATCTGATTGTTTTTGAAGATGGCCCCTTAAGGAAAGATCCGTCGCCCTGATAAGGCCTGATGTTTCTTACAACAAAATCATAGACATTTATTGTTGAATTCCATTCTCCGGATTCAATGGGGACATAGTTGAGATCTGTTTTCATACTGTTTTTATTAATATGAGTCAAATTTATGGTTGTGTTCCCATGATAAACATGACTTGCATCACGAAGAATAGTGATTTAGCTATTGATTTAAAATCGATCAAATTTTTACAAAATAAGTCGATATCGAATTAATTTATTACCGAATTCATAATTTATACGCTCTTATGGATAATAAATTAATGCTTTGACAATGCTGAATTTTCTAACTTAAAATTAAATGAAAAAGCCCCGGGTTTTTAGGGATTCCCGGGTGCTTTTTACTAACCAACTAACCGTCTATTGAAAAATTTTAGGAAAAACTTCTGGATTAATCTACAAACTCGGGTAAATAAACATCCTCGTACTCAATCTCTGGTTCAACAACTTGTTTTTTAATTGCATTTAGTTTTTTAATTTCTAACCGTATTAAGAAAGAAAATGCGAAAGCCAGAACTAATAAGGCTGCAAAACCATATAAGATTCCGTCATAACTGTTTGTTGCCGTGCGGATTGTTGCTGCCAACAAAGGCCCTGCCAGTCCGGCCGCAGCCCAGGCAGTTAACAGATACCCAAGAATGGCCCCCAGCTCTTTAGTACCAAACATGTCTCCGATATAAGCAGGAACAGTAGAGAATCCTGCGCCATAGCAGGAAATAATTAAAAATATAACAGCCTGGAATAAAAATGCACTATGCAAACCCGGCAGAAGAAAATATGCAGCTATCTGCAAAGCAAAAATCAGTGTAAATGTATTTTGCCGACCAATGAAATCTGAAAATGCGGCCCAGCCGATTCTTCCTCCTCCGTTAAACAAGCCCATAATACCAACCATAGCTGCTGCAGCGACAGGAGTTATGCCGGTAAATTCCTGGGCCATGGGAGAAGCAACTGATATTATTGTTATTCCGCATGTTATATTGATAAAAAACATTGCCCACAAATACCAAAACCGTTTTGTTTTAATCGCTTCATTGGCTCCTAATTGAATGACATCAGATGTATATACTTTTTTTCCAGATTCAGCTTCAGATTTCATTCCTTTCGGGAACCAGCCTGCCGGCGGGGATGAAAGATATTGGGATGAAAGAAAAATTATCACAAAGTAAACACTTCCCATAATGAAAAAGGTATTTGCAATACCTAAAGAAGATATCATTTCAACAATTAGTGGTCCGCTAACTAAGGCAGCGAATCCGAAGCCCATAATGGCAAGTCCGGAAGCCAGCCCTGGTTTGTCCGGAAACCATTTAAGCAGGGTGGATACTGGTGTAATGTAACCTATCCCCAAACCTATGCCCCCCAATACACCATAGGAAAAATATAATAGTGGCAACGAGCCCAGCTGAATGGCCAAACCGGATCCTATTATACCTAAACCGAAGAAAACTGCAGCCATTACTCCAGATTTTTTCGGACCTAGCTTTTCTATAAAACGGCCCAAAAATGCGGCCGAAATACCCAGAAAAAATATTGCCAGGCTAAAAGTAAATTGAGTCTCCTTTAATCCCCATCCGAATTTCTCTATCAAGGGTCTTGTATACACACTCCATGCGTAAACCGAGCCGATTGATATATGAATCCCTACTGCTGAAGCAGCAATGAGCCACCTGTTTTTTACTGTATTCATATCTTTAACGATAAATTTATGACGCAAAGTAACACAGGCTTAAACTGATATTAGGTGATCTCAATCACGATAAAAATTGATTGACATTCTAATAAATCAGAGCGGAGAATTTTCTGTACAAAGAATCTTATTTCATAAAAAAAGCTGCACAATGGCAGCTTTCTCAATCCTATTTCGAATTATTATTACGAATACTGCAATAAGCTAATACATTGGTTGGCTATTTCCAGCTCTTCATTTGTAGGAACAACCAAAACTTTAGTTCTTGAATCAGGAGTATTTATTTCCCTTATCCCCGGAGATCTTTGAGCATTCTTTTCAATATTCATTTTAATCCCGAAAAACTCCATATTCTCACAAACAAGCTCCCGGGTATAGGCATCATTCTCCCCTACTCCCGCAGTAAAAATTATGGCATCAAGTCCTCCCAGTGCAGCAGTATAAGAACCGATATACTTCTTGATCCTGTAGGCATACATCTCATAAGCAAGCCTGGCATTTTCATCACCGTCTTTCATCGATTTGGTAATATCACGCATATCACTAAAACCAGTTAAACCAAGCATACCACTGCGCTTATTCAGTAAATTGCTTACTTGTTCAATATCGTAACCTAAATGTGATACCAGATGAAAAACAACCGACGCATCAATATTCCCGCTTCGGGTGCCCATAATTAAGCCGTCTAAAGGTCCCAGTCCCATGCTCGTGTCAATACATTTTCCCCCATCTACTGCGGCCATACTGCAACCATTTCCTAAATGAATTGTAATCAGTTTGGCCTCAGGATTACTTAGGTATTGCGATGCCTGTTCAGCAACATATTTATGACTTGTTCCATGAAAACCATACACCCGAATGCCATAATCCTTATAATAAGATACTGGTATTGCATAGCGATAGGCTTTTTCGGGCATTGTTTGATGAA
This sequence comes from Pedobacter superstes, assembly GCF_037622515.1. Taxonomy (NCBI): domain Bacteria; kingdom Pseudomonadati; phylum Bacteroidota; class Sphingobacteriia; order Sphingobacteriales; family Sphingobacteriaceae; genus Pedobacter; species Pedobacter superstes. The sequence continues at coordinate 556,464 of NZ_JBBJCN010000002.1, forward strand.
ATGCCGTATCAAATACAGCGATCTGGGTTGCCCTGGTAAAAATCTTTTCAGCCACTTCTATTCCCAGGTAATGACCTGGGTTATGTAAAGGAGCCAGAGGAAATAGTTTTTTTATTTCCGCTTTCACTTCATCACTGATAATGGTAGTTTTTGAAAAGCTTTCCCCGCCATGCACAATCCTGTGACCAACTACTTCAATCTCTTCTGGGTTTTGTATAACTCCTATGCCCGGCTCAGTCAATAAATGACCTACTTCAATCATTCCAGCTTCATGATCGGGTAAATCAAGGATACGGGTAACCACTTTTTCTTCCCCCTCTGTATAAACTTTATGAGTTATCACAGAGCTTTCCAGGCCAATTCTTTCTACTAATCCGCTGCATATTGGCTGTTCAGACGGCATTTTAAAAAACTGATATTTTATAGAGCTGCTGCCCGAATTGATTACAAATATGTTCATGGGAAGGAAAATTAAAAAGGAAAAATTAAAAAGTAAAAAGTAAAAGTAAAATTAAAAAAAGCTATTATGCCTCCTCTTGAGCTTGAATAGCGGTAATTATTACGGTATTAAAAATATCATCAACGGTGCAGCCCCGGCTTAAATCATTTACCGGCTTGTTAAGCCCCTGTAACATGGGACCAATTGCTAAAGCCCCAGTTTCTCGCTGTACAGCCTTATATGTATTGTTTCCTGTATTTAAATCAGGGAAAATAAGTACGCTGGCTTGTCCGGCTACTTCAGAACTCGGCATTTTTTGCTTTCCGACAACCGGATCAACGGCGGCGTCATACTGAATCGGTCCTTCAACCTTCAAATCAGGTCGTCTTTCTTTTATTATTTCTGTAGCCCTTCGAACTTTTTCTACATCTTCACCCACGCCGGATGTTCCTGAAGAATAGGATAACATGGCAATACGGGGCTCGATACCAAAACGTTTGCTGGTTTCAGCGGATGAGATCGCTATTTCAGCAAGTTGCTCGGCAGTGGGATTCGGATTCACCGCGCAATCTCCAAAAACTGAAACACGATCTTCAAGGCACATAAAAAACACCGACGACACAGTAGAAATACCTCGTTTAGTTTTAACGAACTGCAGCGCTGGTCTGATCGTGTGCTGCGTTGTATGAGTTGCTCCGGAAACCATGCCATCTGCATGCCCTTTAAAAACCATCATGGTACCAAAATAAGATACATCGGTCATTAAATCCCGTGCCATCTCTAAGGTAACGTTCTTATCTTTTCTTAACTGATACAGAGTCTCAACATAATCCGTGTAGTATTCTGAATTTGCGGGATCAATCACTTTTACCCGTTCATCCAGATTAAGGCCCAATCGTTTTGCTGAAGCACCGATTTCTACCGGATTGCCTAATAAGGTTAGCGTAACGATCTCCTGAGCAATTAAACGGCCGGCAGCTTTTAAAATCCGGTCATCATTCCCTTCCGGAAGAACTATATTTTTTATCTTCCGTTTTGCCCATTTACCTAATTGGTACTGGAACATGTGCGGGGTCATACCATCCGACTGGTAAGTAATAATCTTTTCATCTAATGACTGAACATCTACATACTTATTGAAGGTATCTATTGCCAGCTGGATCTTTTTTACATTCTCTGTGGTGATACGAGGTTTAACAGACGCAATTTCAGTTATGGTCTGGAAAGTTCCGGTTTGAACGGAAATGATTGGCACCACATTTTGGAGACCATTAATAAGTCGCACAATCGGCTCTTCAGGTTCTGAACCAGCAGTTAAAACTATACCTGCTACTTTGGGATAACTGGTTGATAAATTGGCCTGTAAAGATCCTATAATTATGTCTCCGCGGTCGCCTGGAGTAACAATCAGAACATTTTCTTTTATGTGATTTAAAAAGTTGGGAACATGCATAGCGCCCGTTACGAAATTATCCACCTGGTTGGAGAGATATTCTTCACCGAAAAGAAGCTTCCCGCCAAGATGCTGATAAATATCCTTTATTGTAGGGTTCTGCAGGCCCTTATCTGCAGGAATTACCGCTAAAATTGTGTCTTCGGGAAGCTGGCTGCCTAATATCAAACGCACGTCGTCAACCTGTTCCGGATCAATTTTATTAGCCACAATAGCCAGTACCTGTACTTCGCGCGCAAGGAAGTTCCGTAACAGATTTAAAACATCATTAACAACCTGCGCAGTAGTTTTTTTCTCTCCGGATACGACAAGAATAACCGGGGCATTCAGGTTTTTAGCGATTTTTATGTTCGATTCAAACTCAAAAGCAGCACCTTCGCCTTCAAAATCGCTTCCCTCTAAAATAGTGAAGTCGTAATTTTCCTCCAGTTTTTTAAACTTACTGATAATTGTATCGATCATTTCACCCTGACTTTCACTTTCCAGATGCCCCATTGCTTGCTGACGGGTAAACGCATAGGCATCCTCAAAATTAATGGGCAGACCGAAATGCTCTATAATGGTTTGGATATGAACATCTTTTTTTTCATTAGGATCATGGTTTATGATGGGCTTGAAATATCCTATCTTTTGAGCTTTACCCAGTAACATATTAACTAAACCCAAAGCAATGATAGATTTTCCACTGAAAGGTTCTGCTGATGCTATAAAAATTGTTTTAGTCATGTGAATTGATCGACGAGATCTTTAAAATTTTAATACTTATAAATAATATTGCGAAGGGATAACTCAGCTTATCGCCCTGAGTTTCATCTTTTACAATAATTTCCAAATCTCATTTTTATACTCTTTATTTTAAGTGACTCATGTCAAAACTTAAAATGATCATCATCAGTTTTACCGATGAGCTTTCAGCACCTAAAAAATTCAATACCGGTACGCTGACCCTAAATATTATAATCCAGCCGGATATGGTAGATGCTCATCAGCATGCTTTTAAATATTGATTTTATTACTGTAAGGTCCTTAAATGTAATGTTACTGTTATTAAGTTGTCCCTGATCCAGTTTATAGTCTATAATTCTGTCTACAAGGGAACTAATACTTTGAGCATCGGGCTCTTTTAAACTTCTGCTTGCGGCTTCTACAGAATCTGCGAGCATTAATACGCCTGTTTCTTTGGAAAAAGGAATAGGTCCCGGGTATCGGAAGATATTTTCATCGATAAATTTTTCAGGGAAATTTTTCAGAAATGACTGATAAAAATAATCCATTCTGGTATTTCCGTGATGTGTTTTTATAAAATCGATAATGAGTTCGGGAAGATTATTTCTCCGGGCTATTTCGACTCCTTTATTAACATGCCTGATAATGATCTGGGCACTTTCTTCATAAGATAAATTATCGTGAGGGTTACCTCCTTTATTCTGATTTTCAATAAAATATTGTGGATTCTCCATCTTTCCGATATCGTGGTATAAGGCGCCCGCCCGAACCAGCAAAGCATTACCACCAATATTAAAAATCGCAGCTTCTGCAAGGTTTGCAACTTGTAAAGAATGTTGAAATGTGCCGGGAGCCTTATATGATAACTCTCTCAGAAGCTTTGAATTGGTATTGGTCATCTCCATCAAAGTAACATCAGATGTTATCCCAAACACACGTTCAAAAGCATAAATTAGCGGATAAGCTAAAAGTGATAATAAAACACTGAATATAAAGGGAACGAAATTAAGCCATTCTATGGCAAGCAATGAACCATTTCGAAGCAGTGATATGCCTAAATAAGCTACGAAATAACTGCTTAATATTAATAATGCTGAAATGAGAAACTGCTCTCTCTTTACAAGATTTTTTATACTGTAAATGGCAGTGATTCCGGCAATAGTTTGCAAAAAAGCAAATTCAAAACTATTTGAAACAACAAATCCGGCAATTAATACAACCAGTAAATGAATATTGAGTGCAAGGCGGGTATCAAATAAAATCCGGATAATTATCGGAACTATGCAATAGGGTATGTAGTAAATACTCGGTATTTTAAGCTTAATGGCCCAGGTTAAAAATATGAGCATACTCGTTATAACCAAAAGAATTAACGACAGCTGGCGGTTATCACTATAAATATCCTTTCTGAAGAGGTATAAGAAAACGATCAGCAAGATCACGACAAGACCAACCAGCAAAAATTGCCCTAAAAAAATCAGCTTTTTATTGCCGTTAATTTTTGCGTCATCTTCATACGTTTCTCTTAGGGATTCCAGTTTTTGAAAGATCTCAGGTGTTATTACCAAACCATTAGAAACAATCAGTTCACCTTTCTGAACCATTCCTCTGGTCAATGAAATATTATTTAATGCTTCATCTTCTATTTTATCACTTAACTGTTCATCGTATAAATAATTCTGCTGGATATGATCACTGATTATATCCAGCAGCCATGCCTTGTTTGTGATATTTTGATGGATCTGCAATTGATCCTCTGCATATTTCAACGCACTATCAGTACTTAATACCTCAAGAGAATTTACTTGTTTTGCAATATTCCCTGTTATCAGATTAAAGTTATAATGAGTTGCATAGAGCTGATACTTCTTGCTTAAACTCATCACGCCCTGGCTATAAACATCTGTTAAAATAGCCAACCCTACCTCCTTGTAAACATCTTTGAGTCTGGGATTAACTCCTGAAGTGTTCCATTTAAGATCAAAATCTGTTGCGTACCCTTCAAGCTCTGATTGTACAAGTTGTAAATTGTTTTGATAAACAGGCAGAACAGATTTTAACACCTCAGCTTTATCTGCATTTATTTCTTCCGGAGTTTTTTCTATGGCGAAACTGTATGGCGATATCAAATCTTTATTTTGCCATATCTTTCCTTTTTCATACTCAAATCTAAACCGTGCATGCTTGGGTAAAATTGTAGAAATTACCAGAACACATAAAATCATCATTACATACTTCGATGAAGATGAATACTTCCGGTATAAAATGAGATGAGAATTTTTTTTAAATTTTGCCACAGCCTGATTCTAATTCTATCAAAAATAAATAAGTTTTCATAAATAGCTAACTTAGTACAAAAGTAGCTTATACGTATCGATTAATAATATCGTTTATTATTCAGGTCCAGCAGCATTATCCTATGAAAGATGTTTACATTTTATCCGCTGTCCGCTCCCCGATAGGAAGTTTTGGAGGAAGCTTATCTTCTTTATCTGCGACCCAAATTGCCGCTGTGATTATTAGAGCAGCATTAGAGAAAGCAAAAATAGATCCCGCCCTGGTACAGGAGGTTTTCATGGGAAATGTATTGCAGGCCAATTTAGGGCAGGCTCCGGCCACGCAGACGGCAAAATTCGCGGGATTACCCGACATTCCGGCCACTACTGTCAATAAAGTTTGTGCCTCTGGTATGAAAGCGATTATGCTGGCTGCCCAGGGAATCGCTTTAGGAGACATAGATATCGCTGTAGCGGGAGGAATGGAAAGCATGAGCAATGTTCCCTTTTATCTGGACAAAGCCAGAAACGGTTATAAATTAGGTCATGGTCAATTGGTCGACGGGCTGATAAAAGATGGCCTATGGGATGTTTACAACGACTTTCATATGGGCGCAGCTGCTGAGCAATGCGCCTGCGATAATAATATCAGCCGTGAAGATCAGGATAATTTCGCTATCGAATCATATAAACGATCTCAAAAGGCGCAATCGGATGGAACCTTCAACGAGGAAATAATTCCTGTTGAAATATCAGGTAAAAAAGGTGAAAAAACTTCAGTGGCTGTTGATGAAGAACCAGCAACGGTTATTTTTGACAAAGTATCTTCTTTAAAGCCGGTATTTAAAAAAGAAGGAACAGTAACCGCGGCCAATGCTTCTACGTTAAACGACGGAGCTGCTGTACTGGTATTAATAAGTGGCGACAAAATGAAGGAACTAGGTTTAAAGCCCATGGCAAAAGTTATCAGTTATGCTGACGCGCAACTTAGTCCGGAAAATTTCACAACTGCTCCTTCCAAAGCTATTCCCCTGGCTTTAAAAAAGGCCGGCATCGATATTTCTGCAGTCGATTATTTTGAAATCAATGAGGCTTTCGCGGTAGTTTCACTGGCAAATAATAAATTATTAAATATCGATTCATCAAAAGTGAATATAAAAGGGGGAGCTGTATCTCTCGGCCATCCGCTTGGTGCTTCCGGAGCAAGAATTATGGTAACACTGATCCATATTCTGAACCAAAAGAAGGCAAAAATAGGAGTTGCCGGAATTTGCAATGGTGGCGGTGGCGCAAGTGCAATGGTAATTGAAAATGTAAATTAAATAAATGAAGTCTATCTTTTCGACAATACTGATTTTCATCAGTTTAACAATTAAAGCGCAGCATTCTGTACCAGTTAATACAAAGGAACGATTTAACATTTACCTCGACAGCTTAAAGGCTTTAAGTTTTAAGGTGATAAACAGTCCGGCAGAACCCGAGCGATACAATGCCAATTATACCATGGTGAAAACCCTGGTCAGTGCGTTAAAGCTTCCAAACTCCTTTAATTTCAGTTTTGATTCTTTAAAAACCATATCAGTACTTACATCTCCAGATCGCCGATTCAGGCTTTTTACCTGGCACATAATGAACCAGGATGGCAGCTACCGGTATTACGGTACTGTTCAAATGAATAATCCTTCAGGGAAACTGCAAATGTTCCCTTTGGTGGATAATACCCACACTTACAAAAAACCTCAGGACACCATCACTTCCAATGAGAACTGGTATGGCTCGCAGTACTATAAGATCATTCCCGTTCTTTATAATGTGCGTACGCCATATTATATTTTACTGGGCTGGAAAGGTAACAATGTAAAGTCAACAAAGAAGGTTATCGAAGTTCTCTCATTTAAAGAAAATAAAGCAGTATTCGGCATGCCTGTTTTTGACGGAGATAAAGAACGTTCAGGGAAAAACCGCATCGTATATGAGTATAACAGACAGGTTTCTTTTATGCTGAACTATCTTCCGAAAGAAGGAACAATTGTTTTTGATCACCTTGCTCCACCCGATCCTAAATTGCAGGATAAACCTGAGCTATTCGGACCCGACATGTCATACGATGGATACAAACTTGTTAACGGAAGATGGAAATATGTTTCAGACCTTCAGTTAAAAAACTCTCCCTCAGAAACTGATGAAATTTATAATGACCCTAAAAAACCATCAAAAAATGTGGTTAACAAACTAAAATAGCGTTATATGGTTTATAGATAATTTAATGCTTTATTTAATTAATTTGTGAGATTAAATGGCCTCTTTTTATATCTGTGTTTATGACGCATAGCTTACGATCAAACAGTGCACTCCATTTTCTAATCTCCCTTTTATTTCTCTCGATCAATACAACTGCACAAACAGTTAAAGAAATTACGCTGCAGGATATTTTTAAAGACGGCGTCTTTTCGGCGAAAACCATCCAGTCTTTACCGTCTATGAAAGATGGTAAAAGTTATGTCTCCGTTAAGTACGATATAACAGGCAGAAAATACCTGGCTCAAAATAGTTATAGTACGGGCAACGAAATCAAGGTACTGTTTAAAGAAACGGATCTTATAGTTAATAGCGACACCCTTGAAATAAGCGCCGATTTTAGTAACGATGAAAGCAAAGTTATGCTTTCAAGTGGTGAAGAGCCTATCTATCGTCATTCATCACGTGCAAATTATTACGTTTTTGATATCGCTTCCAAAAAAATTATTCCGGTTTCACTTAACGGAAAACAATTATTCCCTACGTTCTCCCCTGATGGAAGCAAGGTTGCTTTTGTAAGAGATAATAATATTTTCATTAAGGATCTTTCAAGCGGAACTGAAAATAAAATCACTAAAGATGGTCGTAATAACAGCATTATAAACGGCCGGTCAGATTGGGTATATGAGGAAGAGTTTTCCTTCGCACGTGCTTTTTACTGGAGCCCCGACGGAAATAAAATCGCCTTCTACAAGTTCGATGAAACTGAAGTACCGGAATATTCTATGACGTTATTTAACCAGCTCTATCCTACAGAATATAAATACAAATACCCTAAAGCAGGGGAGAAAAATTCGCTTGTTAGTGTCTATGTCTATAATTTATCTATAGGTGATACTAAAAAAGTAAATACCGGCGCAGAGCCGGATCAATACATCCCACGGGTAAAATGGACCAATAATCCTGATGTTTTACTGGTTTTAAGAATGAACCGGCATCAAAACAAACTCGACTATCTTATAGCCGATGCCAGAACAGGCAGCTCGAAAGTTGTTTTAACTGAAGAAGACAAGTATTTTATTGATGTCGAGCAGGAACGTATAAGCTTTTTGAAGAACGGAAAGCAGTTTATAAATTTAAGTGAACGGGACGGTTTTAACCATATTTATCTGTATAATCTTGATGGAAAAATCATTAAACAGTTAACCCGTGGAAACTGGGAAGTGACCGATGTGTATGGAATTGATGAAAACAATGGTGTAGTCTATTATCAATCGACTGAAACCTCCCCCCTTAGCCGGAATGTGTACTCCATAAAACTGGATGGTTCAAATAAAACAAAAATCAGCACGAATGTGGGAACAAATGAGGTTTCCTTCAGCAACGATTTTAGTTTTTATATACTGAGTAATTCAACAATAAACAATCCTCCATTTATAACATTAAATGAAAAAAACGGGAAGGTAGTCAGGGTACTTGAAGAAAATACGAAAGTTAAACAAGCACTTAAAGACTATACTATCAAACCAGCAGAGTTCTTTAAATTTAAAACCTCTGAAGGCGTAGAATTAAACGGGTATATGATTAAACCTCCGGATTTCAACCCTGGCAAAAAATACCCTGTTTTAATGTATGTTTATGGTGGCCCCGGGAGTCAAAATGTTGCAGATGCATGGGGCGGCTCAAGACCCGTTTGGTTCAATTTACTTGCACAAAAAGGTTATATTGTGGCTTGTGTTGACAATAGAGGAACTGGTTTCAGAGGTGCCGAATTCAAGAAAATGACTTATAAGCTTTTGGGGAAGTATGAAACTCTTGATCAGATTGAAGCGGCTAAATGGCTTGCCAGGCAAAGCTATACAGACCCTTCACGAATAGGTATCTGGGGCTGGAGTTACGGTGGATACCTGGCTGCGCTATGCATTACCAAGGGTGAAAATGTATTTAAAATGGCTATTTCTGTTGCACCGGTAACAACCTGGAGGTTTTACGACACCATTTATACTGAACGATATCTGAGAACCCCGCAGGAAAACCCTGATGGTTACGACAATAATTCACCGATAAATTTTGTGGATCGCTTAAAGGGTAAATTTCTGCTTATTCACGGCACAGGCGATGATAATGTTCATTTTCAAAACAGCGTAATGTTGTCTGAAGCTTTGATTCAGGCGAATAAGCCCTTTGAACAGGCATATTATCCGAACAAAAACCACGGTATTTATGGAGGCAACACAAGTATTCATCTTTATACAAAAATGACTGATTTTATTCTCAAAAATTTATAAATGACGGAAATAGCAGATCCTTCTCACCCTTCGCTGGAAATCATTCAGAATTTTAAAGGTAAATATCCAAAACAGCTCTGGTATTTATTCTTCTCCGAAATGTGGGAACGCTTCTGTTTTTACGGCATGAGAGGAATGCTTATCTACTTCATGGTAACAGAATTATTAATGAAGCAGGATACCGCAAATTTACAATATGGCGCCACACAGGCATTTGTGTATGCTTTCACTTTCATAGGCGGACTTTTTGCAGATAAAATTCTGGGATTTAGAAGATCTCTGTTTTGGGGAGGTATTTTAATGATCATCGGGAGTGGTATTCTTGCCTATGATCCGCATCAGTTCTTTTTTCTGGGCATAAGCTTTACTATTGTTGGAACAGGGTTTTTCAAACCAAATATTTCTACAATGGTAGGATCATTATATAAAGCCAATGATTCAAGGAGAGATGCAGGTTTTTCCTTATTTTATTCGGGAATTAATATCGGTGCATTGATTGGAGGATATGCATGTATAACCATTGGAAAAGAATATTCCTGGCATTTGGCATTTGGTCTTGCCGGAATAGTAATGACTATTAGTCTCCTAACCTTTTTGTTTACACAAAAAAGCCTGGGGCCAATTGGCTTAGCTCCTGCGAACGGTTCGCTCGTAAAACCTATACTTACAGAAAGCATTGGCAGCACCGCACCTACTCAAGCTGCAATAATTTCAGAAAGGCCACATAATAAAAACTGGCATACCTATGCCGTTTATATCGGTTCAATAGCGGTCATACCTGTAATCATGATAATGGTAGCGCAAACCCGGTATACCGATTGGTTTATGTATATCATTGGTCCGGCAACGTTAATTTACCTTTTCTATGAAATGCGGAAATACAATTCTGCAGAAAGAAAAAAACTTTTTGCAGCCTTGTTTTTCATAATTTTCTCCATTTTTTTCTGGGCATTTTTCGAGCAGAGCGGCGGCTCTTTAAGTTTATTTGCCGCTTATAACCTTGATAATAAACTGTTGGGGAGCGTTGCCGTAGATCCAAATGGTGTCAATAATGCAGCAAATTCACTCTTCGTAATCATCTTCGCTCCTTTGTTAGGCTTAATATGGGTTGCCATGGATAAAAAGAGGATTGAACCAAATACAATTATAAAATTCGGATTGGGCTTTTTATTTCTGGCCGGCGCGTTTTATATTTTTTATACCACCCGTTTTTTTGCCAGTTCACAGGGAATAGCTTCGCTGGATGTTTTCACCCTTGCATACCTGGTAATTACTTTTGGTGAACTTTGCCTGTCGCCTATTGGTTTATCTGCAATGACGAAACTTGCGCCGGCAAAACTGCAGGGTGTAATGATGGGTATGTGGTTTCTGGCTAGTGCATATGGTCAATATGCCGCAGGAATCATTGGAGCAGGAATTTCCCAGGGAGATGAAAATGACTCCGTATTTCAAAAATTAATAACTTATACAGACGGGTATAAACAGCTGGCTGTTTATGCATTAATTGCCGGTGTTTTAATGATAGCAGTTTCACCGCTAATTAAAAAGTTAATGGGCGATATTAAATAATTATTTTCTAAATAATCTATATGTCAAATCAAACCAATGACAATTTATTCTACTCAAAAGTTTTAGGGCATCCGGAAGGATTGTTTGTACTTTTCTTCACCGAAATGTGGGAGCGGTTTTCCTATTATGGTATGCGAGCCTTGCTGGTACTCTTTTTAACCTCCTCCATTCTTGGTAATAATCCAGGCTGGGGCTGGCCAAGGGAAAGTGCACTGGCTATTTACGGATCCTATACATCCCTCGCTTATTTGACACCAATTTTGGGAGGTTATATCGCCGACAGAATAATTGGCTACCGCTGGGCCGTGGTTGCCGGAGCATCTCTTATGACAATGGGGCATTTATCCATGGCAATGGAGTTCCATCCTGCTTTTATGTATCTCGGGCTTATTCTGTTAGTAATGGGAAATGGTTTTTTCAAGCCAAATATGACTTCCGTTTTATCGGAAATGTATAAAAAACACCCGGAGAAAAAGGATGGAGCTTATACTATTTTTTACATGGGCGTTAATGCAGGGGCATTTTTAGGAATGTTACTTTGTGGCTATATCGGTGAAAATCCAAACTGGGGATGGAGCTATGGTTTCGGACTGGCCGGAGTATTTATGTTTATTGGCATGCTTCAGTTTTATTTCACTCAAAATATTTTTGGAACTATTGGATTGAAGCCTGTTACTGATAAAGAAAATAGTGAGGAGGAGCATGCTGATGAAATAACCCGCAATCCATTTTCACAATTAGACCTGGTACTTATCGGAATTATTTCAATCACTGGTCTAGTATGGGTTATTAACGACCCACTTTCTAAAATCACTTCATTCAATCTATTTAGGTTTACTATCGGCGATTTAAGCGGCAGCAACTTTGCGATTATAATAGCATTAATCCTGTTTGTTTTTATCCTGATAAAAAGGATTAGCCAGTACACACCGGTACTTCGCGACAAAATGATTGCCGTAATCATTCTCGCCTTTATAACTATTTTCTTTTGGGCCTCCTTTGAACAGGCTGGCGGCTCGATGACTATTTTCGCAAAAGATTATACAGCAAGAATCTTGGAAGGCAACTCCAAAATAGCATTCAATGTTGTAAATACATTAATCACAGTAATACCACTTGCAATTATTTCTTACGTACTGATTATGCTGTTCAGGAAAACGTTTGGAAGATTTGCTTTAGGCAATATCATACTTGCCACGGGTTTTCTCCTGATCTGGGGAATTGTTATTTACATGCTAAAAAATCAGTATAATGACGTACAGGCAGAAGTTCCGGCCACATGGTTTGGTGTATTAAACTCTTTATTCATCATCACCTTCGCACCGATGGTTTCCAAAATTTGGGAAAGCAAATACAATCCCTTTGCAACTTATAAAAATGGTTTGGGTATGATCCTTTTAGGGATTGGTTTTGCTGTACTTGCCTATGGATCAAGCACTATTCCATCAGGAGCTAAAGTTGCGTCCGTAAGTATGATCTGGCTGGTACTTGCTTATTTCTTTCATACTATGGGTGAGTTGTGTATTTCACCGGTGGGCTTATCGTATGTAAGTAAACTGGTTCCGGGACGTATGATTGCCATTATGTTTGGTATCTGGTACCTCGCTATAGCTATAGGAAATAAAATCGCCGGTACTCTGGGTGGAATGATTGATGAGATCACTGCGCAATATTCAATGACAACATTTTTTCTGATTTTCACTTTAATACCCGTAGTTATAGGCTTACTAATAATGCTTTTAACTCCCCTCTTAAAAAGGCTTATGCACGGAGTCCATTAATAATTAACAATTTTTAACCCCTGGTTCTGTCAGGGGTTTTCTTTTTCTCTGTTTTTAACCCTACTTTTACCTCTTTAAAACCAACTGTGTTATCCGATAGCTTAGTACTCATCCCCACTTATAACGAAAAGGAAAATATTGAAAAAATTATCCGCAAGGTGTTTTCCTTAACACATGTTTTTCATATTCTGGTTATCGATGATGGCTCGCCGGATGGGACGGCAGAAATTGTTAAACATCTGCAGGGAGAATTCGCCGGAAAACTTTATCTCGAAGAGCGAGCCGGAAAACAAGGGTTAGGTACTGCCTATATCTTTGGATTTAAATGGGCGCTCAAACATGATTATGATTTTATTTTTGAAATGGATGCAGACTTCTCCCACAATCCCAACGACCTAATTAAATTGCGGGAGGCATGTATTCAAGGGGCTGATGTTGCGATTGGTTCACGATACATTAAAGGGGTAAATGTGGTAAACTGGCCTATGAGCCGTGTTTTAATGTCTTACTTCGCTTCTGTGTATGTTCGATTTATTACAGGCATCCCGATACAGGATGCCACTGCCGGCTTTAAATGTTACCGTCGAATTGTACTGGAAACTATAGATTTAGATAATATCCGCTTTGTAGGATACGCCTTTCAAATTGAAATGAAATTCACAGCGATAAAGCATGGATTTAAAGTGATAGAAGTACCTATTATTTTTACCGACAGAACCGAAGGTACTTCTAAAATGAGTACACATATTTTCAGAGAAGCATTTTTAGGGGTTATAGAAATGAAAATGAGAAGCTGGTTCAGGAAATATCCGAAAGTTCATTCAAACTCTAAGTCAGAAGTTCCTGTCTGAAGTCTTTATTACTCTTAATTGATGCAATTTCTTATCTTTAATACAACCTCACATAAGCTGTATGAAGAAAGATCTCTATACCTCTCCGGATTATTATTTGCTTGATGACTTACTCACAGAAGAGCACAAACTAATAAGGGAAACAGTAAGAGAGTGGGTAAAAAAAGAGTTAAGTCCCATTATAGAGGATTATGCTCAAAAAGCAGAATTTCCTAAAATTTTACTTCATGGTCTTGCGCAGATAGGAGCTTTCGGACCAACAATTCCACAGGAATATAGCGGAGCAGGTCTGGATAATATCGCCTATGGCATAATGATGCAGGAACTTGAGCGCGGTGATTCAGGCATTCGTTCTACAGCATCCGTTCAGGGATCGCTGGTTATGTACCCGATCTTTTCATTTGGCTCCGATCAACAAAAACAAAACTATCTCCCAAAGCTAGCCTCCGGCGAATTGATGGGTGCATTTGGCTTAACCGAACCCGATTTCGGATCTAATCCTTCCGGCATGACTACAAATTTTCGGGAGGATGGAGATTCTGTTATTCTGAACGGATCTAAAATGTGGATCTCAAATGCCCCGTTTGCAGACATCGCGATAGTTTGGGCACGAAACGAACAAAATGAGATAAAGGGCTTAATCGTAGAAAGGGGCATGGAAGGTTTCAGCACGCCCGAAACTCATAATAAATGGAGCTTAAGAGCTTCTGCAACAGGAGAATTGGTATTTGATAATGTTAAAATACCCAAAGCAAATATACTTCCCGGAGTAAGCGGCATGAAAGGCCCATTAAGTTGCCTGAACCAGGCAAGATATGGAATAGCATGGGGAGCATTAGGAGCTGCTATGGATTGTTACGATACAGCTTTACGTTATGCTAAAGAAAGAATCCAGTTTAACAAGCCCATAGCCGGATTTCAGCTGCAGCAAAAGAAACTTGCTGAAATGATTACCGAAATAACGAAAGCTCAGTTAATGGTGTGGCGCTTGGGCGTACTTAAGAACGAGAACCGTGCCACGCCTGCCCAGATATCGATGGCTAAGCGTAACAGCGTAGAAACAGCTATAAACATAGCCAGGGATGCCCGGCAAATTCTTGGTGCTATGGGCATCACCGGAGACTATTCAATTATGCGTCATATGATGAATCTTGAATCGGTAATTACTTATGAAGGAACCCATGATATTCATTTATTAATAACCGGGCAGGATATTACGGGGATTAGTGCGTTTGAGTAAAAGGATTACACAGATTAAGGGGATTACACTGATGAGAAGGATTACACCGGTTGAGGGGATAATTAAGGGCCCTTTACGTAGTATCCATAAAATCCCTATATCTTTGCAGAATGTTTCCGGACAGGCAGAAATACAGTAAGATAATAAAAGACGAAGCAAAGCGACTTGGGTTTTTATTTTGCGGTATTGCCAAGGCTGAATTTCTTGAAGAAGAAGCGCCGCGGCTGGAGAACTGGCTTAAACAGGGCTTCAACGGCGAAATGGCGTACATGGAAAACCATTTCGATAAACGGCTTGACCCCACAAAGCTTGTAGAAGGTGCCCGGTCGGTAATTTCTATGGGTTTAAATTATTATACAAATAGCATTCAGGCTAATCCCGATGCTCCTAAAATTTCCAAATATGCTTACGGCACCGATTATCATACAGTAATCAAAGAAAAACTTAAAGAACTCCTGCAGGTAATTAATGAAAAAATCGGAGAAGTAGGCGGACGTGCTTTCGTGGATTCAGCACCAGTGCTTGATAAAGCCTGGGCAAAAAAATCGGGACTGGGCTGGGTTGGAAAAAGCACAAATCTGATTAACAAAGAAGCAGGATCATTTTTTTTCCTGGCCGAATTGATTGTAGATATTGAACTCGAATATGATATCCCGTCCACAAAAGATCATTGCGGAACCTGTACCCGTTGTATTGATGCCTGTCCTACCGATGCCATTGTCGGGCCATATATCGTGGATGGAAGTCGTTGCATTTCTTATCTCACCATAGAATTGAAAAACGAAATCCCGGCAGAGTTTCAGGGCAAAATGGATAACTGGATGTTCGGCTGCGATGTTTGTCAGGACGTTTGTCCATGGAACCGATTCTCTACCTTACATAATGAAACTGCGTTTCAGCCAAACTCTGAACTGCTGCAAATGACTGCACGCGATTGGGAAGAAATCACAGAAGATGTGTTCAAGAAAGTATTTCAAAAGTCGCCTGTGAAAAGGACAAAATATTCAGGGTTAAAGAGAAATATCGATTTTTTAAAAAGCAGGGAAGCCCTCTAAAAAGAAAAAAACGGCCATATGGCCGTTTTTCGATCATTCAATAGGTATAATAATCTTTATTCTATGAAGCTTCCGTCGCCTCTGCGGTTAATTTGTCTTCCGTTTCTTGAAGGAGGAGTCCCTGTCCATTTTTGAGGTGTCCATCTGAAATTGATCATAAAATAACGGCTCAAAGCATTTGATTTAGTATCAGTAAATCCATTTTCACCGATAGTCCGTGTAACAAAATTATTTTGATTCAGTACATCGAACGCCTGAATACCTAAAGAACCATTATTCCTCTTGAAAAATTGACGTTCAATAGATCCATTAATTACAAATGGGTTATTGGTAACATTGGCATTTATTCCACTAACAAAGTTTTTCCGGGCGCTGAAATTTAAAAGATTTCTTTTTAGAACATATAGCCTGCCATCACCACTTATTGCCAGTGTTTTCGTTAAATTATTATTCGTTGATATGGTGTAATTAGCCTTTGTGACATTATAACTAACGTTTGGATTCAACTCTAACCAGTTATTCGGATTAATCTGCAAAGCGACGCGCTCATTAAAATTCCAGGATCTGCCATTATTAATAATCTGGTTGCTCATTGATACAGATTTATTATAACGTATTGAACCATTAAAATCCAATTTATACTTACGCTTGGCAAAGCTTTTCGATATACCATAATTGCCGCTGAAACTATGTGCGCCGTCTAAATTCACATACCTGGTTTCCCGGATCAAGTCAGTACTATCCAAATCCTCAGGTTTAAAATACTCTACGATATTGGTGGTTACCCGGTTTGGATTAGTGGTACCTGTAATATTCGCGAACAAAGTCAGATTTTTGTTTGCTATAAAGTTGTTATAGTTAGCTGTTACGTTATGATTAAAAGCCACCTTCAAATCTTTATTTCCGACTTTTGGATTATTGGGATCTGTATCGTCCCTAACGGGTTGAATCTGGTCAAAAGTGGGTTCCTGCGGTGACCCGTTATATCGGATACCAAGTCTGTGAGTACGGGATAGCTGGTATTCAAAATTAGCTATGGGAATCATCGTTAAATTTGTTCTCTTCAGAGAAATTCCGAGATGCTCTTTAGTACCCTGCAGAACACTTGGTACAACGGTTATACCCAGTGAACTATTATATTTTGTTTTTCTAACATTATAATTCAAGCCGAATCTGGTAGTTGTAAAGCTGTAATTAAAAATATTACTTAAAGAATCTACCCTTACAGGTGCCCCGGTTATTATATTGTCTGTAAACCTGGTATTATCATATTGGCGCTGATTAATACTTACATTGAATTGTAACCTTGAAGTATTTCCCTGAACTAATTTTAATGGCTCAGTAAAGGTAAAACTGGCTGAACTGGTATTTCGCAGGTTTTTACTGAGCACCAATCTTCTCACGGTTGAATCCGGAAGAGGAACATTATCATTGAACAATTGAACGATCGCATCAACATCTGTTTCTGCCTCCGTACTGTTGTCGTCCCTGCCTAAATTTAAAGAAGCACTTCTCCCACGTTTTAAAAATTGGTGTTGATAAATTAAACTCCCGCCAAAATTAGGAGTAGTAGTCGTCTGATTATTGGTACCTAAGTCTACACGATGCTGGTAGCCTGTTTTAGCTTCGTTAGTAAACGAATTATTAAGAGACGTGACATAACTCACACTCGGCGAAAAACGCAGAAAATTAGCGCTGTCAATCTCATACTCCAAATCAAAACTAAATGTATTAGTCTTGTCGTTTCTCCCGCGTTCGTTTTGTGTATTAAGGAAAGTGGTTACCCTTGATGTATCACCAGAATTATTATCCACAAGAATACTATAGCGTTCCGAATTACTAAGATTAGTGGAATTGTTATCGTTAAAACGATAGGAATAACTGGTATTTAAACTAATCTTTTTCCCGAACTGGTCACGAAATCCTATAGATCCTCCTCCACTTTGATTTATTCCGCCGCTTGAACCTCCACCCTGGTTTCCGCTGAAACCTCCGCCTTGTCCGCCGGCCCCTCCGCCTTGCCTTCCGCCGCCTTGTCCACCACCACCTTGTCCTCCGCCAGAAAATCCTCCGCCGCCACCAGTAAATCCACCGCCACCGGCAACACCGGTTACTGTGTTGTTAAAAGTCAGATTAACATTAACTTGCTGATTCCCGTTGATACGATTTCCGCCGATTGAGGTACCGTAACGTTCATTATTGCCCAGACCTGCTATTAACCGGCCATTATTCCCTACTGAACGATCTCTCCTTGTAGTTAAATTTAAAACTTTAGTTGGCTCACCATCCTTTATTCCTGTTCGTGCCGCTTCGTTCCCAAAATCGTCTACAAATTGCGCTTTCTCAATTATATCTGCAGGCAAGCTCTGAATGGCTGTTGCCACATCACCGCCGGCATAATCCTTACCATTAAGCCTTAATCGTTGAACATCGACACCCTGATGCGTTACGGTGCCATCAGCTCCAACTTCTACACCCTCCATTTTCTTAAGAAGTTCGTCTACCGTAGCATTCGGCTTTACCACGTAATCACTTGCTCTGTATTCTACAGTATCTTCTTTATATACAATAGCAGGGGCTCCGTTTATAGTTACCGTATTTAGCAAATTCGAAGTCTCCTTTAAAATGATAGGATCCAGAACCAGTTTAGCCGCTCCATCATTATAAAGAAAGCGTTTATTGAAACTGCGGTAGCCTATACTTCTAACAGAAATAGTAAACTGCCCCGATTTTACATCCTTAAATACAAAAACCCCCGAATTACTGGTGACTCTTTTAATAGAATCTGTTCCGGTAGTTAATACTACAACGGCACCGATAACTCCGTTATCTGTACTGTCTTTAACAATACCACTTACTTCACGCCCGGGTGCGGCAGGGGTTTGAGCGTATATTTTACCCGTGAGGAAAATAACTGCAAGGAGAATAAAAATCTTTTTCATTAGAATACAATTGTTTTTTAAAGGAGATGAAGCTATCATGAGCATATATTCATTGCTGTTGGTAAGCGGTATGCTCATGATGGTTTCATTATGTTACTGCTTAGTATTATTTCTTAGCTAATGTATACTTACCCCAAAAATCGGTAGGAAGAAGTGCCGAAGGATCAAAACCTCCCCTTCCACCGCCGCCGAAGCCGCCGCCTTGACCGCCTCCGCCAAAACCGCCTTGTCCACCACCGCCTTGTCCGCCACCGCCAAAGCCACCACCCTGGCCTCCCCCGCCAAAACCACCTTGTCCGCCGCCGCCAAACTGACGACCATTTATTTTTATATTGTAAGCGAATTCTTTACTGTTTAATGTTAAGCCCAACGATTTTAACGGAACAGCGAGTTCATATACAAAAGCTCCTTTATCATCGAATTTTGCTACAGCATTGATATCATATTCATTGTATATTGAAATCAGACTATCGGTAATATCCTTAAATCCTAAAACTTTAATTTCTTTAACAGCGGCCAATTGCTGTTTGCGCATTGCTAACATTGCTGAATCCGCAGATGCGCCTTGCGCCTGGCCAAATCCACCTTGTCCTTGCTGACGTTGTCCACCACCCTGTCCTCCTTGTCCGCCCTGGCCACCTTGCCCCCTTTGCCTTTGCTGTCTGACGATTACCGGGTAAGTAATCGCAAACCCTTCTTTTTCTTTTTTCTTTCCGTCGGTATTAATGGTAAGTGTGATCCCTCCCATCATTATTTTATTGTTGTTTATATTGTCTGTAGACTTAATAACCAGATACAGGTTCTTATCGTCGTTAGACATGGTATATGATATCAACGTGCTTTTGTTGGATGCCTGAAAAACATCTTCAGTGATTTTCCCGTCAACTTTTATTGGTGTTGAAGCCCATACCGGGTTATCCTGAATATTTGGAGTTTTCTGGGCGAAAGCGATAGTATATAACCCTGACAAAAGCAAAGTACAGATAAGGATCCTGGGAGAGAGCTGATTAGTATTCATCGTTTATATTTCTTTGGATACACAATGATAACAATACTTAAAACGTTAAAAATATAAATGATACCTCCAAAGGGAGAAATGATACCAAAGGCTGTATTTTAGCGATTTCTTTTTTTCGCAAAACGAAAAAAGCATCTGTCTCCAGATGCCTTTGTTTATTTCAGTTTATTTTTTTGAATCTATTTACCAAATTTCAGCTTTAGCTGTTCGAGCATATCCGTAGTTAAGGGAGCCGCTTTTTCCTCTGTCTTAGGTTGATGATTATTATCCCTTTTTGGTGGATGGTTATATTCTTTTTTATTATTTACAGCCTTTTGCTGGGTTTGTTGAACCTGACTTTTATCCTGAATTTCTACCGAAATCGTTTTTTCTGTATGTTGTTTGATTATAATCTTTTTGTTATTGTTCCAGCGTACCCAGATCTTTTCCAGGCAACGTTTGGTATATAAAGGAAAGTCACCCTGCTGCATCCAGGCATAATAGCTGGGCTCGGCAGTAAAAACCTCCTCTACGCATTTCCCTTTGTGTTTACCGAAGTTAAATACTTCAATTCCTTCCTCATTAAAAACTAACCTTCCGGCAAAATCAACCGGACGGCTTAAGTTTGTAAATGAGTGTAAAGCATCAATATCATTCTGTACAGGCACAGACCTGTTCCCCTTTTTATCTTCCCACTCGGTGTCTTTGTATTTTTCTAACTGTGCCAGAAGAACGTCATAGGTGGCGCGAATATCAGCTTCAGCAGAATGCGCATTTTCAATATCTTTTCCGCAATAGAATTTATAGGCTGCTTTTAAAGTCCGCTGCTCCATTTGATGGAAAATATTCTGAACATCAACAAAGCGCCTGGTCTCTAAATCAAAATCAACCTTTGCCCGCAGAAACTCTTCCATAAGCAAAGGAATATCAAACTTATTGGAATTGTAACCTGCCAAATCCGAATCTCTTAAAAAATCAGCAAGCTCCTGCGCTACATCTCTAAATTTTGGAGCATCCTGAATATCCTTTTCGAAAATATTGTGAATCAAAGATATTTCGTACGGAATAGGAATTTCAGGATTGATTCGCATACACTTGATTTCCTGAGAACCATCAGGAAGCACTTTTAAAATCGCAATTTCTACTATTCTGTCAGTACCCAGATTTAAACCTGTTGCTTCAAGATCAAAAAATGCAAGCGGACGTGTGAGATTTAATTTCATATTTATTTGAAAACAAAGGTGGTAAAAAAGCTTTGGAAAAAAGATAAAATAATGTGTGTTTTGTTTCTGTTACATGTATCTTTCACAACCTAAGTACATCACATGAAACATTTTTTACTATCAGGAGCATTAGCTTTATCCTCAACTATTGCTTTTGCGCAAGATTTCGCATTTGCCAAAGTAAGCTCACAAGAGTTTGAACTAAAAAAATACGATAAAGACGCCAATGCCAACGCTGTGGTATTAAAAGAGTTTGGCAACGCATACATCAGCAGTAGCGACGGCGAACTTGTTTTCGACTATCACATTCGTATTAAAATTTTCAATAGCAAAGGATTTAAACACGGTAATGTAGAAATTCCGATCGGGAAAAGTGACGCGAATACTTTCGAAAAAATACGCGATATAAAGGCTATAACGTTTTATCCTGACGAAAACAATCTGATCAGATCAAGTGAACTGGACCCGAAGCAAATTTTCAAGGAATCGAAAGCCGGGAAATATCATGATCTTACAAAGTTCGCTCTGCCAAATCTTCGTGATGGCTGTATTATTGAATATAAGTATACCATTCAATCACCCTTTATAAGAACATTCAGAAGCTGGGATTTCCAGTCGGATATACCGAAAGTTTCCAGTGAATATTGTGCCGTAATACCGGCAGTATACAATTATAATGTAAGCCTTAGAGGACCATATAAATTAACAAAGAGCACCGGAATCCTTGAAAAAGATTGTTTCCAGCCTGGAGGTGGCTTTAAAGCAGACTGTTCTAAAATGACTTATGCAATGGCGGATATTCCGGCATTTGTTGAGGAAGATTATATGACCGCAGCCAGTAATTTTAAATCGGCCATGTATTTCGAATTATCCGATTATACAGATTATCGCGGAACCAAGCATCAGCTTTCTAAAGAATGGAAAGATGTTGACCGTGATCTGAAAACAGAAGAATACTTTGGTGCGCAATTAAAAAAGAAAGATTTTTTTAAAGATAAAATCACCCCTGTAATTGAAGGAAAGACTACAGAACTCGACAAAGCAAAAGCCATATATAGCTTTATGCAAGGTTGGTTTAAATGGAACAACTTTTATGGTAAATACAGCGATCAGGGCGTTAAAAAAGCATTCGAGAATCATTCGGGAAGTTCAGCTGATATCAATCTGGCTCTTGTTACCGCGATAAATTCAGCAGGCTTAAAAGCCGAACCTGTGCTTTTGTCAACACGAAGAAACGGCCTTATCAGTGATCTTTTTCCGGTGCTTACCGAATTCGACTATGTGATATGTAATGTAACGATCGGCGAAACATCGTACCTGCTGGACGCTACTGACCCGATGCTTCCTTTCGGACTTCTGCCCTTAAGGTGCATAAACGATAAAGGCAGGTTGATAAACTTTGATAAGCCCTCTTCCTGGATCGATTTAAAAGCATCACAAAAAGAATCTAAAACTCTTAATCTGGATCTTATACTGGATGAAGAAGGGAAAATAACCGGTAAAATGATTGTTCTATCGGCAGGTTATGAAGGGTACAATAAACGATATGCTATAAAAAAGTTTAATTCAACCGACGAATATGTAGAGGATTTAGATGAGCGGTATCCTAAAATAAAATTCTCGAAGGCTGAAATAGTGAATATGGACAGCCTTGAAAAGCCATTGCAGGAGCTTTATGAAATCGAGATAAAAAGCCAGAATAATGGGCATGTAAATATTAACCCTTATTTCATGAACAAAATCACGGAGAACCCCTTTAAACTGACTGAAAGAACATACCCCGTTGATATGGGAGCCCCCTCAGAAACAAAGGTCATTATGGTATTGAAATTTCCTGAAAAGTTTGAAGTGATAAGTAAACCTCCGGCATTAGCCCTTTCTTTGCCAAACAATGGCGGCCGACTCTTAACACAATCCACGCTGGAGGGCAATACACTTCTCGTTTCCTATAATATGCAATTAAAAAATTCAATATATTCTTCTGAAGAATACCATTATCTGAAAGAGTTTTATAATAAGATCATCCAAACTCAACAGGCAGATATAATCTTGAAGAAGAAGTTATGAAGTTTATAATCATATGTATTAGTATTATCCTCCTCTCTATATCGGTTAAGGGACAAATCAGTAACTTTTCTGTAGCCTCCATCCCAAAACCTATACTACCCAGATCGGGGGCCGTTGTACGAAATTCTGAAACTATAATTGAAGTCAAAGACCTGGACGAGGTTTACTACCGTAAAAAATATGCTATCACCATATTGAACTCTTCCGCCCTTGAGGAAGCCTCCGTGTTTCTGCATTACGACAAAAACACCATTATTAAATCTGTGAAAGGAGCCATCTATGATGAATCTGGAATACTTAGCGCCAAAATAACAGAGAAAAACTTTCAGGATAGAAGCTCTGTATCCGACTTTTCATTATATGAAGATGACCGGATTAAATATTTTATTCCCTCACAAATCACCTATCCTTTTACCATAGAATACGAGTATGAGATAAAAACACGACAAAGCCTTTATTTCCCTGCCTGGATTCCGGGCAGGTCTACCGGAGTATCCATTGAAAAAAGTTCTTTAAATTTCATCTGTCCGGAAGATTTTAAGCTTCGTTATAAGGAATATAATTACCAGGGAAAAGTTGAAGAGATCACAGCTAATGGCACCAAAAACTTTAAATGGGAGGTTTATAATATTCATGCACTCAGAGAGGAGCCCTATAGTCCTAATTACGAAGAATACCTTGTCACAGTTAAACTTGCTCCTGAAAAATTCGCTTTTAAGAATATCAAAGGACGTTTTTCTAATTGGGCAGAATATGGTATCTGGACAAATAATAATTTACTGAAAGGCAGGGATGAACTTCCACAAGCAACTAAAGATTATATCACTAGTCTGATCAAAAACGTTTCCGATCCTAAAGAAAAGGCAAAGAAAATCTATGAGTTTGTTCAGAATAAAACGAGGTATGTAAGTGTACAGATTGGAATAGGAGGCTATCAACCCAGTCCGGCAGCTGACGTTGACCGCTTAAGCTATGGCGATTGTAAAGGACTGGTGAATTACATGCATTCCCTTCTAAAAATTGCAGGCATAGAATCTTATTACAGCATAGTATATGCAGGATCTTTTAAAAGAGACATAGCGCCCGATTTTACAAGCATGGATGGGAACCATATTATTTTATGTTTACCATTTAAAAACGACACCACATGGCTTGAGTGTACAGATAAATTTGCTCCATTTGGTTTTCTCGGTGATTTCACTGATGACAGATATGCAGTTGCCTGTACACCTGAAGGTGGAAAAATTATGCGAACACCAAAGTTCCCGGCGATAGATAATAAACAACTAAGAAAAGCCGACTTTAAAATCACTTCGAATGGTTCATTAACTGGAACTATGACCACCCGGTTTAGCGGAACACAATATGATAATCATCATATGCTGCTCAATGAAGCATATTCAGAGCAAATGAAAAAATTGTCCGGTTTATACCCGCTGCCAAACATTACAATACAATCGCTTCAATTCACTCAAGACAAAGGAAGCAGACCCGAAACCAAAGAAATTATTGCCCTTAGCTCTGAAAACTATTGCAGTATAACTGAAGGTAAATTACGTGTCAGAATAAACGGAGTCAATAAAACCCGTCCTATAAGGGAGATTAGTAAGCGTACAAACCCTGTTAAAATTTCAAGGGGCTATTATGATGAAGATGTTATTACCTATCAAATTCCCGAAGGGTATAAGCCCGGTTTAGCTCCAAACCAAAAAATAATTGAGAAGCCTTTCGGTAAATACTCTGCCAATGTAAAGTTTACTGACAATACGATAACCTACAGTAGAAAAATGCTGCTGAATGAAGGAAGTTACAAAGCTGAAGAATACCAGGAATTGGTAGATTTTTTCCAGGAAATAGCTGATGCCGATAGTTTAGAAATAGTTCTTGACAAAAAGATCTAAGAAAATATCAGTATCCCAAGGAGTATCCCTACTATCATTACTAAGTATAATAATATCTCAGTAGTAGCAAACCGTTTATATTTTGTCCAGAAAGAATAATCAGTTTCTTGTTTACTCATAAAAAAAGCCGGAATAAATCCGGCTGCAAAACTATTAATAATAAACTATCAGACGCCTTCTTTTTTCCATTTTATAGTGCATCCAATAGCTTTTGTAGTGGTAACCTCAGGCTTTTTACCAGAAGCAATTGCGTCAATTGCATTTTCGACATATTTTATCTTATCAGGATTTTTGCCTTCAGTATCGCTGTCAATTGCCCCAATGTACTGTACAACATTTCCCTTAGCTGTTTTTTGAAGCAGAAAAACATGAGGGGTGCGGCTTGCTCCAAACTGTTTTGTGATTACATGACCGGGGTCCATTAGATATGGAAAACTAAAGCTTTTGTCTTTTGCCCGCTGTTGCATTTTTTCAAATGAATCACCAGGTTGCGTGCCGGGATCGTTTGGATTTATAGCTACTACCGGGTATCCTTTTGAAGCATATTTTTTATCTAATGCAATTATCCTGTCTTCATAAGCAACGGCATATGGACAGGTATTACAGGTAAAAATCACAACATACCCTTTAGCAGACGACATGTCGGCCAAAGCAACCGATTTACCATTTATATTCTTTAAACTAAAATCTGCGGCCACATCACCAATCTGGTAACCGGCGGTCTGAGCCTTTGCCAGCAATCCGATGCTAAACAAGAATAAAAGAAACGATTTTTTCATAATTAATTATTTAGATGACTGATAGACTTTTTCTAACTCTGAATAGGTAAATTCCTTTTCGTATAGTTTACCGCTCTTATTTTTCTGATTATAAATCAGAGTTGCAGGCAATGCACCAGACCAATCTTTACTTATGCGGTCTATATACTGCTGCTCGTTGGTTTCATTTAGTAAGAAAATCTCATTTTTTAATTTATTCCGTTTCACAAACGGAACCACAACTTTATCCAGCTTTGATTTTAAATCCAGGCTTACAAGTAAAACTTTTAATGGCTGATCTTTATAATTGGACTGAAGCTGTTCAAAATAAGGAAGCTCTGCAATACAAGGCGCACACCAGGTAGCCCAGAAATTAACCACATAAACAGTATCCCCTCCATTTTTAACCCGACTCTCCAACTGATTGACACTTAGCAAGTTCACGCTCTGAGCACTTAAAACTCCTGAAAAAGACACAAACATTAAGAGCACCAGTATTAATTTGCCACTTTGACTAATCATATTCAAATCTAAACCATCTTAATTTAAAAAAGAGCTTACAATTGTAAATTTGTTATTATAAAACATGACTAATCTAATTCGTTGCTGACCTTTGATTTTGCTTCTATAACACACGCAGGTATAACATTTGAAAAACAATTGTGTTATCTCTTAAATATTAATCGTTCAAATCCAATTTAAGACACATGAGATCATTCCACTCGTTTTTATTTTTCTTCATACTATTTACGGGATGTGCGAAAACGATTAAACCCCAACAATTATTAAAGGATGTGCAGGAGCTTTCTGCCGACAAATACAAAGGCAGAAAATCTGGAACAGCAGAAAACAAACTAGCAGCTGAATATATCATTAATCGATTTAAAGAGATTGGATTAAACACTTACCTTAACAATTATAAAAAGCCGTTTACTTTTAAAGATCGCTCTGGTAAAGCCATAGAGGGGACCAACCTTATCGGATACATCCCAGGTAAGAAACAGGATGCAATAGTAATTTCGGCCCATTATGATCATGTAGGGATAATAAACGGTGAAATTTTTAATGGTGCGGATGACAATGCCTCGGGAGTGGGCGGACTGCTTTCAATCGCTCAATATTTCAGTAACAACCACCCGGAACATACCTTGGTTTTTGCGGCTTTTGATGCAGAAGAATCGGGACTGGAGGGGGCAAAAGCGTTTGTCGCAAATCCTCCCCTGGAGTTCGACTGCATTAAATTAAATGTGAATATGGATATGATCAGCCGTAGTGATAAAAACGAATTATATGCTGCCGGAACGTGGCATTACCCATTGCTCAGAGCTCATGTGACTAATACTAATCCGAACATAAAAATTCTGTTCGGCCACGATAACCCCAAACTGGGTAAGGAAGACTGGACTAACCAGAGTGATCAGGGAGCTTTCCATGCAAAAAAAATCCCCTTTTTATATTTTGGTGTTGAAGATCATTCTGATTATCATAAGCCAACCGATGACTATAATAGAATTAACAAAGAATTTTATCAGAATGCTGTAAAGGCAATTTTAGAAGCTATTCAGAATATTGATAAGAGCGTTACGATACAAAAAATATTCAGGGATAAATTGATTATGCATTAGTATAAAATTATTTTTTCAGCTTATACCTGGTTTCAATCATACCTTTAAAAGAGTCTGCATTACTTAAATCTTTGACATCCGACGACGTAATAGCCATTTTTGTACCCATAATGGTAGCAACAGGAGCCTTCGCGGACAGAGTTCCATTTACAAGATAATTTATGGCTGCAGCAAACTGCGCTTCCAGCGGATCTCCAAAATCGTGAGTTACATCATCAGGAGCGGTACTATTTGGAGTAAAACCAGCATAATAGCCGCCCTCACCGTTCGAGTTTTTACTTTCAAACATTGAAAAATACACATCGTATTTATCGATAGTTATCGGGAAGAAACCAACTGGTTTCCCATAGGTAGCTGAACCAATAAGCTTAACATCCAGGTGCGGCTTCAAAACATTGATAACCAACTCACTGGCAGAGGCGGTGTTTTCAGAAACAAGAAATACAACTTTTGAAATACCGTTTAAATTTCCTTTTTTAGCGAATTTATAGGTATTATTTGCTACGGAATAATCTATATCATAATAGGTGACCAATTTACCATTCGAATATTGAAATTTTCCGTCGGAGGTTAAAAGCGGTTGATTTTTAAGAATAGATGCCTTACCCGTTTGTAAGGTAGTATTAAAATGTTCTGTAAACATTACAGATCCGTTAAGAGAAGAAGGCGCTATTAAATTTGCTAATTGCTCTGCAGTCGTCACATATCCCCCACCATTATATCTTAAATCAATAACTAAATCGGTTACAAGACCGGTAGCAAATTCTGAAAACACCTGATTAAGAGGAGCTTCAGCATTAGTTATATTAGAAAACCTTGCAAAAGCCAGATAACCGATCTTTTTACCGTTTCTGGAAATTATTGTATGCTTAAATACCGGGCTACTGTTGTATGTAACTTTGGTAAGGGTTCTGGTAAATTGAGTACCATCACTCTTTTTTCCTTTTAGCGTAATACTGGACTGATCAAATGCGGAGTTAATAAAGTTTTGATCATTTGTAAAACCAGAACCCAGCACCCGGCCATTCATTTCCAAAAGTACGTCTCCCCTATCCAGAAAATTTTTATCAGCGGGAGAACCCTCATTGACATATCTTAAATAAATCTGATATGAAGATTGAGTTCCTATTGCGCTTAATGCGAGTCCAAAATCGGTTCCAACCCCCTCAAGGCTAACCTGGCTGATTGCAGGCACGCTTGCAACCGATGTTGTAGGGTTATTAGAATCCTCATCTGTTATGTAAGAATATTTAGGATAAGTTGCTGATGTGGAAACAAACTCATAAGGCTTTCCTGTCAATGGATTTATTTTTAATTGAGTTATATCAAAAAGCTCTTTATTAAAATTATCCAATTCATTCGAAAACATTGTATACTTTCTCGGGTTGAAAACCTCATATGCAGGAAGTGCATCGTTCCACAAATAGGCCTCCTTAGCATATAAATAAATAGAATCTTTAGTTAATTGATCCCGGGAACCATTTGCCGGAGTCTGAGTGGTTATATCTGGTTCAGTCTCATCAATATTATTTTTTTTACAACCAACTACTAAAAAAGTAATTAATATGAGGTTAAAAAGAACTACTGAGAAACTTTTCAAACTAGAAGATGATCTCATAACTAAAAATAGGATTTATAAATGATTATAGGATAAACGCCAAACCATAACGAATGGTTTAGCCTGTAAATATCCAATAGCTTAAAAATTAACTAATTGGGTAAATATATGGCTTTGATCAGACAATTCTGGTTTCCCTGTAATTGTTTTATTGCCGGAGGCATTCTTGAAGGCCTGTTTTCGATGGTTGCTGATGGTAAGTGATCTGCGATATCTGCGTTTACCGATCTTACATATTGTACTTCTGCAGAATTCACTGATGAAATTCTGTTTGTGGCAATTGCAGAAAAAGAATTATTGGAAAGATAAAAAAGGGCTTCTTTTAAATTTGCTTCATTTTCATCGCCAAAGTCATGAACTAAATCATCCGCTACATTTTTATCAACAGGAAAACCAGCAAAAAAATCTGCTTCTCCATTGCTGTTTGCTGTTTTAAATGATACCGGGAAGATATTATACTCAAAGACAGGGATTGGGAAAAAGCCTACCGGCTTACCATATGTCCTGGTATCTCCGATGAGTTTAACACTCATAACAGGACGCAAATTATTGATTAACAACTCGCTTGCGGAGGCAGATGAAGGTGAAACAATAAATACAATCCGGCTTAAGTCAAGACTGCCCGTTTTGTAAAACTTATAAGATTCATTCCATGAAGTATATTTGCTGTTATAAACATAAGTATACATCACCTTTTGAGCCCGTCCTACACTTTTAGGAGCGAGCATATTAGCCAACGTGTCCTGAGTGGAAACAAAACCTCCCCTGTTATAACGGAGATCAACAATAATTTCATTAACACCCTGGTTTTCGAAGCCGCCGATTGTATTAAGTAATTCCAAAACAGAAGTAGCTTCAGAAAATTCATTGAAAACAAAATATCCTATCTTCCGGTCTCCTTTGATATAAACAGACGAATATAGTACAGTATTAAGCTTGTAGGAAGTTTTCTGAAGGGTTTCAACTGTCACAGTGCCGTTGGGTCTGATAAATTCGAATTGAGCAGATTTCGGACTGCCAAAGAAAACATCATTAATATAATCTAAATCAGCCGGTACACTGCGGTTTATTACCCTCCCGTTTATCTTGTTCACACGCCAGGTTCTTTTAACCCCTGTTATACCAGCAGATGAATTGGAATAAACATAGGTGACCCGTATCTCGGTGTTATTTCCGGGAACAAATTTTACGAGAAAGCCAAAATCATCCGAAGAGCCTTCCAGGGTTTGTTTGGTTTCTTCTTTTGTCTCAGCAAAACTCCATTTATCAAGTGGCTGATAGCCCCGGACCCTTTCCATCAAAGCGTAAATATCCGGGGAGGTTCTGGGTTTAAAAACTGATGGTGCAGGAAGTTTTTCGGCCCATAGATAAATATCCCTTGTATATAAATACGCTGAATCAAGCACATTGTATTCAATATCAGCCCCCCGATTTTTTTTACATGCTGTAAATGAAACCGATAGAAAAGTAAAGCCGATGATAAAGAATTGGAGTGAGTGCCTGGATAGATAATTTGAATTCATTCTTTGGCTAGATTAATGAAATTGGAACGCCGGTAAAACAAATATCACGAAATAAAATCGGATACCGGAACATATTCAATTCCTGCTGCTAAAGCAAACTGTTGATCCCGTTCTGTTGATCCGACTATCACAAAATCATCTTCTTTTAGATCATTTTCCTCCATTAATAAACGAATTACATCAATACTGGGTTTAGGCTTTATTTCATCTGCAAAGTACACCCTGAGAAATTTTTCCAGTCCGTGCCATTCGGTATGTTTGATTTTATTGAGCTGTTGCAGGGGATCTCCGGCAGTAACAATAAAAATCTGTTTTCTATCCACCACAATTTCCTGCAGAAAGCTTAACATATTCTGAAATAATAAAAGCTTCAATGGCAATTTAGCCTCTCTCAAAAGTCGTTCGAAATTTGCCCTGTACTTTTCATCAAAAGCGTATACTTCTTTGGCCTTATCAAAAATCCTGTCTGGGCCATGTTTTTGGTGCACCTTTTTCATAAACTGAATCAGGTCATTCGATACAGGGAAGCCTTCCTGAAATTCCAGAAAATTGGCAAACAAATAGTATACCTGAAGATCATAATCCTTTGACGGAAACAGCACATCGTCCATTTCAAAAATAAACGCATTTTTAGAACTAATCAAATTCGCGAAAGTTTTCATTTAATCAACTGTAAATAGTTGGACCTCTGATGAGGAGCCATCTTTCAAAAAAATACCTCTGTCCGGAAATTCAACCTTTTCAGCATCCTCGTTTATCACGATTTCCCCCTTTATACCTTTATTTAGTAAGGAAGCGATGCGAGCTCTGACAGGAACTATGACCCTTATTCCGTATTCATCAAATAATTGTCTGGAATCTGCAAGCGCAAAAACTTCGGCAGTACGCAATGGAAAGACTTTTTCAATTGAATTATCCAGACAAATTGTTAATAGCAAATGAGCAAAAGACGGAGAATCTCCCAAAGGGATTTTAACAAACTTTTTATCTTTTAACATTACTTGCGGCAAATCTTCAGAATCTGCAAGGAAAACGGTATCAACGTTATTTAAAGAACGCTGTAATTTATAGGAGTGCGCTGTTGCAGCCGCTGTTATTAATATATTCAATCTGCAGAATCTATAATTTGTCCGTCTTTCATTGTTACTTTCCTGTCGGCCATTCCGGCTAACTCTTCATTATGTGTTACAATAATAAAGGTTTGAGAGAACTCGTCCCTCAAATCCCTGAAAAGTGAATGCAAACTCTGAGCATTTTGAGAATCGAGGTTTCCAGAGGGTTCATCAGCCAGAATTACCGAGGGATTATTTACTAAAGCCCTGGCTACGGCAACACGCTGCTGCTCTCCACCGGAAAGCTCATTTGGCTTATGACTTGCTCTATGTTCCAAACCCAGCATTCCCAATAATTTTGTAGCTCTGGCCTCCGCTTCTTTCTTGCTTTTTTTACCTATAAATGCAGGGATACAAACATTTTCCAATGCCGTAAATTCTGGCAATAAATGATGGAATTGAAAGATAAAACCGATGTGCTTGTTTCTAAAAGCGCTTAATGCGGATGCTGAAAGCTTTGAAATATTTGTATCATTTATAATGACCTCACCTTTGTCTGCCCGGTCTAACGAACCTACTATATGCAGTAAGGTACTTTTACCGGCTCCTGAAGCACCTACGATAGTTACAATCTCACCTTTTTTAACACTAAAATCGACCCCTTTTAAAATTTCAAGATCTCTATATGATTTATGAATTCCTTTTGCCTGCAGCATAAGGCGAATATAGAGCTTAATGGTGAAAGGTAAAAGGATGATGATGAATTGCGGGTTTGAATAGTGAATTGAAAAGACGAATGTTAAATACACCACAAAGGTTTTAAAAATGCATCAAATTTTGTACTGCATTGCTTCTCAAAACTTTGATAAAAACTATTAAATTTTTAAAAACGCAGCATTTTTTTGATATTTCTTTAAATAATTGATGCAAAATGGTAGTTTTACGTCGAAAAATTTTCAAATCATGAATATTCACGAATACCAAGGTAAAGCCATATTAAAAAGTTTTGGTGTAAGGGTGCAGGAAGGCATAGTAGCTGATACTCCTGAACAAGCCGTAGAAGCAGCAAAAAAACTAAAACAGGACTATAACTCTGATTGGGTTGTAGTAAAAGCTCAAATCCATGCCGGTGGTCGCGGTAAGGGCGGCGGTGTTAAACTGGCGAAAAATCTGGACGAAGTAAAAGAAAAAGCGAGCCAGATCATCGGCATGCAACTTATTACTCCGCAAACCGGACCTGAAGGTAAAAAGGTAAGTAAAATACTTGTTGCCCAAGATGTTTACTATCCGGGAGAAAGTGAAACTAAAGAATTTTATGTGAGTGTATTGCTCGACCGTGCAAAAGGTCGTAACATCGTTATGTATTCTACCGAAGGAGGAATGGATATTGAAGAAGTTGCAGAGCACACTCCGCATTTAATTTTTAAAGAAGAAATCGATCCGAAAGTTGGATTACAAGGGTTCCAGGCACGCAAAATAGCATTCAATTTAGGTCTTAGCGGCGACGCATTTAAGGATATGACCAAATTTATTGCTGCCCTATATAAAGCATACGAGCATACAGATTCATCGATGTTTGAAATCAATCCGGTTTTAAAAACATCCGACAATAAAATTTTAGCTGTTGATGCAAAAGTTAATCTTGACGATAACGGTTTGTTCCGTCATCCTGATTATGAAGCTTTACGTGATATTGCTGAAGAAGATCCAATGGAAGTTGAAGCAAGTAAATCAAACCTTAACTTCGTAAAGCTTGATGGTAATGTAGGCTGTATGGTTAACGGAGCTGGGTTAGCAATGGCTACCATGGATATTATCAAACTTGCTGGCGGCGAGCCTGCCAATTTCCTTGATGTTGGTGGTACCGCTAATGCACAAACTGTTAAAGCTGCTTTTCACATCATTCTTCAGGACCCTAATGTTAAAGCAATTTTAATTAACATTTTTGGTGGTATTGTACGTTGCGATCGTGTTGCACAAGGAGTTATTGATGCATATAAAGATCTTGGAGATATACGTGTTCCAATTATTGTAAGATTACAGGGAACAAACGCAATTGAAGCCAAGCAATTAATTGACGAATCAGGATTAAAAGTTTACTCTGCAATTCTATTAAAAGAAGCTGCAGCATTAGTTACAAAGGTTCTTGAAGACTAATCTTATTTAGCTGATACTTAAAATGCCATCTCCAAAAGGGATGGCATTTTTTATTTAATCTCTAAAGAAGCGAATCATCATTTACTTGATTCAGTGTTTTTCATCTGTATAAATTTAGTATAATCTGTTTAGTCCAAAAGAGATTCTTTTGAAGCATAAATCCAATACAGCCCATCAAACATACTGTCCTCAAAAGGATAATAATAAATACCTTCTGGTGATTTATATTCGGTTTTTTGTTTACCGAAATGAGATCCTGATTTTACTGTAGCTCCTTTTTTTATTTGTTTTAAAATCGGGGAATATGCTTTCTTTCCTCTTGCCTGAAATGCCCAGTAACTTTGTTTTTGGCCTGCCTCCGGATTGGCTTTCACATGGCTGATGTAGGCTTTAATCTTATTATCTGCAATAAACCGGTAATCCCCGTCTTTAGATAGTGAATAACCGGATTGTAACAGCAAACGAATTGCCCCGCTATCCTCTTTAGAAACAATAGAGTTTATGAAGTTATAGTCTACTACCTGAGCTTTAGAAATACTAAAGAAAAACAGCAGTATTAAGAATGTGTGTATGTATTTCATAATCTATCTAAAATAACTCTTAAAATGAGAATACATTATGCTAAAAAACAATTATTTTATTATCAGAATTATTTCAGGTCAAGCGGGTGGTGAAACATAAAACAAATTGAAATGTTCATAATTTTATGCGATTGAACAAAATCACTTTATGTATGTTGACATTGTTCATAGCTTCCTGCCGA
This sequence comes from Pedobacter superstes, assembly GCF_037622515.1. Lineage (NCBI taxonomy): Bacteria > Pseudomonadati > Bacteroidota > Sphingobacteriia > Sphingobacteriales > Sphingobacteriaceae > Pedobacter > Pedobacter superstes. The sequence continues at coordinate 591,006 of NZ_JBBJCN010000002.1, forward strand.
AATTCAGATAGCCGCTATGAAAGTGATGAACAATTTAAAGATACTGCAGACCATACGGAAGTAGCCATCGATACGAATGAGATAACAGAACCTCTACCACCGAGTTCTGTCATTGACACCAGAGATATTGACCCCGAAGACCTCACCGCATTTGCGAAAACACTCATCGGAACACCCTATAAATATGGATCTGTAGAACCTCAGAAAGGTTTCGACTGTTCCGGATTTATCACCTATGTCTTCAATCATTTTCAAATTGCAGTACCCCGTAGTTCTGTGGATTTCACGAATGTTGGAACAGAAATTAGAATTAGTGAATCCAAACCGGGCGATCTGATCCTGTTTACAGGGACAGACAGCACGATCCGGGAAGTTGGGCATATGGGAATAATTGTTGAAAATGCAGATACGACAAAATTTATCCATTCCACATCAGGTAAGGCCTACGGAGTTACCATAACTCCTGTAAATAAATATTACCAGGGCCGCTTTGTAAAAACTATCAGGATCTTTAATTAGTTCCATCAGATTTATTTACAATTCACATCTTTGTGATGATTAAAAATCATGCAAAATATTAAAAACATCATTTTCGATTATGGCAACGTAATTTTCATGATCGACTTTCTAAAAACCCAACATTCCTTCACTGAATTGGGAATCGATAACGTGGAAACCTTTTTTGGTCATGCAGGCCATGATCCGCTTTTTAACGAGTTCGAAAAAGGCAACATTAACTCTGCCGAGTTCAGAAATGGTATACGAAAGCTAAGCGGAAAGCCAAATCTCACTGACCAGCAGATTGATAATACATGGAACTCTCTTTTAATTGGTGTACCACCGGTTAATCATCAGATTTTATTGGAGGCCAAAAAGAAATACCGGACTTTTCTGCTGAGTAATATCAATGAAATACATCTTAACTACATTACAGAATATTTAAAGCAGGAATACCACATTGACTCGAACGATGAATTTTTCGAGAAGGTATATTATTCACATTTAATCCGAAAGAGAAAACCGGACCCGGAAATATTTGAACATGTAATAAACGATAAAGGCCTGGAAATCTCTGAAACACTGTTCATCGATGATAGTCCGCAGCATTTAAAAACTGCTCGTGAAATGGGGTTTCAAACTCATTTAATGACCCGGGAGGATTCGCTGGAAAAATTCATGTATAACTCAGGTTTGCTTTAATGCTCGAAAATCATCTTTAAAGGAGTTACTTTAAATAATACAACGATCCGGATAATCAGTTGAGTTTAACGAACTTTCCCATTCTAAACTCCATTTCTAACATACTGAAGCTTTATTTTTTTGACAAAAAACACGATCAAACCCTGTACAAGGAGACAAATGAAGGTTGCCAGCCAAAAGGTAAATCCAATAGATAAAGTCTGGATGAAATAAGAGATAATTGCAAAGAAAACCGAAAATGATAACAGGCTCACTATAACCCCTTTTAAAAGTTTAATGCAAGCATTTGAACCATATAGATGATGGGTAGTAACTGCGAAAATTGTACCGAATATTGGGAAGGTGCTTAACAATCCACTTAATTTGGGTCCAAGATCTGCGGATACATATGTCAGACTTATTATAAATAATGTAGCCAATAGTATCCTGACAGGGATATCCCATTTTGGAGGCACAATTTCCTTGCTTTCTTCTTTATATTTTGGAAAAAAAGCAAGAAACGCGAGTAAGGCTAAAATTGTAAGAAAAAAGGCCGGCATCAATGAGAGCTCAAACTCCCGAAGGAAAAAGGTGGCTCCAAAATATGCAATCCAACCTGCCAAAGCGGATAACAACCAGCTAAACCGTACAGAGGAGGCAGCATAGACAGTGGCATAAAGAGCCAGTGAGATCGCCCCCAGAATAATTCCTTTGGCCGATAAACTTGCAAAGTACCTGCCATTTTCTAATGCTAAAAAGAAAGCAATCGGACCAGCATTCAGCGGTAATCCGATTAACAATCCGGTGATCGAATGTCCATACCTTCTTCCTGCCCATGTTGCGACACCGGTTAATAAGGGAGTAAGAATTAATTTAAGAGCCAATACCTGCACCAAACAAAGTTAGATTTTCTGATTCAGGCATTCAATTATTAAGAAAGTCTTTTTGATTTTTATTAAGGAATAACAGAGGCTGTGCAAAAGCACTTTTAAAATATTGAAAACTCCCGTCACCTTCTCTAAACAAACTTTAAACACCGTTGTTAAATGCATTATGGAAGATTACCAAACAGTAGTAGAAGCGCTTGAAGGTCTTAAACAACGCGGATTCACCTTAGATTTTAACCTGGCTAACGGCACACTTCATAGTAGCTCAGAAAACATCTATTTACAGCCGGAAGATTTCAAAATTACTAAGATTTACCGTTTTGAAGGCATGTCTGATCCAGCAGACAATACCATTATCTATGGTATTGAATCGGAAAAATACCATATAAAGGGAGTTTTCCTAAATGCCTATGGGGTCTATTCAGATGATATTTCAGAAGAGCTTCTTAAAAAGCTTAACACTCCGGAATAAAAAATAAAAGAATCTGAGCCGTAGCTCAGATTCTTATTTAGGATAAGGTTTAAAATTTTGAGAGGTAATTAGAGCAAATATTATTCGTCCAAAGCATATTCGGGTATTTCAACTTCTAAATAATTTTCTACCCCGTTAACACCCGGTGCTGCCCAAGCAGCTCTTTCAGCATCTTCTTTCTCGGCCAAAGAACGAACTTTTCCCTGCAGTGTAATAATGCTTCCCAAAACTTTCACTGTTATTCTTCCGGCATCAATACTTGCGGTTCTCTGAAAAGCAGAAGTTATTTTATGCTGAATATCTAAAGGTGTAATCTGGGGTTTGATTGTAATCAAATTGGTTACAGAGCGCACTCCCTGTATATTTTCAATAGCTTCTCTTACAACATTTCGTTGATATGCCCAGTCTACCTGACCTTCAAGCTTAACATCTCCATCTTCAACTTTAATTTTAATCTTTTCATCCTGCACTGTGGTATGCCATTTTAAAGCGTTCAATACTGCTTCAGCGATCTCTGCGTCAGATTTTTTGGAATCTGGAGAAATGCCAACCTGAATACCATCATTAACAGCCTTAACACCCCCTACCCTCTTGGCCGTTTTCTCTGCAGTCAGCTTTTCAGAAAAGGTATCTACAGTACCAGAAAGACTGACTACTCCATTTTTTACAACTACCCCCACCTTAGAGGCATTTAAAGAAGGCTCCCACTTAAGTTCTTCTATTATGTCCCATTGTATTGCCAGATCAGTTTTCATAACTAAAAGCTAGTGTTTAAATTCATCTGAATTATAACTCAAAGAAACATCAATCATACCAGCGCGCTAATGATATTTGTCAGCTTAAAGTCTGACTGTAATCAATGTACAATTTGAACAAGATCTTCAACTCAAAGTTCACTTAAAAGCGACTTACCTTAATTTATCACAATTGAAGCGCTATCAAAAAAATAACCGATTCCCACTTATAATCAGCCGAATAACTGATAAGCATCAGTTATAAAATTCAATAAAATGCGAAGATTTGGAATCCCGAAAACTAAGGGATTCAAGATGAAAACAATACTTTTATTAACCGATTTTTCAAAGAAAGCTGAACACGCCGCTGAGTATACTTTCCATCTGGCGTCTAGAGTAAAGGCAGATATATTGCTATACCATGCCTATACAGTGACTGAAACCACCTCTCTTAAAGAAAAATTAAGTTCTATGCTCGAAGAGCTTTTTTCTATTGAGGACGAAAGCAAAAAAAAAATTAAAGCACTTGCACACTATTTAAATAAAAAAACAGAAGAAATTAATCCCGGAGATCATAAACCTTCCATAAAATATCTATGCAAACCTGGCAACGTAGGAAATTTAGGTTCTACAGTGAAAAAAATTCTTACTGATAAAAAAATATGGATGATCGCTATGGGAGCAAAAACGGATGACTGTTTAAGTAATTTTATATTTGGCACAAACGCATATTCTGTTATCAGTAATACCACTTGCCCGGTTTTATTCATTCCAATACAAGCATCAATAAAAGATTTGAAAAGAATTGCTATAGCAACGGATCTGCAATACCCTGAACTATCGCCCCTATCATTTTTGAAAGATTTCAAAAAGGCTTATGATTTAGAAATCGTTTTAGCTCATGTTTCTGTAGACAGTCCGGTAGAAACATCCAGCGGTACAGGCTTGGTAGAAGTCTGCATGTATGATGTACGGGCAAATATAGAATACCCCAAAATACCTTACACAGATATTAAAGAAAAAGAGATTCATGCGGAATTACAACAATTTTCATTAAAAAGCGAAATTGATGTACTTGGGGTAATTCACCGTAAAGAGGATGTTTTTCAAAGGTTATTTCACAGTAGTACAACGAAATTACTAATTGATAGCGCCCAGCTCCCCCTGCTTGTATTTCCTGTATCAATGAAGAAAATTTCAGATTAAAATCCGAAATTTTCTTCAGACAGGTAATTAATATAATAAATGCCTGAGTTTATTCTCATTCAATACCAAAATACTTCCATCAACAACATCAATTAACTTTTCTGTTCTGAACTCTTTTAAGGTTCTTATCATCGATTCCTGGGCAGACCCAATAACATTTGCCAGGTCTTCCCTGGAAATTTCCACTACAGGCTTTCCGTCTCTTCTGTCCTTAAACTTATCCATAACTTCCACTATACCGATAGCTACTTTTTTTCTCAGGGAGTTATACGCCAAATTCAATAGCTTTTCTTCCTTTTCCCGGATATTATGGGATAACAAACTAATAAATTGCTTTGCAACCAGCTTGTCGTTACTGATGAGTTGAAGGAAATCGACCTTTGGAATCAAAATCAGTTCAGAATCATCTAAAGCCTGCACTGTTTCAGTATAATTAACGTCTTCCAGAATATTAATATATCCAAAAAAGTCTCCCTGGGTATACATATTCGTTATAAGTTCTTTCCCGTCCTCGTTTATCAGAAACTCCTTAATTTTTCCGCTAACTACAAAATATACATTCATTGGCCGTTGACCTACTGAATATAAAATATGTTTTTTCTTATAATGATTCACATCTCTGTTTCCCGAAGTAAGATTAAAGCTTTCAGACTCATTTGCCTGCTGAATAAATCTGCGAACGCCCTTCTTGTCTGGTATGACATTGCGTTTTAAACAATCAGATTTTTTTAGCCGTATTTCAATAGTATCAAGAAGATCAGACTCATTTACAGGTTTAATGAGGTAATCGTCTGCACCCATACTCATTGCTTTACGCTGATCGGCTGCTGTATTTCGTGCAGAAAGAAAAATAAATGGAATGGCAAATGTATCGGGGTGACGGCTGAGTACATGCAACACTCCATATCCATCTAATCCGGGCATGCAAACATCGCATAAAATAAGATCAGGTTTATCTCTTAATGCTTTCTCTACCCCCTCCTTTCCATCCGATGCTTCACAAACCGAATAATTGGATAAAACGAGAATTTCGGCAATATTTTTTCTCAATGCAGAATCATCTTCGATAAGTAGGATTTTTTTCATTGGGAGGTTATTTTAATTATTATGATAAAGGTTATATTAATAAGCAGAATCTTAGGTCAGACTGCCTATATCAAATATAACTAACGGATTTGACTTATACAAAAAATAATTAATTAAATACATGATTAACACGCTGATAAGTGTCATATATACAACTGATCACAATCAAAAGAATCCACAATTACTCGAAGTAGTTTTATACTAATTTTAACTAACATGAAAACGGATCAGGAAATCCAAAGTGATGTCATAGATGAACTTCGTTGGGTACCGGTGCTAAATGCCACCGAAATTGGAGTTGCCGTTCACAACGGAATTGTTACGCTGAGTGGGAGCGTTAAATTTTATTCGGACAAACTAGCGGCCGAAAATGCGGCAAAACGTGTGAAAGGTGTAAGGGCCGTTGCAGAAGATCTGCAAGTACAGTTGGCACTGGATGGGCGGCTTACAGATACTCAAATAGCAGAGAGTGTTATAAAAGCACTGGAATGGAACACTTCTGTTCCTCACGAAAAAATAATAATCAAAGTAGATGATGGACGCGTGACTCTGGAGGGAGAAGTTGACTGGTTGTATGAGAAAGAAGCAGCTACCAATGCAATAAATTATATAACCGGAGTAAGAGGTATTAGAAACTGGTTAACCGTCAAACCGAGGGTAAATACAGCTATTGTAAAAGAACATATTCGTAAAGCACTTGAAAGAAGCGCTGATTTTGAAGCCGACAAAATCACGATCGATACTCTGGGAAGCAAAGTAATACTTAAAGGTTCAGCGCGCTCCTGGAACGAAAGAAAAGAAGTAGAAAGAGCCGCGGCCTCTGCCCCAGGCGTAACCGAAGTTGACGACCAATTGGCTGTTGTATATTGACTACTTCTTTCGGGAACAGGAAACTTGAGAAAAGGTTTCCTGCTCTCTCTTTTACACAAAATCACCACGACTTAATTTCCTGAGCTGACGAATTCAAAGAAGATTTGGTGCATCCATCCTTCAGAGGAACCAACCTGCTTATATTTTCTACTCAATTCGTCAGGATTGAAGGATATACTATGCATGCCAGAGTGAATCAGAAGACTGGGGGGAGAATCGATGTGTGACTCACCGCGAATAACATTAACGCCCTGTGAGCATAATGTAAAGCGTTATAATCATTCAAATTTTCCTGTAGTTCTCGGGAACCACTTTGAAAGGAAAAGAAACATAGAAGGAAAAGCCCCAAAGAATGAGGAATATCAGTGTAACCAATGATAAAAGTCAGTCAGTTAGCTTTCAATCTTTCTGAAAATCAATATTAAATATGATCTGAATCAAAGAGTTTGCGCAAAAAATTATCGATTTTCACAACAGTTAAAAATGGTTATGAAGACAATATTAGTATTGACCGATTTTTCCGCAAGAGCTGACCACGCAGCACAATACGCTATGCAAATTGCATCTAAAGCAAAAGCAAAAATCCTCCTTTATAATTCCTTTTTCGTTCCCCAGGTAATACCTGCAGTAACAACAATATATCCCTACTATGAAGATTATGCAGTGATTGAAAAAGAGAACCTGCTTCAATTGAAGAAAAAAGCAGAAGGATTGAAGAAAAAATTTTCAGAGGAAAATGCAGGAGCTCCGCCCGAAATCCAGATAAAAAATGATCCCGGAAATATTGCAGAAAATGTTCATGAACTAGCTAAACTAAAAAAATTCTGGATGATTATTATGGGAGATAAAAGTCAGGAAGGAACATTTAGCAGGTTTATTTTTGGAAGCGACACTCATACTTTAATAGAAGAAGCTGTTTGTCCTGTATTATTAATACCCGAGAAGATAAAACCTAAGCCCCTCAAGAAAATTGCTTATGCAACGGACTTAGAACAATCTGAGCATAAGTCTATGAGTTTTCTAAAAGAACTTTCTGATATCTGGGGATCCGAAATATTGGTAATCCATGTGCTTTCAAATGATTTGACAGCAGAAGAAAAAGTAAGGAATTACGACAGTTACAAACAGATTATATCAAGAATTAAATTCTTAAAGATTAGTTACACTGATGTTCGCTCGGATGATATTGCCATGGCATTAGAAAAATTCACAAAAAAAGAAACTGTGGATATACTTGCCATACTTCATAAAAAACGATCTTTCATAGGTAAGGTTTTACACAAGAGTATCAGCAAAGAAATGTTGAATTATCATCATGTGCCTATACTGGTACTTCCTTAAAACCCGAAAAAATTGTTACTTTACTTATTACTTAATGGGTTAACCTGTGAAAAAAAGAGGCTGTCATAAAAGAAAATCCAGCAAAACCCTCAACTTTCAACCTGAATATTGAGGGCTTTTTCATTAAGGAAAAATCTTACAAAATTTTAATTGACCGAAAGTCGGCAAATTTCACTTTTGAGACGGCTTTTTCAATAAAAAGCTATTCTATTGAAATGCTTTTTTTCTGAGGTTCGTCTTTTTGAGATTTTTCAAGCTTCAATTTTAATACGCCATTTTCATACCTGGCCTGAACATTCTCCTCTTTGATATTTTTAGGAAGGCTGAACGAACGGTTAAAAGAACTATAAGAAAACTCTTTTCGCGTATAATTATCTTTATCTTCAGTACTTTCTTCTGAAGTTTCAGCGCTGATATTTAAAACACCGTTTTGAATATCCACTTTAAAATCCTGTTTTTGAAAACCAGGTGCAGCTACCTCAATTTCAAAATTCCCTTCATTTTCTTTAATATTTACCGCGGGCAAAACGTCTCTTCTGAAAGCCCTATCCAGCAAATTTTCGCTAGTCCAAAAGTCTTCCATAAGTGATCTGATCGATGGCATGCCGGATGATTTAATTAGTGATCCCATAGCTTTAAGTATTAATTAGATTTATACATCAAATATCAAAAGCTTATAAAAGCTTCTGATTGATACCCGTTATCCAGTAAACTGATTTTCGTCAACATAATAATAAACACTTGATTATGAGCGAACAAAACTACTTTTTTCTCCTGTTAAGATATTTATTTTTTGAAGTAATACATCCAAATCAAACGGCTTGCACAACACATCACTGCAACAACTAAAATGCTCCAGAACGCCCAGATATGCCGACATAAGAATCACTGGCATTCCAGAAGTTCTCGGATCCTGTTTTAATTTGTGGCATAATTCTACGCCATTTTCTCCAGGAAGAATATAATCAATCAAAAGCAGATCCGGCTTAAAAGATTCGACCAGGCTAAACAACTCTTTACCATCCGGAAGAGCTATTACCAGGAAGTCTAAATACGACAAAACTTCCCGTAACATCTCCCGTTGTTCAGCATTATCTTCAACCACCAGGATCCGTTTTAACATTTCTTTACATTTAGTTATTGTAATCAATTTTCCATTTCATACCGGTACTTCCCTTCACTTTTTGAGCTTTTAGAATTACTTCAGACCCTGCAATTAAAAAATCATCGGTAAACGTTGAATCATTAGTTTTATTCGGGTCGGGCAATTCTCTTAAAAATAAATCGATTGCCTCATTCAGGTCTCTGGTGGTGTGTTCTGTTTTCATAATTGTTTAATCATTAAATGTTAATACAAATTTCAAAAGTTTAAGACATTCGCTTTATGACCGTTATCAGCCAGTTATAAGATTCTTATTGAAATCTCAGTACTTCTTTAAGATTCTCTATTTATATGCGCTCTTTTATTATCCCTTATTGTGTGCGACAAACATCGGCACAGATACTTCTTTCATTAATATATCAGCCATACTGGTTTTAAACCATCGGGAAACTGTGTTTCTGCTATAGGCACCCAAAACGATTAAAACATTTTGTTGTAGGTCTCTAACAAAGGCTACAATTTCTTCTTCTGGTTTTCCATAAAGAATATTATAAGTAGCATCAGGATAATGACATTTAACAAATTCCCGGATTAAATTATTATCAGGTAGCTCTAAACGGTCCTGAGGATCCATAACTGAAACTACTTCAGTCTCAAGATCCTTCATCCAGGGAAGCATATAATTGAACATTTTTATGGCAAATACGGATGCCGGCTTGCCATCATAGAGCAAAACTACCTTCTCAATCCTTTTATATTCTTTGGGGATAATAATTACGGGGCATTGCATATCAATCAGCAAATCCCGAATGAATTGAGTTGGGGGAACTTCAGTAAAATGATTGAATGTTTCATCAGAATTTATTAAAACCAAATCAGTGTAAATACTTTCTTTAATTAACTCCTGAGACGCAATACTCTTATCGTGATGTACCACATGTTTAATATTTGCTTTAATACAGGCCTGTTCAAAAGCCTCTGCAGATTTTAACCGGGCTGCTTTGTCGGCATTTATTAACTTTTTAACCTTCTCTTTAGATACCCCCTGACTTCCGACCATATCATATATATTATAACTATGGTGCGTAAAATCATCAAGGAATATACCGGATAGCAGGGCATCGCTTTTAGAAGCCAGGTCTATGCCATATTCAAGCGTACTTCTCGAAAATTTCAAACCATCAAAAGCAGCACTTATTTTTTCCATATTATTTCGCTTCGCTCAAAAATTCACTCTCCAGGTTCAATTATGTATGCTGGGGGAAAGACAAGTAATGGAATTGAATGATAGCCCATCAATTGCTTTGTTGTACTTGTATGAAATAATTCCTCGTAAAAAGGATGTTTCTTATGAACAACCGCAAGCATATCCAAACCCGCTATTTGTTCAAAATTTACAAGTGATTTGGTAATATCATCACCCTGAATATCATGAAAAGATATTTTATCATAATCTATTGAACCACTCTGATGATAAAATTCTTCAAGAACCCTGTTACCTTCTTTCTCGTGTGCCTTTTTTGCAGAAACATGTATAACAATTACTTCCGAATCAAAAGGAAGAGCCATTTGAGTGACATATTTCAATGCCCAGAAATCAGCCTGATCAAACGAAGCCAGCGCCAGTGCTACTCTGTCAAGATTATGAAAAGAAAATTTTTCAGGTATCATCAGGACAGGACATGTAGCAACTTTCAGCACCTCACTAGCTCCGCTAACGTATAATAAATGTGTAAAAAGTCCTTCCTCTCGTTTATCACCCATAATAATCATCCAAATGTTTTCTTTGTTCAGAACATCACGAACATTCTCTGCAAGGTCACCCATTCCATTCTGACATCTGACTGAAGGTTTTTTATCTCCTGAAAATCTATCTGCCAAACGATCGGTTAATTCAAAAAGCTGCTCTAAACTTTCCTTTTCAAAGGCGGCATAACTTCTAGAATGAACCGGAATGACTCCCGTATAAGTATCTTCTGCCTGGGGCATATAGTAGTAAGCGTTATAAAATAATAATTCAGCCTCCATTCTGAGAGCCATATGCCAGGCAACTTCAGCGGCATGTTCAGATCGATCAGAAAAATCAGTTAGTACCAGAATCGTTTTCATGGCCCCAATAAATAGTTATTAAATATCATTTAACACAAGCAATAGTTACCTGACAATAATCAGTTCTGAAGCTGATATTTATTAAATATTTATATTCCGGAAATTTCCTTTTACGTTAAAAAATACCATTCCGATAGCTCAACCACAATCATATCCGGTACTGACCCGTATCACCGGAAGAATGCGATTTACGCATGAACTTCGTATTACAAGAGTGTGATCAGTGATGCTTTAATAAAGCTTGTATGATAACACAAGTAAATCAGATGAAAAAAGTACTGGTTCCCATCGACTTTTCAGGAAGCCCGAATGCTTTAATAAATTTCGCTATTGGGTTTGAACAACAATTTAAATGCAAGCTCCTGTTTTTTCATTCTATTTGTGAGTTAATCCCTTCGAGCAGCGTTAAAACTTCTTATGATGATGCAGTTCTGGAAGCCATTCATTCCAAAGAACAAAAACTGATAAAAATCATAGCAAAAAGCTGCCAAAAATTTAACATATCTCCTTCATCCCTGCATTCTGACTATGAAATTAAACTTGGCGGAAATGTGATCGATGACATTCTGCAGGTTGTGGAAGATGAAAAAATTGACTTCATTATTATGTCCACTCATGGCTCATCAGGACTGAAAAGATTTTTCTTAGGCAGTACCACCTCAGTAATCATATCAAGGGCTCAAATCCCCGTTTTTATTATACCACTCAATTATACTTATAAACCTATCAGGCAACTTACCTATGCCTGCGATCTGAAAGATCCGGTAAATGAGCTCAAACAAGTAGGCGCTCTCGCTAAAAAATTGAATGCCGAAGTAGAGGCAGTAAACTTCAATTATGGCATATCAAAAGCTGACATAAATTTGTTAGACATTCTAAAAACTTCGAGAGTTAAATTCACCGAGGTAAAGAGAAATATAGAACTGACTTTAATAGATGAAATGAGATTGTATATGAAGCGAAAAAGCAATAATGTACTTTGCATGTTTACAACACCCAAAATGAAGCTCGAAAATCTTTTCAGAGAAAGTAAGGCATGCGGATTGGTTGAAAGGTTAAAATTCCCATTACTGTCGCTACCGAAATACAGCGATACCTCATTTATCGAAAATAAAAAAACTGTTTCTAAAAAAGCTGGTTAAAACCTAAAAAACACTACCATTTCAATTAAATAAAAAAGAGGAGTTACCAAACTACTGATCAGTGTCATTAAACAACCTGACTACCCTCCTTCCATCATTCATAAAAAAGCACGTATTTAGCTTCAATTTATCCCATGCATATGAGCTGAAAAAAATCTTCATTAATTAATAAAACTGGATCATGAAATTTATAGCCGGATTCATTGCAAGCACTTTTTTTCTGGCTTTTTTTACTAAAGCTTACAGTATTGATACACTTAATACCACTCCCAACGGAATTAAGTATAAAATATATAATGAACAATCAGGTAAAAAAATCCATCTGAACAATATAATCACGTTTAATCTAATTGAAAAAACAGAAAAGGATTCAATTTTATTCAGCAGCTACGACCGGGACAATCCATTAAGGGCACAGATTATTCCTTCAAGAAACATAACCGACTTTATGGACGTCTTTATTCTTCTTTACGAAAAAGACAGTGTCTTAATTCAAATTCCTACCGACGTTATATTTAAAAACCGCGAGTACGAACGACCTAAATTTTTATCGAAAGGAAGTAATTTAATATTTCTTATCAAAATCGAAGAGGTACAAACGGTGGAGGAGGCAATTGCCGAAGAAGAAAAAGCTTTGGATAAAGAAAGATCACTATTAGCTAAATATCTTTTAGACAATAAGTTAAGTCCTCATTTCACTTCTTCCGGCCTGATTTTCATAATAAAAAAATCCACAAAAAATATGAGACCTGCCCCCCGCGATACTGTACTGATTAATTACACAGCAAGCACTGTTGGTGGTAAGGCGTTTGATTCAAGTGTTAAATCGGAAGCTGTAAAAGCCAGGTTAGTACAACCAGGACGAGAATACGTTCCTATTAAAGTAATAGTTGCAGGAACCGGTATAATAACCGCATGGGATGAAGGTTTGTTACTTTTAGCCGAAGGCTCTTCTGCGACACTTATCATCCCCTCTCATCTTGCCTTCGGGGCTATGGGATATGCCGATTTAATCGAGCCCTATACAACCTTATTGGTGGATATAGAGTTAATTAAAATTAATAAAGCAACAAACGAGGATGCTAAATATCAAAAACAAAAATACGTCACTTCTGTGCCTCAATATCGTCCGAAGCCAGTCATTAACAGCCTCACCTCATTTATGCTCTTAATAAATAATGAAAATGTAAAAAATTCAAACTTTGACAGAAAATATTCTCCGGCATCTAACCCCACCTTTTCTATAAAATGGTTTGATATATTAAACCAATTCATAAAACGTTAACTTTCGCGATGCATTTTCTCTTGCCTCAAAATTTTTCATGCTAAGATTATCATATTCTGCCCTGCTTGTATTTCGACAGGAAAAAATAAACAAATACTTCCTTAAACTAGTTATTCTTAGAGAGTTCAGAATATAAAATTTAGTTGGGATGACTGTTTTCGAACTTATCAAACGGGTGACATATATCACAATTCCGGCAGTTTAATCCTTGCACTTTTGTAAAAATAAACTAATTAGCCGGTAGAAAATAAAAACAGAACTTAACAAGTTAATAACAAACAAGAGGCAAATTTAAGCATATGGCAAGTTTTTTTGAACTAATTAAATCAGACAAACCCGTACTGGTAGATTTTTCGGCAGAATGGTGTGGGCCATGCAAAATGATGGCTCCTATTTTAGAACAGTTAAAGGGTTTAATTGGAGATAATGCTACAATATTAAAAGTAGATGTAGATAAAAACCCGGAGGTTGCCAGAAAATATAGCATCCAGGGAGTTCCAACGCTTATTTTATTCAAGACCGGAGAAACAAAATGGCGACAGTCTGGTGTGATGCAAGCCAGTGAACTAAAACAGATAATCGATAAACATCTTTAGATCATTTTTTTATTCAGCTTTCTGAAAACAGTTTTTTATCGCGCGACGAATGTCTCTGTAATAAGTCCATTATTTCGTTTGAATGTCTCAGTTGCGAATAGATATCTATTCAGGATCAGATATTACGCATCACGGAGGGCAACCTCATATTAAATACAATAAAAACTATGCTCGACTTATAATCCGATCGTATTTGTTAACAAAGACAAAAGATGAACAAGGTATATTTCGAGGCTCTGGTTTCGGTCTGGGCTGGGCATTAACAGGAGCCTGCCCGCAACCAGTATTTGTAAACATTGGATATGGTTATTGGACTAAGTTAATGTTTGATTAAAGATTAGCTTCCTCATTAATCAACAATTATAATTTCTCACTCATGATCAAGTCAATTTTCAGCACCTCCTTCTTTGCAATACTAATAATAAACATTGTCTGCGCCCAGGTTGTCCCAGGTAAAATGCAGTCGGGAAAACTAACCGATCCCTGGACCAAAGATCAATTAATGGAACCATCTGTACTGGCAGCTATATTAATCAAGTCTCAGGTTTCAAAACCCTTGATTTTTAATATCGGTGTTATGGAAAACATCAAGGGCGCAAAAAAAATGGGCGCTTCAAGCGATAGAAAGAATCTGGAACTTTTTAAAAAAACATTAATAAAAATACCCAAAAACACGGTGCTCGTTATTTACTGCGGATGCTGTCCCTTTGAAAGATGTCCCAATATACGGCCCGCGTTTCAGGCCTTGAAAGACGCTGGTTTTAAAAACGGGAAACTGTTAAATCTGCCCACCAATATTAAAACGGACTGGATAAATAAGGGATACCCGGCTGGAATTTAAAAAACATAAATGAAATTTATCAAATCTAACTCAGGCTTTATCTTTCTACTGCTATGTTTAGGTGTAATTACTTTTAACCCTAAAGCCAGGTCTCTATTTTTAGGAGGCCTTATAAAGACAGGCTTGTACGAGCCGGATATCGAAAAAAACAATATTGAAAGTAATTATCCGATGGCGCCTCAAGCTAGATTTATTTCTGCAAGCGGAGATCAGACAGATATTTCGAAATTGAAAAACAAGGTGATTTTTCTAAACTTTTGGGCCACATGGTGTCCTCCCTGTATAGCCGAAATGCCTTCTGTTAATTCCTTGAAAACTAAATTTGGCGCGAATAAATCAATTGTTTTTTTAATGGTTGATGTAGACAGTAAGTTGAAAGATGCCGAATTATTCCTGAAGAAAAACAAATACAATCTGACAGCTTTTGCACAAGACAGTCCTGTTCCCGAAGCATTATTTAAAGGAACCGTGCCAACAACGGTAATCATTAATAAAAAAGGCGAAATAGTATTTTATCATGAAGGGATGGCCGATTATAATTCAGCAGAAATGCAAAACTTTATTAGCGGATTATTAAAATAAGTTAAGAAGTGATTCCCCGAATTTATGCCTTTAAAGTGATCTCTTTTAACTTGAGGTAAAGCTCCTTTAACTTAAAAGGTTTAAGAATAAAATCGTCCATTCCCGCTTCCTTAATTTTATCATAGACATCTACAGATACAGAGGCCGTTAAAGCGATAATCGGAATAGAAGATTTAACAGGGTCTGCGATATCCCGAATTGTTTTCGAAGCTTCAAACCCATCTACTAAAGGCATATTAAGGTCCATTAACACTACATCAAAGTCATTCGTTTTGATCTTTTCTATAGCTTCAAGCCCGTTCATAGCAAAAACCGGTTTATTATTCCATTTTGTAAATACCTTGGTGAGTAAAAGCCTGTTCATAGTATTATCTTCAGCTACTAACACCTTCAGTTCTGCCAGATCATATTCAGATTCCATTCCCGATGAAAGTAAGCCGACTGGCTCTTTATCCAACTCAAATGAAATATCAAAACAGAATGTTGATCCAAGTCCCAGAGTACTCTCAACCTTAATTTTACTCTTAAACAAATACAGTAATCGTTTTACAATAGACAGCCCTAATCCTGTTCCACCAAAATTTCGTGTGGTACTGGAAGATGCCTGCGTAAATGGTTCAAAAATAGCTTCCTTCTTATCAGCACTAATACCTATTCCAGTATCAGTAATAGAAAAACGTATACTTAATTTATCTTTGTCCCATCCGAGAGCCTTTAAACTAACAGAAACATACCCCGTTTCGGTGAATTTAATCGCATTTCCAGCCAGATTAAATATAATTTGCGTGATACGTGTGGGATCAGTTACAATAAATTGATCTTTTATTTCTTCATCCACATCCAGGATAAAATCTATTCCTTTTTTCGTGGCCTGGAAACGAAGTCCTGAACAAACTTCATTTATTAATTCAAAAAGGTTAACAGGTATTGTCTCCAAATCCAGCTTATCAGACTCCAGTTTATTAAAATCCAGAATATCATTAACAAGGGAATGGAGATTCATCGCCGAAAACTTTAAAATCTTAAGATTTTCTTCCTGCTCCTGGTCTTTTGAATCAAGTAATAAAAGCTCACTGATACCAATTACAGAATTAAGTGGTGTCCTCAGCTCGTGCGACATTGTTGACAAAAAATTTGACTTCGATACAGCAGCATGGTTAGCCTCTATAACTGCCAATTGCAACTGTTTATTTAAAACCTCTTTTTCAGCAATATTGGCGACAAAGGCTTGCTGAAATAAATAATGTGTTATAATTATGGTTATAAAATTTAATACCACAATAAGTTCAAAGCCCGGAGAGGCTAGCTCATTAGGGGCCCTTGCTATAAAATTCACTTTGCCTTCCATTATAAGATGCAGGACAACGGGTAAAGTGCCTAATAAAGAATATACAATGCCGAAGCGTTTATTTAACAAATAAAAGCTGCTTAAAACAAGCATGAAAATAAACTGGAGCGTTACGATATTAATGGTCTGAGCATAAACAAAGGCATTGGTCCAGATAATTAGCAGTCCCAACCAAACCATGACATGTGCAATTGTATTCGTAAAAGCCTTATTAATTAAAAAGACCTTTAGCAATACCAGGTAAACCACGAGCATAATAACAGCGCGTTGCAGATGAAAGTACTGATGATGATGCCATGCTACCGGAATAGCAACCGTAAGTTTTATTAATGGAAATATCAGTACGACAAAAAGAATTTTGATCCTGGCTTTAATAAATGTATTAGCCTCTGTCTCTAGCAGTTTTTTTAACGACCAATTATAAAATTGTATAGATTTCTCCATAAATTAATCAAAGACAGATTTAAACATTTTTAATTTTATACCGCTATTAAGAATGCTCCTATTTAACCGATTATGAGGGGCTTAAACTACCAGCCACCTATAAACTTAAATACATTAACTTGTACGCAAACTTAGTTATTTGGTTTCAGATATTAGAATCAGAAATTTCGAGAGATAAAGAAAGACTATCCAAGGGATCATGTTTTTTTTAACACTTCCAGAATATTCGATGGATATTTGAGAAGCTTATTTTAGAAAATCAGGGTCCACTACCATAAAATAACCGGGCACCATGGGGTTTTAGCTTGTGTGGGGACAGCACACCTGTTAACTACAAGTTATTTGTGGACTCTCCAGGACGAATTAGTGCTGTTACAGCGGTGAGGGGAAACTATATTCGTTTAGACGCGTATAAAACACGGGAGGTCCAGAGTTTATTAAAAAAAAACGAAGTATTTATACAGAAAACATTTAAAGAAACACCTGATTTATAAATAGACAAATCAAAAAGACTAAAAAATTTGTATTCTCTTTTATGAGATGGATTTCAGTGTTAGAATCGTTACCAGCAGAAATGGAATTTGTACTTCTTTATGATGAGAAAGAAGGTTTGGCAATCGGCTATAATTTTGATAGAATCAATTTTGTTCAAAGTGTGGATGGCCTCAAACTAAATAGAGTAAGTCATTGGATGCCTATACCCGCAGCACCTGTTTTTGGTCATGCGGAGGAGAATTGTTCTTAACCGAATTATTGTCACGGAAGGAGTCCAACCCTCTTTGTTTATTTTCTAATAAACAGAAAAGTGACTGCTAAATCATATCCCTTTAAAGGTAGTACCCAAAGCCAGAGCAACGAAACCAATTAATAGCAGCAGGTAATTGTTTTCTGTTATAACAGGAACATTAGCATAATGCCCGATTATCCCGGCAATACCACATATTAATCCAATTATCCAGGTAATTTGTTGCGGAGCGGAAGGTGCTTTCATAATTTTTAGTTAAACAGGGAAAGTGTTGCTGTAAATGTATTAATATAAATGACATTTTGTGTAAGGTACCAACCGCTTGTTCTTACTTAGCTTTTTGAGGCATTTGAAACAAAAAAAGTATGCCTGGAGAATAAAACTAAATTCTCCGGACATACTTAATTCTTTAGTGCTTAAGCGATAATAATTATTGCACCAGAGTAATTGTTCCGATATTATTTGTTGACCCGTTCACAACAGAAACATTTTCAATGCTTTTGAACTGATAAGGGCTTACAGGTTCTATGTTAACTTTATAAACTCCTGCTTTCAAACCGGGGAAATAAAAGTTACCTGTTGCATCTGAGATGGTACCGATTGTATCTGTACCTGTAATTGCATAAATTTTAGGACTTGATGAAGCCGGGATTATGATTCCTCTTAACGATCCCGAGACTGCCTGCGGAATTACCCGGATTACAGGCTTTAAAATATATTTACCATTTCCTGTTTTAACAATTGATTTAGCAGCATCAAAGTCAAGCAATAAAGTATACTCACTTCCCGAATTTAAATCCGCATTCACTTTTAATTTCAGGCCCGAGCTTTGCGCACTGGGGGTAGTTAAATTATAAGCTACATCATCAATTACAACCGTGTTACCGGTTTCATTTAATACAAGACGAATTTCCTGCAATTGACCGGCGGGAATGTCCTGAGAAGCTAGCAATGTATCTTTACCCATTCTGAAATGCAAAATATCAAATGGATCTGTACCGACAGGTAGTGTCGAAGTGCCCTCAGATGTCAACACCTGGATTTCCTTTACATTGAGCATTAAAGACTGATATGCACCGGGGGCATCTGTCATTTTAACAGAAAACTTAGTTACAGAAGATGAGTTATCATCCTTACATGCTGTAAAAGCAACTACAACTAATAGTGCTGAAATTATAAAAAATCGTTTCATGTTCTTTTATTTGATCAAGTCAAAGTTCCTGTCTGAACATGAAGTTTTGATGAAGTTTTGAAACTCTTTGTATAAAAAGACTGATTTAGGGAATGCTTAATATCTTTTGATTAAATTATTACGATTTACTAATTAATTAATGGGTGCACACTTAAAGCTTTTGCAAGCTCTCCTTCATTGGTTAAATCTAAACGTAAAGGTGTTATAGAGACATAGCCATTTTCTATTGCCCAACGGTCTGTCCCCTCTTCTGCCGCCTCTAAAGGTGAAACGGTAAACCAGTAATGTTTTCTACCCATTGGATCAGTTCCTGGAACGATAGTGCCATCATACAGCCGGACAGACTGCCTGGTCCATTGTATTCCCTTAGGGTTTTCAGGGAGGTTGACATTAAATAGACCAAGTTCAGTATTTTCAAGTAATACAGAAAGCGTTTTTTCCACGAAGGGCGCCAGTGCATCAAAATCTGGTTCCGTTTTCCCCACCGGGGTACTAAAGGCGATTCCCTTTATTCCAAACAATACGGCTTGTTTTGCTGCCGCCAAAGTTCCCGAATGCCACATAGAGTTACCCAAATTAGGACCCATATTTATACCTGAAAGCACTACGTCGGTTTTGGACCACAAATGGGTTCCCAAAGCAACACAATCTGCAGGGGTTCCGTTCACCCGGTAAGCCTCTAAACCTTCGAACACAATTGGCGATTTTTTATAAGTCAAAGGTCTGGAATGCGTAACGGCATGGCCCATTGACGATTGTTCTACATCGGGAGCTACAACTCTTACTTCACCAAACTGCGAAGCTATTTTAGCTAAAGCGGCTATTCCCGGACTATATATTCCGTCATCGTTGGTTACCAGTATTCTCATTTTTAAATAAATTATCTATAATGCCAACCAATAAACAACTTGGATGTTTTTGAGAAATACACTTACAATTAATTTATGAAAATAGCCAAGCTGCTACACAATCCATCCGCAGGTGATGAAGATCATTCGAAAAAAGAACTTATTTCCTTAATCCGCACTCATGGTTATGAATGCAACTATGCTTCCATTAAAGAAAAGGGATGGGATGAATTTGAGGAGGAAACAGACTTTATAATTATCGCCGGAGGCGATGGAACTGTCCGGAAAGCAGTAAAAAAGATAATTGAGAGAAAACTGATTGATAAACAGTTTCCTATTGCGGTATTGCCGATGGGTACGGCAAACAATATAGCAACGACCCTGGGTTTTAATTCAAAGGAAGATATCGGTTTATGGGAGGCAAAAAACATAAAAAGAATTGACATCGGAAAGATTGCAGGCAATGAAGGCCTGTTCTTTCTGGAAGGCTTTGGCTATGGTGTCTTTCCCCGCCTGATGAAGGAGATGAAAGTGAAGGATAATGAGTCTGACACCCCCGAAAAAGAATTACAAACCGCTCTGAAAGTTTTAATGGAGATTATTGATTCCTATAAAGCTAAATCCTGCGTGCTGGATATTGATGGAATAGACCACTCCGGTAATTATTTATTGGTAGAGATTATGAATATCCGTTCAATAGGACCTAATATGACTCTTGCACCCATGGCTGATCCGGGAGATGGGCTTTTTGAAATAGTATTAATTTCAGAAAATCAAAGAGATGAATTCAAGCAATATATCTCTGATAAATTAAATGGCTTAGAGAAACCTTTTAAATTTAGTACCATTCAAGGTAAAATCATAAAAATAAAATGGGATGGAATGCTGATGCACCTTGATGACGAACTGATTGACAATGAGAAAAAGGAAGTAAAAATTGAAGTAATGGAGGGAGTTTTAAAATTCCTGTTTAAACCTTAGGATAACTCCAGTGCAATCAAAGAGGCACGAATGAGGTTCTTAATTAAAACAATTGAATTCTGGTTTTTCACTAATAAAAAAAGCCCGGGAGGGCTTAATAATTGTTCCTGAATGATCAGGAAGTTCCTGTTTTCACTCCTTTTAATTATACAATTGAGCAATGTAATTTCACCCTCTCTTTTTTAGAAGAGAACTTAAACTAAGCATATATACAAGACCTTGAAGGATGAGGTGAAAGAAAATATATTCTGGTTCACTATCCCTCTTAATACCAACTTACAAACAGAAAGAAACACCTGTATGCATCTTCATCACTGTATCTGTCAGGTAATAAATGTCTCAAAATATAAATTAAGCACTCTCCGAAAGTGGTAAAGTAAACCAAAATATGCTTCCTTTCCCTTCTTCGCTCACTACTCCTATTTTACCATTATGACGATGGATAATATCGGCGCTTATATACAGGCCCAATCCCAGACCAGAATATTGAAACCCACTTGAATCTACGCGATAATAGCGTTCAAAAAGATGTTCTAATTTTGAAGCAGGTATACCTTGTCCAAAATCCTGCACAGACACTTTTGCTGTTCCACCCTCCTCTTTTACATGAAAAACTATTTTTTCGGAGTCTGAAGCATACTTGACTACATTATTTATTAAATTAGCTACTACCTGATCGATTTTATATTTGTCGGCAAAAACCTTCAGTTCCATATCCCCCTCTATTTTCAGCTCATATTTACCGTTCATACGTATATGATCGCAGCAATCGTGAATCATCTCAGATAAGGTAAATGTAGTTTTATTCAGAGCGAGCTGCCCAGCGGTTATTTTAGAAACGTTTAATAAACTTTCAACCAGTTGTTGCATCTTTAAAAGATTCGAATTTACCTTATCCATGAACATGGAAACCTTTTGCGAAGCAGGATCTGTATTAATCAACCGGCCGAGCAATTGCATAGATGCTTTTATACTGGTCATAGGGGTTTTAAGCTCATGGCTGGCAACACTTATAAAGTCGTCTTTTTGCTGTTGAAGGCGTTTGTATTCTGTAATATCAAGCACAGTTCCTAAGATCCTGAATGGAAGGCCATTGTTATCAAAATAAGCTTTTCCCTGAACCCTGATCCAGCGGACTGATGAGTCTTTCCAAAATAACCTGGCCTCATAAAATAATTTACCGCTCTTAATGGCCTCATCGTGCGCTGCCTGCCTGACAGCCTGGTCATCAGGATGAATAAGCTGGATGAGAGTTTCACGTGTTACCCCAGAACTTTCTACTCCGAATATGTTATTAAACCGATCGGAGGTAACCATGTAATTGTTAACCATGTCGAGGTCAAAGGTGCCCATTTCTGCCGCCTCAATTGCAAGTCTGGCCCGTTCCTCTGCATCTTCAATATCACGCCTGGCATTAACCTTATCTGTTACATCAATACCGATAACCATTACAGAACTTATATTACCGTCTATATCAGTAACTGGCTCATAAACAAAATCAATAAAAACCATCTCTTTTACCCCATTACGAAACAACATCAATTCATGCTCTTTAGCATAAAAGGGGGAACCTGTATTAATAACATTATTTAATACAGGAGCATAGGAATCAGCAGCTTCGGGTACAGCATCCCATATCGGACGATTTTCAAGTTCGGTTCGTTTTCTGCCTACCAGTTCAAGATACGATTCGTTAGCTACCTCAACCACCAGGCCATTAACGTTAATAATGCATATACCGACCGGAGCCTGCCTCACCATATTGTATAAGGTTTGCCTGCTTTTTTCTATCGTTTGTCTGGCCCTTTCAAGCTCCGTAACATCAGACGCAAAACATAATACGCTGGTTATATTATTCTCTTCATCCCGTAAGGCCTGATAAGTGAATTTAAAGTAAAAGGTCTGCAAAACTCCGTCAACAACTAAATCGGCGCGATCATTATTTGTGTAATAGGTTTCACCGCTGGTATAAACTTCGCGTATTAGATCTGCAAACGGCTGGTCGTGAAGCTCCGGGAGAGCCTCGCTGAAAGATTGTCCGATAACAGATTTATCCCTGCCCCATGCTTTTAAAGTGGCGTCATTTGCCACGGTTATTATCATATCTTCTCCTGTGCACACATAAACCGGAAAGGGAGAAATTTCAACTATATTTCGGAAAATATTTTCGCTGGCTAACAATAGAGGCTATTTATTGGTATATCAAACTGTGATTAAAATATAAAATACATCATGCTGTTAAACCTGATTTAAGATATTTTTGTTTTTAATAAAACAGAAAACCAGAACATCTTTCAGGTATTTTTTTGTCGATTTATCCTACCTGCCACGACGAGTAAAAATTAAATTGGAGATCAATAAAATTAAAACGCCAGGCTTTTATTATTCAAGTGTTTCCCGCCTCGACCAACATTCATCCAGTGCACCACCGGTAGATTTCTCTCCCTTATGGCGCCAGTCGCCATCAACAAACGAATATTGAAAACTCAGAGCCTTACCAACACTCTCCGGCGTTTTGGTGAAAAATTCAATCATTTCCGTATACTTCCCATTATCAGCAGTGTAACTTCCGCCACCGGCATTTATAAATTGCCTGGTTTTTACATTATAGGCAATCCATTGAAACCGTGTTCCCGAGAGAATTTTCATAGTCCTTCTGGGAAATAACGGGCTGGCTCTTTTAGTTACCTTATCGTTTATATAATTCCCTGAAATTATCCATGCGCCCGCCAGCTCCCCGGGTTTACCATTATCCGCACGGCTCCAGGATTCACTTTTTTCCTTTACAATAAGTTTTCCTTTTTCTAATTGAATAGCGAGGCTTATTTCTTTACCAACCTGTGAGGTATCAACTGAATTCCACTCTATTTTTTGCAGCAACTTATTACCGTCCATCCGCCATGTACCGCCATACGAACTGATCAACTTCTTCCCGGGGATGTTATACTTAGCAACCGTGAAAACTCTATCGGTAGCAATCATTACTGTTCTATCAGTTGCAGGGCCATATTGCCAGGCGCCGATAATATCCCGGGGATCTAACCTAGTTGACTTAAGAGAAGTCAGTAAAAGCAGCATTGCAATTCCCACTAGGGAAAACATTCGTAAGATAATATTCACTTCATAGGTGGAATTACTATGTAAAAATAAAGATTTAAAGCAGATAGTATCCATTCTTAAACTTATTTTTTACCGATCGTCTCTTCCCATTAAAAAAGGCCTCCCGGTACAATACCAGTAGAAAACCAGTTTTGTGCGAAACAAAAGAAGGAATTAAACATTTTACTCACTGTCAGTGTCAGATTGTACAGCCGGCACCAATTTAAAGGGATTACACATTAAATGATAATAGAAACAAATATCCGGGCAATCAAGGTTATCTTCCTGATATGGAAATGGCTTCTTTTTTACCTCTGTTTATGCATTGCGGTCAGTATTGTTTATTCGTATTATAAAATAAATATTGCCATCTCGAACACCGAAGTTTCAATGATCAGCATTGCCTTATCTGTTCTAATGGGTTTCAGGGTAAGTTCTGCCTATGAGCGATGGTGGGAAGCAAGAAAAATATGGGGTTCTGTTGTAAATAATTCCAGAAGTTTAGCAAGG
This sequence comes from Pedobacter superstes, assembly GCF_037622515.1. Classification (NCBI taxonomy): domain Bacteria; kingdom Pseudomonadati; phylum Bacteroidota; class Sphingobacteriia; order Sphingobacteriales; family Sphingobacteriaceae; genus Pedobacter; species Pedobacter superstes. The sequence goes on from NZ_JBBJCN010000002.1 coordinate 615,605, forward strand.
CAGCTTATAACGTTTACACATCATTCCAGCATTTCCCGGGAGCTATTAGAGAGCCTTATCTACCGTCATATTGCTTTTGTTTATGCGTTGAGCTGCCGCTTACGTGAACAAAACTGCGACGAATTCATAAAACCATTTCTTTATGATGAAGAATATGAACAGGTCATTACAAAATCGCACCTTCCTAACCTGCTTCTTCTTCACAATATGTATGCAATCAAAGAGCTTCAGCAGGAAAATATCATTAATGATATAGAGTTACTAAGAATAGAAGAAACTATCTATCAGCTTACTGACAATCTAGGTGCGGCCGAGCGTATTAAAAACACACCTTTTCCCGTACCCTACAGTTATTTCACATGGCTTCTGGTCCATATGTTTGCAATATTGGTTCCATTTGGCATGGTCGACTCCTTCGGTTATTTAACTATACCGGTGGCCATGTGTGCTATCTTTATTTTCCTGGTGATAGAGCAAATAGCTATAGAAATTCAGGATCCGTTCTCTAACCGTGAAAATGACATACCGGTTTCAGCCATTAGTCAAAATATAGAAATCGATTTAAAGGAAATGCTGGGAGATACTAATTTGCCACAAAGAGATGAAGCAAAAGAAGGAATCCTTATGTAGGGTAAATAGAAACCAATAATCTCCTCAGGAAAGGACCCCGGGAGGCGGACTATCAGAAGGTTTCGGTTTATCTTCCGGAAGCGGAACAAATTCCAGGTTATCTGTAGGGGGTAAAATAATGCGCCCTTCCTTCCAGTCGGCCTTGGCCTGTTCAATACGTTCTTTCCTGGATGACACAAAATTCCACCATATAAACCTTTCTCCCAGAGGTTCACCGCCAAGCATCATCAGCGTTGTGTTTTCTTTTGCATAGATAACAGCATCCGAGCCCTTTGTAAACACCAGCATCATTCCATCTGTGTATGTATTTCCTGCAACTTCCAAACTTCCCTTTACAATATAAACACCCCGCTCAGTATGTTCCTCAGGCAGCCCGAATCGTTTTCCCTTATCCAGTAAAACATGAATATAAAATAAGGGCGAGTGTGTTTTAACATTATTTCTCAAGCCATAGGCATTGCCGGCTATCAATCTCATCCAAACACCGCTATCAGTGAATATAGGCAGCTGTTCAGGTTTGTAGTTATCGAAAGAAGGCTTTGATTCTTCATCTTTTTCCGGGAGGGCAACCCAGGTTTGAATCATTTCTAGGGCGCCTCCCGCCAGTGCTGAAGGATCTTCAAAACGTTCCGAATGTGCAATTCCACTGCCGGCAGTCATCCAGTTTACCTCTCCTGGCCGGATTATCTGTTCAACCCCAAGACTATCGCGATGGGTAACCTGACCGCCAAACAAATAACTTACAGTCGACAGTCCGATATGAGGATGTGGGAGCACATCCATAGATGATAGTTTCTGAGGCTGCACATTTACCGGACCGGCATGATCCATAAATACAAAAGGTCCGACCATTCTCCGAAGGCGGAAAGGGAGAATTCGTTTTACGTCCATTCCCGGAGCAATGGATGCTTTACGGGCCTCAATTACAATATCCAGCATAATATGTATCTGATTTACTTAATAAAGATTGGAATTTATAACCTGATTATCAAGGACGAATAGGGAATTTAAATCAAAAAAAAACTTGTTTAAAATGGCAAATTTGCCGATTTACAATTCATCAGATCCTTGTTTATCAATTCGTTAATCTTTAGAGTGTAATTTGACATGAAGCGCTGTCAGTTGTTATTTATCCCAAAAGTGAATTATTATAAAAAGAATTATTCCGAATATTCCTATTAACGAGGCGATGAAACCTGCATGAGCTTACCGCTCTGAAACAAAATAAGCAAGCGCATGCAAGCTTCATAGCCTATAAAAAACAATATATTCCGATGAAAAAATTATCTGCGATTTTTTTGTCCGGATTTCTTTCTCGTCATTTGTTGTCCTGATTGACATAAATGAAAACACGGACGAAACGGTTAAAAGCAACGCTATAACAGATGTAAATTCATCAATTAAATTATTCTGTGCTCTGTTTGTGAGATGCAGGGAAGTGATGATGAAAAGACAAAATCCCAGTAAATAAGCAGATGTGCCTTATATGTGTTGAGAGGTTTTGTTTTCCATACTTTATTTACGAGCCCTCTTATTTTATTCTCCGGTCCGTTTCATTAATGGCCAGGTCATTGATGCTGGCAAAACGTTTTTTCATCAAACCATTTTCATCAAATTCCCAATTTTCGTTTCCATAAGAACGGTACCATTGGCCATCCTTGTCGTGCCATTCATACTCAAACCGCACGGCTATTTTATTGTCAGTAAATGCCCACAATTCTTTTTTTAATTTGTAGTCTAATTCTCTTTCCCATTTGGCCGTTAGAAAAGCTTTCACTTCTTCCCTGCCGTTAATAAAAAGATTTCTATTTCGCCATTCAGAGTCTGTAGTATAGGCCAGTGATACTTTTTCAGGATCTTTCGTATTCCAGGCATCTTCGGCCATCTGTACTTTTTGAGTCGCCGTTTCAAGATTAAACGGGGGAAGTGGTTTTTTTTGTTCCATTGTATTAAAGATTTTAATTCTATAAACCATCCTTTGCAGCTATGGGTTCCCATCTTCCTGTTTCCTTAGCAATATCAATAAGCTGCTGACCCTGCATGGTCATTAAGCCTTGCTCTATCATTCTTTCTGCCCGTTCCCTGTTGGGTTTACTCCAATTACTCCTTGGTTTACGCGGCGTAAAAGTAAGGTAATAACTTTCAGCATCTCTCTTTTTTGCCAAACTGTCTATCCATCCAAAACATAGCGCTTCTTCTGTAGCATCGTTGATACTAATACACTCTATCTTACTTTTCTTGTGATAAAGAATTAACCAAACCGACTTCTCGGACTGGCTGTTTTGCTGCAGCCACTCACGCCAATCAGCTCTGGTTATGGCATACACAGCTTGTTTTCCATCTTTTGTCTCCATACCTTAATTAGCTTAATTCAAGATAATACACGCTGGTCATTATTCAAAGGGCGAATTGATGATAAGTTTTTGAATGCAATTTGTGATCCTGGCTATAATTGAAGGGATTATTCATGTAGATGCTAATTTCTCTAACAATTAAAATACAATTCCTTGTACCTTTCAGATTTTCTCTAGATTGCGCTTCCATACAGTCCATAATGAAAATACACACTAATAAAAAAAATCTACATGCTTTTTTACTTTGTTCCATAACAGGATCTTTTCTCTTTTTCTTTACCCAATGCTCAATCACCCGGAAGACAGAAACTCCTGTCTCAGGAGTATACATCCCTACCATTGAGGATGTTGGCGCACTAAAAATGCCTGCCGAAATTGCCCCTATTACCGCACCATTTGCTATGCCGCAGCTTAAAAGACCCATCTTTCCAAATCTCAGCATAAGCATTACAGATAAAGGCGCAAAACAGGGAATCATCACAACAAAAGCGATACAAACCGCCATCGATGAGATAAACGTTCAGGGCGGCGGAACAGTAAACATTCCGGCTGGAAAATGGAACACGGGAAGAATAAGCCTGAAAAGCAACGTTAACCTCCATTTGGAGGCTGGTGCCGAGCTACATTTTAGCGGAGAAATTGAAGATTACCGGCCCGCAGTATTTACACGTAATGAGGGTATCGAAGTGATGTCACTTGGAGCATGTATTTATGCAAACGGACAGGAAAACATCGCAGTAACAGGAAGAGGAAAGTTAATAGGCCCTCCAAAAGATTCTCCCGTAAGAACCCGGGTTATGAATGTTGATGTTATTGAAAACGTGGTACCTCATGATAAGCCTGTTTCAGAACGAGTATACGAAGGCTATAATAACGAGTTTATTTTCCTCCCCATGTTTATCTCACCAATCAATTGCAAAAATGTTTTAATAGAAGGAATTTCATTAGAAAACACCCCATTCTGGAACATTGTACCGGTGTACTGCGATGGCGTGATCATTCGTGGTGTAACGGTTAATTCGGTAGGCATCCCCCGGGGGGATGGAATTGATATCGAATCAACAAGAAATGTTCTTATCGAATATTGCACGTTAAGTTGCGGTGACGATTGCTTTACCATGAAAGCAGGCCGCGGCGAAGACGGGATGCGGGTAAATAAGCCTACCGAAAATGTAGTTGTCCGTTTTTGTCTGGCAAGAGAAGGGCATGGAGGTATTACCGTTGGAAGCGAAACTGCGGGCATCATTCGTAACCTGTATGTCCACGATTCCGTATTTGATGATACCGGAGTAGGAATCCGTTTTAAAACACGCAGGCCAAGAGGCGGTGGCGGAGAAAACTTATTTTATGAACGTATCCGCATGTCATTACGCGACGATGCTTTCCGCTGGGATATGCTGGGAAGCAAAATGTATGTTGGTGAGCTTGCTACGCGCTTGCCTGCTCCCCCGGTAAACCGGCTTACTCCGTTCTACCGGAATATTTCGGCTAAAGATTTTATTATTGAAAAAGCGAAAAACCTGATAAGGATAGATGGTATCCCTGAATCGCCCTTAACGAATTTCACTTTAGAAAATGCAGACATTACCACTACTAACCTCATCCGTGCAACAGATGCAAAAGACATCACTATTAAAAACGCGGTAATACGTTCACAGGATTCGCTGATCAGCTTAACGGATGTCCGCAACCTTCTCTTTAAAAACGTTGTATTTAAAGTACCCGGAGATGAATTAATAGTAAATGATTCGGGAGACCTTTCTGATAATATTAAGTTCAGGAATACCGTTCCCCGGAAGCCAGAGAACTGGCCTAAAGCAAGCATGGATAAATAGTTAAAGCTCCTTTGACAAGTCAAATCAGGTTGATCCTTTTAATTTAAGCCCGGTAAAAAAAGGAAATTATTTTAGTTATGAAACGTCCGACTGGACAGTCTATATTTATCTTACACTTTGTTCGTTATAGACACTATGGAATGGAAATTAGTGTTTGACTCGTTACCAACAGATATGGAAGAAGTATTGTTGTTTGATGAGTTGAAAGGATTATCAGTAGGCTATTACTTTATTAAAAATAAGAGTTTTATCAGGCATATTGATGGACATAAATTGAATAATGTGAAGTATTGGCTGACTATTCCTTCGGTAGTAGTGTAATTATGTAAACTTTACAGGTTATTTAAAGGGTTGAACTGCCGTTCAACCCTTTTTTATGAAATGGATTTTGAAACCTGTTATTAAGCCTTCAAATCCTCTTTTGAGAGAGGAACCCCGAACTTTCCCAATTGACAGAAACCTTTCCATAGGCGTGTGTACTGTCTATTTAATAACCATTTCAAAATACAAAGTGAATGTCTCAAATTCACCAAAATCATCATCTTACGTCAATTCCTAAAGATGATAACAAGAATGTCTTTTGTGACATTTTTTATAGCCACCCCATTCTGTATGTGCATTTTTAATATGGCTGCTAAAAATCAGAATTTAAAGGAATTTTGCGTAAATATGTAGTTAAAAAAAAATCATCCAACCTTGTCGAAACAGGCAAATGAAGAAAAAAGCATTAATATTTGATTTAGACAATACCATCTATCCTGTAACCTCTATCGGAAACAAGCTATTTAAATCTTTATTTGAACGTATTGAGGAAAGCGGAGAATACGAGGGGGATCTTACTGAAATAAAGGCTGAAATTATGCGGCGCCCGTTTCAGCATGTTGCAAAGGATTACAAATTCAGTGAGAGCTTAATTGCCGAGGGTATGAATCTCCTATCCGACCTCACCTATGAGGAGAACATGGAACCATTTGAGGGTTACGAACATGCACGAAAAATCCCCTGTAAAAAGTTTCTGGTGACAACAGGTTTCAGCAAACTCCAGCACAGTAAAATCAGGCAGCTGAATATTGAAAAAGACTTTGAAAAAATTGTAGTGGTTGATCCTGCTATCTCCGATTTAAAAAAAATAGACATCTTCAGGAATATCCTGCGGGATTACAACTATTCCGCGGATGAAGTTTTGGTTATCGGCGACGATCTGAATTCTGAAATTAAAGCAGCAAAGGAGCTGGGAATTGATGCGGTTTTATATGATTATAAGGCGGAACATTCTGCAAGTGAGAGTCAAAAGTTCATAAGAAATTTCAAAGAGCTGGAGTTTTATATAGGAATATGAAAACTCCGGTAACATAGGCAGTCATATTGACCGAATGGCCTGTGCTGTTGCATTGTGCGGAAGAGAGAAATCTCCCCGATCAAGGCCGTGGCTTCCATTGGTAGGAAGGAGACTTTCCTCTGCTCTATCCCCGGCTATAGGCCGTTCGAGGTGACGGAAAATGTGTTGGTTTTCGTTTTCAAACTCGTAGTACCTCCTATGGAAACGCCCATAACATACACCCGTCATATCGAACGAATGGCCCTGCGCTTAGCTGGTGCGGAGAGAGATATCTCCGCGGTAAACGGCTTTACTTCCATCGCCAGGAGACCTCTCTCTGCTTTATCCCCAGCTACAGACCGTTCGAGGTGACGGAAAATGTGTTGGTTTTCGTTTTCAAACTCAAAGTACCTCCTATGGAAACGCCCATAACATACACCCGTCATATCGAACGAATGGCCCTGTGGTTAGCTGGTGCGGAGAGAGATATCTCCGCGGTAAAGGGCTTTACTTCCATCGCCAGGAGACCTCTCTCTGCTCTATCCCAAACCTCAAGGCCGTTCGAGGTGACGGGTGGAGTGTTGGTTTCGTTTTCAAAACCTTCACATCAAATGTTGTCAAAAGGTTAATTAATTGCCTGCCAATTGCTCCCACAAATCTACCCATTCGGGATTCAAGGTCTTTATTAAAGCCACCTTCTTTTCTCTGCGCCATTTCTTTATTTCTTTCTCCCTTCCAATTGCTTCTTCAATTCTGGAAAAGAACTCGTAATATATACAGTATTCAAGATTGTACTTTGCTGAAAAACTTGACGGATATTTGTGTTCTTTATGCTCCAGTATCCTGTTAAGTAAATGAGATGTTACCCCAATATATAAAGTAGTTCGATGTTTATTGGTCATGATGTAGATACATCCCCCATATTCCATTTTTAAAAGTAAAAAATCTTATAAAAAGCTTGGTATAATTTTTTTTCTATGCAACGCCCATGAAAGGCCCGATACTTCCATCGGCAGGAAACCTACTCTCTCTGCGCTATCCCCAGGTACAGACCTTTCGAGGTGGCAAAATTTACATCACAAGAGACTCAACAATCTCCTTCAACTTATTAGCCGAAGCATGTAACATCTCCTTTTCCTTATCATTAATAGTCAATGGAAGAATTTCCCTGATACCATTTCTGTCAACAATACAAGGTACGCCAAGATACACATCAGAAACACCATGATAGTTAGTCAGCAGTGTAGACACGTTAAGAACTGCAGCTTCATTATCCAGAATTGCGGTACATATTCTGTCGAGGGCCAGAGCGATAGCATAATAAGTAGCGCCTTTGGCCTTGATAATCTGGTAAGCGGCATTTTTTGTATTTTCAAATACCTCTTGCTTATCCTCCTCAGACAAGGCGATTTCTGTTCCGGCAATATTGGCAAGGCTCCAGAGGGGAAGTTCAGAATCACCATGCTCGCCTATAATATGTGCATGCACACTTCTTGCATCAATATGCAGCTTTTGGCCTATGAGATATCTAAAGCGTGCGCTGTCTAATAAAGTACCTGAGCCTATTACCCTGTTTACCGGCCAGCCAGATTTTTTCCAGGTAAAATAGCTCATCACATCGACCGGATTAGACGCAATTAACAGAATACCATCTTTATTGTACTTTAAAACTTCGTCGGTTATACTTTCGTAGATCGAAACGTTTCGCCTGAGAAGATCGATGCGTGACTCACCAGGTTTTTGGGCAGCACCGGCAGTAATGATAACAATATCTGCTTCAACGCAGTCCGGATAATCTCCCGCCCAAACGTTCGTGCGACTTAAAAAAGGCAAACCATGATTCATATCAAGGGCATCACCAATTGCCTTTTCTTTATTGGCATCAATCAGGACCAGTTCATCCATCCTGTTTCGCAAAAGCAAGGTATACGCTGTAGTCGACCCTACCGCCCCCACGCCAATAACTACAATTCTTGTTTTCTTCTGAGATGTTACCATGTACCCTGATATATTTAGATTCAATACGCAATGGTTCCAATTTGTTTGGGGTGAACATTATTAGGTTGTTCGGACCCGTTCGTCCTGGCAGGGAGCCGGAACAAAAAACGGACCTGTAAGATCTAATTACAAAGCATTCTAAGGATAAAAAAGGAATAGGCATGCAGCGATTTAGACTGGCGCTACAAACATCCCCGACGCAGCTTTGTTGATATAAAAACAATCTTCATGAAACAAGAAAACAAAGGCAAACTTGCCGTTTACGAGGGAAAGAAAAATGGCGATGAATTAGTTTGGAGTACAGAGGCTTTAGGAGAAAAGGAATACTTGTATTTCGGTGAAGCTAAAGAGGCACTGGAAAATGTTAGCTGGGCAGAAGCCGAGCACATTTGTAACCAAACCCTTAACGCTTCGCATGCACTTTTATTTAAAAATTTCAGAAAAACTGAACAAAATACCTGGGAAAAATTCGATGAACGGGTATTGTTGTTTTTTGCAGAGGAAGAGAAATCAAAGTTATAATTCATCTTTGTCGTTCAATACAAGGCTCCTGATAATCGTAGTTTTTATATGTTACCATTTTTGAAGGAGATCTCCGGAAAGTCTGGAGTTTTATCCCCTTTAAGACCTAAAAAGATTCCTAAAGTATTACCGCATCATCATGTTATTCTAAACAAAAATTCATTTAACTAAAAGATACTGAAGAAATTCAGGATAATCGTCAAATCTGAAAGATTCCTAATTTACAGCACTTGCAAAACTCCCATTACCTTCAGCAATGGCAGCATAAATAGCATCCTGAATTCTGGGACGTATTCTAAGTGAATTTAGTTTATTGCTTGCCGAAGGATATACGCGATTAGATAAAAATACATATACAAGTTTTTCTTTAGGATCTGTCCACACACAGGTTCCGGTATAACCGGTATGACCAAATGTTGAGGAAGAAGCTAATCTTGAGGGATATCCTCCACCCGCTTCTGCACGGTCGAAACCTAAGCCACGGCGACTAACATTCGATTGACGGGCCGTAAACAGCTCTACAGTTTCCGGCTTAAAATACTGAACTCCTCCATAGGTACCGCCATTAAGAAGCATCTGGTTTAAAATAGCAAGATCGTTGGCACTGGCAAATAATCCTGCGTGACCAGAAATTCCGTCAACCAGTGAAGCTCCGCTATCGTGTACATAACCCTGCAACAGAGTTTTACGGAAATAAGTATCTCTCTCGGTAGGTACTATCTGATCAGCATCAAAGCGCCTGCGCGGATTAAACCCTGCTGTACGCATTCCCAGGGGTTTGTAAAACTCGTCAAGAACAAATTTATCGAGTGTTTTTTCAGCCTGGCGCTCTATAATTTCTTTCATCACATACATGCTGATATCGCTATAGACATATCTACCCCTGGTAGGCAAAGGTGTACGAAGCATTTTTGGCCACATCACATCCTGGTAGTAATTTCTGCGAATAAAATAATGATCAGCGGCTTTTACCGGATAAAAGAAGGATGAGTCACTTGTATGATCTCCTGACCGCAAATCGCTAAAGAAGTCAAGATTTACAAAACCGGCCTGGTGAAGTAAAACGTCTTTCACCGGAATTTCATTTTTATTAGTATTCCTTACATCCGCAAGATAAGTACCCAGATTTGCGTTCAGGTTAATCTTTTCTTTCTCATACAGCTTCATTGTCGCCATTGTAGTAGCGGCAACTTTAGTTACCGATGCCAGATCATAAATATCGTTAACCTGCGTAGGATTGTTTCCATCATAGGTATGCGAACCATATGCTTTATTGAAGATTACGTTACCATCTTTAACCACCAGAACAACAGCGCTTGGAGTAGCATGTTCGCGTATGGCCTCTTCAACAATATCATCAATTGCAGACAGCTTAGAAGATTGAATTCCAACTTCTTCAGGTAAAGAATATTTAAGACGGCTTTTTTCCGTAAAATACCCTGTTCCGGCCATGTATTTCGGACTTATATTGAGTGCTAACCTTCCTTCAGCGGCAATTCCGCCAAAAATAACCTGGGCTGTATAAGTAGCCGAAAATGCTGATTGTTCGGGATTCCAGATTACAGGCATATTAAATTCTTCTAAACGCTGCAATGCCGTTGAATTACCAAAACCAGCTATAATAACTTCTTTGTTCTTTTGAACTTCCTGTATAAAGGAAAATACTTCTGGTTTGAAAAGTGTTTCGGGATTTACTTGTATAACAAGAGTAGTAAAGCTATTTAAAGCATCAAGGCGAAGATTCTCAAAATTAAAACTGCTTATCGCATCATAATTGCGGAGCATATTATCAAATTCAGCACTATTCGAAACACCTGTATTTATACTGGCAATGCGGCGAGATGCCAAATCTTTAAGCGGGATGGTGCGTAGCTGATTGTTGAGCAATACGGTCGACCGCTGAAAATCGTTCTGCTTCACTAATTGAGCCAGGATCTCTTTTTCGTTAATTGGATTATCGAATCCGCCTAACACGAGTATCAGTAAAAAGACCGCATAATATAAACTATGAAATCTTACTTTTTTTTCTTTGAAATTCCCCTTCACTATCCCTTGAATTAATATTAAAATAATTACCCCTTGTACTAAAAGTCAGAAAGTTAGTTACAAAATTTTCCCTTTTTCTAAGATTTTAAGCCCCCCTTGGTATTTCAAGCCTGCTTGATCTTTGAACGGTCTTACTACTAAAATATTCTTTTAAAAATGAAAAAACAAGGTTTTTTATTTTTAACCTCTGATTTATATGATGTATTGGCTTAGATATTGTGATATAATAGTTGAACCCCAGTACGCAAATCAGATGAAAACCATCATACTCAGCCCATTATTTTGCATCTTGGCACTTATAATGCCCACCGGCGAACTTTTTGCATTAAACCTTAGCGATAGCCACTTACAACCAGTCGGTGGTGATCCTGTAAATGAACAATACAAACTGCTTGAAAAAGCAACCCAGCGATATGAAGCACTAAGAAACGATGAATCCTGGAACGAGATTAGGTTAGCATCAAAAACTATCCTGAAAGTGAACGATCGTGAGTCGGTTATAAAAGAGATAAAAAAGCGACTCGAACTTCTCGGAGATTTACAGGAAAATGATCATTCTGATCTTTATCATTCAAAAATGGAAATTGCCGTAAAGAGATTCCAAAGAAGGCATGGCTTTGAAGAAAACGGGTTAATTAACTCTGAACTTGTAAGAGTACTGAACATTCCTTTAGAAACCCGGATAAGTCAATTGCGATTAAATATGCAAAGAATATTGAAAGAAGCTGAAGAAAACCCCGGAACGCACATTATAGCTAATATACCCGAATTCAAGCTATATGTTTATGAAGGAAACCGGGAAGTACTCTCTATGAACATTGTGGTTGGGAAAACAACTAACCAGACAGTCGTTTTTAATGATGAGCTGGAACAAGTGGTATTTAGTCCGTATTGGAACATCCCCGAAAGCATCGTAAGAAATGAGATTCTTCCGGAAATGAATAAAAATTCAAGGTATTTGAGAACACATAATATGGAGATTATAGGAACGAAAAACGGGTTACCTGATATTCGCCAGTTGCCGGGACCGAAAAACTCACTTGGAAAAGTCAAGTTCCTATTTCCAAATAAATACAATATCTATTTTCATGATACTCCGGCCAAAACTTTGTTCGAAAAAAGATCCAGGGCCTTTAGTCACGGATGTATACGTTTAAGCCAGCCCTTTGAACTCGCTAAATATCTGTTAAGAAATGACCCCGATTGGAATGACACGTCAATTGAAAGCGCTATGAATTCAAGAAAAGAACGTTATGTTACGTTGGAAAAACCTGTACCCGTAGCGATAAGTTATTATACCGCATGGATTGATGGAGCGGGAGATATTCATTTCAGAGATGATATTTATGGCAGGGATAAAAAGATGATTACTTTGGAAGAGTAAATTGCGTGGTTGGTGTCTCCATTAATCACTAACTAATAACATTGTCTCGGCCATCTTCCCATTCTCGCAGTGGTTGGTGTATCCACCAACCACTTAACCTTCTTAAGTATTTTGGCTATTGCAAAATATATAGGATCTTAATCTACTTCACTTGTTCCAATGCCCCTTTACCATTTTCCACATGCAGTTTTCGCCGTGGTTGGTGTCACCACCAACCACTCAACCTTCTTAAATTTAATATTTTCGCTATTGCAAAATATATAGGATTTCAATCTACTTTACAGCTTCCAAAGCCCCTTTACCATTTTCTACATGCAGTTTATTTATATTCAAACCATCAAGCACAATGATACCCTGTAAAGAAGAAAACTTTTCAGCATCCTGCTTCCACGACCACACCAATGTACCGTTCGGATCATATTCGAGCACCTGTGTACCGCTGCCGCCGAATTTTGGCCCATGTCCCTGCCAATTGGTTACAACATAATTTCCATTTGCAAGAACCTGAAAACCAGCGAAAAAATTCGGATTTACATCTGTCGGTCCGGTGATGACTTTGACTTGTTTACCTGCGGCATCATAGAGTTGAAAGTTCTTAGCATAGCCTGTACTTGCTATCGTTTGCCCGTTACCCAGGCGCACAGCCTGCCAAACATGAGGCTTGGCCGGCGGACCAGCAACGATGGCCTTCCAGATTATTTCTCCATTTGCATCGCCCTCAAAAACCAAATCATCGGCTGTAACTAAAAGAGTACCTTTTACTGTTTCGCGAATGCAACGCACATACGTAAATCCCGGGTAAACAACGGTACGTAAAATGGATCCTTTGTCATTTATCTCGACCAAGACAATACCTTCTTTATTTTGCCAGTTTGCTCCGGCTAATAAAGTATTACCATTCCGTAATCGTCTCACTGTTTGTGTCCCCGGGAAAGAAGTAATTTCAAAAATTTTATTACCGTTTGAAATTTCACGTTCTTCATACCCATTACCCGTTCCGATAAGAACTCTGCCCTGTCCTACCAACTGTAGGTCCCTGCCTGCAGGTACTGGAACGAACCAGTTTTGTGCAGGTGATGATAAATTTATATAGCTTAATTGAGACAAACCTTCATCTCGCAATAAAAGCTTTCGGTCTTTAGCATAATCGGCCTTTTTCGAAAGGATGGGACTACATGAAGAAATGGTCAGAAATACCAGGCTTAAAACAAGCAAAGCATGATTCTTCAACTTTTTGATGGGAATGTTTCTCAAGTTCATAATTGATTTTAGACAAATTAACGGTATAAAGCTCTTATAAATGAATCGGGTTTTAAAATAATATTTAAATAAAATTATGCGCTTAAATCCCCCTCTCTTATTTTGGTGTAAATTAAACACAAATGGAAGCAAATTTTCATTATACTAATCTATAGTGGAGAACATTTATGGTAAACGCGTTATAAAATGGGCTGAAGGCTGAATTCATTAACCTCTGGCCCTATGATTACACTTTTTATGATTCATGGTTAAGGTTGATTTATTAAGGATTCATTTATATATGAGGAAATGAGAAAAATAACGAGCTTTCAATTTATAACTCTGAATGGATATTATAAAGATATAAACAACGGGATAGCCTGGCATAAACACGGCCGGGAAGAAGGTGAATATTCTGCCGAAAGTCTTAAAAGTGATAACATACTTCTTTTCGGACGAACAACTTATGAAATGATGGCAAGTTTTTGGCCCACTCCTGCGGCGTATGAGGGTTTTCCGGTTGTAGCCGAGGGAATGAATAAAGCTGAAAAAATTGTGTTCTCAAAAACTATGCAGAAAGCCAGCTGGAACAACTCGAGAATAATTAGTGGAAATATCACTGATAAAATAAAGAAAATAAAGCAAACTAACGGGAAAAATATGACTCTTCTGGGAAGCGGCAGTATTCTGACTCAATTTGCCGATGCCCGTTTAATCGACAGATATCAGATCATGATTGACCCTGTTGCAATTGGCAAAGGCGCTTCACTTTTTGAGGACATGCAGAAACCCTTGGATCTGAATTTAACAGATACCAGAACTTTTAAAAGTGGAGCTATTCTTTTATGTTATGATCCAGCTTAATTCCGATATCCCGATATACGCTCCTTATAAGAAGAGCGGGACTAATAGGAATAGGAAAGAGGGGTTCCGAATATTCGTCGCTAAATTATCTTCAGGTAATCATTAGCCAATAACTTTCCTTTTTACGTCGTATACATTTATTTGTCGTTAACCACCCCTTTATTTTCGTAATTACCCCCCGTATAAATAATGTATCTGGTATAGATTTGTATCAAGATTGAAAAGATGCACAAAAGATCTTAGATGCAGGTATGTGAATTCAAAGAAAGAAACACTCAGAAAATGGCTTAAAAAATTAGTAGAACTGATGAAAGAAAATTCTGTTAACAAATAATCAGACACATAAAATCATGGCAAATCTAAATCCCTATTTAAACTTTCCTGGTACAACCGAAGAAGCATTTAACTTTTACAAATCTGTTTTAGGCGGTGAATTTTTGACGCTCCAACGTTTCAAAGACACTCCCGAAGGAAATAAAGTTTCTCCTGAAGATGCTGAAAAAATTATGCACATAGCTCTACCTATAGGGAATGGAAGTATACTGATGGCTACTGATGCGCTTGAATCCATGGGACAAAAACTAATTGTCGGCGATAACATCTCTTTGGCTCTTGAAGCCCATAGCATAGAAGAAGCTGAGAATCTGTTTAATGGCCTCTCTGCGGGCGGCAAGGTCACAATGCCCCTTGAAAAGGCTTTTTGGGGAGCTTATTTTGGTATACTGACCGACAAATTCGGCATACAATGGATGATTAATTTCGACGACAATAAATAGCGAAAAGTATTAAACTCCCGCCCCTGAGCTGTTGAGCGGGATATCGAAAACAATTGCAGCTGATCAAACGCTTATAATAAACAGTCCGGGGAAATTCCTATAATTGGAAATATTAAAAAACATATTAATTCGAAATGAAAAACAACATTCTTTCTTACCACTCCCTAAACACCGATCTTGCTGCACTTTTATTAAGATTTATTCTTGGGGGTTTAATGGCTTATCATGGATACACAAAGCTTATAGCTTTCGATCAGATTCTGCCTATGTTCACAGACATCATAGGTATTGGTGCTAAGAATTCATTCATACTTTTAATCTTTGCAGAATTGGGTTGTGGATTATTGGTAGTTTTTGGTCTCTTAACACGGCTGGCAGTCATCCCGATTTTCATTTCAATGTTTGTAGCATATTTTGTTGCTCACGGTAAAGATCCATTTCAAGCAAAAGAATTAGCCTTTGTATTTCTGCTTTTACCAGTGGTAATATTTATACTGGGTGCCGGAAAATACTCTATAGATAAATTGCTGTTTAGCAAATCGAACATCTGATGAGAACGAAGTTCGTTTCTGAAATATTCAATAACTGATTTAGTCTTTATGGTTGAAGTTTTTAAAACTGATGTAAAGGATCTGGATCTGGCAACTTTGCTTATTGATCAGATAAAAAAAACATTTGTTGATTATTCAGCCAATTTCGACCTGCAAGATTGTGATAATATTTTGCGGGTCGAATCTAATACAGAATTAATACAATCTTCCGCCCTGATCGCTTTTTTGAAGGCTTTGGGCTGTTGTGCCGAAATACTTCCGGATGAACCAGCATTGTAATCCGGCCAATTGATTAAGAAAATTAGTGTATAGCTGAGTATTAAGAATTGCACTTCAATGCATCCAATCTTGATACTAGCTACTTAATACCTGATACTGTTTAATAAGACCAATATTATGTTTAGAAACACAAAAGCATTCAGCGGATTTTCTGTAAACGATATAGAAAAGGCCAGACAATTCTATTCTGAGGTTTTAGGTCTGGAAGTAATCAACCTGGATATGGGAGTGCTGGAACTGCATATTGCAGGCGGTACAAGGATCATAATTTACCCGAAACCAGATCACAGCCCGGCTAGCTTTACAATTCTTAACTTTCCCGTTTTAAATATTGAGCAAACAGTTCAGGACCTTAAACTTCGCGGAGTAGTCTTCGAAAGCTATGATGAAGAAAACTTCAAGACAGATGAAAAAAATATTTTTCGCGGAGGTGGTCCTTTAATAGCCTGGTTCAGAGACCCGGCTGGTAATATTTTATCGGTTCTAGAGGGAAACACTATCTGATACGAAGTACTCTGTTTATTTATCAGGGGCATAAACCAGCCCCGAAAAACATTGAATAGTCATCCCCTTAGGTGATTCGTTGTTTTGACAAAAGGGAATCCGATATCAGGCTCCAATCCGCTTGTGGGATCAAAGACGCTCGTATTTCCACTCAGGAAATATTTATTCACAAATCTGCTGCCTGTTTATTACTTTAAGTTTTTTGTTAAGGTCAATTTTTACTTCTACCTCAAATTTTTAACCTGCATAAGAAACTTTTCCAAAATTCTCGAAAAGACCCAATAAAGACTATTTTTTTTGTTTCAGTTATTATTTACAAAACATTTTGGCAATACTTTCTGTTTAGTTAATTCCAAATACTGAAAACGACAAATTATGAGTCCGGGTGCACCTCAATTAAAATCAATTTGATAGATATTTTAAAAAAAATCAATAATTATGATAATAAATTACACATTTTATTGCAAATATACAAAAACCATTTCCTATCTTTACAGCACCTAATCACCTGGAAATAATAAGCTTATCGGTTAAAAGCCTTATTTTAATTCAGGAAGCATTACCGGCTTATAAAATTTTAATTATAAACAAAATATATCACCAATTAATTAATCACCCATGAGAAAGAGCACTACAAAATCAAAAGGAGAATTTTCTGACACAATTAAGTACATCCTGAAAAACCTGCCCGATCCTAAGGATCATAATGTATCCACAATTAAGGATGAGGTTATTTTAAATGACAAGAAAGTTATTTATCTGGCTCAGAAAATTAAAGGCTCTGATGGATTTTGCTGGAACATCAATCTTTCCTGATTCCGATTTTAATTCAATAATATCATTATGTGCTTGTGCCCTCAAAGGCACAGTACATGCTTTAATGTATTTTTTAATCATACCTTCCTATTTTAGTACACTTATTTACCTGGCACTGGTTTCTATGTTATCTTTGAAATCAATAGCATGAAAATATTTCAGCAAGCACTTAAACTTTCGGAAAGAAAAAGAGGCTTTCATCTTATCACCACTGAAGTAGCAGATGCTCTCCGGGAAATCAGAGAATTAAAATCCGGAATCTGCCAGGTATTTATACAACACACCTCTGCTTCACTAAGCATCAACGAAAATGCCGACCCGACAGTAAGAGAAGATTTTGAGATGTTTTTCAGTAAAACAGTTCCTGAAAATGACCCGGATTACCTTCATGATTATGAAGGTTCTGACGACATGCCGGCGCATATAAAATCATCTTTGCTGGGAAGTTCCGTAATGATTCCTATCCGTAATGGCAAATTAGCTTTGGGCACATGGCAAGGCATTTATTTATGCGAGCACCGTAATTATGGAGGGCCCAGAAACCTTATAATTACTGCCTGGGGTGAATAACACGCCTTTAAAATTTTAGCATAAACAGCTTCCATAAAAACAAAATTTCGTCATGTTTGAATTGATTTCAAACTCTTTATTTGGGATTTGTTAATATTGGCGGTTAAACAATCGCCTGATGAATCCGAAAGAGAAAATAATTTTATTATTGCTGGCCGCTGTAAATTTCACCCACATTCTGGACTTTATGATCATGATGCCATTAGGAAATTACCTGATGCCATATTTTGATATATCCTCACAACAATTTTCTATGCTCGTGGCGGCCTATACATTCAGCGCCGGAATTTCCGGTTTTCTGGCAGCGTTTTTTGTAGATAAATTCGATCGAAAAAAAGTACTGTTAACAGGATTTTCAGGTTTTTTATTAGGAACACTGTTTTGCGCCTTCTCACCTTCCTACAGTATATTATTAGGCTCCAGAATCGTCGCCGGTATATTTGGCGGATTAATTGGCGCACAGGTTTTATCTATAGTGGCCGATTTAATTCCTTATGAACGAAGAGGGGCTGCGATGGGTATAATTATGGCTGCGTTCTCTTTAGCCTCTGTATTTGGTGTCCCATTTTCATTATATCTGGCCAATATTTTTAACTGGCATGGGCCTTTTTATTTTGTAGCGGGAATCGGCACTCTGCTTATTCCCTTCCTCATTCGTTATTTACCAAGAATCGATGCACATACAAATACAGAAGCGAGGGTCAATCCATTAGTTCTATTAAAAGATATCGGTAAAGACAAAAACCAATTATTGGCTCTTGCGCTTTCTGCAACAATTATGCTCGGCCATTTTCTTATTATACCTTTTCTTAATCCGTTTATGGAGTTTAATATGGGTTTTAGTAAAGTACAAACCCCTATGATCTATATGGTTGGAGGAGCTCTCACTTTAGGCACATCTCCCCTGCTGGGTAAGCTGGCCGACAAAATCGGGAAACATCGCCTCTTTGTGACCATGGCGATTATTGCCGTATTTCCAATAGCTTTGATTACCAATCTGCCGCCATTTCCATTTTATCTGGTACTTGCAGTTACAGGGTTCTGGTTTGTGGTTTCCTCGGGCAGAATGATTCCGGCCCAGGCAATGATCAGTAATGTTGTTGCAAGCGAACGCCGCGGAAGTTTTATGAGCATTAATTCATCTGTTCAGCAAATTTTTGTTGGAATTGCTTCAGTAATGGCCGGATTAATTGTAATTAAAACACCCACCAATGCGATACTCCATTACGAAATTACGGGTTATATCAGCATCATAATCACCTTACTGAGCATTTTTTTTGTGTCCCGATTGAATACCAGACTTAAACAAAAGAATGCTATTGAATTAGCGAAACAACCATCTTAAATGGCATAGCCTGTAAAGATTTAACCACGAAAGGTAGTGATTGCCAAACAATCTTGTTTAAATAACATTTATAGTAAGAGCATAATTACTTTCCATGGAACTATATAAATAGAAGAGATTTATAAATCCATTGAAAAACCG
Source organism: Pedobacter superstes (assembly GCF_037622515.1). Taxonomy (NCBI): domain Bacteria; kingdom Pseudomonadati; phylum Bacteroidota; class Sphingobacteriia; order Sphingobacteriales; family Sphingobacteriaceae; genus Pedobacter; species Pedobacter superstes. The sequence continues at coordinate 634,777 of NZ_JBBJCN010000002.1, forward strand.
TTAAGAATTTTGGATCTAAGAAGCATTGCATCGCATGCTGATATATGCTATTGGAGACACTTTATTAATTTGGATGAAAAGAAAAAAAGCTATTATTATTGACGATGATGTTTCATGCCTCGATGTAATGCAATTTGTTGTCGAAGACCTTGGTTTAGAACCTTTTACTTTTACAACATGGAAATCAGACACTATACAGGAGATAATTGATATTGCACCTGATATTATTATTCTGGATGAGTGGTTAATTGGAGTAAAAGGTAGTGAACTGTGTATTATATTAAAATCGGTGAACCAGTTAAGAAGAATACCGGTGATACTTGTTTCTGGCACAGATGGATTAGCAGAAATCGCAAGAAGATCCTGTGCTGACGGGTTTATCGAAAAACCTTTTGACATAAGTGATCTTGAAAAAATGATTCTGGGTATCCAGAACTGAAAGACTATTAAACACCCCTTATAGTTATTCAGGATACTCGAATTCGGCAAAAACTTTCTTTTGTCATGATATTTCCATCTAAAAATAATTCTTTCGCTGCATCTATCAAATCCTGCTGATAATCCTTATTTTTGCACCTCAATTTACAAAACATGATTACAGTATCAAATCTATCTCTTCGTTACGGAAAACGCACTCTGTTTGAAGAAGTTAACTTAAAATTCACTCCTGGCAACTGTTACGGTGTGATTGGTGCAAATGGCGCCGGTAAGTCTACTTTTCTCAAAATCCTTTCGGGAGAAATTGATCCGAGCAGTGGTTCTGTAAGTTTTACCCCTGGTGAACGGATGGCGGTATTATCGCAAAATCATTATGCATTTGATGAATATCCGGTTATTGAAACCGTACTTCAGGGTCATAAGGAGCTATTTAGCGTAATGAAAGAGAAAGATGCTTTATACGCTAAAGAAGATTTCACTGAAAAAGACGGCGAACGCGCAGGCGAGCTGGAAAATATATTTGCCGAGATGGATGGCTGGAACGCAGAGAATAATGCTGCAACCATGCTTAGCAATCTTGGAATAAAAGAAGAATTACACTACAAGCTTCTTAAGGAGCTGGATGGTAATCAGAAAGTCAGGGTATTACTGGCGCAGGCGCTTTTTGGCAAACCGGATATTCTGTTACTCGATGAGCCTACCAACGACCTCGACATCCAAACAATTGCATGGCTGGAAGATTTCCTTGCGAGTTATGAAGGAATTATCCTTGTAGTATCTCACGACAGGCACTTTTTAGACACCGTTTGTACTCATGTTGTCGATATCGACTTTAGTAAAATTACAATTTACACAGGTAACTATACCTTCTGGTACGAATCCAGTCAGCTGGCTTCGCGTCAACGTTCAGATCAGAATAAGAAACTGGAAGATAAGGTTAAAGAACTTCAGGAATTCATCCGCCGCTTTAGTGCAAATGCTTCAAAATCTAAACAAGCAACCAGTCGTAAAAAAGCCCTGGATAAAATCAATCTTGAAGAAATTAAACCATCAAACAGAAAATATCCTGCAATTCTTTTCAATCACCAGGGACGTGAGGCTGGAGATCAGATTCTTCAGGCTGAAGGCTTAAGAAAAGAACTTAATGGAGAACTTTTGTTTTCCAATATTAACTTCATGGTTAATAAAGGCGATAAAATTGCTATCCTCTCCGAGAACAGTTTGGCTACAACTGCTTTCTATGATATTTTAGCCGGCAGAGATAAAGACTTTAAAGGAGATTTTAAGTGGGGCGTTACCATTAACATCGCGGATATCCCAAATGATAATTCATCTTATTTTCAGGGTAAAAATGAAAACCTGATCGATTGGTTAAGAGAATATTCTCCGGCTGATAAAGACGAACAATTTATCAGAAGTTTTCTGGGCCGGATGTTATTTTCCGGAGAAGAAGTTTTAAAGAAAAGCTCCGTTCTTTCTGGAGGAGAGAAAATGCGTTGCATGTTCTCACGCATGATGCTTCAGCAAGCAAACGTTCTTCTATTTGATGAGCCAACCAATCACCTTGATCTCGAATCAATTACAGCTCTTAACAATGGAATGAAAGATTTCAGAGGCGTGATATTATTCACTTCGCGAGATCATGAGCTTACAGAAACTGTTGCTAACCGGATTATTGAAATCACTCCGGGTGGAATAATTGACAAGTTAATGTCTTATGATGAGTACATAAACAGTGATGTTGTAAAACAACAGAGAGAAGAATTATATAGCATGGCTTAAAATTTGATTAACCAGATAATCTAAAGGGTTATCTGGTTAATTCCATGTTCATCTGCCGCAAAATGTCTGCGCTTTTCGCAACGTTCACACCTCAATTCTTCAGAAAAACATCGTAAGCAAACCTCAATATCGTTCCGAATACTACTACTAAAAAAAACAACCTTATAAATTTATTTCCTTTTAGTAGTGCGAGGCGGGTTCCGAGGTAAGAACCACATAGATTAAATACTGCCATTGGAATAGCATATTGATACAATATGTGTCCTGTACCGGCAAAGTAAATAAGGGCGGCCAGATTGGTGGCCACATTTACATATTTTGCATGAGCGCTGGCGTGCAGGAAATCGTTCCCTAAGACGGCAATAAAAACGAGGATTAAAAACGTCCCCGTTCCCGGTCCAATTAATCCGTCGTAAAATCCTATTGTAAAACCAGAGATTATTCCAAGAAACAGCTGTTTCAAATGGGAATAATTAGTGTCTTTCTTTAGTCCAAAGTTCTTACTCCAATAGGTATAACTAGCTACAGCCACCAGCAACACCAGTATTACAGACTTTATTTGGGTACTGCTTATTATTGTTATTGCGAAGGCTCCCAGAACAGCGCCCAAAAATGCGGCTGGTAGAATGGCAGATAGAAGTTTCCAGTTAATATCTACATTTCTTGAATACTTATAACCAGCAAAAGCGGTACCTGTTATAGACGGAATTTTAGTAGTGCCAAACAAAGTAGCTACAGGATACTGCGGAAGAATAATCAGCATAGCCGGTGTTTGAAGCAAACCACCGCCTCCTACAATTGAATCAATAAATCCCGCAAAGAATGACACAAAACAAAGAAGTAATAATTCGACACTCATAGAAATCCAGATTACATCAAAAATAACATCAATAGTTGTTTTGGTAACATTTTACATATTAATTCAGTATTAAGCTAAATGCGATTATAATTTTTCTTTAATTAGTTTATAATAAACAAAATTCAGGTTTCAATCCGTTAAAGGCTCAAAAAAATTAAATAGATGGATATAAAGGAATTTAGCTTAGGTAACCTCATTAAAATCAGCCCCAGAGAAAACGAAGAGGGCGTTATATTTCTTACAGATATTCAACATGCCAGCATTATTGGTGAGATGCTCGTACCAAGACGAGGTTATCATTTCAGGATAAAATTTGATGAAATGTTACCTCTTGAACTTTCCGAAAAGTGGCTAGAATTCTTGGGGTTTAACAAAAGCGCCGGGGAGAATGAGATCTGGACAGACTCAAAAAACTTCGTTCGGTTTAAATTATCAAATTTCGAAAGCGGTTTTTTGGAAGACAACAAAATCGCCGTCGTAATTGATTCCATCCATCAATTACAGAATGTATATTTTACCCTTACAGGTGAAGATTTAAAGGCTGAGCCTTTAAACTCGAATTAAAACTAAAATTGAAGATCCTTCTTCATGATCCAGTCAACATGCGTTTCCTCACCGAAAATAAAAATTTTTGATCCGCATTTTTTAAAGCCCCATTTAGTGTAAAAATCAATCGCTTGCTCATTTTCGTTCCATAAGGATAGCCATAAAATTTCTTTTTCCTTTAGTCTGGCCTCCGAAATGCATTCTTTCATTAAAGCATTCCCGACACCTGTTCCCTTAAAGGTACTATCAACGTATAATCGGGATAGCTCCATGCCTCTCAGAACCGAATTTATCTCAGGAGGATTTTGCGCTTCACGGATCACACCATAACCGAGAAGGACACCGGTTCTGTACGCAAGAAGTATGGTAATATGTCTTCGGCTTACTTCAGACACCAAGTCATTTACTGAGAAGTGAAGTTGTAAAAACTTTTCGATATTTCTTTTTTTGTTATGCGATCCATAACTTTCTAAAAATGTCTTCCTGCTGAAATAAGCAATCATAGCAGCATCTTCAGGCTCACCCTCACGGATAGTTATCTCATCGTCTTTCTTAGACACCAAACTTTCTATATTCAAGATCTCTACTACGGTAAAATAATATAATAGTTAGGATAAATATTATATTATAATCTAAACTATTTCAATATACCGATTATACATTAAAAAGAAAACCTATAACCTGAAACCCAACATACTCGCATAATCTACTATAGTGCAAATGATATCAGGCTGTTTTTTTATGTTTTTTTTCTTCTGCCAATTCAAGTTCCTGCTTATTTGCCTGGGGTTCTTCCTGTTCAAGAGATGCAATTTCCTCGAACTGCAATTTCACGTACATAGGAAAATGATCCGAGCCTGCTGCATCTAATTTTTTAATATAAATCAACTTAAAATCTGTTGAACAAAATACATGATCGAGCGGAAAACGCATAAAATGATGCTGAGCATGAAATGTATTAAAAAAGCCCCTTCCTTTCCGGGGATCTAATAAACCACTGGTTTTACAGAACAAGGACGTCGTATAGCTCCAGGCTACATCATTTAAATCGCCCATTACAATAACCGGAAGCTTATTATCCTTCGCCATATCGGCAATAAGCAATAACTCTTTATCCCTTTCGGTAGAGCGCGGATTTTCCTGTGGTACGGGAGGAGTTGGATGTACACAATACAACTGAACCTTCTGACCACAGTCCAATACAGCAATTGTATGAATAGATGGTATATCTTTTTCCACTAAAAATTTAACCTTTGAATCGATCAGTTCAAACTTGGAATAGAGAAGCATCCCATAAGTATTTTCCTGAGGCACCTTCACATGGTAGGGATAGTTCTCAATTAGTTCTGCAGTTGCCTTTTCCCACCACTTATCGGTTTCTAAAAGCAAAACAACATCAGGATCTGCATTGTAAATATTGGCCAGATAAGCTTTCGCCTGATGATTATATTGTAACACATTACCAGTCATTAAAGCTATACATTGCTCAGGAATATTTGATTTTACATGAAGTACTTCCTTCCTGCTTAAAACAGTAAAAGGGTATATCTGGTAAAAAAGGTAGCCAAGATTCGCGAATAAAAACGCACTTATTGTATAGATTGTATTATCAGGCGATTTAACAACTAAGAACCCAGCCACAAGAAAAAGGAATAAGCAAATTAATAATTTCTGAAAACGAGGATACTCAAATACTCTGAATACCCAGTAATCGTTCCTGATCAATGGAATGAGGGACACAAGAATGAATAATACACTTAAAACTTCTACTAGAATTTTCAGTTCTGCCATTAAAATAAAGCTTTAAGTAGTAACAAAAAAACACAGAATGTGTGTTAATTCGGAATTGATATTAGTTAAATTTCAATCAATCTTTGACTGTTTATGAAAATATATTCTGAAGAAGCTTTCATACGCTCAAATACATGGTTTAAATGAATAGCATATTTTAAAGCCTCTTCAGAATCTCTAAATAGGAGTATTAGTTACAACTTCAGTCTTTTTGGCCTCATACCGGGAGACTTATGACAATCCTGCACAAGCCGCCGGCAAAAGATAAAACGATTCCATTACACTAACTTGGCTTCTAAACTCATTGGAACAGCAGATAAAGCTCTGCTAACCGGGCAACCTGCTTTTGCTGCGTCAGCAAACTTTAAAAACTCCTCTTCGGAGATACCGGGTACAGAGCCTGTTAAATTTAACTGAATTGAAGTAATCGAAAAGCCGCCATCAGATGGCTCGATTTTCACACCTGCTTCAGTTTTTAATTCAGTCGGAGTAAAACCAGCTGCAGTTAACTGAAAGCTTAAAAACATAGTAAAACAACCTGCATGTGCGGCTGCAATAAGTTCTTCAGGGTTTGTACCGGCTTTGCCGTCTTCATTTTCGAAGCGCGCCGAAGCAGAATAAGGTGTATTGCTTAGAACTCCGCTTGTAGAAGTTAATGAACCTTTACCCTCTTTACCTGTACCATTCCATACAGCTGATGATTTTCGTATCATATTATAATTTAGTTTAAAAAGGAAATATATTGCTTTTTGAACAATATTCCAGCTTAGTGGTTTGAATTTAAAATAAATTAGTTAATTTCTTAAAGGCATGCAAAACAAGCAGATTTTTGATGAGAAAACCGAACTGGAAAGAAAGCTTGGCCTTACCGAAACACTCTCAATAGTTATCAACCGTATAATCGGCTCAGGAATATTCAGAACTCCCGCACCTATTATGTTTATTACTGCGTCCGTAAGCATGTTTTATGGTGTTTGGATATTGGGTGGAATTGCTACCATCCTGGGTGCTCTGTGTTATGCCGAACTGGTGGCAATGATGCCGCGCTCGGGCGGACCATATGTATTTCTTAAAGCGGCATATCCTCCAGTTATTACCTTCTTACGTGGCTGGGCTATGTTTTTCGTATCAGAGACGGGGGCGATTGCTGCCGTGGCACTATTTTTCTCGGAAAATGCATTATCGGCAATAAATGCTGAAATTGGGGGTTTACAGGAGGGGATTTTAGCAATAGTCCTTGTTTTCCTGCTCACAGCAGCGAATTCATTTGGAATACAATTGAGCGGAGTGTTTCAAAATATTTTTGGTTTCTTAAAAGTAGGCTTGCTTATATCCATCATTGCTTTAAGCGTGTCGCACGGAATTGAGAAGCAGAATTTTGCTGATGCTGTAGACAAACCATGGAGCTGGGCGGGTATCATCTCTATTTTTACAGCATTGAGATATGGCTTTTTTGCATACAGCGGCTGGGAAGGTGCAACCTACGTTGCAGAAGAAGTAAAAAATCCTAGAAAAAACCTGCCCCTGTCTCTCTTTTTTGGAATTGGAATAGTGATGCTTTTATATCTTTTAATCAATACAGCTTATCTCAATCTCTTAGGACCCGAAGTTATGGGAGCTTCCAAAGGTGTTGCAATTGATTCGATGAAAGTTGTTTTAGGCTCGGCCGGTGGCCTGCTGGTAGCCGCCGCCATAATGATAAGTACATTCGGGAATGTAAATACACAAATATTAGTTAAAAGCCGCACATGGTATGCTATGGCACGCGATAAATTATTTTTCAATGCGCTTTCGCGGATACATCCGAAATTTAAAACACCGAACTACTCTATGTTTGCGCAAGCCGGGTGGGCCTCAATTTTAATTCTCTTAGCAACATTTGCCGAAAGTGCATACGAAGCTGTAATTGATTATTTCTCTTTTACCTCTTCTGTGTTTAATGTATTAACCTTCGCTTCTGTATACTTTTTAAGAAAAAAATACCCTGACATATTAAGACCTTATAAAACCTGGGGCTATCCCATAACACTGATCATTGTACTCCTTATCCAGGCCACTTTTATGATTGTCACGCTCGTTACAGCTTTTATCCCTTCTTTACTTGGAATTGCGTTAACTCTTAGCGGTTTGGTGTACTACCATTTTTCAGTTCCCGAAGAAATGAAGCGCAGCTCTACCCAATTATAAAAACACATGAAAAATTCTGGTTAAGTTTTTTTTATACTGGAGAAGATTAAACTTTCAAGAAATGAAATGATTAAGGATTCATCCTTACTATGTCCGAAATCTGTCAGAGCAGGAAGATTTTGCATATAAAATTTCTGAGAATGTGCCATATCAATAATAGTGCTCGATAATGAAAATGGAAACCTGTAATCCGCATTATACTCTTCAACATATCCCGCAACCCGCGCACATAAATCTTTAAAAGGCTTAAAAAATCTGGCTTTATTATCTTCTGTTACATGTTTTGTAAGATATGATTTTGCTCCTTCAGCCATTACTATTTCATACAAAAGCTTTTCATCAATATATGTCGTTGTCATATCATCCTCCACCGGGGCAGAAAGTAGTCTTATCGCAATCTTTATTTTCTCTTCAGGATCTTTTATGTTATTCGTTTGAAATATCAAACGATATTCCTGCCAGCTCCAATACCAGTCTACTATATATAGAAGCAAACGATGCTTATTCTCAAAATAGCGATAGATACTTGCCTCAGCTGTGCCTATTTCAGCAGCCAACTTCTTAAACGTGAATACTTCAAAACCCATTTTATGGATAAGTACAATCCCATGTTGAATTATTTTTTTCCCTAATTCTGATTCCTCAGGATTACGCAAAAAAAGTTTCTCATTGATATTGAATTTTAAAGAAAGCTCCATATTCTGTTATAATGACACAAATGTAACTATATTTTTATTGATAGTAATACTATTATAATATATATTATTACTATGTTTGTCGAAACAATTTGTATCAATGAATGGAAAATCTATTCAAAAACATTAAAAACGGCTTACCGGCTAGTATTGTCGTGTTCTTTGTGGCAGTACCCATTGGCATAGAAGTAGAAACAATAGGCTTAAATTAAATAACCAGCGAAAACAAAATGAAAACATTAACAAAAGAAATGCAGGCATCATTAACGCCGCAAAAAGCAACAGAACTTTTAATTGATGGGAATAAACGGTTCGTAAACAATTTAAAATACAATCGCAACTTATTGCAGCAGGTAAACGAAACCTCCGGCGGACAACATCCTTTTGCCATAGTTTTGAGTTGTATTGATTCACGCACTTCGGCAGAATTAATTTTTGATCAGGGACTGGGAGACATTTTCAGTGCGAGAATTGCCGGCAACATAGTAAATGAAGATATACTGGGAAGTATGGAATTTGCATGCAAAATTGCAGGAGCAAAGGTAATTGTAGTTCTTGGACATACCAAATGCGGTGCGGTAAAAGGTGCCTGTGATGATGTTAAATTAGACAATCTAACTATTTTGCTGGAAAAGCTTAAACCAGCCGTAAATGCTGAAACAACAGTATCAAATAACCGTAATTCGGCCAATTCAGAGTTCGTGGAAAAAGTCGCGGCGCTCAATGTCAAACTGACCATGGAAAAAATAAAGGAGAAAAGCCCTCTGCTAAACAAAATGATTGAAGAGAATGAAATTGCCCTTATTGGAGGAATGTATAATGTAGACACAGGAATTGTTGAATTTTATGACCCATATAATGCTGTGAACCCAGTAAAGGTCGAAACAGAGGTTAATTGAAATGACTTTATTAAAATGACATTAAGAAAAGCTCATGTAAAATCATCCCTTAAAAAGATTCTGATGATAGGATTTCTTTCATCAGGTCTTTCTGCATTCTCGCAAGGCAAAACTATCCCCAATATTGGAAACTGGACCATGTTTTTCGGACAAGTACGCTTCCATGATAAATGGAGTATTCATGCAGAAGTTCAAAATCGTGACTTTGGAATTATTTCGGAACCCGAACAGATTTTATTGCGCAGTGGCATTAACTATCATCTTTCCAAAAATGCAATAGTTACAGCAGGTTATGGCCTGATTACAAACTATGCATTTGATGAGGAAACCTTTCAGTCCCCATCGGTATCCGAGAACCGCGGCTGGCAACAAATTCTACTTCGAAATAACCTTGGCAGATGTTTTTTTGAGCATCGCTATCGTCTTGAACAAAGATGGATAGAATCAAAGGATAACAAGCGATACCTGGACAGGATAAGGTACCTGATGCGGGTTTCAGTTCCACTTAACTCTAAAATAATAGAGAAAAATACTATTTTTCTAAGTTTTTATGACGAGGCGTTCATTCATCTTTCTTCCACACCTTTCGATAGAAACCGATTATATGGAGCTTTCGCCTGGCAAATTGCGCCAAACGCGAATATTCAACTCGGGTATCTGGCTCAAACAGTGAATAATAACACAAAAAGCTATTTGCAAACAGCCGTAAATTATACACTTGACCTAAGAAAAAATGAATAGAATTCAGTAACACCAGGCAAAACCAGTTAGCCCACTGCGAACTTATTTTTTCATAGTTTTTAAAGGCGTCAGCAAATACTCGAGACCGTTTAATTTAATTTCATACATAGTAGCAAGAAGGATTCCCAGCTTACCAGCCGGGAATCCTTTTTGATGAAACCATACGAGATAGCTTTCCGGGAGGTTACAGATCAAACTTCCCTCATATTTTCCAAAAGGCATTTTCATGCTCACTAATTGCATCAGAATTTCCGGATCCATCCTCAAACTTACATAAAATCATTTTTTTAAGATCTTCAATAAGGATCCTCTAATTATCTTCTGATATATTTTTATTATAATTTACTGAAATATCTGGACGCCAGTTGAGAATCATGACCATAAATATCTTCGTAAAACTGTACATGTCCGCTCGCATCAGCCTTGGCTGTAAAATACAGAAGATATACAGGTAATTTTTCTTTTACCGGAACATATTTTTCCTTCCTTGTACTAATTTGATTCATAATATTAGACTGATCCCAACCAGAGACATTTCTCAATAAATATGTTGCCAGCTCCAGAGGTCTTTCCACCCTCACGCATCCATGACTGAAACCACGTTTAGCCTGACTAAATAATTCATCATGTGGCGTATCGTGCAGGTAAATATTATTCTCGTTAGGGAATATGAATTTCACATCTCCCAGATCATTTTTGGGGCCTGGCCTTCTTCTCACAATATAGCCAAATCCATCCGTCCCCGCCTGACTCCAGTCTACAGACGAAGCACTTACCGGACTACCTTTATCAGTAACAACCTCCATGTCCATCCTGTCAAGAAATCCGGGATCGCTCATAGCTTTCGGCGCGATTTCATCCCGCAAGATGTTCGGAGGAATGTTCCAGTAAGGTGATAACACCACATATTCAAGCCTGTCACTGAAAATAGGAGTTTCATGAAGTGTTTTCCCTACAATTACGTTCATGCTCATTACTTCCTTAGAGTTTTCAATCACATGCAGCTTGTATTCCGGAATATTCACAAAAAGGTAACTTGGCTCAAAGCTTTTTGGAATCCAGCGCCATCTTTCCATATTAATAATAATCTGGCGGATTCGATTTTGAACAGGAACATTTAAAAGTTTGACGGTAGAAGGGCCAATATTCCCATCCGGATTCTGCCCGTGAAGCACCTGAAACTTCTTTACTGCGCTAACCAGATTGGGCCCATATACAGTACTATCTGCTGAAACGGCGGAATCTTGATCTTTAGGTAGGAAATCCTGAAGCCTCTTGTTAAGTACGGCAACAACAGGAGAACTTTGTCCGGATTTCAGCCTGGTATTTTCCGGTATAACCGGCCACCCTCCTGCTTTTTGAATCTGCCGATAATGTGCCAACGCCTTTTTCAGATTAGAGTATTCCGGGTGTAAAGGCTGAAATTCCGCATAAGGGTATTTACTTTTTCTCGCCCCTAATAAAGTAAGCAATGCCTTATGAAGCTTAATTTTATTCCGTTTCACATCCCATTCAACCCCTTTATTCTCCCGCGGCACAACAAGCCCGCGGTAATAGTCATCAGCAAAGTTAAAATAGGTTGCAGACAAGGCAATATCTAATTTCTTCTCCAGGTCATTAAATTTCGCTGTATCTTTTTTGGCCTCATCAAGCTCTTTGAGTTTTTCGTCCAGGTTAAAAAGCTGATAGTCTTTCGGGTCTAAACCCTCTTCATCCGATTTATTAATAACACTGAACATTTTTTTAGCCTGTGGAACAAGCTCGTGGTTTTTGAACCAGCCCAGGGTGAATTTCCTTTCCTTATAGAATTTTTTTGCCCAGTCAAGGTGCTCTTTAAATTCCGGATCAGATTTCATGTAATTGGTAATGTATACACTATCCAAAGTGGGCTGATCGCCCAATGTTACCTTGTTTTTACAGCTGCTGACGGCAAGGAAAAGAAAAATGAATGCGATAATATAAAAACCTTTATTTGAAAATCCGGTCACTTTACCTAACAGTTTTGTACTCATTTTGAATATTTGTTAATTATTGATTAAACGTTTAAAAGGATTAATGTTTTTAATCCGATACTTATTTCTTATACTTTTATCTTGCAAAAAGGATAATTATGGATGTTTTCGGAAGTGCCTTAGTTGATCAGTTCAATAATGATGCCGCAGAGATTCTATGGTTGCATAATTCGTATGATGAACCGGAAGAAATGCCTGTTGATATCTTTTTCAGGAACGAATCAGAAATGCCTGATTTGGAACTATTCGCACTAAAACAATGCAAAGGCAAAATCCTCGATATAGGAGCTGGAGTTGGCAGTCATTCATTAATACTTCAGCGAAAGGGTTTTGAAGTTGCAGCTCTCGAACTTTCGTCACTGGCCTGCTCCATTATGAAACAAAGGGGTGTAAAACATATAATAAATAACGACATCTTCTCCTATCAGGAAGAAAAATTCGATACCCTCCTATTATTAATGAACGGAATCGGAATTGCGGGAAACATGAAAAAAATCCCTGTATTTCTTGAGCAGTGTAAGAAATTATTGAAGGAAGGAGGTCAGATAATTTTTGATTCATCAGACATATCTTATTTATATGAAGGAAACAACCTTCCCGAAGAAAATTATTTTGGCGAAGTTTCATATCAATACGAATACAAGGGTGTAAAAGGTGAATGGTTCGACTGGGTATATATTGACAAAAATCTTCTGACCAGCATTGCCAAGCAATTCGGGTTTATTTGTGAGATTATTTTTGAAGATGGACACGATCAATATCTGGCAAAATTTACTCCTCAAATTAAATACGATTTTTTGTAACCTTTTTGCCGTTTTTACGATAAAGAAAGAGTTAACTCTAATTCTATCTTAAACAATCTCTCAATATGAAAATACTTATAGCAGATGATGATCTTTTGATGCTAAGAACACTTGAATTCAGGCTAAAGAAAGACGGTCATACGGTTTTTTCGACAAGAGATGGAAGAGAGGCCTTATCCCAAATTGAACAAATAGGGCCAGATCTAATTATCACAGATTTAATGATGCCCTTTACATCCGGAATGGAAATAGTTGGCTTTGTCAGACAAATGGATGGTAAAAGAATACCCATAATTATTCTATCTGCTATGGGTCAGGAGAATGTGGTTCTTGAAGCGTTTCAGCTTGGTGCCGATGATTATTTAACTAAACCATTTAGTCCGAATGAGTTATCTGTAAGGGTACGCCGATTTATGGCCTAAATTTTGAATGATAACACCCGCTCATCTTCTTTTCATAACAATCTTTCTCACAGCTTTAATGCTGGTGCTTTTAGTTATAATATCCTTCACCTTACTGATTAAAAATAAAGGAACCAAGGAAAAAAACATATGGTTGCCTAAGGTAAATTTGCTCATTACCAAAGCAATCTTTTTTGAAGCAGAAGATGAAAGCGCCCAGCTGATACCAATACCCCCAAGGATAAAAAAACTGCTTACTAATCAACGCTTCAGACAGCTATTGATAGATGAGCTTGTTATAAGCAGTAAAAATCTGGCTGGAGTTGCCTCAGAAAATCTTTTAAAGCTTTATTCTCAACTTGAATTGTATAAAGACTCTGAAAAGAACTTAAATCATTTCAGCTGGTATAAAAAAGTCAAAGCCATCCAGGAACTTTCGGCCATGAAGCTTGTGGGGTTTTCCAATACACTTTATGAATTAACCAATCATAAAAATGAATTCATCCGGATGGAAGCCCAAACAAGTATTGTAAAATTTCATGGCTTTGAAGGTCTAAGCTTTTTGAATGAAATCAGGTATCCAATTTCAGAATGGCATCAGATTCATTTATTAAAAGAACTATCAGCTGTTTCATCAAGCGATTTTAAAGGTATTGAAGCATGGTTAAAATCACCGAACGATTCGGTGATAATTTTTGCGTTAAAGCTTTCAGCTTCCTACCACCAATTTCACGTATATGATCAAATTATAGGGTGCTTAACGCATTTCAACCCCAAGGTTCGTTTACAGGCAATTAATTGCCTTAAAGAAATCTACGAAGATACTACCGCCTTGCATTTGATGAAGATTTATATAAATGAAGCCAAAACACACCAGCTTGCCATACTATCAGCTCTTCGTGAAATAGCCTCACATCAAAGTACATCCTTCCTGCAAAAACAATTAAATTCAGGAGATAATCAAATAAAATTAGCAGCAGCGCGTGCTCTCCTTAACTGTGGCGAAGAAGGTCTTAAAATCATTGACAAGCATCCCGGCGCTTCTCAGTATCCATTAAATGAGATTTTTAAGCAAATTAAAATGGAAAGTAAAAAATGAACTGGATGGACATCATTCTGGATGTATTGGTAGGAATGCTGCTATTATATTCAATAACATTATTGCTTGCCTATATCTGTATTGGACTCTATTCAATTGTTGCTGTACGAGAGTATATCAATAAAAACAGTTTTTCCGATTACCGTATTCTGGCTGTCTCTCCAGAAGCTCCCTCAATGAGCATTCTTGCACCCGCATATAATGAAGGTACAACCGTTGTAGAAAATGCCCGTTCACTGCTCTCCATACATTATAACAATCTTGAAGTAATTATTATAAATGACGGAAGTAAGGATAATTGCCTGCAAAAGCTGATAGATAATTTCGATTTGCAGAAAGTAGATTTCTTTTATAATGAACAGATTCCTACTAAAAAAGTACGTGGAGTTTATAAAAGTAAAAATAAGGTTTACCATAAACTGGTTGTAGTCGATAAAGAGAATGGCGGCAAAGCCGATGCACTGAATGTTGGAATTAACATATCCTCAAATGATTACATTGTATGTATTGATGTAGACTGCATACTTGAACAGGATGCACTTTTAAAACTGGCAAAACCTTTTTTAGAAACTACAAAAAAACGGGTTATTGCTACGGGAGGCGTGGTAAGAATTGCGAATGGGTGTGAAATTGAGGATGGCCGGTTAATCAAGGTAAATTTGGCTAAGGGTTTTTTGCCTCGCATGCAAACCTTGGAATACATAAGGGCATTCTTACTCGGAAGAATGGCCTGGAGCCGCATAAACGGATTATTATTAATATCAGGAGCTTTCGGTGCTTTCGACAAAGAAATTGCTATAAATTGTGGTGGGTACAACCATAAAACAGTGGGCGAAGATATGGAGTTGGTGGTTAGAATGCGCCGGTATATGGAGGAGCAAAAAGTACCGTACCGTGTAACTTTCATTCCAGATCCCCTGTGCTGGACTGAAGCCCCTTCATCCTTTAAAATTCTGGGAAGACAACGAAATCGCTGGACCCGGGGAACCATTGAGACTCTCCTTTTTCACAAAAAAATGTTCTTTAATCCGAATTATGGTTTAATTGGAATGTTAAGCTATCCGTATTGGTTCTTTTTTGAATTTCTTGCTCCTATTATCGAGTTCTTTGGATTTATTACATTTCTATTTCTTGCTTTATTTGGAGAAACAGACTGGAAAAACTTCTTTTACCTGCTTAGTTTCATTTTAAGCTTTGGATTTTTGTACTCTGTTTTTGCCATCCTGATGGAAGTTATTACCTATAATCAGTATAAAAACCCGAAAGACATCTTTAAATTAATACTTACAGCATTGCTAGAGCCCTTTATATTTCACCCTTTTGTAGTATGGTCAGCAATCGAAGGCAATGTTGATTTTTTACAAAAGAAAAGTGCCTGGGGAGAGATGACAAGGCAGGGCTTTTCGGCTAAACAGCATGGAACCGAAACCACAGTTGCTGCAGCCGGGCCGGTAATTATTGCGGATAAAAATATTGAGGATATTCGGCCTGCCGGCTTATTAGATAAATGGCTTGAAGCTACACAGACTTTTGCGGCATTATCCGTTAGCTGGCTAGTTATTGCACTTCTTTTTGCACTTTTTGAAGTAATCTATTTGGGTTTCCTGTATGAGTATCCTGAAGATATCTCAAAAATGATTCCGGCCGCTTTTCGAAACGCAGCTTTGTTTTGGTTAAAGTATAATATAGTGATATATGCTGTATATATATGTACATACCAAATTTCTAAAACAGTTGCCAGAGCCTTATTTTCTGGCACTATAATCTTTTTGGGAATAGTTCAAATTCTCTTAATAGAATTTTTTACTGAATCACTTCGTCCTTTAGGGGCCGACTTATACGGGTATAGTATTAAAGATATAGAACACATTATTGGGACTTCAGGAAAGATCAACATAATAAAGATCGTCAATTTAATTTTTGCAGTAGTCGTTACTACCGGCATTATGATTGGGTTTCCTGAACGGATCAAACTGCACTCCTACCTTGCTGCATTATTACCCATTGCATCGCTGGCACTTATTCTTTTAGGCACGTCTTCATTTCGATTACCACCATTTAAATCTGAATTTGCAAATATTATCACCTTAAATAAATCCGATTTTTTTTTATCTGAAACTTTCCGCCACTTCTTTTCAGCCGATACGCAGAATGAAGACGTGGATAAATAGTGAGCCTTAGAAACCTTCACAAGTATCCATTTATACAAACAAATCAGTAAAAACAGCATCTTAAAAAATGAAACATTCTTGATGTTATCATCAAATGTTGAGAGGATATCCTTACTGAGGCGACATTAATTCTCAGATATACGATTCGCTAATAACAAAAAAAGCACCCGCTGTTTGCGAATGCTTTAATTAATAAGGAACAAAATCTATCTAGTAAGAATTTACTCTTCTTCTTTGTTTTGATGATGGCTTAGCAGATGAAGGTCTTCCCTGAGGCTTTTTACCCTGACCTGCAGCTGTACCAGAAAACGTTCTTAGTGGTAAATGATATGGATGATCTTCCACCAATGGTATCGCCTGGGCAGTGAGCTTCTCAATATCCTTTAAGAAGGGTTGCTCTTCGAATTCACAAAAAGACCATGCGGTTCCACTTGATCCTGCTCTTCCGGTACGGCCAATTCTGTGCACATACGTTTCCGGCTGATTGGGTAATTCAAAGTTTATGACATATTTAAGATCATCTACATCAATACCGCGCGCTGCGATATCAGTAGCCACTAGAATTCTTAATTGACCGGCCTTAAATCCGCTTAATGCCTTTTGTCTTGCATTCTGAGATTTATTTCCGTGGATTGCCTCTGCTGAAATATTAGCGCGGTTAAGCGATTTAACCAGTTTATCAGCACCATGCTTGGTTCTCGTAAATACTAAAACACTCGACATTGTCGCATCTTTTAAAAGATGAACCAATAAGGCCGATTTATCTTTCTTATCTAAGGTAAAAATACCTTGTGTTATTTTTTCAACCGTTGAGGAAACCGGGGTCACTTCTACTTTTATCGGGTTGTTTAAAATACTGTGCGCCAGCTTAGCAATTTCTGGGGGCATAGTTGCCGAAAAAAACAATGTTTGCCTTCTGTATGGAAGTTTCGCAATAATTTTCTTTACGTCATTAATAAAGCCCATATCGAGCATACGGTCTGCTTCATCAAGTACAAAAAGTTGAATATGCTGCAAATCAACTACTCTTTGTGTCATTAAGTCAAGTAAGCGACCCGGAGTAGCGACTAAAATATCCACACCATTTCTCAACTGATTAATTTGATGATGAGCAGAAACTCCGCCAAAAATCACCGCATGTTTCAGCGTAGTATGTTTTCCGTAAGAGGTAAAACTTTCTCCTATCTGAATTGCGAGTTCACGCGTTGGGCTTAGAATTAATGATTTCAGGCGCCGGGTACCAGACTGCTGATTAGATTTATCGGACAAAATCTGCAAAATTGGTAAAGCAAAAGCTGCCGTTTTTCCGGTTCCTGTCTGAGCACAACCTAATAAATCTTTTTTATTTAAAATTACAGGAATGGATTGCTCCTGAATCGGGGTAGGATGTGAATATCCTTCTGTCTTAAGGGCCTTTAACAAAGGCTCAATAAGATTTAATTTTTCAAATGACAAATTATTATGTATTTAAGTTAATTGCTTAACTACCAAATGATATAAATATACAAGGGGGAGTTAATTTGTATATCTCCTCATCCCTACGATGAGCTTTTAATAGATGAGTAAACAACTAATAGAGAATATCTGCAAAAATACGCTAAATTTTTCAAAACCAAGCATTTTGTTTTTCTCAGTCAAAACAAGAAAAAGCATTCACAAAAGCCTGTAATACTGTTACTTATGGATTATAATCTCTTTAAATAAAGAATTTAAACAAATCATTCTCGCCTCATTTATAAAAATAAAAACTATTTACACGATAATTCTTTAGAATGTAATTTTTTTTTACGTCATTTGTTCTGTTGTCTCCACGACAACGTTTTCATAGGTAGATGTAGGGTCAGGCTTTATGCTTGACCCTTTTTTTATTCCTGCCTGTTGAGCCGATCTCTTAAAAATATAATATCAGTATTACGGCTACCGACGCAGCAGTACTTATAAAATTCACGCTATTATTTTTCAAAAGACTACGTCTCTCTAAACTGGCACCTAAAATGGAATCTGAAAAATTTCCAATTGTTCCGGCAAGTATTATCCAATAAAACTCTCTTTCCCATCCTATGAATAAAACATACAGGGCGGCGATAATAACCGAACCCGCTATTCCAATCAGCGTTCCTTCAATGCTCACTACTCCATTCAACCCTTTAGCGTCTCTTTTAAAAGTTAGTATATTATAATATTTCTTTCCATATAAATTGCCAAGCTCTGACGAAAGTGTATCTGATGTAGCTGAGGAAAATACCGCGGCAATCATTAGCAAACACAAACTCCTATTTTCAGGAAAAATTAAGGAAACAAGGCCGATAATACCAGCCAGACCCGCATTAGCAAAGACTTGTCCCGCCGATCGCCTTCCCTGATTTTCTTCATGGATAGACATTTCCTTCTTCTCTTGAAATTTAAATGATGTTGCGGCGCTACCAAGTACAAAGAAGGCTGTCAGCAGAATCACTCCCACATATCCCGCGCCCGCATAAATACAGAATGTCAACATCCCGCCGGTTAAAGCTGCGTAAACAGTTAGTTTCCTGGTTTTAACACTGAGATACATTCCTGTTATTATAAAGGCACTTATTATGAAATGAAAAATAATCACGTAGCAGAATAAATCTAATTTAAATTTTCAGATGCCGCACATTAATCGCTTGATCAGGATTTTGCAGAATTTAATAATTTAAATTCTGTACAAAGTCATTAGTTAAGAACTGCGTGCATATTTTACAATAATAAAAAATGGAACCGGTATAGTATTAAGATCCGGGATATTATTCCTCCCCTTTGAATTTCAACCATTTAGCCTCAGCTATTTGAATTATACAGGCAAAATACTCTCCTAAAAACAAAAACTGAAAGTCATTTCTATTTATATGCGAGAAAAAGCATGAAAAATTTAAATTACCTGCCTATTTACCAAAAAACACGACGCATTTATATGCATTTTCTAAAAACAAATCAATTTTCGACACACAAACACCACCTATCATCGCTTATTACTTTGTAATTTTTCTATTTTTTGTATAAATATTTGAAAAGATCAGTTTTTACACACAGTAAAATCATATAAATATTGATATTTTAATAAAAATGATTCAAAAACTATGATTTATATCATATTATAAGGAGTAATTGTTTAAATTTGTTAGAAATCGACAGGTTATTTATTTAAAACAGACCCGTCGCCCATTAAAAAACAGTAATTGACACTAAAATTTTAAGTTATGCTGCAGGAAAAACCGATTATAGTAGTAGTAGGAAACGGAATGGTTAGTTATAAGTTCTGCGAAAAACTTATAGCCAAAACAGATGATTATAAATTAATTGTGTTTGGTGAAGAACCCAGACCTGCTTACGATCGTGTTCATCTAAGTGAATATTTTAACGGAAAGTCAGCGGAAGACCTTTCAATGTCTCCGGCCAACTGGTACGAGCAAAATAACATTCACCTACACCTCAATGATCCTGTACAAGAAATAAACCGGTCAAATAAGACCATACATTCACTTAAAGGCACCATTCAACGGTACGATTACCTGGTTCTTGCCACTGGTTCCTCTGCTTTCGTGCCTGATATCCCAGGAATAGAAAAAGAAGGAGTTTTTGTTTACCGCACAATTGAAGATCTGGAACTGATCAGCAGTTATGCTTCCAAAGCAAAGAATGGCGCAGTAATGGGTGGCGGCTTGCTCGGATTGGAAGCCGCTAAAGCTTTATTAGATTTAGGAATACAGGAAACACATGTAATTGAGTTTGCTCCAAGGTTAATGCCAAGACAAATTGATCTTGCAGGCAGCAGCATGCTGCAAATGAAACTTAAAGAACTTGGTTTACAAATACATTTAAATAAAAGCACTGCGAGAGTCGCTGGTGAGGGAAAAATTGAAGCATTAGAATTTACAGATGAGTCAACCTTAGCTGTAGACATGCTTGTAATATCAGCGGGAATAAGACCAAGAGATGAACTGGCTAAACTTTCGGGACTCGAGGTTGGCACCAGAGGAGGTATCATTGTAAATGATTACATGCAAACAAACGATGAAAACATTTTCGCTATAGGGGAATGCGCGTTACATAGCGGAATGATTTATGGTTTGGTAGCGCCGGGTTACGAAATGGCTGATGTTGTAGTTGCGAAGCTTTTAAAATCAGATAAAAGCTTCACGGGATTTGACATGAGCACCAAACTAAAGCTCATTGGAATTGATGTAGCAAGCTTTGGCGATCCATTTATCGATGATCCTGATTCTAAAGTTATTTTCTATGAAGACACCAATAAAGGAGTATATAAAAGAATTAACATTAGCAATGACGGATCTACACTGCTTGGGGGTATTCTAATTGGAGATGCCGACGACTACAATATCCTGTTACAAAATGTAAAAAATAAAATCACACTTCCAGCTAATCCTGAAGATTTGATTCTGGGATTGAGAAATGGTGCATCAAGCGATGGGTCGGGCATAATGAGTTTACCAGATGATGCAATGATCTGTTCTTGCGAATCGGTAAGCAAAGGTGCCATTTGTGACGCTGTTAAACTTGATAACATTACCACTTTAGACGGAATAAAAAAATGCACTAAAGCCGGAACCTGCTGCGGCGGCTGCGTTCCTTTGGTTAAGGATTTAATATCCGGAACCATGAAGGAAAGTGGAATATACATCAAAAACGTAATCTGCGAGCATTTCGATTACTCACGTCAGGAGCTGATTGATCTCATGAAAATGAACAATGTCCGCTCTTACGATGAAGCACTTGATCATTATGGAAAAGGAGATGGATGTGAAACGTGTAAACCGGCAGTAGCGAGTATCCTTTCCGGACTGTGGAATGATTTAATTGTCAGACAAGCCCCAATTCAGGATAGCAATGACCGCTATCTCGCCAATATTCAAAAAGGTGGAACCTACTCCGTTGTTCCCAGAATTCCCGGAGGAGAAATTACACCAGATAAACTGATTGTAATTGGTCAGGTTGCTAAAAAATATAATTTATACACCAAAATAACAGGCGGCCAACGTATTGATTTGTTTGGCGCTCACATGAACGACTTACCAGCTATCTGGGAAGAATTGATTGAGGCAGGCTTCGAAAGCGGACATGCATATGGCAAAGCCCTGAGAACAGTAAAAAGCTGTGTCGGAAGCACCTGGTGCCGTTTCGGATTACACGACAGCGTATCCTTTGCAATAGAAATTGAAGAGAGATATAAAGGCATCAGAGCGCCGCATAAACTCAAAGGAGGTGTCAGCGGATGTATCCGCGAATGCGCTGAGGCTCAGTCAAAAGATTTTGGAGTTATAGCTACAGATAAAGGATGGAACCTTTATGTATGCGGGAACGGGGGATCTAAACCGCAGCATGCTTTACTGCTTGCAAGCGATATAGACAAAGAAACACTCGTTAAATATCTCGACAGATTCTTAATGTTCTACATCAAAACAGCTGATCCGCTTACAAGAACCGCCACATGGCTTAATAAAATGGATGGCGGTCTAAGCTATCTTAAGAATGTAATCCTGAATGACAGCCTTGGTATTTGCGATCAGCTGGAAGAAGAAATGCAGGGATTGGTTGACAGCTTCCATTGCGAATGGAAAGAAGTTGTGCAAAATGAAGAATTACGCAAGCGCTTTGTACACTTTGTAAACGCTCCTGAGGAGAAAGACCCGTCTGTAAACTTTGACATGATGCGCGAACAAACGAAAGCAAAAGAGTGGTAAGCTCAATTACGCTAAACCTGGCTCAGTTTTAAATAACTGGGCCAATTAACATTGATTAATTAGTAAATAAGAGAATAATGGAAGTCACAACAGATACCCTAAAATGGATTTTAGCCTGCACCACTGCAGATGTACCCGAAAACGGTGGTGCCTGTGTAAAACATGGCGACGAGCAAATAGCTGTTTTTAATTTCACACGTCGTAACGAATGGTACGCAACTCAAAACATGTGCCCTCACAAACAACAAATGGCTATTGCAAGAGGAATGATAGGAAGTACAGGAGAAGAATGCGAACCTAAAGTAGCATGCCCTTTTCATAAAAAATCATTCTCGTTAATCACTGGCGAATGCTTAAGTGGTGAGGACTATGAAATAAAAACATATCCGGTAAGAGTTATCGATGATAAGGTCTACATCGGAATAAAAGAAACAGTTTAGTAATAGGCTGTTGTTGTTAAATAAAAGGTCCCCGGTAGAAATACCGGGGTTTTTTGTATCCCGTTCAGGTATATAACCTTCAAGAGATTTATTTCTGATAAGTCAAGCCTGCTAAAAACCTTTATATTCGCGAATTAGCCTTTATGGGCAAATTAAAAAACCATGCGTGATATCACCAGCAAACAAATAACACTACGTACTGCCAGAGCAGTGGCTATACTATTTTGCTCGCCAGATACTATTGAGTTGATTAAAAATGATCAGCTACCAAAAGGAAATTTATTTGACGTTGCCCGCGCAGCGGGTTTTATAGGTGCTAAACTTACTCCACAGCTTCTTCCTCATTGCCATCCTGTTACTATAGACGGAATGGATATGAGTTTTGAATTTATTGACAATAAAAAGCATGCGGAACTTTTCGGCGAAAGTATTTTATCAAGAACTGGAATTGTAATTCTGGGAAATGCGAAGTCAATCGGGCGAACCGGCATTGAAATGGAAATGCTTACAGCCGTTTCTGTGGCCGCCCTGGAAATCTATGACATGCTAAAACCGGTTGATACACAGCTGGAGATCGGCAATATTAAACTTTTAGAAAAAAAAGGCGGAAAAAGTGACAGAAAGAAGTTCTTTTCAACTTCACCATCCTGCGCTGTTTTAGTTTGTTCTGACTCAACGGCACAGGGTAAACGGGAAGATAACAGCGGTAAAGTAATTTGCGAGATGCTGGAAAATGTAAACGCATCTGTAATTCACTACGCCATCGTTCCGGATGAAAAAACTCAAATTCAGGAGCAGATAAAGAAATGGGTTGCTGAAGACATTCATTTTATTTTTACTACCGGAGGCACAGGATTGGGCCCGCGGGATAATACAGTTTCTGCTGTTAAAGACATTCTGGAACGGGATGCCGAAGGAATTATGGAAGCCATACGTTCATATGGTCAAATGCGCACTCCTCTGGCAATGATGAGCCGGGGCGTTGCAGGCTCCATTGCCCAAACATTAATAGTCACTTTGCCGGGAAGCAGCGATGGCGCAAGGGAATCAATGGAAGCTATTATACCAGCTGTTTTTCATGCACGCAAAATGATGAAGGGCGGCGGGCACTAGGAAACCCTGGTAAAGGCAATTAACATTCATCCCTATATACAATGATTACTTATCAGGAAGCGCAAAACATAATTGCATCGCAGGCAAAATCTTTCGGAATCGAGGTAATAGATCTTACTGAGGCAGATGGACGGGTTTTGGCTGAAGATATGTTTGCCGACAGGGACTATCCCCCATTCAATCGTTCTGCTATGGATGGCTATGCAATACGGCACGAAGACTGGATAAAGGGAACCAGACTTTTCGAAATACAAGAAGTAATATACGCCGGAAATATCCCCGAAGGAGAATTAAATCAGGCATCTGCTTTCAAGATAATGACAGGTGCTGCTGTTCCTTACCCTGCAAATACTGTTATTCGAAGAGAAGATTCCGTCGAATCGGGCAATAAGGTCTCATTCAATATCGACTCATTAAAAGAATTTAAAAACATTGCCAGAAAAGGCGAAGATTTAAAAAAGGCCGAATTAGCGATTGCTGCGAATAGCCTGTGCACCCCGGCGGTAATCGGCACCCTGGCAACCATTGGTAAATCGAAAGTCCCTGTTGAGGCACTCCCTAAAGTTGCATTATTTACAACGGGTAACGAAGTAAAGAACCTAAATGAAGAGGTTTCGGATGTAGAAATAAGGAACAGCAATTTTTACATGTTAAAATCTTTATTAAAAGGATGGCAAATCAAACCTCTTATATATAAACATTTAGCCGACAGCAAAACGGAGCTGAAAGACAGTATAGAAAAAGCGTTGCATTTAGATATCCTGATATTAAGTGGCGGTGTATCAGCGGGAGACGCCGACTTTGTTCCTGAAGTTTTAGAGAGCCTTGGTGTAAAAAAACTCTTTCACAAAGTAGCCATCAAACCCGGCAAGCCATTCTGGTGCGGAAAAATGCCAGAAGGCCCTATCGTATTTGCTTTACCGGGAAACCCATTTTCTTCGTTTGTGACTTTTAAACTCTTCATAGAGACTTTTTTAAGAAAATCAGCAGGATTACCTTCACAAATTCCTCTAAAAAGCTTTTTTCATGGAAAAAAAGACAAAAAAACTAACCTAGATGAGTTTTTTCCGGTTAAATTTTGCAATTCCGGTACAAAAGTAGAGGCAACCAAGTTAAATGGCTCCGGAGATATTAGGCTGGGCCTCGATGCAGATGCTCTTGGAATTCATCCTTCAGACATCGATCTGTTAATTGAAGGGCAAGAAATTCAATACTTTAAATTGTAGTTTCCTGCTATGATATATCTCAACCTTCAATTATATTCTACAAAACCACATTTTCTATAGGGAGAACAGACATTTGCTGCGTTAAGCTACCTAGTCTTACTTCATCAATAATTTCAATGCTCTTGCCTGACAATTTTATCATATTGTCATTTACCAAATCATTAATTATTCTGAAAACTGTTTCATAGGTTGCGCCTGCATAGGAGGCAAGATCCTGCCGGGTTAATTCAATATCTATAAACCCACGTTCATTTAAACCAAATTTCTCTTTCAATGAAATCAGAGCCTGCGCTACCCTTCCCTTGACAGGCATATGCGCAAGATTTCGCATTTTCCGTTCAGATTCTTGAAGTTCATCTGCAAAAAACATCATTAAAGAATATGCAAATTCATTATTTACTTTTAATGTGGCATTAAAAAACTCAATTTCAATAAAACAAACGATACAAGACTCAAGCGCTGTAGCCGAAACCGGGTATACTAAATTACTACCTAAACCCCTGTGACCAAAAATCGCTCCTTTCTTCGCAAAGCGAATAATTAGCTCTTTATCATTACCCCACTTCTTATGAACTTTTAGATTTCCCTGATAAACAAAATAAACTCCCTTTACAGGATCACCTTCTCTAAAAATCACCTCTCCTTTTTTAAACTGATAATTAGTTCTGTTCTGACCTAGAGCAGGTAACCATTCTTTCAAACAGGTTCTGCACATAAAACAGCTATTTAAATCGCAATCAACTTTGCTTTTTTTCATTCTATAATACTATTATTTAATCCCTACCCAAAATCTATATCCAAAAGAAGACATATGCTTTAAACCTATACTGATATCCAAAAACCGTATACAACAAAAAGTGATACAATATACGTGATTTACACCGTCGACATTACACAAAATGCCATTTTTTTTGACGAAAATTACAAAAACAGGATTTTTTTATGCGAAAATTGAAATTTACAGGACCTTTTTCCGCGAAATATCACATTTACACACCTACTTGAATTGTGAAATACTCAAAATTTGATATAATCAACTCTTTAAAATTAATATTTTACAAAATATTTCCCTTTTATATTACTCAAATCATATAAATTCACCTGATTCGTATTTTTTTTTCTGTTTTTATCTTAAATAAGATAAATTTATGGTGTAAAAGGAAGGAAAAAATGAAAAATTTAAAAAGAATAGCAAAAATCACTTTCCAAAACTCAACTATTAAGAAAGGCTTCATTATAAGCGCTATAGTTGGAAGCTTTTTAAATCTAATTAATCAGGGAAATTTATTTTTCACCAACCAACTTCCTGAGGTTTCAATTATGAAGATAGGATTAACCTATATCACCCCTTTTGTAGTTTCAGTATATAGTATTACTTCAACTAAACTTAAACAGGATTACACAATGAACAAACAGAATCAAATATAAAAAGAAACCCCACTGGGGAGGTCGAAGCTCCAGCGGGGATATAGTTCTAATTGCTTTTCACAAACTAAAACTTAAACAAATGTACAGAAATCTTATCACAAAAAAATCCACCAGGGCCTTTCTCCTGACGTCAGCATTGATTTACGGAGGTGTTATGCAATCATTTGCTCAAATTTCCCTTACAGGTCAGCTACGTCCAAGAGCTGAAGTAAGAGATGGTGTCGGAAATTTAGTTCCTAAAGGATCAGTGCCTGCATCCTTTATTTCTCAACGCACAAGATTAGCATTTGGCTACAAATGGGATAGGTTGACGTTTGGCGCTACAGTACAGGATATACGTGTTTGGGGTCAGGATGCATCCACTATTTCTAATGCAGATGGAAACAGACTAATGCTTCATGAAGGTTGGGGCGAAGTTGTATTGGCAAATAAAGCAGATACAACTATAGGCTTCAAGTTATTAGATAATCTTTCCTTTAAAATTGGTCGTCAGGAACTGGTTTATGATGATGCCCGTCTTATTGGAAACCTGGATTGGTTGCAACAAGGACGTCGCTTTGACATGGCGCTATTAAAAACCGTTCATCATGGATGGCAAGTTGATCTTGGCTTTGCTTATAATCAAAACTCAGACAATTTCGGGTTAACAGGAACAACTTATATCCCTGGAAACATTCCACAATTTATTAAAAATGATGTCGGCGAACTTGTGCCTACTCCTGCCGGAATGGTTCCATTAATTGCTGCAAACGGAAACAGTTCCGCAGCAGGAAACCCGACCTTTTCTAATCCTCCGAGCACAAATGCTGCAAACCAGGATTATAAAAACTTTCAGAGTTTATATATCTCTAAAAAAATCAATCAGACAAAAATATCGATTCTTGGATTTAAAGATGCCTTTGCACGATACACTGTCGGTTCTGTTGCTGCGGGAGAAGGATTGGTTTATGGAAGAATGTTTAATCTGAAAGAAACAAACGACCGTTACACGGTTGGAGCAATGATCAGTCCTACATTCGGAAATGCTTCCGGTTTCGGAAAGATCGCTGTTCAAGGCGCTTACTACCAGCAATTAGGCGAAGACAGAGATGGAAAAGCGCTGAATGCTTATCATTATACTGTTGCTGCAACATATAGCAAAGGAAAATTTACCGTAGGCCCGGGTATTGACTTATTATCTGGTAATAAAACGACTACTCCGACTTCCGAAAGCAAAAGATTTGACCCTTTATATGGCACGCCTCACAAATTCTGGGGATATATGGATTACTTCTATGCAGGTACTAATTCACCAGCCGCAGGCTTATTGAATTATTACATGAAATCTAAATTCACAGCCAATGAATTTTTCATCACTGCCGACTATCATCATTTCGCAGTTGCAAACAAAATGGCTGCTACTCCTCAGAAAGATTTAGGAGATGAAATTGATCTGGTAGCCAATTACACTCTAAACAAATTTACTTCTGTTGAACTTGGTTACTCGATGATGTTTGCAGCAAGAGATGCAATGAAAGCTGCAAAGGGCCAGACCGCGACAAATCTAGACAAACAGGCGAAATGGGGCTTTATCTCATTGAATATTCGTCCTGATTTCTTTTTCACCAAACCAGTAGCTATCAAACAATAATCAAACTCAAAAAAACTAGAATTATAGAGATGAAAAAATTCAATACAATATATAAAAGATCTGTAATGCTGATCGCATTAACAGGGCTGATTGTTTCTACCACGGGATTTAATGCTGCGGCAAAAAAAATAAAACTAGGCTTTATTCCACTAACTGATTGCGCACCCTTGGTAGCGGCAAAAGAGTTAGGACTATTTGCTAAATATGGTGTAGATGTTGAACTTTCTAAAGAGTCATCATGGGCAAATGTTCGCGACAAAATACTTTTAGGCGAGCTTGACGGCGCTCATTGCCTGTTCTCTATGCCACTTTCTGTATATACAGGTATTGGCGGTAAAGCCGGATCCGAAATGAAAATTGCAATGATGTTGAACAACAACGGCCAGGCAATTACTCTTTCTAAGGAATTCTGTGGACTAACTGGATATAAAGAAGTAAATAAGGCCGCCGCTGCTACAAAAAAAGTACAGGGTCGTAAAGAAGTGACTTTTGCCATGACTTTCCCCGGTGGAACTCATGACATCTGGTTACGCTATTGGTTAGCTGCAGCTGGCATCAATGCAAAATCTGTAGGTATCATTACTATTCCTCCACCGCAAATGGTCGCGAATATGCGTGTTGATAACATGGAGGGCTTTTGTGTTGGCGAGCCATGGGGTGGGGTTGCGGCAGCTCAAAATGTAGGTTTCACACATATTGCAAGTCAGGATTTATGGAGCGATCATCCGGAAAAAGCCCTCGTAGTGAATTCAAAATTTGCTGCAAGCCAAAGAGACGATCTTAAAAAAGTAATGAAAGCTATCATTGAAGCTCAAAAATGGCTAGACAATCTGGGTAACCGTAAAAAAGCGGCAAGCTGGTTAACTAAACCGTATTACGTAAATGCACCTTTAGCCATAATCGAAGCCAGATTACAAGGCAGCAGTGATTTAGGCTGTGACTTGGGTATTCAGAAATACAAAGGCAATTACATGACTTTTTACAAAAACGGAATTGTTACCACTCCTAAAAAAGTTTACGCCTATTGGTTTCTTGCTCAATTTGTACGATTTGGTTATTTAAAATCTGAGCCGAATTATGCAGCAATTGCTGACAAACTTATCCTTGATGATTTGTTCGCTGAGGTGGCAAAAGAAATGAATGTACCGGTGCAGGCGGACATGCATTCTATAAAGACCAATTACGATGTAGTATTTGATCCTAAAAACATAAGTACATACTTAAAAACGACGAAGAGATAATTTAAAAAATATCCCGGCGTAATGCCGGGATTTAATAACAGATAAGATGAAGAAGATACTTACACTTGACACACTATACACAATTCTTTCATTTTTCGGAAGTTTGTTGATTTTAGGACTTATATGGGAGCTTGTCGCCATAGTTACCGAACATGAAATACCAGGCCCGATACCAACCTGGGCAGTGTTTAAAGAACTTATTGCTGAACCTTTTTATGACCGTGGGCCAAATGATAAAGGTATTGGAAATCAACTTTTCAGTTCTATTTACCGTGTATTCCTTGGATTTGGAATTGGAAGTCTTATAGCAATCCCTATGGGCCTGATGATGGGAT
Source organism: Pedobacter superstes (assembly GCF_037622515.1). Lineage (NCBI taxonomy): Bacteria > Pseudomonadati > Bacteroidota > Sphingobacteriia > Sphingobacteriales > Sphingobacteriaceae > Pedobacter > Pedobacter superstes. Next base: position 664,337 of record NZ_JBBJCN010000002.1, read on the forward strand.
CTTCCCTAATCATGATGCGTTTGTTTAATCCTCTGGTTCAAATCCTTCGTCCTGTGTCACCACTCGCGTGGTTTCCTTTAGGATTACTTGCTTTTCAGGCAGCTGAAGGTGCAACTGTATTTATTATAGCCATTACATCTCTTTGGCCAACACTTATTAACACTTCCTTTGGAGTTTCCAGTATACCGGCAGATCATAAAAATGTAGGCAAAGCCTTTGGTTTTTCTAAATGGAAATATGTCACTAAAATTATGCTTCCTTTCGCATTGCCTCATATCATCACTGGATTAAGATTATCAATCGGTGTGGCCTGGTTAGTAATTGTAGCTGGAGAAATGCTTTCCGGCGGAGTTGGAATTGGATTTTTTGTTTGGGACAGCTGGAACGGATTATCTCTTGAGAAAATTCTTATTGCCATCCTTATTATAGGTACGGTAGGTTTAATACTGGATAAAATATTCAGTGCTGCTCAACACGCTTTAACCTGGGAGAATAAATAATCTGTCAATAAATACTAAAAACGAATTGTTATGATACTTACAGAAACAGAAGCAGCGGTTATTAAATCAGGTGAGACAGATTTAAGGGCTGATGCGATAAAAATTGATAATGTTACAGTTTCTTTCAAATCCAAGAAGGGAATCTACACTGCCATTGATAACATCAGCCTTAATGTAAAAAAGGGAGAAATTGTAACCTTAATTGGCCACTCAGGATGTGGTAAATCGACCTTAATGAATACTATTTCCGGAATGGTTAAGCCAACACAGGGTGAAGTGTATGCGAACGGAAACCTGGTAAAAGGCCCGGGACCTGACAGAGGAATTGTATTTCAAAATTATTCACTATTGCCATGGCTGACGGTTTTTCAAAACATCTATGTAGCGGTAGACTCAGCTATTAAAAACTTATCCGCCAGCGAAAAAAAGGAACTGGTTGAAAAAAACCTTCATATGGTGAATTTATGGGAACACAGACATAAATTACCTGGTCATCTGTCCGGCGGAATGAAACAACGTGTTGCCATTGCCAGAGCCTTTGCAATAAATCCAAGCATTTTATTACTGGATGAACCCTTTGGTGCTTTAGATGCACTTACAAAAAGCTCCATGCATATTGAGCTTCTGAAATTATGGAATCTGGATAACAGAAATAAAACGATTGTTATGGTTACCCATGATATTGAAGAGGCTATTTTCTTGTCAGACCGTGTAGTGGTGATGAATAATGGTCCAGCTGCTACAATTAAAGAGATTGTAGAAATCCCTCTTGACAGACCAAGAAATAAAAAATCTATAGTACATGAAACAGGCTACATGGATACTCATGATAGATTGTTGAGTTTACTAATTGACAAATTTGACATTAATGATATAGCCTGATATAGGCTGCCGTTGCGAGACGGGAAGAAATTAAATTTAGTTTCTCGTCTCTATTAAGATGACAGCCAAAACGTTAAAAGAACAAACAATAAAACATAAACAACAAACACTAAAACAATGAATAAACCGCTTGATAAATTAAATATTTTTACTTCTAAAGGAATACAGATGAAAACCTTCCACATCACGTGGATAACCTTCTTCTTTTGCTTCTTTGGTTGGTTCGGTATCGCTCCTCTTATGCCTCTAATAAGAGAACAACTCGGTTTAAGCAAAGAGCAAATCGGAAATATAATTATAGCATCGGTATCTGCAACCATATTTGCCCGCCTTCTTATCGGCCGGTTATGTGACACCTTAGGCCCTCGCCTGTCGTACACTATTTTACTTGCCGTAGGCGCAATTCCGGTTATGTTTATAGGTCTGGCAGACAGCTATGAAAGCTTTTTACTATTTCGTTTTGTAATAGGCATTATCGGGGCCTCATTTGTAATTACTCAGTTTCATACCTCTATGATGTTTGCTCCCAATATTGTCGGTACAGCAAATGCTGTTGCTGGCGGCTGGGGAAACCTTGGGGGCGGTGTTACTAATCTTGTTATGCCATTAGTCGCAGGCGTTTTTGTAACATTAGGTTACTCGAGCGAAGCCGATTCATGGCGCTATGCAATGGTTGTACCAGGCATTATTCTTCTGGTTATGGCAGTGATTTACTTCAAATACACAAAAGATACTCCAAAGGGAAATTACAGTGAAATTCAACGTACCGCAAAAGTTAAAACCAAGGGCACTTTTGTTGCCGCAATGAAAGATTATCGTACATGGATTCTTGCATTAGCGTATGCTTGCTGTTTTGGGATCGAAATTACGGTTGATAACGTCGCAGCTATCTTTTTTGTTGACAATTTTAATACAACAATGGTTATGGCCGGAGCTTTAGCTGCAATTTTTGGATTAATGAACCTGTTTGCCCGTGCTTTAGGAGGAATTGTGAGTGATAAAGTAGGAAATATCTACGGTTTGAGGGGAAAAGGAATATTATTAGGTGTATTTTTGCTCCTTCAGGGTTTAGGAATTGTATTATTCGCAAAATCAGGAAGCTTGACGATGGCAATTGTTTCCATGCTGATTTTTGCATTATTCTTAAAAATGGCGAATGGAACTACTTATTCTATTGTACCATTTGTAAATAAAAAAGCTATTGGCTCTGTTAGCGGTATAGTTGGAGCAGGCGGAAACTTAGGGGCCATGTTAGCCGGCTTTCTTTTTAAAGCCAAATCACTTACCTATGTAGACGCTTTTCTATATATAGGAATAACGGTAGCAGTTATTGGTTTACTGGTAACCTTTATACCTTTTAATATTTCAAAAGAAACTGATGAAGCTGCAATCGATGTTAATAAGTTAGAATTACAGCCGGTTGGGGTTCAAGCTTAACCTTTAGGTGGGAATGCGGCATTTTTTTAAAGAGGAGAAATTTTGAGTCATAAAATACATAATCAATCATTTAACACCACCTGCTGCTATTGTGGTGTTGGTTGCGGAATTGTAGTCAATAAAGACAAAAGCGATGTAATTACTTTAACCGGGGATATGGATCACCCGGTTAATAAAGGAATGTTGTGTAGTAAAGGGTTGAACCTGCATTATACCGTTAATGACAAAACAGACCGATTGCTATTCCCTCAAATGCGGCTAAACAAAAGCATGCCTTTACAACGTGTTAGCTGGGATAATGCCTTAGAAAAAGCTGCAGCAGTTTTTAAAACCTTTATTGAAAAATATGGCCCCGATTCTGTGGCTTTTTACGCTTCCGGGCAGTGCCTGACCGAGGAGTATTATGTTATAAATAAGCTGATAAAAGGATTTATCGGAAGCAATAACATCGATACCAATTCCCGGCTTTGCATGAGCAGTGCAGTTGTTGGTTATAAGATGACTCTTGGTGAAGACAGCGTTCCTATATGTTATGATGACATTGAACTGGCCGATTGCTTTTATGTAACCGGAGCTAATCCTGCATGGTGCCATCCCATTATCTGGAGACGGGTAGAAGCTCATAAAGCTGAGAATCCAAATGTTAAAATTATAGTTGTTGATCCTCGTGTAACTGATTCCTGTTCGATCGCTGATTTACACCTTCAGCTTAATCCGGGAACGGATATTACTTTAAATTACGCTATTGGTCGTGCTCTTATCGAAAACGGTGATATCGATTTAGATTTTGTTAAAAATCATACAGAAGGATTCGAGCGCTATCGCGAACTGGTATTTGAAAAAAGTTTAGCAGAAGCCTCGGTTATTTGTGGTGTTCCTGAAGCAGATATTCGGCTGGCGGCACAATACATCGGAAATGCAAAAGGATTTTTAACAATGTGGACCATGGGATTAAACCAAAGTTCCATTGGCGTAAATAAAAATCTCAGTTTAATCAACCTTAATCTCATTACCGGTCACATTGGCAAGCCTGGCTCAGGTCCCTTTTCTTTAACAGGACAACCGAACGCTATGGGCGGACGCGAAGTTGGTGGCTTATCAAACTTACTTCCCGCGCACCGGGATCTGAATAATCCTCTGCATCGTGAAGAAGTTCAAAAATTCTGGAAAGGAACAACCATTTCTCCTAAACCTGGATTAACAGCAACAGAAATGTTTGATGCTTTAAATGATGGTCGTTTAAAAGCAATCTGGATAATCTGTACAAATCCACTTACCAGTTTACCTAACTCCCGGCATGTAGAAGAAGGCCTTAAAAAAGCAAAATTCGTTGTTGTTCAAGAAATTACCCATAAGGCAGAAACCTTAAAGTATGCGGATGTAGTTCTTCCTGCTGCAACATGGACAGAGAAAGAAGGAACTATGACAAATTCTGAAAGGCGGATAAGTCATATAAGTAAAATAATCCCAGCTCCCGGTGAAGCACTTCCTGATTCGGAAATTATTTGTCGCTTTGCGCAAAAAATGGGTTTTAGCGGATTTGATTATACATCGCCGGAAGAGATTTACCTGGAACATACCAGACTTACCGCAAAAACGAACGTTAATATCAGCGGACTGGATTATGATTTTATAAAAAAGAATAAAACTGTTCAATGGCCTTTTAATAAAAAAACTGGCAGCGGAACAGCACGCTTATTCACAAATAAAAAGTTTTATACAGAAAGCACTAAGGCCAAAATTCACTCTCCGGCAGATGTCTTATTGAGTGAAATGCCAAATGAAGATTTTCCGTTTATTCTTACTACAGGTCGAATCAGAGATCAGTGGCATACAATGAGTAAAACGGGAAAAGTAAATAAGCTTAACAAACATATTCCGCAGGCATTTTTAGAAATACATCCTGATGATGCAGCCTCTCTGAATATCCAGGAAGATAATATAGTAATTGTAAAATCACGCCGTGGTGAAGTACGGTTGAAGGCAAAACTTACGTCTGCAATTAAAAAAGGCGTAGTTTTTCTTCCTATGCACTGGGGTAAAATACTGGGTAACGATTTAAATCGGGCAAATAACCTTACAAGTGATCTTATTGATCCCATATCCAAGGAACCTGACTTTAAATTCTGTGCAGTTAGCATTGAAAAATATAAAAAGCCTGCTCAGCGTATTGTTGTTATAGGCGCAGGTGCGGGCTCTTTCGGATTTGTTAAATCGTACCGGGAAATTAACCAGGAAGACGAAATTACAATCTTCAGCAAAGAAGATTTCCCATTTTATAACAGAGTTATGCTTCCCGATTATATCAGTGGTGAGCAGAAATGGGACCAGCTGGTTAAAATGAAGGACTCGGAAGAGCCTGAATATAATATTCGATTATTAAGAGGAATAAGCGTTGTAAAAGTTAACCGCGAGGAAAAATACGTTACAGATTCACGCGGTCTTAAAACCCCATATGATGTTTTAATTATGGCAACCGGCAGCCGTGCGGCTGTCCCGAGAAATGTCCCTTCCCTTCCGGGAATATTTACAATGAGAAGTCGTTTAGATGCCGACAATTTCAAAAGACACGTACCTAAAAACGGTCATGTAGTGATTGTAGGTGGCGGCTTACTGGGACTTGAAATGGCGGCGTCCTTGCGTGAAATAGGCATTAAAATTACCATTGTACAACGAATCTCCCGTTTTCTGAACCGGCAGCTGGATCCTTTGGGAAGCCAGCTTCTGCATGAAGAAATGGTTGATCAGGGTTGCGACATCTATTATAATGATGAAGTTCAGTTATTCTATGGAAGATCGAAACTTACCGGTATAGGTTTAGCCAGTGGTAGAAAAATTGATTGCGATGCTATGATTTTAGCTATCGGTACAGTTCCGAATATAGAATTGGCCAGAGAAATCGGGCTGGACTGTAAACGTGGTGTTGTTGTAAATGAACGTTTATTAACCAACGACCCTTCTATCTTCGCTATTGGAGAAATAGCCGAATTTGACGGGGTTTTATACGGCATAACCGCTGCAGCCGAAAAGCAGGCAGAAATTGTAGCTCATTATCTCAACGGTGATATCGCCAGTTATTATAAAGGCAGTCTGTTCATGAATATTATTAAAATTCAGGGCTTTGATTTATGCAGTATTGGCGAGGCTGAATACCCTGAAAATGATAAAAGCTATGAAGAAATTGTTTTCATAGATAAAGCTAAAAGATATTATAAAAAATGTATCGTTCGTGAAGACCGTTTAGTAGGCGCTATTCTAATTGGAGATAAATCAGAGTTCCAGGAGTTTAGAGAACTGATAGATGGTAAAATAGAATTGAGTGAAAAACGCCTGCATCTGCTTAGAAGCGGTAAAAAAGCCGAACCGGTTTTAGGCAAACTGGTTTGCAGTTGCAATAATGTAGGTGCCGATAATATTAAAGGGAAAATTAATGAAGGATGTAGTTCTTTCAAAGATTTATGCTCTGCTACAGGAGCCGGAACTGGTTGTGGTTCTTGCAAACCGGAAGTAAAGCGAATTTTGGAAGAAACCTTAAATGAACAAGTTGTTGCAAACTTATTAATATGAGCGAACAAACTGATAGCAAACATCTTATTAAAGTAAATCTACGCGGAGGAATAGTTGCGGCAGGAGATTTACTTGATATCTTAAATGCTGCCGAAAAGGCCGGTATAGAAAAAGTAAGTCTGGGTAACCGTCAGCAGCTGTTTTTGTCTGTAGCGCAAGAGCAACTGGAAGATTTAGAACATGAATTTTCTATCGCAGATATTGATTTTGAAATTGGAACAGATATCTATCCGAACATTGTAAGCTCCTACGTTTCAGAGGATATTTTCAGTACTTCAAACTGGCTCAGAGAAGGTGTATATAAGGATATTATGGACCTGTTTGATACGAAGCCAAAGTTGAAGATCAACCTGGCAGATAACAATCAGACATTCATTCCTTTCTTTACAGGAAACCTGAATTTCATTGCTTCTGACACCAGCAATTACTGGCATCTTCATATCCGATTTCCGAAAACCAACATCTTTTATATCTGGCCAACTTTAATTTACACGGAAGACATTTCTGCTTTAAGCCTTGATATAGAAAAAGTTATACTGGGAAATAAAAGTCATTTTTACGACCAGCCCGCCATAGATGGAAATCTGCTTTTCCTTGAGATCTCTTCAGATAAAAAGGTGACCCGAAATCCAGAGGAGCAACTAATCCTCCCCGATTTTCAACTTCCCTATTATGAGGGATTTAACAAATATGACGACAAGTACTGGTTAGGTATATATAAGAGGAACGAAGAATATTCTGTTGCTTTCCTGAAAGACGTTTGTGCAGTCTGTTTGCAATCCAGAATAGGCCAGATTAATACTACTCCCTGGAAATCAATTATTATTAAAGGCATTTCGGCAGAAGAAAGGAAACGCTGGAACTGGATTTTAGCTAAGCACCGCATTAACGTACGCCACGCTTCCAATGAACTCAACTGGCAAATTGAAGACAACTGCGATTATGCCTTAAAACTAAAAAATCATTTAGTACGACAGTTTGATATTAATGACGTAAGAACGTTTAAGCTCTGCTTTGCGATTAAAGTTAATCCCAAAACAGGTTTGTTTGGTTCTGTAATAATCAGAAAGAGACTTGAAGATCAGGAGGAAATTTTTGATATCCTCCATACCCGTGACTTTAACCCTAATTCTAAAGACTTTGTAACATACAAAGAGGAAGTGCCTCTCGACAACTTACCCTCGACATTAGTAGAACTTTGTGACTATTTTTATGAATTGCAGACAAACGGCAACAGTTTATCTGCTGTAAACTGGGACAAGAATGAGGATATTAAAACTGAAGAGGCTCCTGTACTCGTTTATCAATGCACACACTGTCAAACCGTATATGATCCGTTCTATGGAGACAGTTTAAATAATATCCCCGCGGGAACTCCTTTTAAGAAACTGGATGAAAATTATTGCTGCCAGATGTGTGAGGCCCCTAAATCGGATTTTATAGAAGTGGACAAGAATTCTTTAGTTGATTCTATTTAAGCTTATAAACAATCAGGCTCAATACTGGCAGGTTCTTGGAACTTTGTATGCGGCAATCTTAAAATTTAAGTTTAAATCTAAAAATCTCATTAACATCAATCTGAATACAAATTAGGAATTCATAAGCCTTTCATCGATTATTTGATATAATCCTTTTACATAAACCCGAAAAACCATTAATAGAATTTATCTAAGTTTGTAAGAATGGATATTAATATACTCCTTGCTATGTCCCTCTTTATTGTAGGTTTTCTGTACGCCTCGGTAGGTCATGGCGGAGCAAGCGGGTACCTGGCTGTTTTATCAATTTTTGCAATCCCTGTAGTTAGCTATAAACCTATTATTTTAATTTTAAATATCCTTGTTGCCGGTATAGGTTTCATCCAGTTTACGAGGGCAGGCTTTTTCAAATGGAAACTTTGCTGGCCATTCTTAATCACCTCATTACCAATGGCATTCATTGGATCAAAGATGACTATTGAAGGCGATATATATAATTTAATATTAGGTATAGCGTTAATTATTCCGGTAATACGCTTACTTGGCTTAATCCCCGGTGAAAAAGACACACAAAAAGAAATATCTATACCCCTGGCCTTAGTTTTTGGATTAATCATGGGTTTACTTGCAGGGATGTTAAGCATAGGAGGAGGAATTTTTCTTAGTCCTTTACTTATCATTATGGCATGGGGAAATTCTAAAGAAGCAGCGGCAGCGTCTGCTCTTTTTATAGTATTGAATTCTGTATCCGGCTTATTGGGCCATTCATCCGAAATCCAAATTGGACAAGAATCGTTAATTTGGTTTTCTTCTGCACTGGCAGGAGGAATAGCAGGGTCTTATTTTGGTAGCAGGCATTTTGCAGTAAATACTGTTAAATATTTATTAAGCGCCGTGTTGGCGATAGCTTCCTGCAAGCTAATATTTTTTATGTGATGGCTGAGATTATAGATTCATACGGACGAACATTCAAAACACTTCGGGTAAGCCTGATTAATACCTGCAATCTGGGCTGTGTGTATTGTACGTTTGGTAATGATGAACAAAAAGAAAACTATAAATCTTCTAAAGAAAAGTCGCTTTCACCTGCTGAATTAGGTCATTTAATTAAGCAATTACATGAGGTTCTTAACTTAGATACTATCCGCTTTACGGGTGGTGAACCTCTATTGTATAAAGAGCTTCCTGAACTTGTAAAATCAGTGAAGAATTCAGGCATAGACGATTTGAAAATCACCACAAATGGTTTATTGCTGGAAAACATGGCGAGAAGACTTAAAGATGCCGGTATCACTGAGTTAAATGTTTCTTTAGATGCTTTTGATGAAGATGTTTTTTACAAAATGAGTCGCCGTAGTGGTATTAACAGAACATTTAATGGTATCGATTCAGCAATAAAAGCCGGAATTAAAGTTAAGATTAACAGTGTGATAATGAAGGGATTGAACGAATCTCAAATCATCCCTTTACTCAACTTTGCTGCCGATAAAGGCATCACTATCCGATTTTTAGAGATAATGGCAATGGGGCATTTATATGGTAGTTCCGACCAGCACTTTTTTTCTCAGGAAGAGATACTCGATACCATAAATCAGCATTATAACTTTAAACGATTATCCAGGCAGCACTCATCAACAGCAAATTACTGGCAAACTGATGAAGGACACACATTTGGTATTGTAGCTAATGAAAGCGAGCCTTTTTGCAGCGATTGCAACCGTTTAAGATTAGATTCTTACGGGAATATTTATGGATGTTTAAGCAGTAATCATCCTATCTCAATTAAAAATATTGATAACAATGAATTGGTTCTTCGTTTGGAACAAGCCTTGAAACAAAAACAGTCTCTGAGGTTTGCCGGAAGTGAACTGAGTATGATGCATATCGGAGGTTGATTCTGCAAATGATGGAATGTGCAGGCTCTAAATGAGATGTCTCACAATTCAAATCTATTTTAACATGAAAATTGAAGTTTACGCAATATTGAAAGAATATTTTGAAAAGGAGTTTACTCTTCAGCAATCATTCAATGATATAAATGATTTAAAAAGTTTTCTAATTGATAAGAATCCTGAAGCTGCGGGTGTGTTAAACATCAGCAGGTTTGCAGTAGATGAGGAATTTGTTGACAATGACTTTAGACTGAATGAAAATGACAGCATCAGTATTATGCCCCCCAGCAGTGGAGGTTAAGTATATAACTTCTGAACCCATTGACTTAGCCGGATTACTTGCCGCATCACATCATCCACAGGCTGGTGCCGTTGTTTTGTTTAGTGGTGACGTCAGAGACAATAATCTAAGCAAAAACGTTTCCTATCTGGAATATGAAGCCCAGGAAACTATCGCTTCTAAACTTATTTCAGAGATACTCGAAGAAGCCAAGGAAAGATGGAAATTAAACATCGCGGTAGCACAACACAGAATTGGTAAGGTTGGAGTAAGTGAGGCTGCTGTGGTTGTAATAACGGCAACTCCACATCGCCGGGAGGCTTATGAAGCAAACCGTCATATTATTGATCGGATAAAGCATGAAGTGCCGATATGGAAATGCGAATATTTTACTGATGGAACCAAATTATGGGGTGGAAATTGCAATTGCCATGAAATAACCGGTAATCCGACCAAACACATTTACGAATCCGAGAATCAATAATGAAGCCCCTTATTACTATAGAATACTGCCCCAAATGCGGATGGATGCTTCGCTCAGCTTACTTCGCACAAGAACTGTTATCCACATTTTCTGATGATGTTAAAGGCGTTCTGCTTCAGCCAAGTGAAACTGCCGGAACTTTTAAAATCAGCATTGAAAACACATTGATTTTTGATCGTGTAAGTGCCGGAGGCTTTCCTGAAATCAAAGAACTAAAGCAAAAGGTCAGAGATATAGTAAACCCGGAAAAGAGTTTAGGACATTCTGATAGGAAATAAACTTATGGAGAATTTAATTGGCGTGGTGTTATGCGGTGGCAAAAGCTCACGCATGGGCAGAGATAAAGGACAGATTGAGCTCGATGGCAAGCCCTGGGCCCTTTGTATCTCAGAAAAATTAAAAGAGTCAGGCCTTCCTGTAGTTATTTCTATTAATGAAAAGCAAAAAGATGCTTATCAGAAAATTTTTCCCGAAACACCTTTAATTGTAGATGAACTTCCGCTCGACGGACCACTGGAGGGTCTTTTAAGTGTTCATATAAATTTCCCGGACAAGGACATTCTTCTGATGGCTTGTGACTTAATTGATATGCAACAGGAAACTATTCTGGACCTGATTAAAACGTACCGCGAGAATCCTTCATACGAATATTATGTATACGAAGAGAATGGATTCCATCAAACTTTTTGTGCTATTTACACAGCGAAAGGTCTCGCTAAAGTCTATAAAACTTTTGAGGAAAATTCTTTAGGAAAATATAGTTTACATGACAGGTTTGAATCGGGAAACACTATGTACATTCCGGTTAAAAACGACATGAGCTTTAAAAATTACAATACTTTATAGGGGGAGCTTTAAGCTTATAAATTCATTTTAAGGAATTTTTATAGTTTCAATTTGTTTGGTATGAGCACTAAAATACCCCAGTGCACCATTACTGATATTACTGACAGGATTTGCAGGAGTTGTAGAAGCCCCTCCCCTGTTTTGATTTTGATCTAACCCCTGCCAATAACGGAAAACGGCGGGATCTATACAATGCATTTCCAGTTCGGCTGTATCACCTGGCCTGGCGTTTAAGTCCAGGTCGAAAAGCTCTCTGGTCACAACTCTTCCATTGCTGAAGTTATCCTCAAAAGCGAAAATATTTTTAGAAGGCTTTCCATTAATAGTTAATAAAAACCGGTAATAATTTCTCCCTTTAACGGGGTCGGTATATAGTAGTTGAACGGTTCGCTGCTCTTCACCTAGAAACGTACTCACAGATATACCCAAAGAATCTATATTGACCTGATCCGGCATAGTAGATATCGCAGTAAAAACCTTCCCTTCGACCTCAACCCTTAAACTGTATGTTACACCAGAGCGTCCGGTAAAATTACGGGCCGAATAAAAACCAGGCCTCCTTTCTCTCACTGTAACTAATCTGCCGCTGCTGTTATCAAGAATAGTAACAATTGCACCGCTAACTCCCGGAAACTCATTGGATTCACCGAAAGGAACAGAACGGTGTATTTTTACTACTTGTGAATCAATGCGATTAGTAACAATACCCTCAATAACAATTACCGGAGTCGCATTCTTAAGATTCGCATCAATAACTTTCTCGCAGGATGCAAATGCCATTCCTGCGAAAACCAGGATTAATAATAAGTAGGATTTATTATTCATCATTTTAAAACTTAAAGTTCCACGTTACTGATGGGATAACTCCAAATAAAGCAGTTTGAACTGCCTGCGTCTTTGATGGATCATCAGGATTATCCTGAAAATCTATTGTATAAGCATTGTGCCTGTTATAGGCATTATAAAAACCAAATGTCCAGCTAGACTGATATTTCTTCCCAGGCTTCCCGTCAAGGGTAGCATTCACATCTAAACGATGATAATCCGGCATTCTGTATCCGTTTCTTTCGGTATAATAAAACATTGTTTTCTCATCAACCTGATACTTCCCGCTCGGAAATGTTATAGCATTTCCGGTATTATAAACAAAAGTTCCGGAAAATGTCCAGCGGTTGGAAATCTTATAAATACCAACTAAAGATAAATCGTGGGTCCTGTCTTGTTTGGACGGGAAATAGTTGTTGTCAGAAATCTCAGCAAATTTTCGTTCGGTTCGTGAAAGAGTATAACCGATCCAGCCGTTAAAATCGCCCAGGCGCTTTTTAAAAAAAAATTCCAATCCGTAGGCCCTGCCATCGCCAAATATTAATTCCGACTCTACCTTTTCATTTCCCCTAAGGTTTGCAGCATTCTTATACTCAATCTGGTTACGCATTTTTTTATAATACACTTCTGCAGAGAGCTCATATTTATTTTCAGCAAAATTTTGGTAATACCCCCATGCAACCTGATCAGCAATCTGGGGCTTAATGTTATTGCTGCTCATTACCCACAAATCGGTGGGTAAAGCAGAAGTTGAATTTGATAAAAGATGCAGATACTGCGAATTACGGGTATAAGATGTTTTCAGTGACTTGTTTTCAGCCAATTGGTAACTGGCGGATATACGAGGTTCTGGTACAAAATATTGTTTTACTGGTTTTCCGCCAGTAAAGCTCTCAGAACTACTAACCATTCCATTTCTATCGTAAGTAAAAAAAGTACCCGGCCCGATCAGCACAAACGAACTGAGTCTAAGTCCGTACACAAGGTTGAGTTTATTTATTTTCCATTCATCCGAAACATATGCGGCAAACTCCAACCCTTTTCTCTTCTCTATCTGTTTATCGTTTACACTCGATGTCTCTGAGGATGTAATATTCCCCGGTCTGATCTGGTGATGATTTGCGTTTAACCCAAATCTCAGCGTATGATTATTACCAGAGAAATACTGATAATCTTGTTTTAAATTCCAGTCTTTTATAATTGAGGTTACTTTGAAATCACTGCGGTTATCAAAGTTTTCTATTGCATAATTGTAATCACTATAAATCAGAGTGGTATTAGAAAATATTTTGCTGTTAATAAGATGGTTCCATCTCATGGTGGCGGTGGTATTGCCCCAATCGAGACTAAAGGTTCCTTTTATGCCTAAAACATCCTGACCAAAATAACCAGACAGGTAAATCGTGTTTTTGGAATTAATTTTATAGTTAGCTTTCGCATTCAAGTCATAAAAATATAACTGACTGCTTTTCAAAGTGCTGTCAGAAGATAACTTTAAAAACAAATCAGCATAGGTGCGTCTTCCGCTAACCATAAAAGAACCTTTACCATTTTCTACTGGTCCCTCTAATTTAAGCCGTGAGGCGATTAAGCCGATTCCGCCTTCTGCCGTATACTTATTACGGTTTCCTTCATTCATCCTGATATCGAGTACCGATGCCAGTCTTCCCCCATATTGTGATGGCATCCCCCCTTTATAAACTGAAACATCTTTTATCGCATCAGAGTTAAAGGTTGAAAAGAATCCTAACAAATGAGATGCATTATAAACATTGGCTTCATCTAACAGAATTAAATTCTGATCTGACGATCCTCCCCTTACGTAAAAACCACTGTTCCCTTCGCCCGCCGACTTAATTCCAGGCAATAATTGGATCGTTTTAAGAATATCCTTTTCGCCGAATAAGACTGGCACATTCTTTATACTCTCCATGTTTAGTTTCTCCAGCCCCATTTGCGGGTCAGTGACACGTTCATTTGCTGGTCTGCTGCTTATTATAACCTCATTTAACTGGTTAAGAGGATTGAGATCAATGTTGATTGTTAAATTCTGATTTAATACTATTGATCTGGTCTGGGTTTGGAAGCCTGTATAACTTATCTGGATAGTATATTGTCCTGTAGCTGCGCTGATTGAATAAAAGCCATAAGTGTTACTGGCAGCGCCTGCTGACGGCATCTCGAGCAATTTTACATTTGCACCAATCAACGTTTCGCCGCTAAAAGCATCCTTAACTATGCCATTTACCGAAAATCGAGGCTGGGCATGGCTCCGGTAGGAAAATAATATTCCTAAAGTAATCAGTACAAAGATTAAAGCTGAACAATGTGTTACCCGAGGCATTAATAAAGATGATGAAAACTGTGATTACGAATGTAAGGATATAGTGGCTAAACGATTCGGCTTTAAATATATTTTATAAAATATGTAAAGTACCGTTTGAAAACCTGTTCATTAATTACACTTTCTGTAAACAAAATGGATGTTTTGAGTTTTAATTTATATCTAATCTATTCAAAATGGAAACATTACACGGTGCTACTGTTCAAGAGCAATTACAGGAAATTGAACACATTAAAAAGTCGCGGGAACTGGCGGCAAAATTAAACGACATTAAAATCGCGATGCTTACCACAATTACAAGTGAAGGAAAATCACACAGCAGGCCAATGTATACCTTTGAACTTAAAGATGACGGAATTATCTGGCTCTTTATCTCAAAAGATTCAAGAAAACTGCAGGAAATCCAGGTTAATCCCAATGTGGTTTTAAACTATAGCAATCCTCAGCATGATTTATATATAGCGGTTAATGGAAAGGCAGAAATAAGCGAAGATACGTCTAAAATCGAAGAACTTTGGAGTGACCGGTTTAAACTTTGGTTTCCTTACGGGAAAGAAGATCCAAATCTTTGCCTCTTAAAAATTGAGCCACAGGAAGCTGAGTATTGGGATACTCCTGATTTATTGATTGCGCAGGTAATAACGCTGGTAAAAAATACCCTGAGCGGAAATCCCTATATGGAAGGAGAAAATAAAAAACTGACCTTTTAAAGCGAATGGGGGAATTTGACAGGCAGATCCTTAATTTTTTTCGAAATTTCATATCCCATTTAGCCCTGATTATTAATGATCCGATAACCGAATAGTTGAAACAGGTATTATTAAAATGCTTTTAAAAAAGAATATCTCCAAACGGGGAGAATGGAGATACTCAACTAACCAATTATAAACCTACTATTAATACTCTTTTTTAAAAATTGTAACCCGAAAAAATTATTTTTTTTAGTTTTTTAACAATCGTATGTGGCGATCCATTTAAACCTTTGCACACATAAAAATCGGATCGAGAGAAAATTCGGGTAAGGATGTATTAATGATTCCTTCAAAAAACAAAAATTGTGTCATAGAGACTACTGATATGCATGACACAAATGGAAGGGTATGGAACTAGTTACAGAAATAAAAAAACCGATGACAAGCTTATCACTGTTCTTATAAATACAGCAGTAAATAGGAATCCGCTACAGGTATACATACGTAATCCCATCTCCTCCCCGGTCGGCATGTTCATCTTCGATACGAGACACCTGCGAGTATTTGCGCAAATATTCGCGTATTAACTTTCTCAGTATGCCATCTCCTTTTCCATGTATGATCTTCAGGGTTGAGAAGCCCATCATTAATGCCCTATCCAGGTACTTTTCTATTTCAAATAAAGCTTCCTCCCCGCGCAGCCCCCTGACATCGATTTCAGGATTAAATTGCGCAATGGCATCGCTTACCTGCGAAGAATACGATCGCCGGATTTCTTTTGGAACCTCACGATTTGCGATTTTTTGAACCCGTTTCCGCTTAACTACAGATCGCAAATCACCCATGGCAAGAATTACGTTATCCTTCGTGATATCCATAACCTGACCCACCGTCTCAGAATCTTCAAGCCTTACCCAGTCGCCGGCCTTTAATACAGAGGTATCTTCCAGAGGTTTAACCAGAGTCTCTTTTACAGTATTTTTCTGCAGTTCGTGCTGCAAATTCTGCCGGAGTTTTTGCGTTTTTTCTTTATCCGCTTTGCTTTCGCGTATCTCTGATATCGTATTCTCAACTAATTTGTTAGCGTTAAGAATGATATTTTGAGCTTCCTTTTTAGCATCTTTTAATATGCCTTTTTTATTCTCCTCAAGAAAGGCTTTAAGCTTTTCATTTTCCTCAAGAAGAGTGTTAACACGCCTTTGCTGCTTTTCAAGCGCTATTTTTTTTTCTAAAATCTCTTTTTTATCTCGCTCCAGATCAACCAATAAGGTATCAACTTTCTTTTGATACACCCCGATTTTATTTTTAGCGGCATTTATCACATTTTGAGGAAGCCCGATTTTTTGAGCAATTTCAAAAGCATAGGAGCTGCCGGGTTTTCCCATCTCTAAAATATACATAGGCTGCATTTTCAGATTATCGAAAATCATAGAAGCATTTTCCAGACCTTCGGCAGCATTTGCAAAAACTTTTAAGTTAGAATAGTGGGTGGTAACGACGCCGCGAATATGTTTCCTGTTTAAGGATTCCAAAACAGCTTCCGCAATTGGTCCGCCAAACTGCGGATCTGTACCTGTCCCGAATTCATCAATGAGCACCAATGTTTTACCACCGGCATTCTCAACAAAATACTTCATTTTGGATAAATGAGCACTGTAGGTACTCAAATCACTTTCTATAGACTGATCATCACCGATATCGGCAAACACTTGTTTAAATATTCCAAGCTTTGAACTTTCATCAGCCGGAATAAGTAAACCCGCCTGCACCATAATCTGTAATAAGCCTATAGTTTTCATTGCAACAGACTTACCCCCGGCATTTGGACCTGAAAGTACAACAACCCTTTGTTGCTCATCAATTTTTATATTCAGAGGCACTACAGAAGTACCCTCTTTTTTAAGATTCAGAAACAATAAGGGATGCTGTGCATTCACTAAACTGAGTTCGGGAGTTTGTACCAGTACAGGCATTTCAGCTTCTATCTGCTGTGCAAACAAGGCTTTGGCCCTCACAAAATCCAGTTTCGTAAGTAAGCCATGGTACGAAAGAAGCAGAGGCACATAGGGCCTTAATTCATTGCTTAGTCCGGTTAAAATTTTAACAATCTCTCTGCGCTTATCAAATTCAAGGTCACGAACCAGGTTATTCAATTGAAAAACCTCTTCTGGCTCTATATAAACCGTTTGCCCTGAAGCCGATTCGTCATGAATAAATCCTTTTAGTTTCCTCTTATTTTCAGCTAAAATCGGAATACAAATCCGTCCATCCCTAACCGTTAAATTCCCGTCGGCCGTCCAGCCATTATTTTGGGCGTTTTTAAAAATCTGATCAACTTTTTTCCTTGCTTCTGATTCCGCTTTAGCAATCCCCGAGGTAATTTGTTGTAACTCTACAGAAGCATTGGCACGAATTTTTCCTTTTTCGTCAATGATCGCTTCAATACTTTTGATTATCTTCTTTTCAATCGGAAGATGCTCAAATAAACCTTCCAAATTAGGATATCTGCCCTCCCGCTCATTAAAATAGTTAATTACCGAAAAAACCGTTTGTAATGACAGTAGAACCTGATGCAGCTCTGCTTCGTTAAGGAAGCTGCCTTCGACGCGGATTTTTTCTGCCAAAGATTTAATATCAAATAAATGGCGAATATGCAGGGGTGCATCATTCTCCAGAATATCTTTAAACTCTTTGGTTTGTCTTAAAAATTTATTGATCTGATCAAAGCTGGTCATCATTTGAATACGGTCGACCATTTGTCTTCCCATATCACTAAGGCATTGCGCTTTTATCAGCGACTTTATCTCTGAAAATCCAAGTTTATCTGATGCGTTGTGCGGGTAAATCATTCTTTCTCTGTTCCTTCTTCAATAACAAGTCTTTTCTTAAAGAATCTTTTCTTAAGGAATCGGTTTTAATAGTATCAACTTTCTTGTTAACGTTCTTTTTTGCTTCAGGATATATCCTCCATGCTTTAAAATACAAATCAGCAGGAGAGTAATAATTGGGTAATCCAAAATCATATTCCCCCTTAAGCATTTTTAAACGATCGCTTTCTATCTGTGCTTTTCTCAATTCAGCATACTCCAGAAGCTTAATTTTTCGTAACTCTTCTTTTTGAACCCGTTCTGCTCGGGCTTGCTCACCCTTCTCGAGCTTTAATAAATTCACTTCAACCTGTTTATACATTAATTCCAGTTCTTCAGGCCTTTCTGTATAGTACGATAAGCTTTTTCTAACAGTTACTGAATCAGTACTGTACCTTTTATAGATCGCTTTATAAACAGTCGCTACCTTCTGACTGGCAGAATCACCATAATATGTCGAAGTTATTCCATCCGCCAGATGCAAATCGGTTAATATAGAGACCATTTCCCCTTTAGGAATAACGCCCTCGGCAGTATCATCACCACATGAGGAAAAAAAAACGAATAGAAAAAACAGTATTAGTAAGCTCCTCATTTGTTAATTTAGCAGGAAATTTCGCTAAAAATACACATAAATGAGCATTGCAGCCAACCTCACAGAATTAAAGAAGGAATTAGATTCGTATAATGCGAAACTTATTGCGGTTTCTAAAACTAAGTCTAATGAAGAGATTATGGAGGCTTACGATGCCGGTCAACGGGTCTTCGGAGAAAATCAGGTACAAGAATTGACGGATAAATACGAACAGCTTCCAAAAGATATTGAATGGCATTTAATTGGTCACTTACAGACTAATAAAGTAAAATACATTGCCCCTTTTGTGTCCCTGATTCATTCAGTAGACAGTCTTAAACTTTTAATCGAAATCAATAAACAAGCTCTAAAAAATAACAGAATTATTGATTGCCTTCTACAGGTTTATATTGCTGATGAGGATACGAAATTTGGTTTGGGCTACGATGAAACAATTGAATTGCTGCGTTCTGAAGAATTTGCACAGTTAAAAAACATACGAATAGTTGGATTAATGGGTATTGCTACTAATACCAAACTCGAAAAGCAGATCAACGATGAATTTAACGAGTTAAATGTGTTTTTTGAAGGCATAAAGCAAAGTTTTTTCAGAAAAGAGCCCTCATTTAAAGAAATTTCAATGGGGATGTCAGGCGATTACAAAATAGCGCTTGAGAATGGCAGTACAATGATCCGTGTAGGCAGCACAATTTTTGGCAGCAGAATAATTCCGCATTGGAAGAATAATTAAAAATTAAAAATTAAAAAAGAAGAAAAATTAAAAACACTTGGTTGTAATGCCCATTAACATTCGCGAGGCCCGAAAAGAAGATTGCAGCCGTTTACTTGAACTGGTTCAGGAATTGGCAGATTATGAAAGAGCGCCTGATGAGGTGACTGTTACTCTGCAGGAATTTGAAGAAGCGGGATTTGGAACAAAACCTGTGTGGAAAGCCTTTGTCGCTGAAGTGGAAGGAAAAATAGAGGGCTTTGCTTTGTATTATATCCGCTTTTCTACATGGAAAGGCTCAAGATTATTTTTGGAGGATTTCTATGTAACCGGGCATATGCGGGGAAAGGGAATCGGAAAGATGCTCTTTGAAATCATTATCGGCGAAGCTAAACAAAAAGGCTTCAACGGAATAAGCTGGCAGGTTCTCGACTGGAATGAACCGGCAATCAATTTCTACAATAAATACCAGGCGGGCTACGAAGCCGGTTGGTTAAATGCCTCTTTGTCAAAAGAACAATTAGAAGTATTGCTGGTTGCTTATAACCAGTAATAGAATCATACTTATTCAATAAATGATACACGTATTTAAATTTGGTGGAGCCTCTGTGAAAGATGCGGATGGCATTAAAAACCTGGCTCATATAATCGAAATTAACAGGGATAAACAATTGTTAATCGTTGTTTCTGCTATGGGCAAAACTACAAATGCTCTTGAAAACCTGACCAACGCTTACGTAGAACAAAAACCTGAGATTCAGGAGCTGTTCAGCAGTATTAAAGTATATCATGAAGATATCCTGTTTCAATTGTTTGAAGACAAAAACCATCCGGTTTATGATGAGATTGCTAATACATTCGTGGAAATTGACTGGATACTTGAGGATGAACCGCATGATGAGTATGATTTCATATACGACCAGTTAGTTTCTATAGGCGAGCTTATTTCGACCAAAGTTGTAAATGCTTACCTTAATCTTTCAGGAATAAAAAGCAAATGGATGGATGCAAGAAGCTTTATTCATACCGATAATACTTACCGGGAAGGAAAAGTAGACTGGGCCAAAACATGCAGGTCTATTGAAGAGCATGTACCTCAACTTCTTGTAGAAAATATTGCTGTTACCCAGGGATTTATTGGAGGCACCTCCGAAAATTTCACCACCACACTTGGCAGAGAAGGCTCTGATTATACCGCAGCTATATTTGCGGCTTGCCTGAATGCAAAAGCAGTAACCATTTGGAAAGATGTTCCTGGAGTTTTAAACGCGGATCCTAAGTTATTTACCGATACAGTTAAATATGACGAACTCTCCTATCGTGATGCATTGGAAATGACCTTTTATGGGGCAACCGTAATCCATCCCAAGACAATAAAACCTTTACAGAACGCCAAAATTCCATTAATGGTGAAACCTTTTCTATCGCCCTTAGAAAATGGGACATGCATTCAGGAAAGGCATATACCTATTACTCAGCCCGCAATTATTGTAAAAAACAACCAGGTACTTTTAACAATATCAACACCCGATTTATCATTTATCACAGAAGATCATTTATGCGACCTTTACGGGATATTTGCCGCTCAACATGTAAAAATTAATATGATGCAGCTTTCTGCGATAAGTTATTCGGTATGCTTTGATTTCGATGACAGAAGATTTCCAAAGTTGATTTCAGAACTTGAGAGAAGGTTTAAGATTAAATATAACACCGGCCTGCAACTGTTAACAATCCGGCATTTTAATAAAGATATTATAACCAGCCTTACGGATTCCAAAACTGTATTATTAGAACAGATCAGCAGACACACTGCACAAATGGTGGTAAAGAATGCGTAAGTAAAACAATAAGCAAATTGATACGACACCAGGATGTCTCTGCCAGTTTCTTTAACATAACATAAGCTTGAACAAGAACATTTTCAATCCCAGGGTACAGCAATTTCTGACAGACAATCTTAAAGCAGATCTGCATAGAATTGCACTGAATAAAAGTCCCTTTGAAAATATCACTTCACGTGAACTTGCGGAGCAGCTGGACAGCAAAAAACGGGCGGAAAAAAAGATACCTCTTTGGTATAATACTCCAGGCATTATATTCCCTGCAAAGCTTTCTGTTGAACAAAGCTCGTCTCAACTAACGGCAGAGTATAAGAATCGCTTGATAAAAGGCGACAAAATCATTGATCTGACCGGTGGTTTTGGCGTTGATACCTTCTTTTTTTCAAAAAATGCTAAAGAGGTAGTGCATTGCGAAAAAAGCACGGAACTCTCTTTACTGGCTGAACACAATTTATCTGTGCTGGGAGCAAATAATGTGAGATTTATTAATGCCGACAGCATAGTTTATTTGAAAGAAAGTTCGGAAACCTTTGACACCGTTTACGTTGATCCATCCCGCCGGATTGAGTCAAAAAAGGTATTTTTATTAAGCGAAACCGAACCTGATGTAATTTCAAATCTTTCTTTATTTCTCTCAAAAGCCACGAGAGTAATTATAAAAACCTCACCCCTTTTTGATATACAATCGGGATTAAATGAACTCTCGCAAGTTAGCCAGGTGCATGTAGTAAGTGTAAAAAACGATTGCAAAGAACTTCTGTGGGTAATCGACAAAGATTTTACCGGTGAAGCAGAAATTATCAGCACTGCAATCGGGCCGGTTGGTCAGAAATCTTTTCAATTTAAATTCTCCGATGAAAAGAATCTGAAGTTAGAGTCATATACCCCAGCTCTGAAATACCTGTATGAACCTGATGTGTCTTTGCTTAAAGCTGGTTGTTTTAAAAGCATTTCGGAAGCTTTTAATGTTGTAAAACTGCATCAACACTCGCATTTGTATACCTCAAATACTTTAGTTGACGATTTTCCCGGAAAAACTTTTCTGGTAAAAAATGTAATAGGCTACAAACAGTTCATTAAAGAAAATCAACTTAAAAAAGCGAATGTGATTAGTAGAAATTTTCCTCATTCGCCTGATGAGCTAAAGAAAAAGCACAAAATAAGTGATGGCGGTACCGAATATTTGATTTTCACTACCACATTTCCTGATAAGCTGCTGGTTATTCACGCCCAATCAATGCAATAAACTGAACTTACAATCAGGTAAAAATATTACAAAGGCCTCATAATTAATACCTCCAGCCTGCTGTTGTCCAATAATTCAAAATGAATAAAAAATATTTTTTGAAGGCATGCCTGAATTACTATATTTGCAATCCCTGAAAAGGGGATTAGTTCTATATTTTTTCTAAAGGAGAGATGCCTGAGAGGCCGAAAGGAACAGTTTGCTAAACTGTCGTACTGGCAACGGTACCGAGGGTTCGAATCCCTCTCTCTCCGCAAAAAAATAAAACTTTAAAAGGCCGTTTAAATTGTTACCTTTGCAGCCTTTACAAGAGATACCGCTCGGGGTGTAGCGTAGCCCGGTATCGCGCCTGGTTTGGGACCAGGAGGTCGTAGGTTCGAATCCTGCCACCCCGACTAATCAGAGCAAATCTGATTTATTTTGAAATACTAATAAAAGATACCGCTCGGGGTGTAGCGTAGCCCGGTATCGCGCCTGGTTTGGGACCAGGAGGTCGTAGGTTCGAATCCTGCCACCCCGACAAAAACCAGTTCATCTGGATGCAAAAGGCTCTAAATATCATTATTTAGGGCCTTTTCTGCTTTTAAATAATTCTTCTCAGTACATACTATTCCTCCCGTCATGCGAACAATAAGGTGAACAGATTTAATATCTACATTTGTTTTTCTATTTGAAAGAATAAGATAAGCCCAGATAGATTCAAATGAACTACTTAAGTTCTTCCGGTGGACTGTTTTATAGACGGAGGATTTCCGTACATCTTTTTATACGCATAGGAAAAATGTGATAGGTTTTCAAATCCGAGTTCCAGATATATACGAGAGGATTTTTCTCCTTTTTCAATAAGATAATGAGCTTCCTGTAAACGTTTTTGTTGCAGCCAACGTGCCGGGCTACAGCCAAAGGTTCTCCCGAAATCCCGTTTAAAAGTTGCCAGGCTCCTGCCTGTGAGGTAAGCCAGCCTTTCAAGTCTGACATTGAATCGGTAGTTCTTGTTCATGAAGGCTGCTAAGTCAATTTTGTGAGGCTCTGTGAAATCAAATAGTATATTCTTAAGCCCCGGGTTAGCCTGTAGCAGTAGTAATAAACCTTCTTTTACTTTCAATTCGATCAATTGCCGGCTCTTCAGGCTTCCGCTTTGCTGATAGCTGAGCAATGATTGAATGTATTGCTTTAACGCAATGTCCGTCTCCAGGTCGATTACAGGTAATCCATAATCCTTGTCTGAGGCCGAAAATCCATATTCCTGACTAAAATTTTTGAGTGTTCCTTGATTGAGATAAATTGACAAAGATTTAAAGTCGCCATCTACAGGTGGATATTTGACGAATTTAATGAGTTGATTTCGCCTGATTAAACGGAATGATCCGGGATGGGGCGCGTACTCCTGGCTTCCGTCGTTAAGTATTAGCGAACCGGCTATCTGATATATTAAGGTATGTTCCGGAACAAAGTGCTCGCCATCCCTACTTGCCTGATGATAGCAGGAATATACAATGGTTGAAGACGCTGACTCGTTTTTACGTATATCCATTTCCTAAATTTATCGATCCTTTTAATATTTAAAGAATGTGGATACTTTAATGTATGGAACGAACAGTTCCACCGTCAACTCTTAATAGTGCGCCACTTACATAATCAGAATGAGGTCCTACGAGGTACAGAACGGCGTTAGCAATTTCTTCAGGCCTGCCAAATCTATTGCAGTTATTCGGAACCAGTTCTTTAACCGCGGCCCGTTCAATTTCTTCAAAAGAATTGCCCCAGTTGTGCTTAACAGATTCATTGATAAGCCATTTTTTTACCCCCGGATTTATTATCGCACCTGGAGAAACAACGTTTGACGTAATTCCTGTTCCAGTCAGTTCTCTTGCTAAGGAGACAGATAAGTTATGTCTTGCAGCAAGGCTTGCACTATAATGTGGCTGAATTGCCAGAGGCTGAATACCGAGGCCTCCACCAATATTAATGATTCGTCCCCAGTTTTTCTTTTTCATTTCAGGCAATAATTGTTGTACCATCCTTATATAAGAAACAACATTCAGATTATAAGTGTTCAACCAGTCTTCAGCGCTCGTATCCAGCCATCCTGTATGTGCGTAAGCTCCGGCATTATTTATAAGAATATCTATAGTACCATTGCTTAATGCGGCGGCTGCTACAGCTTTAGCTCCTTCATCAAAAGAAAGATCACCCAACGCTATTTCTGCCTTTCCTCCTGCCGCACGGATAGCTTCGGCAACTTTATTTGCCCGTTCTTCATGCCGACCATGAATAACAATTTCAGCACCTTCCTTTGCCAAAGCTTTTGCAATTGCTTCTCCTAAGCCGGCACTGGAACCAGTTACCAATGCTCGTTTACCTTTTAATTCTAAGTCCATTTATTTTCTACTCTTTTTGATGAAATAATATTTTTGCTTTTCGGGCCTTCCTTTTTCTCTGTTTTCTATTGTGTTACTAATACAAATCTCGCAAGAAACGTAGTGTAGAGTTTTGTTGAGAAGCTCAGTGTTTATTTGTTGAGAGGCTCAAGGAATGGGAGAGAAATGGGTATATAGTTCTAACAATAAAAAGCGCCCGGAGAATAGTCCCTGAAGTTCTTCCAATAATGTCTCTTAAGAAATAATCGTCTTTACTTCCAAAAACTCTTCCATTCCCAGGCTGCCGTTCTCTCGCCCTAGTCCGGAGTTTTTAAATCCACCGAACGGGGCAAGGGGATCATGTTTTAAGGTATTGATAAGTACCCTTCCAGCTTTTAATTGGGCAGCCATTCTTTGTGCCTCTTCGGTATCTGCAGCACTTATAAAAGCCATTAATCCATAGTCAGAATCATTTGCAATTTGTATAGCTTCTTGTTCATCATGATAGGGGATGACAGTAAGCACAGGTCCAAAAATTTCTTCCCGGGCAATTCTCATGTTGTTGTTCGCATCCATAAAAATGGTAGGTTTTACATAAAAGCCTTGATCAAACGCTTCAGGTTTACCCAGGCCACCATACACCAGTCTTGCTCCATCCTCCAAGCCCGCCGAGATATACTGTTGAACGCGGTCGTATTGTTTCTGACTGGCTAAAGGACCTATTTTTACCTCTTCATCAAATGGGCTTCCTACCAAAAATTTTTCAGCTTCCGCGATTAGCCGTGTTTCTATTTCGCTTGCTTTCGATGCTGGTATTAATAATCTTGATCCTGCAATACAAGCCTGACCATTGTTCATAAAGCTTGCCTGGAGAGCCATTGGAATAGCAGTATCCAGGTTGGCATCTTCCAGAATGATGTTAGCAGATTTGCCCCCAAGTTCTAATGTTACCCGCTTCATGGTGTTTAGTGCCTCTTTTGCTAAAATTTTGCCAACCACGGTAGAACCAGTAAAGGAAACCTTGGTGACTTCCGTACTTTCCATAATTGCCTTGCTGATAACATCGCCTCTACCGTTTACCATATTCACAACACCCTCTGGTAAGCCTGCTGCATCAATACATTCCATGATGATTTGGGCTTGCCAGGCACCAAATTCACTTGGTTTTAATACGATTGCGCATCCAGCCGAAAGTGCAGCCGCAACTTTAACGGCAATAGAACCTGCTACAGAATTCCAAGGGGTAAACAATGCTGCTACGCCTACCGGCTCCACTTTTACCGTAGATTCATTTACAGATTTTCCGAAAGAATAATTTTCCATTACCCCTATTTGATTGAGGAAGGTATTTGCGGCGATTAGATTAGACCACTTTGCCCTTTCTTTCGTTGCACCATATTCCAGAATTGTTGCTTCAATCAAATCGTCAATTCTCTTGATGATCTCATCATGTATACCTTTTAAAAAGGCAGCCCTTTGGGTAATATTGCTTTTTTCATACCTTATCTGTGCGATACTGGCAGCCTTTATTGCCAACCTTGTATCCTCTTCATTTGCATATCGTAGGCTTCCTATAGTTTTTCCATCAAGCGGACTAATAATTTCCACTGTTTCCGTTCCCTGAGGCATTGAGAAACCCCCGTTGATATATACACTTTGAATCTGTTTCATAATTTTTTTTATTACAAAGTAAAAGGGATTTGAAGCCCTAAGCTTTGTTGAAAAGCTCAAAGTTTCTTTGCTGAGAAGCTCAGTTTAGAACACCACTGAAACAATCGTTAAATAGCCTGAACTCTACTTAATGGCCGCGGCTAAAGAAAATGGATTAATTCAAGCTGGAGTTAGTAAGTGGGAACGTTAGACGAAAATGTGATGAAATAGGTAGAGGTGTTGTAGAATCCTTTTTAAGGCTGCCTAAGATAAGCTCAGCCAATTTCTTAAATCATACAGGAAAAGGCTTGAAATTTGTACAATAAAAAGATCTAAATATCACTATTCAGGGCCTTTTTTGCATTTATTAGTTCAAATCAATCTCTTTCAATCCATACCTTTTGAGAGCCATAAAGTGGATTAGGATCAAAGTTATGGAGATTTCAATCTAAGGGATTTTCCAGGGAAGTTATTTTACCCTGCAGGAAATAACAGAGGTGGAACGCCATTGAGATCTTAAGGGCATGATTCTTATCCTGAGAAAGAAATTATTCAGAAACTATTTATCCGGCACTATCAGCAAACTCATTATTCCGGCACCACCAGAGGTAAGGTGAACCAAAACGTACTCCCTTCGCCTTCTTTACTTTCTGCCCAAACTTTTCCATTATGCCGGTCAATGATTTGTTTAGTGATATAAAGTCCAATTCCTAATCCCGATATATGCGGATTTACATCTTCGATGCGATAAAACCTGGAAAAAATTTTTTCCAGCTTATCAGGAGCTATTCCGCAGCCATAATCTTTAACACCGATCTTAATTTCGTTTTCGGTACAGCTTAAAAAAACATCTACTTTAGTTGAATTTGAAGAATATTTAATTGCGTTGGTTAATAAGTTAACAATTGCCTGCTCCATCCTGTTAGGGTCACCAACAACCGTTAAATTATCGCAGGTAGAATGAAGTATTATTTCATGACTATTATTTGTGTGATCAAAAATCTCTATGGCATTATCAACTACTTTTAGTATATCAAAATTCTCATTGGAAAACCTGAGCTGATTCGCCTCAATTTTTGAAACGTCCAACATGTCCGACACTAAATTGCTTAGTTTACTTACTTGCTGTAAGGTTTTATCAATAAACTGTTGACTCTTAGCTCCTTCATTTAATCGGCCGATAATTTGAAGATAGCCATTAATGCTTGTTAAAGGTGTTTTTAATTCGTGACTTGCTAAACCAATAAACACATCCTTCTTTTGATTTAACTCTTTAATTTCAGTGAATAGCTGTTCTCTGATTTCGAGGTCTTTAATCTTTTCGCTAATATCGCGGGCTATTTTGGAAGCACCTATGATATTTCCGTTTTTATCCAGAACCGGAGAGACAGAAAGTGAAACAGGAATTTCCCTGCCATCTTTACTAATACGGATTGTATCAAAGTGATCTATTTTCTTGCCTAGGGAAATATTACCTATGATGATATCCTCTTCATGAAATCTGGATGGAGGAATCAAGAGAGATATGTGCTTACCGATTATTTCGTCTTGTGTGTAACCGAATAACCTTGTAGCAGATCTATTCCAACTTGTTATAATCCCATTAAGCGTTTTACTGACAATTGCATCCGAAGAACTATCCACAATAGCGGCAAGGATAGCCTGCTTTTCGTCTGCAATTTTCTTATCGCTGATATCACGGGCTATTTTGGATGCTCCTATGACCACCCCCTGGCTGTCGATAATAGGTGAAACCGTCAGAGAGATCTGTATTTCCCGGCCATCTTTAGCGAGGCGAATAGTTTCAAAATGGTCTACCCTGTTTCCTTTAACAACATTGCCAATAATAATTTCTTCTTCCTTAATGCGGGATGGCGGTATTAAAACTGTTATGTGCTTACCAATAATCTCTTCACCGGTGTAGCCAAACATTACTTCTGCAGCCTTATTCCAGCTGGTGATAATTCCCTTCAAGGTTTTACTGATAATAGCATCATCAGAGCTATCTACAATAGCAGCCAAAATAGCCTGCTTTTCATCTGCAGCTTTCTTGTCGCGGATATCACGCGCTATTTTAGATGCTCCTATGACCGTTCCGTCGCTGTCAACAATGGGTGAGACAGTCAGAGAAACAGGTATCTCCCGACCATCTTTAGCAAGTCGGATAGTTTCAAAATGGTCTACTCTCCTTCCTTTAACAACATTGCCAATAATAATTCCTTCTTCCTTAATGCGGGAAGGCGGGATTAAGATGGATATGTGTTTCCCAATAACCTCCTCACCAGTGTAACCAAACATCACTTCTGCAGCTCTATTCCAGCTGGTGATTATACCTTTCAGAGTTTTACTGATAATAGCGTCATCAGAACTATTTACAATGGCTGCAAGTAAGGCCTGCTTTTCTACCTGACTTAATACAAATTCAACATTCTGAGTTGCCATTCTTTTATTTTAGTCCCATTATTGATTTTTGATTCTTACTAAAGGTGCCAGAGATCATTGCCAAAAAGTAAGATCCGGGAAATAAGTTTAAAAAACTTAATTTTGAGAGAGTTGTAAATATAAAAAACGCCATGAATATAAATCATTTTTTCAGGGCGTAAAGCCTTCATTCTTCAGGTAATGCAATACAATTATTGAAATTCTTTAATTGCTTCCCCTATATCATAAACATCGCTCCTTACATTTAGTTCTGACGAAATGATAGAACTAGCGGCTGCACTTCTATAACCACCGGCACAATGTACAACAATCGGTTTATTCGTAGGGATTTCTTCAATCCGGTTTCTTAATTCAGCGAGAGGTATATTTATGCTGGAGGAAAAAATTTTATGCTCATTTACTTCAGAGGAGTTTCTGACGTCAACAATAGTATAATTGTTCTGGTGTGCTTTAAACTCGCCTTTATTAAACAATTCATTTTTTTGCTGAACATAATCAATGATAAATGCTTCCCGGATCTGTTGTTCGTACCCGATAGCAGCTGTTCGTTCTATCATTCTCTGTAATT
This sequence comes from Pedobacter superstes, assembly GCF_037622515.1. Classification (NCBI taxonomy): domain Bacteria; kingdom Pseudomonadati; phylum Bacteroidota; class Sphingobacteriia; order Sphingobacteriales; family Sphingobacteriaceae; genus Pedobacter; species Pedobacter superstes. The sequence continues at coordinate 693,845 of NZ_JBBJCN010000002.1, forward strand.
GTTCTGCAGTGCTAGCTGTTAGGTAGAACTCTTCATGAGGTTTAATAATACTTCCTAACCAGGTTTCGAATTTATTTCCTTCCATTATATTAACAGAATGAAATAAATGCCCTTTTTTAAACTCTTTATCATCTCTGACATCTACGACCCAAAGGTCCTTCTGTAATCTGCCTGCAGAATTTTCATCTGTTACAGGATCAGCTATATGCACATTCGACACACTTACAGAGAATGCGGGAGCGCCTTTTTTATTTAGTTCTACATTAAATGAAAAATAGGCTGGAATAAAGGGCAGATCTGAGAGCAATTCCTTGACAAACTCTTCCTGTGACATTTTCTGCAAAGACCAGTTACCCATTTTTTCGGCCCCGATTGTACTTCTGCTCGCCTCGCTAAGTGCTTTTCCGCAGAGTGTTCCGGCACCGTGTGCAGGATAAACCAAAACATCATCACCCAGCTTCATTAATTTATCTCTTAGCGAAGAATACATTTTTTTTGCAAGTTCTTCCCGCAATGCTTCCTTCGCTCCGCCAGATTCCCTCAGATCAGGACGTCCGCAATCACCGACAAAAAGGGTATCTCCTGTGAATACCACTTTGTTTTTACCATCATATTCTAAAACCACCGAAATGCTATCTGGTGAATGACCCGGAGTATTTATAGCATTCAACTTTATTCTTTCAAACTCAATACAATCACCTTCATCGAATACAACATGGGGAAAACCTGCTTTGGTAAATCTACTGCCATAAATTTTCGCTCCAGTTTGCTGATGAATTTCCAGATGGCTGCTCACAAAATCTGCATGAGGATGGGTTTCAATTACCCCTATAATCAGTGCATCGTTTTCATCTGCAAATTTATAGTATTGATCAGGATTCCTTGAAGGATCGATTAAAACCATTTGTTTTTTACTCTCGCTTAAGATTGCATAGCTATAATGAGAGAGGTTTTTATCTTCAAACTGCTGGATTTTCATAACTAAGATCTCCTAAATTTCATTCTATGCAATATTGAAGATAAAAATATTATCCAGTTTGGTGATAACCTATTAACTTTTTGCATCTTAAATATTAATTAGCACCAAGGGAGTGGCGCGCAAAACATGACTGGTACCGTAAAATATTACCTTCCCCGAGCTATAAGCCCCCAGAGAGATTCCAATTAAGCTGATGCATTATATCCTGCCACTTCCATAACTTAATACAAAGTGTTTAGAAGAGGAGAATTTAAATGGTGACAGAGGTCCCTTTATTAACTAAAGAATTTGAACTCTGTCCTGATTCCTGATTAATCTGAAAACCTCTGCTCTAAAAAGACAGACTGTGTTTAGTATCGCTTAACCTCAAACTTTGACAAGCCTCCCCTAAGGTTTAATATAATAGTTTTAAGGGAATCGTCATAGTTATTTGTAATGTAGGATCCATCTGCTTGTTTGGTGAAACCGTTAAAGTCATTAGAAGACAATCCTGATTCCGTAGTTATTTTACAGGCAGCAGTTCTCGGAACAAATACTTCGATTTCAGAAACTCCTGTCTCAACTGATACCGTAGTGGTTTTAACAGGCTCGGCAAGTTTAATCTTAAATGATGCGGCTCCTCCCTTTATGGATAAACTATTAATTTTAAAAGGCGACAAATCAAGGTTAGCCAGGCCCGCTCCCATTTCTAAATTAATATCCCATACAGGATTTGAATTTAATTTAATTGTTGCCTTATTGCCATCATTATCTTTTGAATGCCAGTTAGACTTGCCATTCATTTTAAAATTCAGTACATGGGCACTATCATCAATGGTTCTGAACAATGAATAATTGCCAAAATTCTTTTTAACATCAGCTTCAAAAAGATTGCTTGTCGTATCTTTCAAGATATACCTGGTTGCCCCGCCTTTTATATTTAAAACAGCTTTCCCAATACTGTCATTATATTCTTCGATAAATGTGTTCGTAACTGATTCATCATGAGAGTCTGTTCCATCTTTATTAAACGTCCACCGCGAATCGTTATCATCTGAGGTAAGTCCTTTGTAAGTAATAAAACCAAGTACTATCAAGGTTAACAACACCGATATAATTGCTCCGGTCCGCGAGTTATCTCTCGAAAAAAGGAGGTTGGCACCTATCAGAATCAATGCGACAGGCCAAAACTTAAAGATTACCTGCCAATAAAAATCTATTACTCCAAAATTTTGAAGCAATAAAACACCTCCGATAAATACCAGGATAATCCCCCAAATAATTTTTTCAGTTCTCATCTAATTATAATAAAGTTTGGTCATCCTTTTTAATAATATCTTCATCTGCCGGCTTCACCTCCGGACTGATCACCGGAGGCTTGCTGACAGTCAGGTCAGGAGGCATTTTTTTACCAGATTTAAATATGATCGCAAGGCCTAAAGCTATTAATATTACAGGCCATAATTTAAATATTGAAAACCAATCGGGAATTATATCAAGTTCGGCCAATAAAAACCAGGCTCCCAGTGAAATCAAAATCAAGCCGGCTACAATCCTTCCCGAATCACTTTTGGGTTTAGCACCCGGAAGAACAGGCTGAAACGATTGTCTGTACATATCCGGATTATCCTGAACTTTATAGTCGGGGTTAAAATCAGGAAAGTTCTGTAAAAATGATCTTTCAGGCACAACAATCCAAAGGATAATATAAAGAAGGACTCCGGAAAAGCCGAACACCGCCAATACAATAAATATTACTCTAATCAGAGTAACATCAATCAGCAGATAATCTGCCAGTCCTGACGCAACCCCGGCAATCATCTGGCTTTGCTGATTTCGTTCTAGTTTTTTCTCCATGATCTTAGTATTAAACTTGCCCTGTCAAGGGCCTAATAATTATTTCCTCCGGATTAGAGCCGGCACTAGTGTTCAGGCAATATAAAACAGCATTTGCGACATCCTCAGAGGCTATAAAAAGCTCTTTGGGCAAATCGGTACCGTCCCATGAACTGGTCAGGGTAGAACCCGGGAGAATAGCGGTTACTTTTACTTTATGTTTCATAAGTTCTAACCTTAACACTTTTGTTAGACCCAGCAATGCAAGCTTTGTTACAGTATACGAACCAGCTGCTGCTACGGGGTGTATCGCTGCAATGGAGCATATATTTATAATGTAACCCGACTTATTGTCGCGCATTTTTCTTCCAAACACTCTGCATAAAGTATAAGCCGTGTGTAAATTAACTTGTAATTGAGTGGTTAAATTAGATTCCTCCTCATCCAGTACAGAGCCGGGATGAAATATTCCAACATTATTTATCAAAACATCCACCTGCTGAAACTGTTGTAGAACAAAGTTTGCAAACGCAGTGACTTGCAGTGGGTCAGCACAATTGGTGCTTATTCCAACCGCCCGGATAGAGGGATGTTGTGACATTAGCTCCTGGCAAAAAGAATCGATTTCAGACTGATTTCTTGAACAAAGTGCGAGATTATATCCCGCTTCAGCCAATTTTATGGCAATGGCTTTTCCCATTCCTTTCGTTGCACCTGTAATAACTGCGTTCATACTGAATTAAATTTAAAAGTATTAAGTCAAAAGCCTTAATTTAGCCCTAAAAATAAGAATGGTTTTCCAACCCCTTGGTAGATATATTTTATTATTAAAAGCAGTTTTCAGAAAACCTGAAAAATGGAACATCTACCGTAAAGAAATTTTTCATGAAATGACTTCTATAGGCGTTGGCTCTGTAGGCATTATTGCAATAATATCCATTTTTCTTGGAATGGTAACTACAGTTCAAACAGCCTTTCAGTTAGTCAGTGATCTTATCCCAAAATCCATTATCGGTTCCATTGTCCGTGATTCTACAATTCTTGAGCTCAGCCCCACTATTTCAGCTATTGTTCTGGCGGGTAAAGTAGGCTCAAGTATTTCTTCTCAAATAGGAACAATGCGGGTCACCGAACAAATTGATGCCTTGGAAATTATGGGAATCAATTCACCCGGGTATCTTATTATGCCCAAGATTATAGGCGCTGTAATTACCATTCCCCTTCTGGTGATCATTTCAATTGCACTGAGTATTTTTGGAGGCTACCTGGCAGGAACGATCTCGGGAGCAGTATCTCCTAACGATTTTATAACAGGTCTGTCAGAAGGTTTTGTTCCCTTCACTGTAACTGTTTGCATGGTAAAATCTGTACTTTTCGCATTTATTATCACTTCAGTTGCTGCTTACCAGGGATTTTATACTTCCGGAGGCGCATTAGAGGTAGGTATCTCCAGTACCAGAGCTGTAGTGGTAAGCTGTATCGCTATTTTATTTACCGATTACCTTGTGGCTCAATTATTATTATGATAGAGATTAAAAATATCCATAAAACTTTTGGAGAAAATTACGTTTTAAAGGGGATCTCAGCCAAGTTTGAAGCTGGTGATAACAATTTGATTATCGGTGGATCAGGATCCGGAAAAACAACGCTTATGAAATGTATGGTTGGTTTGCACGAACCAGACCAGGGCTCTGTTATATACGATGGCCGTGATTTTACAAAGTTAAATTTCAAAGAACGGATAGACATACGAAAAGAAATTGGAATGCTGTTTCAGAGTTCCGCATTGTTTGATTCGATGACAGTGGAAGAAAACATTATGTTTCCATTGAACATGTTTACCGACGACCGCCGGAAGGAAAAATTAAAACGTGTAAATTTTTGTCTTGACAGGGTTAACCTTGAAGGAACAAATAAACTATATCCTGCCGAACTCTCCGGAGGAATGAAAAAACGTGTTGGAATTGCCCGTGCAATTTCCATGCAGCCAAAATATCTTTTTGTTGACGAACCCAACTCGGGACTGGACCCTAAAACTTCTATCGTTATAGATGATTTGATAAACGAAATCACAGAAGAATATCAGATAACCACAGTAGTTGTAACACATGACATGAACTCAGTTATGGGAATCGGAGAAAGTATCATTTTCCTTTATGAGGGGCAAAAAGAATGGGAAGGTACCAATAAAGAAATTGCACATACCGACAATAAAAACCTAAACGACTTTGTGTTTGCGAGCAAATTCACTCAGGCTGCAAAAGAAAAACTATAAAACTCCTGCCCCCTGATAGGGCTTTACAACTATATTTTTAAATGATTCAATTACTTACACCACAGCATTGGAAAGATTACGAACTGATTGACTGCGGTGATTTTGAAAAACTCGAAAGATTCGGCGATGTCACGCTGATCAGACCCGAACCTCAGGCGGTCTGGGCCAAACAATTGCCAGCCTCCGAGTGGCAAAAGCTTCACGACATTAATTTTAAAGGGCGCTCTGCAACTTCTGGAGAATGGGTGAAAAAGAATCCAAAAACACCAGATCGTTGGCATATAAATTATAAAAATGATCAGGTATCAATTAAACTGCGCCTGGGTCTGACCTCGTTTAAACATGTGGGAGTTTTCCCTGAGCAGGCAGTGAACTGGGATTATATTTCGGAAACCATCAGTAAATTTAAAACACCCGAGCCAAAAGTTCTTAACCTTTTTGCTTACACCGGAGGTGCTTCGATAATAGCCAAGGCAGCCGGCGCAGATACCACGCATGTTGATTCGATTAAACAAGTTGTAACCTGGGCCAATGAAAATCAGGAACTGTCAAATGTTAAAGATATTCGCTGGGTGGTAGAAGATGCATTGAAATTCGTAAAACGCGAAATCAAACGCGGAAAAAAATACAATGGTATTATTCTCGATCCACCATCTTATGGACATGGGCCCAACGGGGAAAAGTGGAAATTAGAAGATCATATTTTAGAAATGATGCAGGAAGTGAGTTTACTTCTGGATGAAGAAGAGCACTTCCTGATCTTGAACAGTTACTCTTTGGGCTTCTCATCTGTCATTGTTGAAAACCTTTTAAAAGGAAGTTTAAAATCCTGCAATAACCTTGAAATCGGTGAGTTATATTTGCAGGCGAAAGCAGGCAATAAATTACCTTTGGGAGTATTTGGAAAAGTAAGAAAAATAGCAATTTAGGAAATTGCGTATAAAAATTTAAAACAAATCAATTCTACACTGTAAATCAATTTTAATGACAATAAATAACATGTACAAAGCTGTTTTGGGAGTTGCTATACTGGGCACATTGTTCAGCTGCACACAAAATGTAAATACCGGCAATAATGCTGAGGCAAAAGGTAAGGACACCACTGTAATTACAAAAGAAAAAGAAGCTGATGTTACTACCTCAAATAACAACGGCACCATTGACACGGCTTTGTATAATCAAAAAGTACGTGAGAATAGCAATGGCGATACCACGGGATTATGGCCGGTGAAAAACCAACCTTATCCCCTGCCTGGTGCAATTCTTCCTTTCAAGAGGATTGTTGTGTATTACGGGAATATGCATTCGAAAAAAATGGGTGCGCTGGGAGAATATGCCCCTAAAGAAATGTGGAGACGATTAAATGCAGAAGTTAAAAGGTGGGAAAAAGTAGACCCGAAAACTCCGGTACAAAAAGGCATTCACTACATTGCTACAGTTGCAGCCGGCTTGCCAGGAAAAGACGGAGCCTATGTGAACAGGATGCCTGAAAAACAAATTGACTCGGCATTAGCCATTGCGAAAATGGAGAATGCTATTTTGTTTCTTGATATCCAGGTAGGATTAAGTACTATCCAGAAAGAAATTGGCAGATTTGATAAATATCTGAAGATGCCTCACGTGCACTTAGGAATCGATCCTGAGTTCGCAATGAGAAAAAAAGGGGTTGTTCCCGGAAAGAAGATAGGGACATATGATGCCGAGGAATTAAACTTTGTCTCAGACTACCTGGCTAAGATAGTGCGCGAGAATAATCTTCCCCCTAAAGTATTTGTAGTTCACCGATTTACACAGGGAATGGTGACCAATTACCAGAACATCAAACTCCGCCCGGAAGTACAAATTGTAATGCACATGGACGGATGGGGCGAGCCTGAACTAAAACACGGCACATATCGCAACCATATCCGAAAGGAACCGGTTCAGTTCACAGGATACAAAATTTTCTATTACAATGATTTGAAAAAGGCTCCTCACAGATTAATGACACCTGAGGAACTGATGAAGCTAAAACCACAGCCTATATATATTCAGTATCAGTAATATTATTCAATCCATAAAAAAGAAGCGCTCCTGTTATAATATATAGGGGCGCTTCTTTTTTATATCTGATTTTGCGTGAGTTCTGGGGAATAGCACCAGCGCCGGATTTACTTTCTATCAAACCGGTTATATTCAGGAAGCCAGTTTTGAATGGTATTACTATATGCGGATTTGTTAATCAGGTCTACTGCGATTGCGGTTTTTGTTCCGGTATAAATATTAGAGTCGGGAAGCTTTTGGGTTAGTATAGATGTATAAAATTCTTTAAGTGCATACCAGGTTCCATCTTTTGTAGCTTCGGGCAATATAGGGGTACCTCCGTCTTTGTCCCAGGTAATTTTTGTTGCACCCGTTACGCCATCAACAATGTCTGATTTCTGATTATTCCCTTCCGGATAAAACATCCCCTGATTCATTAATAAAGAAACTGTTCCTTTCGATCCTTTAATCTTAAACAAATAACCATCTCTTTTATTTGAACAGGTTGCGCCAAAATTGCCAATCATACCCGCCTTCTGATACCTTAGAGTAGCTTGTATGTTATCGAAGGTTTCCCGGCCATCTTTGTAATAATCGATTCCGCCTGTTGCGTAAATTTGATCGGGCTGAGTATTAAATGCCCAATTTATAAAGTCGATTTGGTGTGAGAGTAATTCTGCTGCTAATCCCCCGGAATACTCTTTATACATTCGCCAGTTTACCTGTCTTTCTAAAGAAGGATCGGGAAGTGGCCTCCGCCAACTGGCATTTCTGTCCCAACGACAATCTATCTGAGTAATTTTACCCAAATAGCCTTTTTCAATCATTTCCTTAACCTTATAATACAATGGCGATGAACGGTATTGATGACCAACCTGCAAAACTTTTAAAGGATATTGTGACTTGGTTTTAATAAGCTCAATAGCCTGATTGGTATTGTATGTCATGGTTTTTTCCAAATAAACATGTTTCTCAGCTTTTAAAGCATTCTGAGCTATTTCATAGTGCATGTTCAATGGGGTAGCGATTATTACGGCATCAATAGTTTTATCGTCCAGAACGGTACGATAGTCTTTATATGACTTAAAATCCTTTGAGACATCAGCATTTCTGGCATTTTGCAATCTGAAGTCCAAAAGGTCACAAATTGCGGCTATTTCAAACTGTGGCAATTCTCTCATTACATTCATGATACCCACACCTCTATCTCCACAGCCAATTATACCAATCCTTATCTTCGGCTCAGCTATTAGGTCATTAGCGAACAATAATTCATTAGATAACACGAGTGATGAAGCGAAAACGCCCGCATTTTTTATAAAAATCCTTCTTTCCATTTAGCCCTAATTATTAACAAAATTTGGAAATCCCATCGATGAGGTATCAGCAATACTATTGTCTCTTTTAAGGTAGATAAAGTAAGCTGCCATATCTTTCCTGTTTTTTAAATAGTGTAAAGACTTTTTTACTCCCCAACTCATAAAAACGTTGTCGAATCCATCTGAAGTAATCCCATCTTTTGCCCAAACGGTAACACTTATCATTTCATTATTTATAGGATCCCCTGTTTTGGGATTAATAAGATGACTCAACCTCCTATTCCCCTGCATCTTAAATTTTCTATAATTACCCGAAGTAGTAATTGCACCCTGGCTAACGGTTATTACTTTTTGCAGGGAAACACTTACCTTATCTTCAGGAGATTCAATTCCTATTTTAAACCGGCTCCCGTCGTTTTTTATTCCATTCACCCGTATTTCTCCCCCTAATTCAACTAAATAATTTTGTATTCCTTTCTCTTCTAAAAATTGCGACAATACATCTACAGTATATCCTTGGGCAATACCATTTAAGTCGACCTCTACGCAACTCTTTAATTTAATCAGGCTATCGTTATTTAATTTTAAATTTTGGGAACCCAGACAAGCTAAAGCTTTCTGAATCTGTGATTGTGTCGGATTTTTTGTAGCATCATTAACTCCAAATCCCCAAGCCTGAACCAATGGCTTCACCGTGACATCAAATACGCCATTAGTCTCTTTATAAATGGCCAAAGATCTCTCTATCACTTTTTTAAAATGCGGGTCAATTCTGATACCTTTTGGAGACTGGTTAAACTGATTGATTAAGGAATTGGGTTTATAAAGTGACATGGAATTATCAATAACGTTCAGAATACTATCTATACTGGCTTTTGAGATAATACTATCGCGGGCATAATAATTTAATTGCCAGGTTGTGCCTTGAGCAAAACCCGACAATTGATAACGGTTAAATGGCTGATATGCTATAAATGAAGTTAATGAAATGATAACTAACAAAGTCAACAGCATCAGATAATTTCTAAATTCAACCCTGCCAACTTTCATCTGTCAAAAACATCCTAATACTTAAATATTTTACCCCCTACCATAACTTCCTGATTTTTAGAATCAAAAAAAGCTTTCTCCCCGGTTCGGCCGGCTGCATTTGTCATGATATTGGCAATAGAATGATAGTACCCTGCTTCAACAGGTGCATTAGGCTGCTTTCTGCTCCGAACACACTCCATCCAATTACGCATATGATTAGAAGTCAGAATATCCGCGCCGGTGTTGGCTGAAGCTACAACTTTAACTGCGTTTTCAGACAAATTTACTACAGGCAACAGATTAGCTTTCAGGCTCATAGCGCTTGCATGCTTTTCACTTAACCCTCCTTTCGGTGATACTTTGTTTGTTATTAAATTTAATTCGCCGCCATTTGAATAGTAAATCTCTGCCGGACTTTCGTCGCCATTGTGCATTCTCGAACTAAAAGTAACCTGAAAGCCATTTGAAGGATCATCTTCTTTCCCATAGTCGAAAACTGCTGTGGTTGTATCCCAGTTTCTACGGCCATCTTTCCATTGATAAATCCCACCGTTAGATACGACACTTCTCGGATGTTTCAGGTTTGTAAACCAATGAACAGTATCTATTTGATGCGACATCCACTGGCCAGGCATACCTGATGAATAAGGCCAGTACAAACGATATTCCAAATATTTTTTCGCATCCCATTCTTCATAAGGACGATTCAGCAGGAACCGTTTCCAGTCTGTATCTTCCTCTTTGCATTTTGCAACTAATTCAGGCCGTCTCCATCTTCCTGGCTGGTTAACGTTCCAGGTAAGCTCCACCATTGTAATATCACCAAATTTGCCTCCCTTGATGAAATTTTCTGCCGCCTTGTAATTCGATCCGCTTCTGCGCTGAGAACCTATCTGCACAATCCGGCTGGAAGATTTCACAGCCTTTAATGCAGCTCTGTTATCTTCCATTGTTTCGGCAAAGGGTTTTTCTACATAGGCATCACAATTAGCCTGAACAGCTTCAATAGTATGTAAAGCATGCTGAAAGTCCGCAGTACTGATGATTACGGCATCCAGATCTTTCATCTGGTACAGTTCATCATTGTTACGAAAGGCCTTTATTTTATTACCGGTTTTTTCTTTTAAAAATGTTTCACCTTCATCTCTTCTCAGTTTCCATAGGTCAGAAACCGCTACAATATCAAAATTCAGTTCTTTATTATGGTTTAAAAATGAAGGAAACAGGGAAGAACGAAATCGATCTGAAAACCCCACTACCCCAACTCTCACACGATCGTTAGCTCCGATAATCCTCCCATAACTTTTTGCACTGAAACCCATTGTGCCTAAATAAATTCCGGCTGATGCAATTGCGGATTGTTTTATAAACTTTCTTCTTGAATTTTCCATCTGGTTCTAAAAATTAATTCAGTTCTCTTAATTTAATACTTCTGAAAGACACAGCATCTCCGTGATCCTGCAACAGAATGCGGCCTTTCTCAGCCATTCCAAAGTTCACCCAATCTTTATATTTACTTATTGCTACCAGGTCAGAAAATTCTTTAGATCCCCTCTTATATTCCAATACCTTATATCCGTTTAAAAAATATTCTACAGTATTATTCGGAGAGACCCTGATAACCCCCTGATTCCATTCTCCAATTTTTTTAATAGATGCAGAAATTTTATTTGAGGGCATTAAATCATATAAAGAAGCAAGCGTGCGATTACCGTTTCGCCCTAATTTAGCATCAGGATGCTTTTCATCATCCAGGATCTGATATTCAAGACCAATCGCAGACCCCTTATTTAATTCAGATTCGGTAACAAAATATTTAACGCCACTATTCGCTCCTTCAGATAATTTAAAATCGAATTTTAATTCGAAGGCTTTATACTCTTTAGTGGTCACAATATCTCCCCCATTGGTCGATTCAGATCCATCTGATTTTAGTACAGATAGAATACCATCCTTAATTTCCCATCCTACCTTAGGAAACTCTTTTTTGTAAGCGCCCCTCCAGCCTTCAGTTGTTTTACCATCCCATAATAATTTGAAACCACTTGCTTTTTCCTGAGCAGATACATTATTTTTCAAAAGATTTACTACAAAAATATTATCATGGGGAGAAGGCTTTAAGTTTGTGGTTTTAATACGAATGTTCCGCCAGCGGACCTGGGTTCCGGGAGCCTTGTTTTTATCAATAGAGTGAACCTGAAGAGCTATAAAACCCTCTTTGGTTTTGTCGTCTATTAAATGCGCCGTTGGAATACCATTCACCCAGGTTCTAATTGTGCTACCGATACATTCTATTCTGTACTTATTCCAGGTATTATTTTTAAATGCTTTTTTTCCTTCAGGATTTAGCTCCAGAGGGTACAACCAGCCTCTTCTGGCCTCGTCATAAATACCACCACTCCAGGCCCTTTCTGCAGGATCTATTTCGACCTGGTATCCGTGAACTCTTCCATTTTGATAATCTGCAGAGCTCAGGCTTCTGATCTGAATTCCGGAATTCATGCTGGTATCCACCAGGAGTTCAAGTTCCAAAATAAAATCCCCATAATTTTTTTCTGTAACCAGGAATGAATTCGGCTCTTTACTCACCGTTGTACCAACTATTTCACCATTTGACACTTCATACCTGGCTTTTCCATTAAGTTGTCTCCATCCGCTTAAATTCCGTCCGTTAAAGAGATTCTCCCAGGAATCTTTTGAAGACTGGGCCTGTACAGTAAAAATATTAATCACGCAAAAAAATAGTAAAAGAGAATTTAGTTTCATTTTTTGAATTGGTTATATAATTTGAAAATCTGGCTAATCAGCTAGATCAAACTTATCTAAAAATATTTGGATAACAATCAAATCCGATCACTTCCGTTTAAGAGCTTAGCGTTCTATTCTTAAATATAACATTAGGATGATTTCCATGTTGTTATCTTTATTCAACAATTGAACTAAGGGCTTACATTAATTAATATCTATCCGAAATGAATGAGAATCAAACAAACAAGACGTCATTCCATACAGATTCGGCCACATTTGGCGCAGGATGCTTCTGGTGCACTGAAGCAATTTTCCAGTCGCTAAAGGGTGTTTCAAAGGTATCTTCAGGTTATATGGGAGGACATAAAGACAATCCTACTTACGAACAGGTATGTAGTGGAGTTACCGGCCATGCAGAAGTTATTCAAATAGATTTCGACCCCAATATTATCTCCTTCGAAGAACTTTTATTAGTATTTTTCAAGACCCATAATCCTACAACATTAAACAGACAGGGGAATGATATTGGCACTCAATACCGCTCTGTTATCTTTTTCAATAGTCAGGAGCAAAAAGAAAAAGCCAATAGAATGATTGATGATTTAACTAAAGAACTGGTTTTTGATAGTCCAATTATTACCGAAGTTTCTCCGATTTCTGATTTTTATAAAGCAGAAGATTACCATCAAAACTATTTCAATCAAAATTCCGGACAACCCTACTGCGCTTTTGTAATTAAGCCTAAGCTTGCGAAATTTGGTGAAAAGTTTAAAGAAAAAATAAAGCCAGAATTACTTTAGTCCTCTTTTTTATAAAACACTTTCCTAACGAGTTCTATGTTTCAAGGACAATCGTCATTCCACACGGACCGTCATTGCCGGCCCGACCGGCAATCGTAATGCGTTATTCTGGAGTATCTTATTGTGCGCTGCATTAGGATTCCTGCCTAAAGGCAGGAATGACGTGGGAGGGCTTCCTTAAATCATCACGGGTACTTTCATGAATTAATAAATCTTAAAATAGTCCCAACTGTCCCTTTTCATCAATCTCAATATCGTCCGGATTAGTGATTTCGAAACTTACCTTTTTTGCAGGCTTTGCCTTTTCATCCTCTTTCCCAGAAGCTTTCTTTTTTTCGGGAGATACGACCGGATCTTTAACACTTTCACCTACCGTTATCGTCTCTTCCTCATTTGTAGTAACTTCTTTCTCGGCTTCAATATCCAGTTTTTCTTCTAATACCACCTCTTCTAATGAGACCTCCGCTACCGGATCTGGGACATCTTCCGGATCATCGTGTTCGGCAATCAATTCAATTGTTTTAATCTCATTAGGAGACAAGCGGTTACCCTGGGCTTTCATACCCTTAACATCAATAACATCAGCAAGGTTAATTTCTGATGTCTCCGGTGTTAAGCTTTTCCCTTTTAACGAGTCGACTTTTACAACAGGCTGGGCAGCACCCGAAATCAAAACCAGCTTAGAACCAGGTTCTTCATTAATAATACTGGTTACCTTTCCTATTGGAGTGTCTTCGAATAAGAAACGTTTAACGTAGTAAATCTTTGACTTACCATCAAAATGCACTACAGTAAATATCTTTTCAGGATCATACTTTTCAATAAGAAGCATTTTATCATCAAAGTGATTGCTCAGATCGAATGATGTTAATTCGAAAGCGCCATTGCTTAAAATGGTTAATATTTTATCCGGACCATCAAATTCACCCAGATATTTACCCCTTCCATCTGCGTTCAAACGTTTTAATATATCATCATACCAGATTTTCCGTCCCGCCAGAGTTGATACCCCTTTAGATTTAAGAGTGATTTTCTTAACAGGATATTTGCTTACGGTGTTCCCGATCGAACTGCGCCCCTTGATAGCTATTTCTGCAAAATCTAAGTCAAACTGAAGTTTTCTGAGCTTCGAATGCGGCTTGAGCTGAATATTAACAACTTCTGCTTCACCATTTGGATTAGCGGTAAAATACAGGGATTTAGATCCCTTTGAGCCTTTTGTTAAGTCGTATTCTTTATCGCGGGTAACCCCAAGAACCGTAAAACGCTTTACAAAAGATACGCCAGTTTGACCATCCTTATAAATCATGTTGTAAACGGTCCGTTCATCACCCTTTTTAAATACGCCCACATGCAGAATATCCTTTCCTACAAATATCTTGTCCTGCACTTTAGTAACCACACATTTTCCATCCTCACGAAATACTATAATTTCATCAAGGTCAGAGCAATCGCAAACAAATTCATCTTTACGCAATCCCGTTCCGATAAAGCCATCAGTACGGTTTACATATAATTTTACGTTTGCCAAAGCAACCTGGGTAGCATCTACCCTGTCGAAAGTCCGTAACTCAGTTTTCCTGCCCCTGTCCTTTCCGTATTTATCCCTTATTTTCTCAAACCATGCGATCGCATAATCAGTAAGGTGTTTTAAATGATGCTTTAATTCCTTTATCTCATTCTCAAGAGTTTTCATTTGATCATCCGCCTTTTTAACATCAAAGCGGGTGATACTGCTCATTGGTTTCTCAATAAGTTTTTTATAATCTTCAGGAAGGATTGGCCGGTAAAATTGGGGAAAGAAAGGCTCAAATAAACGATCCAGCACTTCAATTACCGCTTCAAACGCACCAGAATTCTCATAATCAGGATGCTTGTACATGCCCTCCTGAATAAAAATCTTTAATAGATTACTGAAGAAAATCCTTTCCTTTAACTCTGCCAGCCGGATTTCAAGCTCGCGTTTTAAAAGGTATTTTGTGTATTCAGTATTAGATATCAGAATATCATTTACACTCAGAAACTGGGGTTTGTCATCTCTGATTACACAAGTATTCGGAGATATTGAAACTTCACAATCGGTGAAAGCATAGAGTGCATCAATGGTAACGTCGGGAGAGATACCCGGAGCTAAATGAATAACTACTTCAACATTTTGAGCTGTATTATCTTCAATTTTTCTGATTTTGATTTTCCCTTTATCATTCGCCGAGATGACGCTGTCGATCAGACTTCCGGTAGTAGTAGTAAAAGGAATTTCTGTTATTGTAAGTGTTTTTTTATCTTTTTCTACAATCTTTGCTCTTACCCGAATCTTCCCTCCTCTCTGTCCTTCATTATAGGCAGAGCAATCCGCCATTCCACCTGTAGGGAAATCTGGTAAAAGATTTGGCCTGTTTCCTTTTAAAACTTCAATCGAAGCATCAATTAATTCAATGAAATTATGCGGAAGGATTTTAGTAGCTAAACCTACAGCAATCCCTTCGGCACCCTGGGCCAGTAATAAAGGGAACTTAACAGGAAGAGTAATGGGTTCTTTATTTCGACCATCGTAACTGTTTTGCCAGATTGTAGTGTCAGGATTGAAAACTACTTCATTAGCAAATTTTGACAAACGCGCTTCAATATAACGTGCTGCGGCTGCAGAATCTCCCGTTATCGGATCGCCCCAGTTTCCCTGTGTATCAATCAACAGATTTTTCTGACCGATTTGAACCATCGCATCACCAATAGAGGCATCCCCATGCGGGTGATACTTCATCGTATTCCCAATAACATTGGCGGCCTTATTAAAGCGGCCATCATCTAACTCCTTTAGAGAATGCAGAATACGTCGCTGAACAGGCTTTAATCCATCGTTAATATGTGGCACTGCGCGATCTAAAATTACATACGATGCATAGTCCAGAAACCAGTTCTCATACAAACCGTTGAGGGAGGTTACATTATGTAATTTTTCTTCGTTATCGAACTTATTGTCTAGTGATTCTTCACTCATCCTTATTAAAAAACTCTGGAATGGTAAATATAACAGTTTTGAGAAATTAAGTTCCGGTTAATTGAGATTGATACAGGTTTATATGAAATTATAAGAGTGAACTCAGTATAGTTGATTAAACTAAAAAACCAGCCAATAATCTGTTATTTTATCGAAATACGGTTATGAAATAATTGAAAATTTTGGAAATTATGTTGGAAGAGATGCTAGTATTTGTATGAGCTGCACTCCCCTGCAGATTTCAATAAAACAAAAAAACCCGGTGGGAACCGGGTTTCTGCTATAATATATTATTCTTCTTTTTTCTCTTCTTTCTTCTTCTTTCCGGGAGCCTTACGGTTAATCCTGATTTCCTTAGCCTCACTGTCGAAATCAACCTCCAGTACATCACCGTCTACTAATTCACCTTTTAGAATTTCTTCAGCAATTGGATCTTCCAGGAATTTCTGAATCGCACGTTTTAACGGGCGGGCGCCGAAATTAGCATCATATCCATTCTCCGCTATGAAATCTTTTGCGGTATCGGTAAGGGTAACTGCATATCCAAGAGCAGTAACCCTGGAGAATAATGCTGTTAATTCAATATCAATAATTTTAAAGATATCCTCTTTAGACAGAGAATTAAATACGATTACATCATCGACGCGATTTAAAAACTCTGGTGCAAAAGCACGTTTCAGAGCATTCTCAATTACACCTCTTGAATGAGTTTCGGCTTGTAAAGCTTTAGCCGAAGTTGTAAAACCAACGCCCTGTCCAAAGTCTTTTAATTGACGAGCACCGATATTTGAAGTCATGATTACGATAGTATTCCGGAAATCCACTTTTCTTCCAAGGCTATCAGTAAGCTGACCTTCATCCAATACTTGTAACAAAATATTAAATACATCCGGGTGAGCTTTTTCAATCTCATCCAAAAGAACAACTGCGTATGGCTTACGACGAACTTTTTCAGTCAGCTGTCCGCCTTCTTCATACCCAACATATCCCGGAGGCGCTCCAACTAAACGAGACACAGCAAATTTTTCCATGTATTCGCTCATATCAATCTGGATCAGTGCATCCTCGCTGTCGAACATAAAACGGGCAAGCTCCTTAGCTAGTTCAGTTTTACCAACACCTGTCGGCCCAAGGAAGATAAAAGACCCAATTGGCTTTTTAGGATCTTTCAATCCCGCACGGGTCCGTTGAATAGCCTTGGTGAGTTTTTTAATAGCTTCTTCCTGTCCGATAATCTTATCCGCAATTAATTCAGGCATTGCAAGTAATTTCTGGCTGTCGGTTTGCCCGACACGCTGAACAGGAATACCGGTCATCATTGAAACAACTTCAGCAACATTATCTTCAGTTACTGTATAGCGTTTAGTACGGGTTTCTGCTTCCCAGGAAGTCTTGGCCCGGTCTAATTCTTCTAACAGATTCTTTTCAGTATCGCGAAGTTTAGCGGCTTCCTCGTATTTCTGGCTTCTTACAACCTTATTTTTCTCAACTTTAATTTCTTCAATTTTCTGCTCAATATCAATAATTTCCTGAGGGACATGGATATTGGTTAAATGCACTCTTGAACCGGACTCATCTAAAGCATCAATCGCTTTATCAGGTAAAAACCTGTCGGTAATATAACGTGAAGTTAAAGACACGCAAGCATTTATAGCTTCTGGTGTATATGTTACCGCATGATGCTCTTCGTACTTTTCTTTGATTCTATTAAGAATTTCAATGGTTTCATCCGGAGTCGCAGGCTCTATCATCACCTTTTGGAAACGACGATCTAATGCGCCGTCTTTTTCAATGTACTGACGATATTCATCAAGCGTAGTTGCTCCGATACATTGAATCTCTCCGCGAGCCAATGCCGGTTTAAACATATTTGAAGCATCGAGGGAACCTGAAGCTCCACCGGCGCCAACAATTGTATGAATTTCATCAATGAACAGGATTACATCCGGGGACTTTTCCAGTTCATTCATTACAGCTTTCATACGCTCTTCAAACTGACCGCGATATTTTGTTCCGGCCACTAAAGACGCGAGATCAAGAGTTACTACCCGTTTATTAAACAATACACGTGATACCTTACGCTGTACAATTCTCAGGGCTAAACCTTCAGCAATAGCTGATTTACCAACCCCTGGTTCACCGATCAGAATCGGATTATTTTTCTTACGGCGGGAAAGAATCTGAGAAACACGCTCAATTTCTTTATCCCGGCCTACAATAGGATCCAGTTTACCATCTTCGGCAGCTTTTGTTAAATCGCGTCCAAAATTATCCAAAACAGGAGTTTTAGACTTAATATCTGACACCTTTTTAGGCTGACTGAATGAAGATTCCTCTTCACGAAAATCATCGTCTCCAGCTGCAGAACCCGGAAGTTCATCGCGGAAACCATCTTTATTCTGTTCTACTTCTGCTTTAAACACGTCGTAATTTATGTTATACTGTAGTAAAATTTGTGAGGCAATATTATCATCATCCCTAAGAATTGACAATAATAAATGCTCGGTTCCGATCACATCACTTTTGAAGATTTTAGCCTCCAGATAGGTAATCTTAAGAACTTTCTCCGCTTGCTTGGTAAGCGGGATATTTCCCAGATTTACAGTTGTATTACTTGTACCTTTTACTGCGTCCTCAATCGAGCGACGCAAGCGAGGAGTATCAACACCTAAAGTCTTGAGAATTTTTATCGCCATACCATCGCCTTCACGAATAAGCCCCAGCAATAAATGTTCGGTGCCAATATAATCGTGCCCTAAGCGCAATGCCTCTTCTCTGCTGTAAGAAATTACGTCTTTAACACGTGGTGAAAATTTAGCTTCCATTATATAACCTTTCTTCGTCTTAAACGCCCTAATCTATAAATTAGTTTTATAAATAGCTTGGCGTTATTTGTAATAATTTATCAACAATTACGCCATTTTACTCAAAATAGTTTTTCAACCGTTAAGATAATAAAAATTTATGTCAATTGCTCAAAATCCCGATATTTACGGCTCAACTTAAAGTAAAAATGGCAGACGAAAAAATAATTTTTTCCATGGCTGGTGTAAACAAGATTTACCCCCCTCAGAAACAAGTTCTTAAAAATATATACTTATCTTTTTTTTACGGTGCGAAAATCGGAGTCATCGGTTTAAACGGCTCTGGAAAATCTTCACTGTTGAAAATCATTGCCGGCTTAGATAAGTCTTATCAGGGGGAAGTAGTTTTTTCTCCTGGTTATACGGTAGGATATTTAGCTCAGGAACCTGATTTAGACCCTGAAAAGACCGTTAGAGAGGTTGTAGAAGAAGGTGTAGCAGAAACTACCGCGGTTTTAAAAGAGTATGAAGAAATAAATGAGCGCTTCGGCCTGCCCGAAGTTTACGAAAATGCAGATGAAATGGATAAGCTCCTTGCGCGCCAGGGAGAACTTCAGGATAAGATTGATGCAAGCGGAGCCTGGGAATTAGATTCGAAGCTTGAGAGAGCAATGGATGCCCTTCGCACTCCGGATCCGGATAGTAAAATTGCCACATTGTCAGGAGGTGAGCGCAGAAGAGTGGCTTTATGCCGGCTTTTACTTAAAGAACCTGATGTTTTATTGCTTGATGAGCCAACCAACCACCTTGATGCAGAGTCCATCGACTGGCTGGAGCAATTTCTTAAACAATATAAAGGAACTGTAATTGCTGTAACACACGACAGGTACTTCCTGGATAATGTTGCCGGATGGATACTCGAACTGGATCGTGGGGAAGGAATTCCATGGAAAGGGAATTATTCTTCATGGCTCGAACAAAAATCAAAACGCCTGGCTCAGGAAGAAAAAACGGAAAGCAAGCGGCAGAAAACTCTCGAGCGCGAGTTGGAATGGGTAAGAATGGCACCAAAAGCCAGACACGCTAAATCAAAAGCGCGCTTAGCGAATTACGAAAAAATGGCCTCCGAGGATGGCAAAGAAAGAGAAGATAAGCTGGAACTATTCATTCCGCCAGGCCCCCGTTTAGGCAATATTGTTATCGAAGCCAATAATGTAAGCAAGGCATATGGCGACAAAGTCCTATTCGACAATCTGAACTTCTCCTTACCCCCTGCAGGTATAGTAGGTATTATCGGACCCAACGGCGCAGGTAAAACCACCCTGTTTCGCCTGATAACCGGTCAGGAAACCGCTGATGCCGGTACGTTTAAGGTGGGAGAAACTGTTGCTCTTGGTTATGTAGATCAAATGCATAATGATTTGGATCCCGAAAAATCTGTTTGGGAGAACATTACAGGTGGCAATGAAACTATTTTACTCGGAAATAAACCTATCAATTCCCGGGCATATGTATCTAAATTTAACTTTAACGGGGCCGATCAGCAGAAAAAAGTAAGTGTATTATCGGGTGGAGAACGTAATAGAGCTCATTTAGCTATCACTCTAAAAAAGGATTCTAACGTTTTATTACTGGATGAGCCGACCAATGATATAGACGTAAACACTTTACGGGCTCTGGAAGAAGGACTTGAAAACTTCGCAGGTTGTGCAGTAATTATTTCCCACGACCGCTGGTTCCTGGATAGAATTTGCACCCATATCCTTGCTTTTGAGGGAGATTCACAGGTTAATTTTTTTGAGGGAAACTATTCAGAATACGAAGAAAACAAAAAGAAGCGTCTGGGCGATTCTGCGCCTAAACGCATCAAATACAAAAAATTAATTTTGTAAAATTTCTGACTGGCTGTCTCCTTCCTAATAAAGGGGACAGCCATATACAGGCCCAGAAAGTAACAATTCAATTACGGGCATCGATTGTATAATTTCCCTAGGCCCTTTAATTAGTTTAAGCAGGTAAAATAGTTAAATTCGTTCAACTAACTATTTATATGCATCGCAGAAAATTCATACAGCACACAGGCGCCGCTATGGCGGGAGCTTTACTTTCCGACAACTTATTTGCATCCACATTAAAACTTCCTAAAAAACGAATAGCCATGGTAGGCACAGGCCACCGTGGCACAGGTATGTGGGGAACAGACGTAATTAAAGAATACGCTGACAGTGTAGAATTTGTGGGATTATGTGATAAAAATTCAGGCAGGGTTGCCACAGCAAAAAGAATGATGAACCTGTCTTGCCCAACTTACGTGGATCTGGATAAAATGTTGAAAGAAACAAAACCAGAGATCCTGATTGTGACCACAATGGACAGCACTCACCATGAACAGATTGTGAAGGGTCTTGAAGCGGGGGCGGATATTATCACAGAAAAACCAATGACCACCGACGAAAAGAAATGTCAGATGATTCTGGATGCAGAGAGAAAAACCGGCAAAAAAGTTCATGTCACATTCAACTACAGATATTCACCGCACAGACAAAAAATCTATGAACTATTACACAACGACTCTATAGGAAAAGTTACCTCGGTAGATTTCCACTGGTACCTGGATACCTCCCATGGTGCAGATTATTTCCGCCGGTGGCACAGAAAAAGGGAATTTGGCGGTTCCTTATTAGTGCACAAAGCAACGCATCACTTTGATTTGCTGAACTGGTGGCTGAACTCTGATCCGGAAGAGGTATATGCGTACGGAAAACTTGAGTTTTACGGAAAAAATAATTCGTTCCGCCATACTCATTGCCGGCCATGCCCCCATAAAGACCAATGTAAATTCTACTTCGACATTACCAAAGACAAACGGTTGATGCAATTGTATGTCGACAATGAAAAATACGATGGTTACCATAGAGATGGTTGTGTATGGAAAGAGGATATTGACATCTTCGATAAAATGGCTGTACAAATAAAATACGCCAACGATGTTCAGGTAAGCTACTCGCTCACTACTTACTCGCCATATGAAGGCTACCGGATTTCATTTAATGGAACCAAGGGAAAACTGGATGCATGGATCCATGAAAAGCAGCCCTGGGAAATGGAGAAATATGATGAGATACAACTAACAAAAAACTTTGGCAAAACCGAATACATCAGAATTGACAATACAGAAGCGGGCCATGGAGGCGGTGACGCACGCTTAAGAAAACAATTGTTTAATCCAGGGGCCGACCCCTATAAACAAGGAGCAGGAAGCCGCGACGGGGCAATGTCATGCCTAATAGGAATTGCCGCCAGAAACAGTATAGATAAAGGCGAACCCATAAAAATTAAGAAATTAACTTCTTTAGATCCGCATCCAACCCGCGGGCAGGTATAACAAAAAAAGGGAGATGCGATGGCATCTCCCTTTTTCATTATATTTTTCAGACTTCGCTAAATTCATTCTTGTTTGCCTCAGGTATGCTCAGATGGTTTCATTAAACCATTTTTCAATCTCGTCCAAAATTTTCTGTGAATTTGATGGAGTTAAAAGCTCATGGCCTTCGTCGAATAGTACTACCTTGTGTTTAACATTCAGTTGAGCCAGCTTTACACCCAGGTCATTCGCCTGTTTAACAGGCACAATGTCATCCCGCAAGCCATGCAAAATTAATGTAGGTTTAGATAGAGAATTTGCCCTAAGTAAGGGACTCGCCTGAACAAACAAGGGGAAATTTATCTGATTAAATTCCGCACCCAGAAACAGTTGAACAGCAGCAGCCTGCTGAAGCCCGATTCCCTGGGTATCAGTAAAATTTGCAGGACCAGACGCCGAAACAACCGATTTAATTTTATCATTAACATTATATCCATAAGTATAAAGGAGAGCCAGATGAGCCCCCGCACTTACACCGATCAACCCGAATTTATCTGATGAAATATTCCATTCGGAAGCTTTTACCGATACATAATTTACTACTGCCCCAATATCTGCCTGCTGAGCAGGGTGTATATTATTTTCCGCAGTTCCTGCTAAGCGGTAATTCATATTGATCACGGCAAAGCCCTTATCCCGGAAATATAATGATTGCGCTGTATATTCGTTTTTATCCCCATCAGACCAGGCGCCTCCATGAAGAAGAATAATTACTTTCGTGTTGGCGGCCCTTCCTTGCGGAAGATAAACATCCATCCTATTTTTCTGATCTGCCCCGTAAGAAACATCCGTCATCACACCGGCCTTCAAAGGCTCGTGTTGAACATCATTTTTTTTACATGAGGCAACACTAACAACGAATAAGAAAAGAACCAGTCCCTTTAAACCTCGAAATACCATTGATAGACGCTTTAAACTTAAAGTTAAGACAAAGGAATGTAACAATAATTTATAATTAAACGTTATTCATATTAAAGACAGTTATAACTGATTGTTAATATGTTAACAAAAAAACAATATGCATTTAATTAATTAAAATATATCTTTATTAAACCACATAAATTGCTCGGAGGCATATATGGTTATTAAAAACGAAAACCCAAACTTAATCTTATGACCTGGAAAAAATTTAGTGGTGAAATTATTCAAAGTCCAATTTTAGAAGAAGTAGAATACGCTATTGAAAGAGAATCAAAGCTTGGTAATAAACTAAAAGTTTGTATAGGTACAGACTCGCAGGTGAAAGGGAGTTATACCGACTTTGCTACCGTTATAGTATTTATAAGAGAGAAAAAGGGTGCTTTTATGTTTATCCACCAGGAAAAGAGCACCAGAAAAATGAGCATTAAAGAAAGAATGCTATCTGAGGTTCAAAAGTCGATTGAAACCGCTTATGCTTTATGCGATCTGCTTGACCTTTATGATGTGGACCTGGAAGTTCATGCAGACATTAATACTAATCCTATGTTTAAATCCAACCAGGCTTTGCATGAAGCCATGGGATATATTCTTAGTATGGGATTCGTATTCAAAGCTAAACCGGAGGCCTTTGCCAGTTCTACATGTGCAAATAAGATGGTTCAATAAAAAAACGCACCTGGTCACTAAATATCTTTTAATATTTCAAGGACCCTTTCATAGGACATATCCCGGGCTTTTTTATTAGCCTCTGATGCTTCAGGATCCTGCCCGGCTCGGAAAAAGCCATGCCCTGCCTCATCGTAAATTTTATATAAATATTTTTTTCCTGCTTCTTTCATAGCCTTTTCAGACTCCGGAATAGTAGCATTTACACGCTCATCATTGCCGCCATAGAATCCATACACCGGAGCTTTAATTTTCGCAGCTGATTCGGCATCGGTTACTCCGGTTCCGTAAAACACTAAAGCGGCTGCTAAATCAGGCTGATTCACAGCATACGTAAACGCCTGCCCTCCGCCCCAGCAAAAACCAATAACAACAACTTTTCCGTTTGCAGCAGGAATCTTTTTGGCATAATTAAATACGCTGTTCAAGTCTTCGGTTACTTTTTCCTGTTTTAAAGCATATAAGGCTTTAGTTGCATCATCCGGGGTCTTGAAATCAGAAGTTTTACCTCCGTCGGGGCCCATTCCGGAAAGCAAATCCGGAGCAATAGCAATGTACCCGGCTGCCGCAAGCTGATCTGTTACACTTCTGGCCCAATCGTTAAGTCCTTTATTTTCATGAATCACAATTACTACAGGAACTTTTTTACTCGCTTCGGGAAAAGTGATAAAAGAATGCAGCGTTCTGTCGCCTGCTTTTGTTTGAATCCATTCCTGATGACGGGGAGAATTTTTTAAATGCCGGTCTACCCATTCCTGCGCATGAGAAGAAGCTGCAAACAGACTAAATACGAAAACAATAAGTAACTTTTTCATGGTATATAAGATGAGATGTCAGACGAAAAATTTAATTCAGGAAAGTTTTACTCCGCTGGCTTTCCAAACAGGAACATTATACAATATAATAAAATTGTAATTGCTTTCTTTTGCTTGTTCTCAAATTCTGCTAAAACTTGCAGATATGATCCCCAGGGAGTTAAAAAGACCCAGGTTCGGAATTATCTGCAAGGCTTAAAAGCAATTTCTTTGCCGAACTTTACGCAGCAAAATTATCTTCATCAATACCCTCTGCAATAGTTTCCACGCTTGCGGCAGTTTGGGAATCATCTTTTTCAACTCTCAAATTTTTAACAATGTGTTGCTGCCTGTCGGGAGTATTTTTACCCATGAAATATTCAAGCAATGAATGTATGTTAGCGTCTCTGAGGATTACCGGCTCCAAACGGATATCCTTGCCGATAAATAAACCAAATTCATCTGGTGATATC
The DNA here is from genome assembly GCF_037622515.1 of Pedobacter superstes. Lineage (NCBI taxonomy): Bacteria > Pseudomonadati > Bacteroidota > Sphingobacteriia > Sphingobacteriales > Sphingobacteriaceae > Pedobacter > Pedobacter superstes. The sequence continues at coordinate 718,915 of NZ_JBBJCN010000002.1, forward strand.
TCTCCCAGCCCCTTAAATCGTGTAATTTCAGGTTTACTTCCAAGCTTTTCTATTGCCCGGTTTTTCTCTTCTTCGTTATAACAATAAATGGTCTCTTTCTTATTTCTTACTCTGAATAATGGAGTTTGTAAAATAGAAACATGCCCGGCCTTTACCAGGTCAGGGAAAAATTGCAGGAAGAAGGTCATCATTAATAGCCTGATGTGCATGCCATCCACGTCGGCATCAGTAGCTATAACAATATTGTTATACCGTAACCCTTCCAATCCGTCTTCAATATTTAAAGCATGCTGCAGCAGATTAAACTCTTCATTCTCATAAACTACTTTTTTAGTAAGACTAAAGCAGTTTAATGGTTTTCCCTTTAAACTGAAAACAGCCTGAGTCATTACATCCCGCGACTTGGTAATCGATCCACTGGCCGAATCTCCCTCCGTAATAAATAATGTTGTATCCTGTTTCCGTTCATGGGTATCATCAAAATGCAGTTTACAATCGCGGAGTTTTCTATTATGAAGAGATGCTTTTTTTGCCCGTTCATTAGCAAGCTTTTTAATTCCTGCAATATCCTTACGCTCACGCTCCGATTGAAGTATCCGCTTTAATAAAGCATCGGCAGTTTGCGGTTGTTTATGAAGGTAGTCATCTAAAGCCTTCTTTAAAAAGTCGACGACGAAAGCGCGAACAGATGGCCCTTCGGGTCCGATATTCTGAGAACCAAGCTTGGTTTTGGTTTGCGATTCAAATACAGGCTCCTGAACTTTAATCGCAATTGCCGAAACAATTGAAGCCCTGATATCGGAGGCATCAAATTCCTTCTTATAGAATTCACGAACAGTTTTAACCACCGCTTCCCGAAACGCTGCCTGGTGTGTTCCACCCTGGGTTGTATGCTGTCCGTTAACAAAAGAATAATACTCTTCTCCGTACTGCTGGCCATGCGTCATGGCAACTTCAATATCTTCCCCTCTAAGGTGAATTATCGGATAACGTATGTTTTGGGCGTCTGTATTTTTTTCCAGTAAATCATGGAGGCCTTTTTCAGAAAAAAACTTCTGCCCGTTAAAATTTATAGTCAGACCAGAATTCAGGAAAACATAATTCCAGATCATGTTTTCAATAAACTCGGGAATATAGCGGTAATGCCTGAAAATCGTCTCGTCGGGGATGAAAGAAATTGCCGTCCCATTTCTTTGGGTGGTATCCTTCTCCGGCTCATCACGAACTAGTTCTCCCTTATTAAATTCGGCTATTTTAGTTTTTCCATCCCGATAGGACTGAACAACAAAAGTTGCCGACAGGGCATTTACTGCTTTGGTACCTACCCCGTTTAACCCGACAGATTTTTGAAAAGCTTTTGAATCATACTTTCCGCCGGTATTTATTTTGGATACGCAATCAATAACCTTTCCCAGTGGTATTCCGCGGCCGTAATCACGAACAGAGACTTTATGATCCGAGATGGTAATTTCGATACTCCTGCCCGCTCCCATCACAAACTCATCTATTGAATTATCTACAATCTCTTTTAGCAGAACATAAATTCCATCATCATAAGCGGATCCGTCACCTAACTTCCCGATGTACATACCAGGACGTAAACGGATATGTTCCTTCCAATCGAGGGAGCGGATACTGTCTTCACTATAATTAACTTCGGCCATTTTATAAGAGATAATTCAGGTTGAAATAATCAACCAGCAATATACAAAACTAAAATTTTATGAATTCATATTTTCCTTTATCCTCAAAATTCAACGGCACGTCCTAAAGTCTGTACAAAAAAAAGATAATCTCTGCCTTTAAAATGAGCCTTTGTATAACATTTATTACAACCATGGTTAAATCCGCAGTTTTAGAATTTTTAATTTATTTGAATAGAACCTGCATTTAAGGCCTATTAACTAAGATTTGATGCTTCTGTAAAAATCTTTGGTACGATAATGGGATAGAGTATTTCAGATTAACGAAATGAGATGACAGTAGTTAACAAAATAAAAATCCCAGATGAGTCTAAAGAAAAAGGACAGGATTGGGAAAATCCATCGAATCCTGAAAAGGCTGAAGATCAAAGAGATTTGGAACAACTTCTTCGTCAGAAACATGAAGCAGAGCGCAGAAAAAATAACTTAAGCGATTCTGAAGAAAATGAAGAAAAAAGCAGTTAAAACCTAAAACGCACAGAATTATGAAAAAGCAAAGCCAAACCGCAATTATTAAATTAAGCGAAAGATTCGACAAACAACTATTGAATATTTTATCAAAAGAATTGGATTCGTTAAAATCTGCAAAAAATAATATTATTAATACTTTAAGACCGAAATCTGATGATGGATTACTCGTTGCTTAAAAAAATATTTTTCTAATTACGAAATTACACAATCGTTCTTTTTCCCTCAGTTAAACAACAAGAAAAATAGTCCTGCCAAAAAGCAGGACTATTTTTTTTAAAACGCTGATACTAAATGAATCAACTATTTTTTAAAAAACTAATTACTTTTCAGAGAAGAAAGAAGCAATATATTCGTTAGAACAAATGACAATGAAAAGCGTAGATACAATTATGGGATTACCAATGCGAATAACTTTTAACGATAAAGATTATGTCTATTATATAAATAACAGCTCCGCCATTAATAAATCGACCACAGAACTTCAAATTGTATTAAACGGTGAGAATGTTGATCTGATTAAAGATGAGCGAAAAGTTTGGGTGCAGAAGGGCGGTGCAACACTTGATCCTGAATTTATTCAGGCCCTGGGCCGATCCGTATCTTTACGATTCAGAATGTAATTAATCTCAAAGATTTAAAAAAGCTTTAAACGAAAATAATTATCGAAAAATGTTATTCTAATAATATTTGTACTTAATTTGAACCTTTTAAGAACGTTTCCGTAGAAAAGGAAATTTATGCAAATAATTATTTCAATAATGATTGTCGGATTACTTTGGATGATTTATGATCTCATAAATGCGCCCGAAGTAGATGAAGATGAAAATTTTATTGTTCCCTTAAACGAAGAGGACTTAGATGAGGAAATCGAAGAAACTCGGCCTGAGGAAGCCGGGGTAACACATACTAATGCATCTAAAAATAAATAAGCTGACCTTATAAATCTACCCCGATTTAAGAGGAGAAAACCTCAATAACAAAGCTTTAGAATTACACTTATTCAGAATTTTAAATGTAACAACAATGATACATCGAAATTTTTAGATATTTAAAACTAAAACATCGGTTATTTCTTGACGATCTCTTTTTTTTCGGAGAACAAAATGAAAAATGTGATAAGGCATTTTCATCGTCCATATTATATATTTTTATAAAAATTGAATTACCCACCTGCAATTTTCCTGCTTTCTGCAAGGTTTTTAAAATCATTACTTCCCTGATATTTTCATAGCCCATAAAAATTCAAGAAAAAGGTGTACAAATTTTAATTGAATTTTTGCTGTATTTCAAAAAATAAATCAGAAATAAATAGTTGCAGTAATTGATATTGTTTATTAAATTCATTCACTCAACCCCCTAATCCTAAAACGCTTATGAACAAGTTCAGCTACGCACAACCTGGTGAAAGCACTCAGCCGGAAGTACATCATTTTAAAAATTTTAGAGTTTCCTATCAAGAATATGATGGTTCTGTTTTACACGGATTCGTTAAGCAAGTAACGTTCTATGATTATGAAGTGTATGTTCAGGAAAAAGGTGTGATAATACATTGTATTAAAGACGAAAACGGATTGTTAACGTGTGCCCTCAATAGCAACAGAAACCCACCCTGGGTGGATGGTATTAGTAAAGAAATCGCAAAAAGAATATTGGTTTAAGTTTCTCGAAAAGACGTTCAGAGAAAATTGCCTGTAAAGTATTTCCTGTAATTTAATAATCAAGGCTTTTAGTTGATCTGGGAGCCTTGCTTATTTATACGGCAATAGCTACAATGTCTGTATTGTTTAATCGTTTAGCGAATCAATACCTTGTTCTTTAAGTCTTGCTAATCCCTCTTTCATTTGGTTAATCTGCTCGGCGGGATGTCCCTGCCAAATTGTAACTTCTCCTACAACTTTAAACGGATAAGCTGAACGATACGATTTTGTTGGATTACCCGGGAATTTTTTATCTGTTAAATCAGGATCATCTTCAATTGCTCCGGTTGGTTCCACTAAAAAGATCCTTTCCCGTCCTTCCCCAAGGGCGAGTTCAGCACCCCATATAGCCGCATCTAATGTCGCTGTCAGGAAAATGTATTTCGCATTTTTTCTCTGTCCGTAGTTCGAGTTGAAACCAGCATTGATCAGGTCTCCAATTTTCAGGTCAGCCTTTGTCCCGTGAAAGTATGTCTGAGCAAAAGGGCTTTGAAAAGATTTATTGTCGCTTTTGTTTTGTTCCATTGTCGCTTATTTTATGTCCGAATGGTTTTTTTAATCCGCAGACCAATTTTTTCTTAGTAATTCTTCAGTGCATTCTATCGAATTTACAGATTCTCTTCGCCGATGGCTAAAATAATTGCAGAAAAACAACTGCACAAAACTATTGTAAGAATCCGTCTAATGTTTGGCCAATCTCCTTCAATAAACCTAATGAAAACTCAAACTTACCTGTATGGTTATGCCAGGTATTGGTCGCTTTATCCTTATAGATATGATACTCTGTCTTATACAGTATAAGTTTAACTTCTAACCGTTCAGGAGTGGCAACACTGCTCTCTAAAAATGTATTGTACTTTCTAAATTCATATTCTACCACAAAGTCTCTCATGTCGCGAAATTATCTTATTTATCGGATTGTATGAATCTTATATTATGAAACTCTAAGAATTTAATAAAAAAATGAATGGTACGTCAGGAACCATCCGTAAATAAAAACGACTATCCTTTTAACAATGACCAGAGCATCATTTTACATATGACTTCATTCCAATGAACATTCAAAATACTCAATGATGCCAGACGTATTTAAGCACAAAAAAAGCCGGCTTAGCCGGCTTCATATAATTGTGATAAGGAAAATTCTTAAAGGTTGCTAATTGTATAAGTTATCACCATTCCATAATCCTGAGCCGGAGCGTATGTATAACCAGGATTTACTTTATAGTCAATTCCTATTGAAGCAGTACCTCTTGCATTTTTAGCTGCAGATGTTCCGCTTAATGATGCCGGAACAGTTGATAAGGTAGAATAAGAAGGATTGCCGTTTAATCTGAACTGTATAACTGAAGCAGGCATCGCAGTTGGTGAGCTACCGGTAAAATCTGCTGTATTCGCATTCACATTCACAAACCATGGTTTATTTGACTTGTATGTCAGGCTAACTGCATTTAAAGTTTCTATACCTGCATCAATTTTAGCGATACTATTAAAATCAAAAGTATTTGAGGCGCCACTGGTTACTGCCAGATCAAGTACTTCCGAAATTTTAACTGCGAACGAACCCGTAGGAGCTGCTGTGCCTAACTGAGCTTTGGCAGCATTCGTAAAAAGTAAAGATCCTGCTAAAAAAGAAATTGCAAGTAATGTATTTTTCATATCCGTTATTTTAAGTTAAAGTTTTGAGAGCGTTAACTTAATTTAACTGTTTTGTATGTATTCAATCGCTGTACCAAAAGGCAAAACGAGTTTTAAAGCCAGATCAGACCTGTTTCTAAATAAACTACCGGGAATAACGGGGGCGTTTTTTACGCATATGTGGGGTGGATGTGGGAAAAGAAATGCCCCGGTTATACAAAAAATGCCAGTGATGCCAGCAAAAAAAGAAAAAGTGATTAACGCAGATTTTGACAACAATCTAGTGTTCAAGTTAGACTAAGTTTCCTATATTGTCAGTATAACCATTGTAACCATGAAAACGAGTTTGATCATTGGAAACAAACCCTGATTATTAATTTAAATTGAAAAGGCTGTCTCCGATTCTTATTAAGCGGACATTTGTAACAGCGCTTTATTATGGATAAAAAATAGATTATATGAAAAGATTTCTTCTCCTTACGCTTGGCATTTTTACGCTTCAAAATTTACAGGCTCAAAACACATCAGGAATAACGAATAAAACAGATACCGGCTATACCACGTATTCGGCCTATAAGAATACTGTAAAAACTCATCCAGGAATCAAAATAGTAAAGGAAAAAAAGTTTAAAAATGTAAAAGAGAGACGGGACCTGACCTATTGCACTATACTGGGCAGACAGCTAAAAATTGACGCTTTTTTAGCAAAAGGCCGTAAAAAAGCACCCGCAGTATTAATTATACATGGTGGCGGCTGGCGAACTGGAAGTCGTTCCCAGCATTACCCATTGGCTCAGCATCTGGCAAACGCTGGATATTCCAGTTTCACTGTAGAATATCGCCTGTCTACAGAAGCACTTTACCCTGCCGCAGTCTATGATATAAAAGCAGCCTTAAGATGGATGCGTGCAAACGCCTCAAATTTAAAAATAGACACTTCCAGGATTGCCGTATTAGGATTCTCTGCAGGAGGCGAGCTCGCCGCTTTTGTTGGAGCTACCCAAAATATCCCGAAATACGAAGGCGATAATTGCCATAAAGAATTCTCCAGCAACGTTCAGGCAATTGTAGACATCGACGGAACTCTTTCATTTGTTCATCCGGAATCTAGTGAGGGTAATGACAGCCGGTCAACCTCGGCCGGAACTTATTGGTTTGGCTATTCTAAGAAAGAAAACCCTGCCTTATGGGCCGAAGCCTCTCCCCTAAGCCATGTTGAGAACCAAAAGGCTCCAATTTTATTCCTTAACAGCTCGGTTGACAGAATGCATGCAGGAAGAGAGGATTTTAGAAAAGTGCTGACTCAAAAAAACATTTATTCCGAAGTTCAAACGTTTAAAGACTCCCCGCATTCTTTTATCTTGTTTGAACCATGGTTTAAACCCTCTGTTGACTATATAGTAACTTTTTTAAATAAAGTATTTGTTGTTAAACCGCGTTGATTTGATGCATCTTCTGTAAGCAGGAAGATAAAGCCGGTCATTTATTCTCGATGCTCATGGCTTCCCTTATGCTGTTCAAATATTTCACTTTCACGACTACTGTATTTGCCATAAAATCATGTATTGCTCTTTGTCGTGTATTTGTGAACAAGACGAGCAATTCACTGGTCGTCCATATCAGTGATGTCCATTTATGAATCACAAAAAGAAAGGGAGCGAAGGTCTTTATATATTTCGATTTTTCTTTCCAATTCAAATTTTCGTAATAGTGGTGATCAATTTTTGAAAGAGCAATTAACGTAAGGGTTATAAAGCAAACTGACAGTAAAAGTGTTATGCTTTCCCTTAAGATAGCCTCCTTCCAATCAACATCTGATCCATCAATCTTGAGGATTTTAATTCCTGAAATTAGTTTTCCCGGAGTTCCCCCATAGCGTTTTACCAGATAGACACTAAACCAAAAAAGGAAAGCAAAATTTGGAATAAATGTAAAGTAATAAACATTCGTTCCCACTCTATTTATGTATAGAATTAGAACATAAAAAGGAGCGAGAATAAGTAAATCTAATAGGGCAGAACGCAGTCTAACAGAAAAGCCGGCATAAATATTTTCAGAAATGCCATCGATTATCAATGGTATCTGTTGTTGTTTTTCCATCATAAGTATTGAAGCCGTATTATTTCAGCATTATCACTTTGTTTCCATCATAAAGGCCTATCCCATCATTCTGTGAGAGAAAAGCAAACCTGTCTTTATCAAGAATAGTGATCTTTAATACATTCATTGGTGAACCCACTGCGTCTGGCTGTCCATTTTCCCATTGAAGCTGGGGCTTTACAATTAATTCCCAGTTTTCAACTTTAGATAAGTCCCGTGACGTATTCCCTTTGAACATTCCGTTTTGAGAGTAGAAATAAATAGAATTAGTAAATTTGTTAAACGTTGCGGGACCGATATACTCCCCATTTAACATTTTGCGCATACCTTTATCATCAGGCTCTCCTTCATGAATAGTGCTTTCTAATAAAGTAAATGCCTTCAGATTCTTAAATCCAATAATTGTCCCCTTTGTGAACATATGCTGAAGTCCTGCAGATAAATAAACTGAGGAGGAATCTTCAAAGAAAGATCTAACCGGCCAAAGGGAAATTTGGAACGTATTAAGAGTTGATGTTAAAAAATTCTTACTGGTCGTTTCAAAAACATACAAATTACCTCCCCATTCTCCGTAGCCATAACCTATCCAAATACGGTCTTTTTTATCGATATAGTAACAATATGGTTTTTCCCAGAATTCCTTTGGCCGAATTTGGTCATTAAGTGAGCTGCCAGAAAAATATATCCGGTCGTTTCCAACGTCTATGATTCCCTTGTTTGTTATTGCATAGCAACGGTTTTTTGAGTCAAATAAAATTCCGTAATTGATTTCCTTCAACCTGACTATGTCTATCCATGTTTGTGTTTGCCCGTTAAAACTTTTAACCCAGCCATTTTTGTCAGTAATCACCAACCGACCTTGAATATCTGTCGTTATATCCTTTATCTCGGAATAACCACCGGTATTTCTCTTAATACTTTTTCCGCTTTTTACATCAAAAACATCAAGCTCTCCCCTTTCACTGAGAGCCCATATAGCCTTGTCAGTTACGATGAAGTCTTTGTACCGGACTTGAGCAAAAACGGCAAGTTCCACTAAGAAAATGAGAAGGAGCAGCGACAGTGTTTTGTTCATTTTGTGTCGTGTGAAATGGGTTACAAGGGTTAAGTCTTTATGGTTGGACAAATTATATTTCGTTAGCCCTTGTCAGAAGTTTAATATTGCTTACAGAATTAAACCATGTCACCGGTTTCAGAAAAATAGACGGTTTTTGACTAAAAATCGTGCATTTGTTTACCCTTTCTTCAGCTCTTGTTCAGTTATTGTTCAGCTCAAACCGCATTTACAGCCATTTGAGCTGAACAAGGGGTAAACAAGGTATGAACAAGAACTGAACAAAGTGGTAGTAATGTATTAAACAATATATGAGACGCTTTTAAATGACACTTCCCTTGATCTGGTATTTGCCGGTGAATTTATGTCAACTGAATAAGGAGCTTCTTTTGTCAATTACCGGAGAAATATCGATATTAAGTTCTGTGTTCTGCTTTTTCTGTATATAAACCTGGTTTAGTTCCTTGATAAATTTATCCATTTCTTCTGCTATAGTGTATAATTTTTTAGATATCTCTTTTATTTCTTTTTCATCTAAATCAATATCGATTATCAGTCTGGACAATCCCAGCATTGAAGCAACGGGTCTGCGAATAACATGCCCGATATCAAAAATAATCTGTTCAATAGAGGCAATGTAATCTACCAGCGGGGTAATATCACTTGTAGCGCCATACCACAATACTTTTCCGTTATTGTGGTTTTCAGGAGCCGCTTGCATCCAACGCCATCTGATGTGGCCATCAACAATTATCCTGTATTGAAAACTCATTAATGACCGTGTTTTAAAGGCTTCTTTCATCGCATCATTAAATTTAACCTTATCATCATCATGTAATACTTCTCTCAATTTTTCAGCATTTTCTGAGAGTTCATCAAAATCATAAGTATGATTGAAGATGTCGGTCCCCCGGCTTATAAAATGTATTTTAGAGCTTCCGTTTTCTTCAATTTCAAACATATAGGTATTGCCCGGAACCTGACTCGTGATTCTTTTCAGCAGTTGTTCACTTTGTTTAATTTTGTCATCTGCATTTTTACGTTCGGTGATATCATGGCTAATAGACAGGTACTGATAAACTTTCCCGTTCTCATCCAGGAACGGCACAATGGAGGTGTCGACCCAGTATAATATACCGTCTTTTGCCCTGTTGCAAAATTCTCCTCTGAATGGCTTCCCATCTTGCATAGCAAGCGCTAACTCGTTAAAATATTCAGGGGAATGAAAATCAGATGAGATAAAAGTGTAATGTTTTCCCAATAATTCGGCAGCACTGTACTTGTTGATTTTGCAAAAATTATCATTTACAAATGTCAGTTTACTATCCACTCCTGCTATAGCTACGATGTAGTCTAAATCCAATGCGTACTTATAATCTTTTAATTCAGTTCTGTGTTCTCTCGACTCTAAATTTATTTTGATCATTTCAATAAGCATATTAATAAGATGGCGTTCTTCTTTTAAAAACGGGCCCTCATCTGATTCCGGAGCTTTCTGCAAATACACTATTTCAATACTTATCGGAGTTCCGTGTTTAGTTTTCAATTCGACAAGCTGGCTGTTTGAAGATCGTTGATAATTACTGGTTTTGTATTCAATATCAGCGATACAAACACTCGCTGCAGTAATTTCGGGATGTTGCCAGCCCGAAGGAAGAATTTCGGCTATCTGAGGAACCAGATCCTTAATTGAAGTATCATCATTCTGCAAAATACGGCTTAACCGATAGAGCGTTTTCAGCTCTTTCACCCGCTCCTCCAGATCAAGAACTGTTTTAGTAATTAATTTTTCGACTTTCTCCCGTTTTAAAACTTCACGTTGAACTGCAGCTAAACCACTGCGAAGGTGATTGGTGGCGTAATATTGTAAGGCAAGGATGGTGCCGAATGGAATGATGGTGCCGATCCACCTGGTGATGGGATTATGCGTTACTAAGGGAATTGGCAGAAAGCCCTTTATTTCCATGTATGCCAGAAAAAAATCTGTAACTACTGTCAATAATCCTATAGCCAGGCCGCCCCTCCAGCCTAATAAAAATCCAGCAGTTAATATAACGCTGACTTGTGATAAAATGCCCGGGGCCATAATGCCTCCAGCAGTATAACATGGAATGGTAATTAGTAGCCACAACATTATTGTAAGTGCCCAGCTTGCTAAACCTGTGTATCCATAACGGATTAATGTTAGAATAAACACAGTTATAAATATTGAAGTACCCAGAAATATTAACCATCGCTGCCATATTTCAGAAAAAAAAATGAACCCTATTGATACAATGCTACAAATGACCAATGTCCATAAGATAGAAAGCACATACACCATGTAGCTTTTATAATCTTTTTCCTTATCGGGAATAGAAAAGAAGTTGATCATATGTGATGTTTTTGAGGGTTGTTTGCTTTCAGCGAAGGGTTAAGCATTGCTGCTGTTAGAGAATACCAGTATTTCGCTTTCAGGTTAATACTAAATTAATTAAAAAGACAGAGATTCACTTCACCCCGGGCATAAATATCCTGATGCCGGCGACTAGCTGTTTAGCTTATTCTAATCTTTTCAATTCTATCTGCGATAGAGTGACAGTGGACAATATTTCCGGGGAACCCAATGATTCTTGTTTCTATTTCAAATAATTTGGTCGCTATAACTTGTTTGCCTTCCCGGTCTGTTTTTAAACGGAATATATGGGGAGTATAACTCTTATACGTATCCCGCAACTCTTCATTATTATTGACACCCATAGGGTCCCAATATTTCCATAAGATTTCATCAATCCTATCATAAAGCTCATTGAATTTATATATTGTCATCGGTAGAATGAAATTTTATGTAAGGGTCCTGATATTCACTAGTCGTCTTTAGAATAGCACATAACCTTAAGGCTTGTTGCTATTGTTGAATAATAGTTTTCTGCTTTCAACCTATTTTTTAAAGTTTTTCAAGTCTCCTTATAAGAATTGAAGATTTTGTGGAACTAAGGAAATAGCCAACTGATTAAAAAGAGTATCAGCACTACAATAAGAATAGGTAGAATCAAGCCCCGGCCTCTGGCAAAATTCAATTGATATCCCATCATCCCCACTCGCTTTGGAACTAAAGCTCTGGGATCAGGAGGATTATAATAGAAAATCCCCCATTTATAATTACTGATATTATCAATTGGGTCCATAACTCTGTTTTAGCAGATAAATTAAAGGTAGGTTGTAGCGTAATATTTGCAAAAACATTTGTTTGCCCGACAGAATTCCATGGTTATTTTGTGTATTTTAAAACAACACCTCCTGTCAAAAGCTGTTGTGTAGAAACAAGAGATAAATTCTTAGAAGACATTCTCTGTCTGAACAAAGGTCGCCCACTCCCCAAAATTACAGGGGCGATTCCGATACGATATTCGTCAAATAAATCATCGTTGATAAATGTCTCGGAAAGGTTAGCGCTGCCAAACAGATACATATCTTTTCCACTCTGGCCTTTTAATTTAGCAATTTCAGCAGAAGCATTTTCTTTAATTAAGGTAGAGTTATTCCAGTCAACCGACTTTAATGTTTTAGAAAAAACGAGTTTGGGTATTTTATTCATCAGGTCGGCAATTTCACCTTTTTCTTTTGTCCAATGAGTTGCCATTCCTTCATAAGTTACTCGTCCAAAAACGAGATAGTCTGCTGAATTTAATTGTTCAATGCTAAGTTTCTCAAGCTCTTGTCCCCAAATGTTGTGAAAAGGTAAGTCCCAATTTTGGTCGCCTTCAAAATAACCATCCAGGGTAATGATGTTCCACATTATCAGTTTTCTCATAGTATAATCGATTTTAGTCCGTCAATATCAGTATTGCTTTATGAATGTTTTTAACAAAGCCGCTTAACATCAATGTTTAGCCATATGCACAAATCTTCAATTAAGCATCTCTGTGGATGTTTTAAAAAATCTTAATTGGTATTTGACTCAGAATGATGCATAAACATAGATACGAACAATAAAACTGAATGCAAAATCATAATATGTGCATCAGAAATATTTGCATGTGAGTATTAATTGGACACCCTTTAAACAAAATCAACGGAATCCAAATAATTTAAAACAAAACAAATCATGCATGGTCTTTAATATAGTTTTTATCCGGTCGGATGGCCGAGTGGGAAGGCACATATCCGCAAGATCTTTTACATTGGTTCGAATCCTTTTCCGACCTCAAAGCCCAGGCATTTTGCCTGGGCTTTTTTATTCTGGCTCATTAACCCAGGAATATCAGTAGAATAAAACCAATCAAAAAGGATTTTCAAAGAGCTTATCTTACAGGATTTCCCAGTGGGCGGGGGCGATAATTTCTTTCCGTATGTTAAGCGCCGGCGCGGGACTAGTAGAGCTTATATTAGGGTGAGACAAGGGTAAGACAAGGTAATACAAAAGTCAGGGATAAAGTATAGATAAGGTATATATAAAGTATATATAAGGTATCGTTAAGGTATCCTTTATAAGATATACTTTACCTTTGTTTTTTGCGTATGATTATTTCTTATTATCTATTTATCAATGGATAATACAGTATCACTATGGCTATATTAAAGGGCAATATGAATAGAAAATGCTTGTTCTGATATCAGCCTGATATAATCTGTCGGAATTCAGACGGATATGTTACTTTCTCCTGCTCTAAATAAACTACCTGAACCTTAAGGAAAGTTATTTAAATGGAATTAAGCTATCGTCAATTTCAATTATAGCTTTTTTGCTGTACTTCTTGTTTGTATACCTGTTATTCAGACTACTCTGAGAAACTCTAACACAACCAAGCTGATATCTGTAACCCTGCTGAAGAAATACTCGTAGAAGCAGAAATGGAAATTGCAATCTATTTGATGCTTGTTGTCTTTTTTTTTATGATTTATGATTTGGTAAATGCACCAGCTGTGGATGAAGATGAAAATCTGTTATTCCTAGATGCCGAAAATACAGAAGTAACAGATTTCAAGTACGAGAAAGTTCGTTCTTAATGCCCCTTTTTTTCTTGTACTGCAAATGATGTGCATTTGATTTATTTATAAGCTTTCGTTGCTTGTAAACAATAAGCTTATTCTATTAATCCCGGTTTATATTCATCGGGTTAAAATAAACCCCGATACTTTGATCTCGCCTGTTTTTAGCAGCTAACTGACTGAGGGCTTTAGCTCCCGAAGTTTGTGTTATTGAAAATGAGCAAAAAGTATTTTTTGAACTAAATGTAACCTTCTCTTTCTGAGCCCGTAAAACATCCGGAAAAATTCTCTCATGGTCAATTTGAGGAATTATTAGCCCCACAATGAGGCAATATTTTACCTGTCGAAATTTCTCAGTCCCTTCTCACTGCATTCTGGCGCATATTTTCCACATGGCGGGGAATTTGCAAACCCCCTAACAATATTTTTCAGAAGAACGCAAAAGGAACGCTTTATTTTTCGCTCCAGTCATTCTTCAAAAGTTTGTTTTTTTGCTTTTATTTTTCACCTTTTACAATATTTTATGAAGAAACCTTTACTTTTTACTTTACTATTCATTCTGGCCCTGAGCGATATTCTCTTGCTCAACATGTCGCACTTTTTTGGCTACCTTCTTACTAACAAATTTCTTGTAGATGTAGATCAAACAGTTTACTTTGGCAACATTTGGGGCAGCAACATTCTTTGGCTGATCTGCTCTGCCATATTTGGAATGTACACGCTGCAAAGCTTTCGGCAACCTGGCAAAATTTACAGATCCACCTTACGAACTATCTGCTTATATGTAGGCTTGTTTTCGGCTTATCTGTTACTTAATCCATCATCATTTCCGATCGAGTTTTTAGCATCATTGGTTCCACTTATTGGTATGTCTTTTATCTCGAGCCGGGTTACTGCCAGAGCCTTAAGACAGTTCCTGCCAGCCACAGCATTAGCCTCGTTGGGATCCAAAAACATCAATGCATCTGATAACCTGACCGCATAAGGTCACAATATTAATCTACTTAATAAAAAAATATGAAAACCCCTTATCTTTATGTATTACGCGGCATACTCGCAATTAGTGACCTTGTGCTGTTTAATTTAAGTTTATTTGTCGGATTCCACCTTTCCGCCAAAATTGGTAATTATCTAGAGAATCCGGTCTCGATTCAAGATATTGTAATATGTAACCTCATTTGGTTTATAACTACCCTATTATTCAGATTATATAGTGAGGAAATCATATTCAGGATTGAGCTGATTTACAGGGCCAGCTGGCGCAGCATTGCTTTACACGCTTTCTTGTTTTTATCCTATCTCTTCTTTTTCAGTAAAGCGCCCTTAGCGAAAGAATTTATCGTTTGCTTCTATTCATTAATTGTATTTGGCTTTTTGTTAAGCAGATTTACAGGCACCGCCCTGCACGATTTTTTTATCACTCATGTTGATGTTCGTAAAGCGGTAGCTATTATTGGGTTGAACCAGGACGGAATAGAATTATCCGCATATCTGGAAAAGCAGAGCAGTATCAACTTTGTTGGTTTTTTGGATGAAGAGGGATTTTCAGTTGACAACACCGGGGAATTATTGTCATCATCAATTCCCTTTCGTAAAGCCAGTGAAATGGGTGTAAAGGAGGTCTATGTCTCATTAACTCCCGAAAGGCTAAGTGAAATGCCAAATTTAATGATTGCTGCTGAAAAGGAATGTTTACGCTTGAAATTCGTTCCAGTACTCACTTCGGGGCACGGAATCTTTCAAATAGAAAATATGGGAGGTTTCCCGATTATTTGCGCTCGAAAAGCGCCGCTCGAAGAAATAGAGAACAGGTTTAAAAAACGCATTTTCGATGTCGTATTCAGCTTAATTGTGATTCTATTCATTTTCAGCTGGCTTTATCCGATTCTGGCACTTTTGATAAAATTACAAAGTCCCGGACCAGTTTTGTTTAAACAGCTTAGAACCGGACGAGATAATAATCCTTTTTGGTGTTACAAGTTCAGAAGCATGAGATTAAACACGGATAGCGATAAACGTCAGGCTAGTAAACATGACGATCGCATCACTTCCCTGGGAAAGTTTATGCGAAGGACAAGTCTTGATGAGCTGCCACAATTTTTTAACGTGTTGCTGGGTCATATGAGTGTTAATGGGCCGCGGCCGCATATGGTGAGCCATACCGAACAGTACCGAAAATTAATAGACAAGTATATGGTCCGTCAGTTTTTGAAGCCCGGAATAAGCGGATGGGCACAGGTTAACGGTTTCAGAGGGGAAACTAAAGAGCAGGAATTGATGGAGAAGCGTGTGGAGCATGATATATGGTATATGGAGAACTGGTCAGCGATGCTTGATGTAAGAATCATTTTCATGACTATAATCAATATCATTAGAGGAGAAAAAAATGCCTACTAGCGTCGAAGACGCAATCGTGTAGATATATTAAGAAATAACCGGGTTTGTCCCTACCCTTTTCAGTAGGTGATAATCGCAATACGCGCGGGAACTGAACTTAATTTGTGTCTAAGGGGCTCTATGAAACCCGAACAACAAACAAGTCAGCACCCTCGCTTATCCCATGGGCATTTGCCATGCATAGTCACATTTGGAGTCAGATGAAAAAAAAAGCAAATAGTTTTAGGCTCATCCATTTGTTTTGGGAAAACTTAAAATAAGGTCTTCATTAACAGGATCACCTGCGAAAATGTATTTACCGACAATTTGATATATATCCCGGGCACTTTGGCTGTTTCTGAATCTTGTTGTTATCGGCTTAACTGCATTTATTATCCAAATGTTTAACTCTGCATTTACATCATTTACAGAGTCGCCTACCATGGAAAAGGTTTTAATACTTGAATACGGAACCGAGAGAAATTCATATTTACCGTTCTTACGTAGCGTTATGAGTAGTATTCTGTAATTAGTACAAATTAACTTATCCCTTTCTATTTTAACGGCTTTCTCTATTTTTTCATTTTCGACCAGTATACTGCCGTATTCCAGAATAATTTGCTTTGTTGTTATTTCGATATCGGTACTGGGATATTTACTAAAGAATGCCATAAACATTAATGTTAGAGAGATGAATAATTTAAAGAAATTTAGATTAAGTCGTGCTGTCTACGAAAAGTGTATAAAATTGTTTCACATTTCAGAAGTTTCAATTATTCTTAACCGGCAGGTCTGTCATTAATTCCCCTCAGACGTCCCAATTCTTTAAAACACAGGCATTTGGCCACTCTTTAAAAGAAATTTCTTGGGATCTGCGATAATTCCAGTTATCTCACCAGAACTAATTTGAATGATCCCCAAATTATTATCTGCTAACCATTCTGGATGTATTCTCCCGTAAAACGGTCGATCAAATCTTCCAGAAGAGCATCAGGCAGATTGATGTAATTAACGCTTTCAGAAGAATCAATCAGCAGTATGGAATTAAGGGAGTAACCATTCGGAATGATAACGGCTTACAGTTCATCGCTAATAATGTTAAGCAGTATCTCAGAACAGCAGAAGCCAATCAGGAGTTTACCCATATTGCCACACCTGAAGAAAACTCTTATATTGAAGCTTTCCACAGCATCATTCAGCGGGAAGTTGTTGACCGAATTGAATTCGACAGCTTTTACCACGCTAAACATACGCTGGCGGCACATCGAAACTGGTACGATAGCAGAAGAAGGCACCGAAACATTGGTATGACTCCGCTACAAAAGTGGAAGCAGAATATTCACATAACCGAGCATAAAAGAGCAGAAAAAAAGGAACGTCAAGATATCACTGAAATGGCCGCCGAATTACCAGCGAATATCAACAAATATTACACAACTAGTTCATTACTTTTGTCCAACTAATAAGGGGTCGGTACACTTTGCAGTTGAACATTCACAATACTCTTTAGTCAAATCAGGATATTTAGTGCCATTGCTTTAGAATTTGCTAAACATTTTTCCATTAATATTTTAGCGCTTTCATTTGTCCACCTTTGGTTTTTCGGTTCAGCCAGTACTCACAGGGAGGAATTTGTGGGAGACATTCGAAGAAGCAATTGGCACCGTGGCGTTATTGGTCTAATAATGGATTCAGTAGGTGGAATGGTTGGAATTGCTAATTTTATTTCTAAAGAAGATTAATTGGCAACTATTGATCTTATCGTTAAAGATAATTTAGTACATTTAGGCAATAGACTAATGGTAACAAGTATGCAGGTTGTCCAGGAAGGTCATTTGGTTCCTGAAGGAAAAGCCGTTTACAATTTCATTAAAAGTAAATCCTGAAATTTGAATATTTGGAATATTTTCTAAAAAATCGACATGCTACCTGGCTCGAACTATTCTTCGACCTTGTTTTTGTATCAAGCATTGGAGTAGTAACTCATCCTCTGGCGCATACACATGACAACCATTTGGTTCCTGAACAGCTTTGGCTATTCCCTTTACAATTTTTAGTCATCTGGTGGATCTGGATCATACATACCTTATTTTCCAATCGATTCAGTGATGATAGTAGGCCTGAAAGAATCTTAAGTCTTACAATTATGTTCTTCATGATAATCATGTCTGCTTTTTTCGGAGATGATCTTTTTCAGGACTATCCTGCCTTTGTTTGTTTTTATGCGGTTATAAAGTTAATATTGGTGTCTTTATTTTTTAGAGCATCTAATCAAGGCTTGCACTCTATAAGTTATGCTCGGAAAAGTGGCTTGATAATTCTTTTCGGCACGGGAATTTCTGCTATTTCCGTTTTCATTGAAACTCCGTTAAGGGAAATTATTTTGGTTTCCGGAATTCTAGTTGAAATGCTCGGTATTTATATTGTAAGTAAGCGAAATTCGGAAAAACTAAAACCAGTCCACCGCGAACATCTGGTAGAACGAGTAGGATTACTTTCATTAATCCTTCTAGGAGAATCTGTTATCAGCCTTACAGGTACTTTAAGAAATATCAATTGGGACATTTTAAGTATTGTGGCAGCAATTACGGGTTTTATTATGATTGGCCTTATTTGGTGGATATATTATGATAGTATTTATGTCATGGAGCGGATTAAATCTATGACCAACGGGTTTCCGATGTTATATTCCCACTTGTTTTTAGCTATAGGTTTTGTGATTCTAGCTAATGTGATTCGACATGCAATTTTAAATGATCTAAATAAGAATGAGTTTAGAATTCTGGCGATTACGGGAATGAGCTTTTTTTACATCGGAAAACAAACCGCTTATGTTGTTTTTCTTCCCCCCTTCCGTAGAAATATGACAATTAATACATTAGTATGTATTTTTATAACTATCGGATCTACCTTTTTGCCAAAAATAGAATATGCGCTTGTTGGATTTACAATTGGTATGCTGTATTACACTTTGGCCAATTTCAAGTTTACCCTAACCAAGGATATATCTGAGTATGTTTCGAAAGAATAAAGATATATAGGCTTGCGCACAACGGTTTCGGGCTACAAGAAGTGCGCCATCGAAGCCGACCAGCGTTCACCCAAGACAAAGGTAAGTTGGGAGAAGAAGCTTTCCTAACCTACAAACCAGCATTTCTTTGTAGCCCGTGTTAGCAGTTCGGGCTTTTTGTCCAGTCATTATATGTCATTTCGAATTTAATTTCCTTTGTTCCGTGTGTTCCAACTTCTGTCCAACCTGCTTTTCTATAAAACTGTTCTGCTCTTGTATTAAAAGCTGTTCCTAACCAAACTTTTTCCTTCGTCTGTGTAAAGTACCAGTCCAACATAGTTTTGTGTAATAGTTGACCAATACCTTGTTTCTCAAATTTCGGGTCTAAAAATAACGCCCAAATATTGTTTTCTTTTAAGTCAGCAATTGCAAAACCCACAATTTGTTCGTCAATTTCACAAACCCATCCTTTTCCTCTTTTGGTAATAAACTCTTCACAATCTTCGTCTGTCACCAGGTTAGGATTTGACAAAGTATTTTCTGTTACAGAATTTCTTACGATTTGAATTTGTTTTATGTCGTATATTTTAGCTTCTCTAATAATCATAATTTAATTCGTTCAGTTTTTTTCTGTCCTTGGTTTGTCCTAAACTGTCAACTATTTGTTTACGTTGTGTCGCATTAGCCTGACCGCTAACTAGTATATATACGCCACAAAGTTGCCGTAATACACCTAAAACTGGCGAGGTAACGGTGACTGAATGGCAAATATTTTCGAATATAGAAATTAAAAGATCAACGAAGCGCAAGTGTAATTCAGCTTCAGCCAGACTCAACTCAGTAACTTTTAAAGAAACAAGCTGATTCTTTATAAGCCAACAATTCCAAAAAAACAGTTTGTTCCATGCTAAACCGCTCTAATTCCTCTGGATTATGAAATCAAGGAAATTTGAAAGAGCTCACCGACTAATTCATTTTTTATATAGTGCCAAATTTTATTTCTGCGTACTTAGCACTTTTATCGCATTGCCATTTTTAGGATTTAATTCCAGCGACCTCTTGTACGCAGCCATTCCTTCTTCACTTCTCTTCATTCTCAATAAACACTCTCCCAGACTATCCCAAGTATTGAATGCCAATGGATACAATTTGGTATTAACTCTAAAGACCTTCAATGCCTCATCAGTTTTTCCAGAGGCTAGTAACTCATATCCGAATCTGTTAATTGTATTCTCCGATACGTTATATGTGCCCTCTACTCCCTTCTCTTTCTCTGTTTGAATTAACAATATAGTGCTTTCAATACTTGATGAGAATTGATTAAAATCAGTTACTGAAGCCAGGTTCATAGATCGCTCTTTCTCCTTCTGTTCATTAAGGGTTTCTACTCCATAATACAGCCTTTCTTCATCAGTCACTTTGGTTGTGTCGATCCTGTACCTCTTCCATTTCGCATTGAATGTTCCATTTTTGACATACTGAGTGCCATAGATCTGTGCTTGCGCTCTACTCATTAATTCTCTGTCAATTGCGGCAGCGAGCAACCATTTACTTATAGTTGAATCTAACAAAATTGCTTTTCTCATATGTTTTATTGCCATTCCATAGGCGATAGAATCTTCTCCATGCTGAAATAACATGGCTGACCGATAAAAATCTTTACCTGTGATCAGTTGGTCTGCCGCAATGAGCTCTTGCAATCGCTGCTGCCTCTGTTTATCATCCTTGCTAAGTTGATTCCAATCTATTCCAGAAACATTTCTTGAACTTTGGTCCTCTTCATACATTCTCTTCAATTCAGCATTATCCAGCGTTTGTGAAAGTGTAATTGGCGGAGATATGACCAGGATTAAGTAAAAGGATACTCTAATTATCATAGTTAGCCAATGCCAAATTTAATAGAAATGATAGTTTCTACTTATGAATAAATATAGCAATTAGCGTGATAATTTTTTACAATTTGTAAACGAAAGCCCAGTGATTAACCCTAGGCTTTGATAATAACATGTAATTCTGTAACATGAATGTTCTTTCCAAGAGAACAACATCGTATGTGATTAAATAGTAGATGATTTCTTTTTTATATTAGAATTGGTTACCGATTAATTGCCAATCTTAAGTATGAAACACATGATTTTTTACAGCTTCCTAATATCAATACTAGCGTCTTGTGGGAGAACAAATGATCCAGCTATTGTAAATGATTCAAGTGCTGTTAAACGAATGGATACTAGCCGAAGTCGTATACCCAGCGTACACATAGATACTATAGGTAGTAAAATGCCAATCTTAAAAGATACTTCAGGAACGATTCGGAAATAAAATTTATTTAAATTCATCATTTCGATCAGTAGGCTTTTAATGAGTTAGTAGCAGGTTCAAGATTTTCGCTGGAATTGGAGGCCTATCTGAGGCGAAGCTTCTGATTTAAAAGCTTCGATTCTGAGTGCGATTTCTTAATCTCTTTCTTTTCATCATTCCAATGATCTTGCTTAACATAAATTTTACTGCTTCTTGTTCTGGTTTTTCGATCATAGCAGATTTGAAAATAGACACGAAATGTGCCGTCAGTCGTTGGTTTACGTGTTTCTAGGATGATTTTTACCGATATTACTTTGATTAAACTTGTGGCCCAGGTTGCAGTATTTTTTACATGCTTTTTACGTGCAGAATTAAGAAAAAGGACTAACCGGATCAGAAGTGAAATACAAGCTGCTATCGAAGCATTAGTTCACTTGTGGTGCGACAACCCCCTTTAAAGCTTATTTACAACTATTATTTGCACCTTGGTCTCTTTTTACTACTTTTACGCCCTCAATGGGGGATTAGCTCAGCTGGCTAGAGCGCTTGCATGGCATGAAGGCGACTAACAGCATCCTCAGCTTCCAAATCAACATTTCGTCCTTCGATTTTACATGTACATGCATTGTGCATGCAGCCTGACTCAATTAAAGATTAAATTAATTATCTGGTAAAGTTAAAATGAAGGAATGATTATATCAACCCCTCATCTACGAAACTGTAATATCCCTCGGAAGTTATTATCAAATGATCTAACACCCCAATATCCAACAGCTCCCCTCCACTCTTTAACTTCCTGGTTAAGTTGATATCAGCCTGACTCGGTTTCAGATTCCCACTTGGATGATTATGAGCTAGGATAATACTACTTGCAGCACTTTTTAAAGCAGCAGCAAATATCACCTTTGGATCTGCAACAGTCCCCGCCATTCCACCAGTACTTATTTCAATAATGCCAAGCACTCTATTAGCACGGTTCAGAAGCATCACTTTGAAATGCTCTAGAAAGTCTATCGTCTCTAAATTCCAGTGCTTCTTAAAGACTAAGAACGAGTCTGCTGACTTTGTAATCTGAGGTCTTTCAGATGCTTTAACTTTTGACTTGTAGATTAGTTGCACTTCGGCAACTTCAAATGGTTGTTCCATATTCGTTTGATTTAATTTGGAACTCCTCTGAGCTTTAGGCAATCAAGTCCAAAAGGAAACGATATAAATGGATTGTGGGAAGGTTATGTGGGTTTATGCTCGGCAATCTTTTGGACGCTTCAGTAGCCTAAAGCTTAACTTTGTGATTAATTATAATTGATTGTTATACCATCTTTCTGTTTAGTCTAGTAAATGTATCCTTCGTGGGCGGGCCCACTAGAATGTCACTTGAAGCTTCTACCAAGGGAGGTTGCAGCACTAGTAGGTTCTCCATGAATGAAAACACATCCACAATCCTCTTAAAGTAAACTTCAATCTTTCCTATTGTAATCTCTGAATCCTTACCATGAGCGATGTTATGGCGGTCTGTTATAATATAGTTGATCGCCGATGCTCTGTCCTCTTCTCTTAAAAATTCACTCAGCTTATCATGCCATTCTAAACTAAAAGACTTTACAACTTCTCGAATCTTGTTACTGTTCGGATTCTGTATTTTCAATAAATGCACCTTCATATATGACAACAAGACCTCACATTCTGTCTCTCGACAAACCTTGTCATTTAGTATTTGAAACATCGCATTTTCTAAAAATCCAGAACATACTACGCAAATATATTTAGCTAAATGCGACTGAAGTTCATCGTCAGGCTCAAATCTGCTTTTGGCTTGCTCAATAAGATTCTGAATTCGCTTATGCTGTCGATTAAGCTCTAGATTTTGAAACATATTTACTGAGGAATTCGTCAAAAAGCTCATGGCGTCTCTTTACAACTTTTTCATCTGATGTCGCCCGTGTAATAGAATCTACAAATTCAGAGTCCGAGTATAAAATATTAATCTCTTTAGCTAGTATAGAGACGTCTATATCATTTTTCTTATCTATTTGTTTGGCAATCCCGTTCATTAAAACCTCAAAAGCCGCAGTGTTAAAGACCCTGTCAGGTCTAAAAGCATTCTTGCCGAAATAATCGTAAATGCTCTGAACGGTCTTCTTGAATAATTCCGACATCTTTTCAATCTGGTCATCAGATGGATTTTTATATCTAAGATTAAATTTATTCATGAATTCATTCATTGGTTTCGAATACGATTCCAATCGGTAATAGATTGCAAAGAATCGCAAAATCATTTCCTGGTCCTTAAGACGATTGTTTCTCTTTCCAAACAGTTCTCGCCATGCGGGAAAATCATTAAGGTCATCTATTAACGAGTTTAGCTTACCACCGTAAATCGCTGTTCTAATTTCTTGTGATGTAAGTTTTCGTCCGCCAGTATTGAGCCTTTCAAAGACGTGATAGATACTTGTATTATCATCACTCGGGGTTTCCTGTTTAATAATAGTCGCGTGAATAATGGAATCATTCAAATTGATTTTATCTTCTTCGTTGAGTTCCTCATAAGTCTTTCCCTCAAACTGAGGTTGGACTTTCAATAGTTTAAAAACACGTTTTCTCGTGTCCTCTTTCTTAGGATTGAAAAAGCCGTTGAAATAGAACTGTAAAGATTTCAGACGTTGTTGCCCATCAATTACAGACAACCGGTTTGAATCTGTATCCTTTGCAAGGAAGACTCCTGGGATGGGTAATCCAAGTAATAATGATTCAATAAGACGTGAAGCCTCTGCCTGATTCCAAACATAATCACGCTGGAATGGTGGAATAAAAATATCTCCTCTTTGAAGCCTTTTCACTAACCCTTCAACATCGTAGTCAACTCCGTAATTGGAGATATCGTATACTACAATAGGCTCGGTTTCTTGTGTTTCATCTACATCAATGATTTCTTCATCTTGTAGTTCGTTATCTGGCATTAAGTCGCTCATTCTAATTGATAGGCTTGATTTAATTTGAAGTTCTAACCAAAGTTAATAAAGTCAATCGTTCCGCACCATAATTTCCAGCTGAAACGGTAGACAAAATAATTCAAAAGGGTTATTATAACCCCCTGTTTATGTTTTGTCTAAACCTCAACCTCCTTAACTTTACTCTTCTTTGGCTTTTCCTTACTAAACAGGTCCGCGGTGTATTTCTCATAGAGTTCAAAAAGGAACTCCATTCTCTTAGCCTCACTAGAAAAAGTTTGAGGGCGATAACAGAGGTCGACAGTTTTGTCTAAGTTATTATGTGCGGATACTAAGGCTGGTGGCATGGAAAGCGGGTCATATAGCTGGGCCAATGACACATTCTCAAAGTTCCTTCGAACATTCAATACACTCTGTGCCGCTTCTTCAATATACTTTAAATGCTTATTACTTGGCGCCTCGGGCCAAGGGAAATTATTGTAGACTATATCTTTAGAATATCTAAAATCGCTTTTCAGACGACCACAAATATATTTAACCCATGTCATATGCATCTTAGAGGTTAAGACTCCGAAATGAAATAGTGTTG
Organism: Pedobacter superstes; assembly: GCF_037622515.1. Classification (NCBI taxonomy): domain Bacteria; kingdom Pseudomonadati; phylum Bacteroidota; class Sphingobacteriia; order Sphingobacteriales; family Sphingobacteriaceae; genus Pedobacter; species Pedobacter superstes. The sequence goes on from NZ_JBBJCN010000002.1 coordinate 743,773, forward strand.
CATCAGCGATTAAATATATGCTATTACTTGGAATGTAGTTTTCATCAAGAAAGCCAAAAGGTATGTATTTTCTATTTTCCGAAGTCGTAGCGGGAATCACGATAAACGAATCTGGGTTCCTTAAGTCTCTAAATTGAAATGGACGTTCAGCGAGTGTACGTGTATCAGGGAACGAACTATTTAATCTCATTTCTCGTACTTTCGATATCCTAGCATGCAACTCTGGCAACTTTTGAATTTCACTGAATGAATCCAGAATCCAAAAGCAATATCTATTAATGCCATTCAGATATTCTCGTCCGCTAACTAAGCGCTTAATAAACCTTTCCCCTGCTGGTTCCTTTAATAGATAGTGTGCTTTTTCCTCTTCATTCATTATGAGGTAACCACCATCAGTTGGTTGATTGCCTTTGAATATATGAGGGACTTTACAAATGGGGTTTGACTTTTTATCAATCAATATGTCTCTAGCATCTATTAAATAAGGGTTGATATTTTTAGCTACTACTTCATGGGGTTCGCCTTTTATATCTTCGTACTCAAAAAGAACTTTTTTGGATGCCTCATAATTTGCAAAGCCAACAATAACACAGTACACAGCTGCGTTCCCCTTAGCCTCATTCTTCCATCTGAAAGTGGTATGTGCAAAGTGTATCTTGATATTGTACTTTTGCATTTGAGACCATAATAGACTAGTTTGCTCACCCTGGACAATTGAGTTAGTAGAAACAAACGCTACTTTAATTCTGGTTCCTTCAATATATTGAGCAGATTTAATGTACCAACCAGTTACATAATCTAGTACACCGCTACCCTGCATTCTCATAAACTGATTTACAATCTGAGCCCTTTGTAGAGTATTCATTATGTTAGAACCTATAAATGGAGGGTTGCCTAGTATGAATGAGAGGTTTTCTTTAGAAACGACATCATTCCAGTCTATCTCCAATGCATCGCCATGTACAATATTAGCAGCCTTCTTCAGAGGCAACCTCACAAAGTACTGTCCAAACTCGTTGCTTATCAGCATATTCATCTGGTGATCCATCAACCACATAGCAACCTCAGCAATTCTGGCAGGGAACTCTTCATATTCAATCCCGCACATCATATCGACGTCCAACCAGATAATTTCTCTTACATCTAGAAAGCCTTGACCTCCCTTATTTAAAGCCCGAAGTATTTCGATTTCAAGTAACCTGAGTTCTCTATAGGTAATGACTAAAAAGTTACCACAACCACATGCAGGGTCGAGAAACTTTAGCTTACTCAGCTTCTTGTGGAATTCTGCTAACTTGTTCTTGTTTGTTTTTATGCTTTCAAACTCTTGCCATAGTTCATCAAGAAACAAAGGCTTTATCAGTTTCAGTATATTCTTCTCACTAGTGTAGTGTGCTCCAAGATTCCTACGTTCCTTGGGGTTCATTACACTTTGAAACATAGACCCAAATATAGCAGGAGAGATTTTGCTCCAATCTATATAACAACATTCCAATAAGGATTTCCGCATAGCTGAATCAAAACTTGCAGATGGCAAAGATTCCTCGAAAAGCTTGCCATTAACATAAGGGAAGCCATTTAGCTGTTCATCTATGTTTTTAAAACGTTTATCGTGTGGAGTATTTAATGTTTGGAAAAGCTCCTGGATTTTGGAGGCTAAATCACTACCATCTTCGTTGGTTCGTTCTTCTATATAGTTTTGAAACTGCTGCTTTTCAAAGATGGTAGTATCTTCGGCAAACAAACAGAATAGAATTCTTACAAGGTAAACCTCTAAAGGATGTCCTTCATAACCAATCTCTTCTAGTCTATCATGAAGCTTGCCCATTAATTCAGCAGCCTTTATATTAACAGGATCTTGCTCTTTATAAATGCGTTTTTGGTAACCAGCGATGAAACTAAAATGCTGTACGTTATGCACAAGGTCTTTTAGTTTGAATTCGAGTGTTTTATTCTCTTCAGTGTCGAATAATCTGAAATTCTCGAAATCAGATACAAGAATGTATTTAGGTAGTTCGTGTTCTTTAATTCCGTGAATGTATTCCTTAGCCTGGGTGAATGCTTTATCAAGGTTTTTACCCTTGCTTTTCATTTCTATAAGAATGTTACCTTTCCATAGCAAGTCTATATATCCATCTGCTTCACTAAGCTTTTTAACTCGATGTTCGAAGGTTCCGACACGTTTACGGGTAATTCCAAAGATGTTAAAAAAAGCTTCTATGAAGGGCTTAGCTTCTGCTTCTTCATTAAAAGTATCTTCCCATTCTTTAGAGAAAGCAACTGCTCTGTCTTTTATTTCATTCCAACTTAATGCCATGTTTTACAAGATTAAGCCATCATCATTTGTGAGGTTTTTTCAATAGGAATATGCTTAGAATTGCAATAAGCTTCAATCTCGGTATCTGTAGCTATATAATCATCGCAGAACTCTTCAAGTTCTTTTTCTGTCGCACGAATATATTTCTCACTTGCAGTCATTAGCTTTTCGGTTTGTTCAATGAAGCGTTCGAAATCCTTATTGATTCTGCAAAGCTTGTCTATTGTTTTAAAGTCAAGTTCTTTATGCTTAGCTGGAAATAATATCTTGCTTTCAAATGGGTTAGCTTTGAGTTCAATGATTCCAATTCCAAAGGATTGATTTAATCGCTCCATTTCATCGTTCAAGCTATCACTAATCTCAAAAGCTACTAAATAACCGTAATTAGCCCAGCTCGAATTCGAAACGGCTTGGAAAAAGCATTTCTTCAGTTCATAGTCAGAGTTAATTTCTTTCTTAACTTCATAAGATGTGATTTTGAAGGTATCTACTCTGTTTATTGCTTTAAGGAAGGTCTGACTTGCTTTAGTCTGTAATTGCAAAAACTGAATTCCAACCATATCAGGATGTATCCACTTTTGGTGGCTATCTTTACTATTAAGCGATTGCTCATGGAAAATGGTCTTCGAGTAAACATCGGTATTTTTCAAAAAGGAACTTAGAAGCATATGTAAATCTCGCTCGTCATATCCCATTTTAGTAGCTTTTCTGACTTCGGGAGGTGTTAGTTCCAGAGTTTCAATCCCGATAAGTTGCTCATTCTTCGTTAGGTAATAAGAGAAAGTCCCCCCAGTGCCTTTTATTCTCTTAACTCTAGAATCGCCTGTTCTGATGAAGTCCCCAAGAAAAGCTGAAATGGTTGATGCAGGTGTTTTTGCATCCTTGAAGTCATAATAACCTTTAGCTAGTATGTGATTATAGATTTCAGAGTAATTGCAGACTGCTTTAATGTCTTCAAGACTTAGTAAGATGGCTTCTTTAATTGTCATTATGATTTTTAGATGTATTGTAATTCTCTAAAGATAATCACTTCTCTCAAACATGCAACGAGCATTATTCTTCCTTCGCGAGCCTAGCCTGCGAGTGGAGAACAAGGTCTAGCCGAGAGAGCATTGAATTCGAGTACTTGCTTGGGTTTAGAGGTTGCGGCAGGGAGATTTATTACGAATTATGTCATTAATATGGGTAAATAGAAAATCTCCCCACTAGGAAAGAGCTTTATGTCTCTTCAAAGCTCGAAGGGTAGAGTAGTGTTACAATTCCCAGTAGTTATTTAAGGGTGAAACCACAATCACAAGATGCCTAATCGGTATTAAACTGCAAATCACGGTCACCCTCATAAGCATATTAGTCCGTTGATGTCAGATCCAAGTATTCGCTTCAGGCAAACCAAATGTCCAACACGAAGAGGCTGGGTAATTGACAGTTTAAACAGTCCACAATATTTGTTTTATACAGCGAATTTTAAAACTTTTTTGAGCGTTATTTCCGAAAGTAATAATAGAGTGTCATTATCACAATTAAGAGTATTGGAGAGGCTGTAATGAGGTATAATAGAAGGTTTTTAAGCTTGGTCATTATTTTCATATCTCAATAATTTGTCTAGAATTCTTTTGGAGAAACAGTTAATAAGTAAATTTCTCAGAGTTGAGTTATCGTAAAATTGAACTATACCTGTTAGCTCGGCTATAAGTAATCCGTTTAATTCCTTCCTCAATGCTGGGTTGGTTTTATATAGAAGCTTAGGTTGGTTTCTCCGGAACGAATATGCGAAAAATGTTAACATTGTATAGGGTGTTTCTCAATAAATTCAAATATTTTTTCGACATTCCAATTTTTAGAGCGAGCAGTCCTGCGAGTTGAGACAATATCTCATTGTTAATATTAAAGCAGCAAGTCTGGAAAATAAATAAATGAATAGATGTAGCGTTTTAACTGGACTCAATTAATGAGATTTCCCAAAATGCTTAAGAACCCGTCTACTAGCCCCAACAAGGTCAAATGCCATAAGAATTGCAAAGAAAATAGCTATAGCGGCGTTTGTGTCCATAGTCAAATATACTAATTATTAGAAGAAGTTAAGGGACGCAAACGTTACCTGGAGGGAAGGAAAAACCCTGGCTTCGCGAGCAGCCTGCGAGTCGGTATAAAACATTGGAGAGGTAAACGGCTGCTATTATCCAAGGTGATTTGCCCTCATTAAGTTACTTCTATTTAGGGTATTAAATTCTCCTACCCTCTTAGCGTTAGTAACAAATGCCATTTCAAGTACCAGTTAGTGCTGGCACTAAATTCTTCTCAGGTGATTACGATAACTATGTTTCATCCATTCTGTTATATCGAGCATATTTTGATTTAATTTCTCCATCCAATTGATCATATTGGATTGCAGAGGTTAAACCTCTCAGAGATTTCAAGCTAATCGAATGCTGACTTCTAGTGTAATTATTAAGTTCTGCTGTGGATAAAACATAAAATTCCCAGTGGTTTAAATCCAACGGATCTACTGTGTGCTTTATATCGTGATGGAGTAAACAAAACACGTAAACATCTGCACTCCTGCTTTTAACTGTAGATTGGATATTGGTGAGACTATCCCACGCAAGAGAAGCTTTTGTACTAAACGATATCTTCGATAGGCTACTTTGGAACCATGATTGAATATAGGCAGCAGATTTAACTTCTATCTTTATCCCATCAGATGTTTCTAAATCGTACGCACTCCACTCATCTCTGATTTGTCTTATATCAATATTACAAGCAGTTGCCACAATAAATTCAGCAAATCGACCTCGTGTCGCATTGCTCAATATATCCGAGACACTCCATTTCCAAAAATCAAGTAAAGCGTATTTTGTATTAACGCCATTGTATTTGAGTCGTTCTTCGCCAGTTTTAAGAATCGCAGCTATTTTTTCTAGTGAGTTCATAGGTGAGGTTAATTCCCATTCAATAATCTCGAAGTGTTGCACTTGATAGCCACATCGCAAGGCGGAGTCAAGAAATTGAATCTGTGTTGGTCTAATAGAATCTTTACCCTTGCGTTTAAGCTCAACAAACTTCAAATCCCCATCTTTCCATAACAGCAGATCCCACACGCCTTTCGAGCTTTTGTTAACCGTTATGATATCTTGTAGCTTGGCATTAATTTCATTAGGCAATTGAACTGGATCAGTATCGTCAAGTAACCCAATTCTATACTTCTTGCTATATGTATCAACCCAAACTCCATCATAGCCAAGTTCTTTATAAATCTGGAGTGCAACCAATTCAGCAAATAAGGGTTGGCCTTTGTAGTCAATCACCGGTTTTCCTCCATAAGTATTCCTTAATGGTAGTCCTGACCACTTTATAAATGAATGATGCTTAACAGGACATTTTTCTATCATGGGGGTATATAGATATAGTATATGTTTAATCTTTATGCAGACTTTACCTTTAAAAGGTAATCTAAACTTTTAATATAAATCCTCTTAATATTTAAGGTTGACTTCTAAACTCACAAATCATTGGTAAATGGTCACTCAACTTCAACCATTGATCTATATCAGAAATTTCCAAGTTTATAAGATTATCAGATATTCCTTTACTTCCAAAAAAGAAATCTATATGGTAAGGTCTTTCAAGCTTTCGATGCATATAAAAGGTGGGTTTTGTCTCTCTACCTTGTTCCTCATTAGTAAACGTATGATATAAACTTACTATGTCAATCTCTTCTAACTCTCGTATAACATCTGAGTGATTCCACCACCGATCCCATTCATCCCAAACAACATTGCTATTGAAGTCACCAGCAATAAGTGTATTGGTGAAATTCTGTTTGTTTACTTGGAGGTACTTCCAAAATTGACCAATGTATCCAAAGTTCGGCGAATTATTTTGATGGGTCCATACTGCTAATAAATTGAATTTGTGATCTATGGAGCAAGGCAGAAAGTGCTTTACTGTATGATCTTTGAATGCATTACTCCAATTTAGAGTAGATAGCTTGACGTCTTCTGACGCAAATATCCCTAGGCCTTTGTTCCTTGTATCCCCAATCCATAAATGATTTTTCGACCAAGCATTGTACTTTTCATGATGAACCTGTCTTGGATTTTCACATTCTTGCACAATGTATATGTCAGCATTTAAGTCATGTAGATGCTCAAACTTATTCCTAAGAGCACCATTACAATTCCAAGTAATTATCTTCAATAGGGTTGCATTAGTGTAATCGTAAATGAATTAGGTATTTTTCTATTGAATTGTTTTAAAACTAAGTAAGATTTGCTCCAGTTCCATGTTTACATAATACCTGATGGCATATTTTCCATGTCTACATAAAGCCTAAGGGTATAATCATGTGGGTCAGCGTCATCCTTGTGTTTATAAAATTCCACAACCTCGAAATATTTGATATGTTTCAATGGGAATCTAACTGATCTTCGGTACTCTTTCTCATTGACTTGTGTACTAATAGTTTTAAAGTCGAGCATGCTACTGGAAAAAGAGATCGAATTTCGCACCACCCCTATGTATGAGGTTTTCTGAGCATTTGTTCGATTTTCACCAAGAGGAACAAATTCGATGGACACTTTTCCATCTTTATCTAGCCAGGGTTTTTCTATATGGTCGAACATATAATAGCTTGTAAATTGTATATAGATTAAAGTTATGCTGTGGATTAAAATTTAAGTTTCTTAATGTTCGCACTCATTAATTTTTCTTCGCTCTTAGGTTAAAAAAGCCTTACCTCCAGAACATCAAAGTCATGTTCTAAATCTCCAATCAGCCTAATAGAGACATCTGCATCTAGCCTAAACGATTTTGATTGTTGGTTTACTTCTCGAAAATTGATCAAAGAGGTAAACGTATACTGATTTCCTAAAGATTCTTTTACAATCCAATCCTCCAAAGGACCAAGTTTCATTGTATCTGAAGGATGTAATTTATTCGCTTTAGACTTGATTGCTTGAATTATATCAGTGACATCAACGGGGATTTTCAAATGCGCTATTTTATCAAAAGTCTGATTATGCACCTCGGAAAGAACTTCTTTGCGTTTATGTAAGTAATTGTATATGCTCTGGGGAACACCATTAACCTGGGTTATATCTTCAAAAATAGTGGGTTTCTTCAACGCTAACTCTTTCCAATTTGAAAAGTGAGCAAGCATTCTTAAGAGCAATATTACAGCGCTGAAATATAAGTTTTCGTCGAGGAAAGGAGTCCAGCCGAAGTTTCCACCATCTCTTACAAAATATCCACTCAGGTTTATTTTAACAGAGACATTATTTGGGTCCGTAATTGTACAATTGCAGGAACTACCCTGATTGTCATGTTTAATCTCCTCAACACCAGTGCAAGTCCATTTATATTCAAGAATATCCGCAGATAAAACGGCAGGCAATAATTTTGAATTGTAAAATTCAAATGATCTCAGCGGCTTCGTATTACCTTGATGTGTAACACCACTCATCTGACCATTCTCAAAGCGCTTTATCCAAAAGAGAACATCATCGGAATCGGATGGTACTGAAAACACTTTGGAGGTTAAATCGTCCCGGAAAACTGCTATCCAAGCTTCCTTCATAAATAAATGTTAAGAAGCTAATATAATCACTTCTTTCAAATTATCAACTGACACTACCACTCCTTCGCCGCAAGTGGAGATCAAGGTCTAAGGAAAAAAGAGCTTGGAAATCCGAAAACTCTTCTCACTAGTAGCCGTTGGGTTGAGGGAGATTTTTCTGGAGTTATCTCTTTTATATAGGAAAGCAGAAAATCTCCCCATCTATCATCCGAACGAGTGATCAGCTCTCAGCTATTTCGAAAAATCAGTTCTTTTATAAATCGTAGGCTGAGGTTCATCTTCAATCCATGAGCAGAAGATTGTAGAGATCGTTGCGAAAGTATCTTCATCAATACAATTAACTGCCATATAATACGTTTGGGAACGCAAGAGGTCGACCGGTCTTGTACTTTCCTTCATGATTATTGTTTCGGGAAAGCCCGGAATTTGGAGAGAAGAACCAATTTGATATCTTCCGAACTCAGTTTCAAAGCCTTTTATTCCAACTAGAGTGAAAGAATTATCAGCTTTAAAGGTAATCGAGACCTTTTTTGCTTCACTAAAAAAGGTTCCTATAAGATTGATCATTTTAATTTTTAAAAGTTAAACACAAGCCATCAGGAATTTTAATCTTAGTGTGAAGTTCAGGTGCTAATGCTTCACCATATCTTACCTCATGTTCAATTTCATAATGTTTATTTCGATGGTATTCCTCGATGGACTCGGCTAGATACGCAAAAGCCATAGCTTTCCCTTTTGTGTATCGATACTGAAGACTGTTATAAGAATCCAGAATACGGGTATCCCATTTAGGTATAAACCTTTTTTTATACATTACAAACTCCAAAGGCGGCTTTTGGAAATATGACACTTCATCAAAAATGCAGGTTAATTGAGCCATTATAGAAATAATTCTTTCCTGCTTTGCTATAATCCATTCACCATCAGCAGAGTTTTTGCGAGGTATCCATGTGCTTGGGAAATTATCATAAAAAGTATATAGTGCCTCATCATTATAATTGTATACAGTATATTCATATGTATACTCGTCTGGCCTACTTACCCTTTTACTACTTATATTGTGTGACCTAAGAGTTCTTAACATGTAGTAAGACGTGTAAACTGACTCAAATTGATCCTCCGGATTCGATGAAGCGAATGGTTCCATGTGATTAAATTAGGTTCCTAAATATAGCTATTTCGAAGAAATTGACAAGTAAGAGTACCATGATTAGCGAGCCGTCCTGCGAGTTGAGCAAAACATCCTAGGAGGAAAGCACGCTAGTGCGATCCGAGGTATGTTTACACTAGCAATTGGAACTGCTTTTGACAGCAGGGAATTGAGAGGCCTCTCAAAAGCCGTAACGATTGCGAAGTGTTTTGCGATCGCAGGCGAGCACATAAAAACGAAAAGCGGTTAGGTATTATAGGGTTGGAGCAAAGCGTAAACTTCATAATAACTAAAAGAGCTTTTATGGAAGCTCCCGATGGTTGCTACTGAAACGTATGACAGATTGCTTGTAGTGGGTTAAGCCTGGACATTTTGTGTGCCCTGGACTAAGTGTAGGGAAAGAAAATAGTCCAAGCTGAGAGCGTTAGAGCAAGTGTAGTTAATGTGTTCGCAGAACTTATTAACGAAACGATATCTGGCGTACTTTCTGTAAACCAAGGGAGCTGCAATGCCACACTATCTGCTTTTGGGTTTGTGGGTAGGGCAAAACGACGTACCGGGAGTAGAAAGCACCTGCAGAACAAGCTAGGATAAGATTAAGACCAGAACTTACCTTTCCCCGCTTAAGCCACTCTCGAGGAAAGGTAAGGGCTGGGAGTATAAATTGCATTTTGTTTAGCAGTGTAATGTGTGAGCATTAATGGCTCAAACTTAATAGTTTTAAGTGGCCTAACAATGATCAACAGATCATCTAACCGAGTGAGGCAAGATCATTTTGGCAACTTGTTAATTGTGTTTCCAAGTTATGAATCCTATTTTGGAGTACCTTATTTTTCTCTGTTAATCTTTTGTTCTCCCACGATATTTTCGCGATTTCGAGGCCTCTAAAATCTTTATAAAATAGAAGCTTTTGTAGAGCCTCTATGAACGTTTCAATTCTTACAATGCATACATTAGGATCAGTTTGAACGAGCTCAGTACGTATTAGATCCGTAAATGAATATCTCATGATAACGTAATCATAATAGGGGCTCTGGTGCGGTCCAGCAAAATGTAATTTCCATCCATTAGCTTCTACAAAATCTAATACCTCTCCACTAGGAGAGTATATTTTGAAAGTATCATATCGATTATTATGGACTCCGTTAGTCCATCCTCCGCTAGCAATCTCAACTACGATGAAAGTATCATTATTGTTTGTAAATTGAAGGTGGCCAATTTCTCTAAATTGTAAATCATCGCTGATAACGTAAATCTCTGTTTTAGAAATGTATTCTTGGTGCGGCATTGCATTAAATATTTTGAAAATTAATACAAAAAATCGGAAATGCAAGTTGTATTTCTAAACTAAAAAAGGCAGTTGTTCGCTGCCTTTAGTTCAAGTTAAAATGTTGAGTTGAAATTAAGTGGAGCTGACGATTATCTTTTTCAACTACAAGATCTTATCATAGCGATTAGTAAAATTATAGGAAGCACCACCATTGCGATTTCAAATATGATAGCAAATCCTCCGACGGCTCCAACAGCAGCACCTTCTTTTCCTTTAATCATAAAGCCAATTACGGCTCCTACAACGATAATGATTATTACCCAGGCGAACATATAAGATTTATTAAGTTAATTAATGAATTAAGAAACGGCTTTTATTCAAAATAAGTAGACTTTATCATTCTAGACTGATATAAAAAGTCTTTGTGCTGACATCCCTTTCAACAATATTCACTTGAGTAGTTGCAGATTCGATATCACCATCGGAGTCATGTGTATACTTCAAATCCCCACCAATATAATTATATCCAGAATTATTATATCCTGCATGTACAGAACCATCATTTCCGAAGCTGATTTCAATAACTCGATTAAAAGACACTTTTACTTTTAAAGTATATTTAGTCTTATAGTAGGTTTTTGGATTATAATATATAACTGATGCTTTGTACCAGCCATCTGATAATTTTTTGTTTAATACAGGACCTATTGGTTCGTATTGGAGATATTGAGCATTGGCGGATTCAAAGCTTAAGCCAATGGAAGCACAACATAATGCGATAATTAAAAGTAGTCTGTTCATGTGATAAGGTGTTACGTAAGGTAATGATAACTGTTTGTATTTATTATAGACCTGTATTATAAAGTCCTAATTCCGCAGCTCTTTCATTCCCAATACTATTGCTTAGAAATATCCATCTATCTCCATCAATGTTTGGGTGAAGACTACTAAATCTAGTCAGGGTGACAGATGCTCCCTCCCAATAAAACTCTTGTCTCTTATTTATATGTTTTGATTGAAGTGAGTTGCTACGCCTGCTATATAGTCCATATTCTTTAAGGATCCCATCATTAATATGCATGGCAATTATGAATTGTTGTGAGAACGCAACTGCATCTGGTAACTTTACATCGATTTGCCATAATTGATCTTTATAAAAATGAAGTCGAATATGATCAACGAGATAGCCAAAGAGTTTGAAGTCTTGCAAATTCTTTACTTCGTAAATTTCTTCATTTGTTTTATTTGAACTTGATACGTGTTTCAGTTTGGTAATGGTTTTGTTGTCTTTAACACTTGATCCAAGCTGGAACTTGTTGAACCCATTTCGCTCATCTAGCTTTGTAAGATCCTGTGATGAAACGCATAAAGGGAATAGAATAAATAATATTAATGCTCTAATCATAATATGGTGAGGTTTAGAATAATGGGCAGACATGGCCTGCCCTTTAATTTTTAGTTATTGACACTTATATGAAATCTGTAAATTATTGGTGTACTGTTCTATAGATAAGATCTAATTTAGGTTTAGCTTCATAAGCACTGATCCTCCGTTAATAACTCGATTTGGGGCGAAGATTAATTGGTTAGAGTTACTTAAAACCATTTTACCCTGTAATAAAGAATGTTGAGTTTTACCAATATGAACTTTTTTTCCTTCTTTGGTTACCTTGTAAAATCCTCTCTCCAGAACCTCACCTGTGGACTTAAACATTTGACCATAAATTATTAAGTTACCTGAGTTATCTCCTGTTAACTTGCCATTTAAACTTACAGTAGTTGCGGTTTCGAATTTGTAGTATGAGCTTATTTGCTTTTGTGGGTTAACCTTGGTAATTCCTTCTTGAACATTTAGATAGATATTTCCACTATTATCTGAAAATATTACATTATCAAACATATTATCAATTGTAGCAATAAGGTCCTTTCCACTTTGAGTTAGTTTATAAATCTCACCTTTCCCAAGACCTCCTTGGTTTAGTATACAATAGAAATTTCCATTTCCATCGGTGGAAAAATGGTCGAAGGCATAGGTAGCAAAAACATTTGGAGAGGTACTCTTAGCAGTTATATAAGATTCGAGTTTGGAGGTCGATTGGTTTAATTTGAAAATCCCTCTTTCCTGAACATAACTTCCAGAAACACGAGTTGTATAATCAAAAGTTGATCCCAAAACATAAATATTTCCACCTGCGTCAATTGCTAAATTATTCAGATGCCAAGATGTTTTATTTGTACTGATTGCATTTTGACCATCTATATCAAACTCGACAACTCCGCCATTGAAGAGGGTTGTTACTTTTTTGTCAATAGCAACCTTCCTAATTTTAAAATGGTTGGAAACATTACTAGCATATTCCAAGACATAGGTATTTTCATTTTTATCCACACATATATCCATTATTAAATAAAATGAAGCATTAGTTCCAGTTCCATCTATAGATGATTCTTGACCGCCAGCTATGATAGTGGGAGTTAAACTCTGTAAGGTTTCTTCAGGAATAGGGGTGGGTAGCTCTGGTTCGGGATCATCACCAGATTTTGAACATGAACCCATCAATATACCCACGGATAGGATTAATAATAAAACGTGTTTCATATAGTTGTTTTAATTGTGAATTGATAAATGAATTGAGTGAGCGCAAAATAATAAAAACACTTAGTAATAACTAAGCAAGGTATCAAGTTTCTTTTTACTCTTTCGTATCTGATGAGTGAACCTCTTAAATCAGATATAGAATTCTTTGTAATTAATAAAGTGAGAGAGAAAAGAGAGCAGTTAAAGCTCTCTCAATCTGAATTGGCAGTTAAGCTGGACGTCTCTAATGGTTTTATAGGGCAAGTAGAAAGTCCCAAGCACCCATCAAAATATAATCTCAACCATCTAGATAAGCTAGCAGACATTTTCGAATGTTCACCTAAGGACTTTCTACCGGAGAAACCAGTTAATAGGAAGCAGCCTGACTAATGACTTGTTCTTCTAAAGTAATAGAAACAAAGTCGTTCTCTCCATTGGCAAGTCTGTTATAAAAGAAGGATTGCACGTTAGAAGGATTGTTGATTCTTACCGAGTCTTCAATGTTAATTTTCGAGTTCTCGAACATCGTCTGTTTGAATACTTGTCTTAGCACTCTGTTATAAGTTCTAGCACCGAAGCGAGTTAAGGCCTCTTCATCATAGCAGAAATAGATCATTTTATATCCAGCCACGTTCAGAGTTAGAGTGAGGTTCCAGAAGAAGCAGATAAACTCACTTATCAATTTGGTTTCTTTATTACTTTTAGAATGTGCTATCTGGATGCAAGTTCGGTACTTCTTACTTTCAAAGACACCTAATAAAGGAGTGGTCTCTTTGATGATCCTCAAGAAGCACTTCTCAACTTCCTTGTTGCGTGCATCTAGATTTTGTTGCAGTTTTAATTGCGGGTCTTGAGTTTTTACAGTCATGATTAATTTATTTAAGGGTTAAAAAGAAAAAGGGCTTAGCGCCCTTCGTTAATTTCAATTAGTGATTTAATAGCATAAGGATTGTTTAAAGCCTCTTCATAGTCATTATACCAATACTCGAATTGATCCAGAGAATCCGGAAACTCTTGGGTGCATTCGTAGATAATCCTAAAGAGTGAATGGTATTGCTGCCTACCTAAATAAGACTTTAGTTCCAGGTCAATGGCGAAGGATATTACCTCCTTATCCTTTGATAGCCGCAGCATGATGAGAGGCGATAGGAGTCGATGAGAGTAGAGGTTTGACTCCCCGAATATTAGGTGTTTCCGCATATCTTCCGAGGGAACCTGGCTGATTATATCGCTTACTTTTCGGATGATCTGGTAATAGGCTTGTTCCACCAATGGGTTAGGCATAGCATACCCATTAAGTTCGAAACTGCTTTCGATTTCATTCATAATTACAGATGGGTTAAAGGGTTATTGAATGGTTTTACTTTTTGGTATTGAATTGGAAAGTGAAGGCACCTATGGGTAGATGATTATAAAGAAATTCTTTTTATAGGCTGAGACACTATGTATTAGAGAGGTAGGATTGGTTTTCACTTTTTCCAATCCGAGGCAGGAGGGTCTGATATGATAGAAGGTCTATCCGGAGACTATATATGTTTGGTGGGGGGTATCTTTTATATAGACGCAGTTTATATAAAAAAAATAATTTTTTGATTAGCCCAATTGTAAAATTAATACAATGCCTCTCCAGTTTCAGTGCAAGACTCTTGGTAATCTTTACCAACTTTATAATTAAATATATGTTGACTGATATTACCAAACAATTTGTTTACGACGAGCAAACTCCAAAGAACTTACTCCGACTAATGAGTTAACGTTGTTGAGGTTCAACTAGTTCGACTGGAGTATCTCCTTCCTCTTCAAAACAGTCATCTAGCTTCTTTTGAAAGATAAAAAACTGCTTTTTGTCCTCAATGTACTTATCATGGTATTTATTAAGTATATCAGTACAGCCCCTTTCTCCCCTTTTCAGACAATCGCAAACTTCTTCAGCATCTTTCTTTGGATTATCGTTTAAATAGGTCCAGACAAAGAGAACAATAAGTAATCCGCCAGCAATAAATTTTGAAGTTCTAGTGAACTTAGCTTCCTTCATTGCCTTAACTTCTTTCGATTCTTTAGAATTCCTAGATGATTTTGACGCCATACTTAGTTATTAATTTTTCGAATTTCTATTGTACTTATCTCTCCGCAACTTGCTTCTTTCTTGGGTGAAGCACTACCAAGATTTTGGATGCCTAGCCTATAAGTAGCAGAACTACATTAAGTTTATCGTTATGAAAAAAAAGTTAATTTGAATTGACTGGCACCAATTTAAGATGATGTTTTTCTAAATAAGCTTCAAAGTCAGATTTATATACTGCATTTGGTTCTTTCGGAATAATATTATACAATTCTCTTCCTGACTTGGAAAGGGCAACTCCACTTAACTTCACATTTTTGTCATACTTGCTTCTGTCTGTAGGTAAAAAAGCAAAGAGTTCATCTGAAAGTTTAAATGGTAAGGCAACAGAATTTTGCTCATTAACAACACAAGGTAAATAATTCATGTTAGAGTTATAGTCTGAAATTATCAGCCCATATTCTTGTAAGATATTTAAGTTGCCAAATGAAAATCCATATTTCGACAAGGAATTAGATGCTGCATTTCCTTCTAGTGATACTACTCTTGCGTCAAGAATATCATTTTTAACTTGCATTGAAATAGCACACGAGCATAATTTTTGAAAAAGCTTAGCCGCCGTGTTGTCAAGCTGTGAAATTAGTCTGATTGTCCTTATTGAGAAATTACCGGGATTTTTAGCTTCGTTGGCAAGAATTTTCGAAAAGATGAATCGCATTTCTTCCGAAGACATTTGTCTTGCGTTATTTTCAAATTCATTCAACCAATCCTCGCTTATTTCTTTATCTGTATTTTCTTGATTTGTGAAATCTTCACCTGCCAATTCCTTAGCTGCCTTTTGAGAAATATCATCTAGATTGATTTGTTCCCTAATGATTTTTGACGCATACTTTTCAGAAGCTTTATTAATATATTCTTGAGGAATGTCTATTTGGTTGGCAAACTTATCACCTTCAGATTTAATGATTTGAATTCTAGCTTGTGATGTCGCTCGAATTTCCCCGGACCTTCCTTCCAACCAAGCAATTGGAATCTCTAGTGCCGCAGTGCTAAGCTGGCCGAGCGCTTTTAGGAAATTTCTTTTAATTGGTGCAGGTACGCCATCGACAAGCGTTGTCACGGCATCCGTTACAGTATTTAATGCTGAATTTTCAGTCATAGCGATGTGGTTAATTTAATTGTGCTAACTAGCGAATATATGTTGTTATAGCGTAGATATTTAACTTATGTGTTCTAAAATTAATTAAAAATCTGTGATTTGGTATCTTTAGAGGCAAACTTTCATTGTCTATCAATATACACTCGAACTTTGTTTGGAACTCTTCAGGATTATGCCAATGCTTTTGGTTGGATCGTAAATCCATAGCTTTTGTGCTCTTGTTTTGTCTGCAATTAAGATTTCAGGCTGATTAACCAGAAAATTGGGTAAAAGCCTTATCATAAGCGTCAAGTAGTTGCAAATGGTTTTGGCATATGGTACTTATTAACTTGCTAGAGGTAGAAATTCATACGATGAACTGGCTAATAAGCAGGCATTGAATGGGACAGTAAAAGAATAGGGTATAAAACCCACAGTTCCATCGTCCAGCGTTTGACATCCATCACCGTTGAATGAAGTAGCTTCCATAACTCAATTTATGTACTTCTAGAATGTCATGAGATAAGCTGTCCAAACTGGGGTATATGAATGATTTTGAAATTCCTATTCGTCTCAGTTTCCATCTAAGCTCCTTTTTAACTTCTTTTCTTATTATATATCGTGTTGAGATTTTAGACGTGTCGACTTTCGTAGGCTCAGCATGAAGGGTAAAGAGGCTCTCCTGATTAGTATATCGCTGGTGAGTAAAGTTCGGGATTATAGGGGAAAAATCAGCTTTGCTAAATATTAAATCAAAAGTCTTCGGATTAACACGCCCAGAATGCAAGTTAGACATATAGACGGCACAATCAGTGTCGTTATCATTCTCTACCGCAAAAAACAGTGCTACTAAAGGATTAAATGTCCAATCCAGTAATCTCGTTGGAATTCCATGGTGCTGCGCCAAAATCATCCAATCAAGATCGTTTGTAGGAGAATTCTGTATATAAATCGGAGCCTTTCTAATGAATTCAGCCAGCAAACTTCGTTCAAAATCGATCTGGGTCTTTTCATCCTTAATTTCAAACCGACCCGCAGAAGGTATCAAGTCGTATTTAAGGTCCTGTACCCCACGATAAAAAAACACATCAGAGAATCCGGTAATTTCATTTGTATAGTGTCCAAAAGAGTTAATGGTTACGTCCTTCATTATTGCTGCAGATTTTAAATTCTCAATTTGTTTAGTGATCAAACTTTACCTCTATTATCAAATGAAAAGGTATTATTATAGTTTTGATCAAGTAAATTCCATTGGTAAATGTACGTTGATCTTTGCAATGATGGCCTGGTTTACGTCCCCCAGAAAATCAGAATTCTTAATGGGCAAAATGATGTTATTTAGCAAGCTTTGATAATTCCTCTAGCTGCGGAGCGATTTGTTCAAGGAACGTTTCGTCAAGACTATTATCCCCATAGATATGCCAACCGTAATTATCTTCAATAAATTCATCCTTTACAAACGTGTAGTCTATGCCTTTCGACGGCATTATGTACCATCCCCGGAAATTCCTAATTACGGTTCTTGTGTAGATTTTACCCTTAAATCGTATCCTAACAATTGGCATGCTCAAAGCTATTAATTGCTAATTATATTAGCAATTAAATTTGATAGATTGTTTGTAACTTAGGAATACCAATTTTCACTATATGTGCGGAAGAGTTACCATACCACCAAGTAAAGAGATTGCATCAGAACTGAATTTAAAATATGAAGCGGACGAAATGCCCGCTCTTATTAATGTTCCACCTACTCTAAAAGTTCCGTTAATCACGAATACGAAACCGGATCATCTACAGTATTTCACCTGGAGTGTGATCCCTTCTTATTCCAAAGATGGTAAACCTGACTTCAAGTATAGCACCTTCAATGCAACGATAGAGAAATTGGAGGAATCACCTCTATGGAAACCCTTGATAGGTAAAAAGCACTGTGTCGTGATTACATGCGGATTTTATGAGTGGCAGTATGAAGATCCAATCAAAAAGAAGAATAGCAAACCTCACCTTATAAAAGCAAAGAATAGCAGGTTCACCTATATGGCTGGATTGTGGACTGCCTGGGCTAACAAAGAAACTGGGGAGTTAATCCCCAGCTGTACGGTTATTACACTTCCTGCTAATAGCATGATGGCTAAAATCCATAACACTAAAGGAAGGATGCCAGCTTTTTTAACTGATGAAACTTCTAAGATATGGTTGGACCAAGAATTATCTTATCATGAGAGAAAACAAGCATTAGAGCCTGTTCCTAATGAATTTCTAGATGCTTATCCTATGTTAAAAGTAGGTGATGAAGACGAGTATAAGAAGTTGATAGAGATTTGCTGAATTCAATTTCTATATTTAGCGTGTGAAAAACCTCATTTTCAACCTTCTTTTTCTATTCATTACCAGCCTAGCTATTTCTCAAGAGACAATAACTGGAAAGGTCGTTAGAATCGCTGATGGTGACACTTTTACGATCCTTGTAGAAGGTAATAAGCAAGTTAAAATCCGGTTTCATGGCATTGATTGTCCTGAGAGTAAACAAGACTTTGGTACTCGGGCAAAGCAGTTTACATCCGAATTAGCATTTTCAAAAACTGTTAGTGTTCAAGTAAAGGATATTGACAGATATGGTAGAACGATTGGTATTGTGATACTTCCTGATGGTAAAATTCTTAATGAAGAACTGCTTAGAGGTGGACTAGCATGGCATTATAAACATTATGATAAATCGGAGAAGTATGCGGCTCTTGAAGATTATGCAAAGTCAAATCATTTAGGTGTGTGGAGTATGAAGGATCAAATAGCGCCTTGGGAGTTTAGAAGAAGCAAATAATGTGGTTATTAGAAATTATCGCAGAGTTTATAATCTTAGCCATCTTTAGATATCCTGGTGCATTTATCATTTGGGTAATTACTGGTTTTACTCAGCCATTCAAAGAGCTTTTAAACATCGATATGTATATTACAGGAGCTATCGGATTACTTGGAATCTTTCTAGTTGTGAATGTATTTTTGGATTACCTATGACACTCTACGACTTTATCAGGTTAAATGAATGAACAAGCCGAGTCTATTTGGCAGAGTCAATTCGTAGCTAATAGAATAGATGGTGATTCAACAGTATTGCCTTACTGTTTAGGGGAGTTCTTTGTTGACGTTAGTTACACACTCCGTTTTTAAACAGATCATGAACATTAAGCCATTTAACACAATGGAATTGCTTGAGAACTACTGGGAGAGCATATCGCTGGAGGAAATTGAAAAGTTGTTATAATATATTTTCATAAGGGATTTAAATATGAATTAATAATATTATCTTGTAAAACCTTCTTAACCTATATTCACATGAAAAAACTATTACTTATTTTAATTGCCGCACTCTCTACCTCTAGAACCTTCCGCAAGCAAAGAATCTGTCCCAAATTATTTATTCCCGTCGTTGATCATTCTTTTTTACCAATACTAGCTAGAGATTATCATCTATTAGCTTATCTCAACTTACACCAAACTAGAACAACTAAAAGGATGAACGCAACATTAAAGTAGATACTAACTCTTTTTTCTTTTTTCATGCACAACTTGATTCTCTTAGAAAAAAGGCTTGCCGCAGGCCATAAAGCAAGGTACAGTAAAAATCTATCTTTAAAGGTAAGGTATTCTAATTTGACTAATTCCGGTAGTAAAGCCGATGCTTCAAATTATACAGAAGTAAAGAATGAAAGTCATGGGACATATGGTGCACTTCTTTTTGATCCACGATGGAGAAGCAAAAGAGTTGAGATTCTAGAAAGAGATAAACACCGCTGCATATTATGTGACAGTAACCAATCTCTTCAGGTGCATCATCGTCAATATCACTTTATAGAGGAACAGCAACAGTTCAAGGCTCCTTGGGACTATGCTGATAATTTATTAATCACTTTATGTGAGAAGTGCCATCAAAGGGGGCATCGACAATTCAAAGTACCAACTATTAAAATTTAGCATATGGGTTTTTTTGACAATCAAAAGCAAAATGGCTCTTCAACTGAAGAGCCTTCGTTAAAGCCGTTTCAAAATACTGTCGAAAGCGAGACGATAGTCCAACCAATCCCGGAAAGAATATTCATTGAAAGGGAGCTTTCTGGAGAAAAAAAGATATCTCCAAATAATTATGTCCCAACCGCAGACAATAACATCAATTTACTATTCGCTTTCTTGGATAAAAACCATGAGGAAAATGGTTATAATGACGCTTTAGTGAATCCTGACAGTAGCCACTTGCAGCAAAATCTTGATGCTTTAAAAAATGAACTATCAAGGACAATTAGGAAAGTAAGAACATTTTATGAGGATTTTATAACGGAGATTAACTTTCATATAGAAAGCAGAAGTCGGAGTGGAATGATTGATACTGTTCAGGAATTGACCATGAAAAAGGATATCGCGCAAAGTCATATTAAGAAAGTTATAGAAATAGAAGCAGATGCCAAAGAAGGGACAGGAGAAAGTCAGGGTATAGTGATAAGTTATACCAGGGGTTTTAAAAATGGGCTGGCGGCAATTTCGCATCATACGATTCTAAAACGTAATCTATAGATATGAAAACGACTAATTGGTGGCTTAGAATAGGCTGCTTCCTAACAGGCTACAATTTTGAAATAGTGTCACGATGCAGTGAGATTACAGCAAAGACAGTAAAAAGATATACTTCAGCAATGCTAATTGTATGTTTACTATGGGGATTTATCGGGTTTAACTTTACCTCCAGGTACTTAGGAGTAGGATTTATTGGTTCTATTGCAGGAGCCTTTATATTCACATTGATTATCATTCAAGTTGAACGTCAGATTATTCTAGCAGTTCATAAAAGCACTGCTTTGTTGATTTTTCGCGGAGCAATGGCATGTATGATGGCTTTGATCGGTTCTTTAGTAATTGATCAAATCATTTTCAAACAAGATATCGAGCAGGAGAAAATTAAGTTGTTGGGCGAAAAAGTCAACAATCTATTACCTGCTCGTACTTCCATGCTTAAAGGACAGATAGCCGAAATTCAAACGGCCATTAACATCAAAGAGACAGAAAGAGTAGCATTAATGAATGACATTTCAGCCAATCCTTTTATTACTGCCATCGAAAAAACCTCAGGCGTTACTCCGGTTAATAATACCGTTCAAGATTCCTTAAGAACTACGACAAGTACGAGACTAATCAAAACAACTTCTACTACTCTTAAATCAATATCGAATCCGAAGGTTGATTTAATACAGCCACTCAATTTGCAAATAAATAGTTTATCTATAGCTAAAAATGCAAAAGACAGTTTACTTCTTACACTTAGAGCTTCACTTGAAAGCGAAATAAAATCCAAAGTAGGATTTCTTGACGAGCTTAATGTAATGAAAAGGTTGATCAGTGATTCCGGTATTGCGTTTGCCGTTTGGTTGCTTTGGATACTTTTTCTGTTGGGTCTTGAATTATTTATTCTTGTGAGCAAAATAGGGGAAAAGGAAAATGATTATGATATAACGATAAAACACCAGATGGATCTTCAGCTAAAGAGATTGCAATTGTTAGCAAAGACAAGTACGGGGGAAAACGTATAAGTGCTTTATTTTATCAGCTGTAAACATCCTGAACCGTAATTTAGTGGATCGTTTCTGTAACTATTTAAAACGAAAAATGTACGTTTTCATAGGCGGATGTACGTTGGACTTATATCTTAAGTAATACTTTTAGTTTCTCTTTTAATCAGAAGAACAAAATATAAATGACTAAAAAACTAATTGCTTTATCTGTTATCATTTCGACTATAGGCTGCCAAAGCGAACCAAAAGAAACACTCACCCAAAAAGCAGAGCGGCAGTTATTTGAGCAGTCTCAACAAACGCAAGCCCAAGAGCGTGCAGAAGAACAAACGAGAATGCAGGAAACGCAACGAATTTTGTCTGAGCTTCCGGGTTATCAGAAGATGCAGCAGGAGGAAAAAGAGAAGAAAGAACGTGACGCTGCTCAAAGGTCCTATAGTTCCTCGAGTAGTTACGATGATCTTGAAAGTGAAAACGAAGACTTAAAAGATGAGGTTAGAAGATTAAAAAATGAGGCGAATGATGATGAGTAGTTTTTACGAGGCAGTAAAATATGAAATTTCGGAAATTGTTTACTTTCGCGAATGAGTATTCAGGAGCTTGAAGCGTTTTTAAAAGATACCCAACTACCGCAAGAATTTTACCTTAATTCTGCTGTTAAAATAACGGATGTACCAAAGTTTGTGGATTCCCAATTATTGCAGATTAGAGCGTATGGCATTAAGTCTCCAGCCTATAACAGATTGATAGATTTTGTGAATGCTATAAGAGCTTAATGATATTACAATAATTGAAATCTTAAATTTAATGATTATTATTGGTTGTCTTTTCTCGGAAAGACATCATCTTGGCAGATGAACAGGCTGTACTATTAAGTTAGTGCAGCCTTTTTTGTAATCTCATCAAATGATAACCCTAAGCTCTTCATAAATCTATTCGACCCATTTTTGTTTATAAGAGTTTCCAGTATCAATTCACTCTCGTATGCTTCAAAGCGGATTATTTAGTGGATGCTTCCATTTGCTTTATAATATTATCTACCTCGACTTCTGTAGCTCTTAATTTTTGCTGACAGAATTGAATTAATTCTGATGCGCGCTTCACCTTTTGAGCTAATACATCCACTGTGATTGTTTCGTTTTCTATCTCCTCAGAAATAGTTTTTAACTCCGTAAAAGCTATTTCATAGGTTAAACTCTGTTCCATCTTGTTTATCGGTTATTTTAGAATTTAGTGAGGTGTTTTTCAATTGGATGTTAATATCATCATGCACCTGAATTAAACTAGGATCTGTCACAATTTCGCCGCCCTTCCTGATTATAGCAAATCCTTTAGATAAGATATTATCAACACTCAAATGATTGAAGAGGGTTCGATAATGACCAAGATAACCCGATTTTAACTTTACAAACATGCTTGAAGAACTTTTTAACTTCCTGATTTCATTAATTAAGTCATTCTTCTGATTAGTTATAATAGCTGGCGGTCGAGTTATGAGGACGGTGGCTAACATATAAAGTTCTTGCTTGTGGACGTTTATCAGTCGATAGGTATTGCGGATGAAAACTTTGTGTATATGTGCGATTTGATCTTTATTTGATGAGAGAATCCTGTTTGAATTCGCTATTACTTGCGAGCGACTGTTTTGAATTGACTCTTGACAGGTAGCAATGCTATCTCTAGTGCAGTTGATTACGGTTGAACGCAAGTCAGATAACCTATTGCTCTGATTTAAAATAATCTTCTGACTATTAAAGATAATTTGTTTTTGAAATTGTCTTACGTTAAGCTCTGCGTTATGGCAATGATTTATAATGAATTCGGCAGCTTTTGTCGGTGTTTTAGTTTCAACCCTTACTAGAAGATCTGCGATACTGCGATTAGTTTGATGGCCAATTCCGGTGATTATAGGAATTGGAAACCTCGCTATTGTACGACAAAGGTTAAAATTGTCAAATGTTAAAAAATCTGTTTGAGATCCACCGCCCCTGCATATTACAACGACATCTACTAATTCTTTGTAAACCGAAAAGATTGTTTTCAAACATTCGATGATCTCCTGGCTAGCGGTTTCTGCCTGAACTTTACATAAAAAGGGAAGAACGTTGATCCTGTAGCCGTAATCATTATTTGTTATTGTATGACAAAAATCTGTGTATGCTTCCGAGCTTTTAGAAGTAATTAATGCAACATTTTTTACGATGACTGGAAGCGCTAATGCCTTGTTTGTTGTCCAGTAATCGTCAGCTATCTTCTTTATATGGTTGCTTTCTTCTTTAAGTAATCTAAGTAAGGTTTGTTGACGGACTTTTTCGAGGTTCCCAATTGTAAAAGCAACATCAATGTCATATAGGATCGCCTTTAATCCAAATGCTGGGCTATAATCGATTTTTAGCTTAACAAGCACCTCCAAGCTATTGGTGAATTTCTGCTTGGTGTAGGATTCGAAATTCCTAACGTTTTCAGAACCAGTTGAAAATGCAGTGCAAGAAATTTTAGTCAGGATGGATTGGTTGTTTGAATCCTTTTCTGCTAGATCAAAATAATGATATCCGCTTTTTGAAACATATCTGTGATTAGTAATTTCAGCAATCACCCAGAAGAATTTATCTGCAAAGTGATTATTAATCACCTCATAAATTTCTTTAGTTAATTCAGAAAGCTTTATGCCTGACCTATTTGCTACAGATACTTCCAAGGTTTCTACTTTATATAAATATCAACAAAATAAGTATTAATTGGCACTGGATTTCAGAACTTAACGGCAAAAGAGAATCTCCTACTCAAAATAAGGGATCATGATTATTTCAAGTAAGCAGCGAAGGGGTTCCTAAGAATCCTAATTGCTTCGTAGCAGATTGGCGGTAATAATAAAATCAGTTCAGATTGTTAAAAGCCATTACTATTTTCTGTCATGTACTCAAACTATACAGTTATTATCCGCGGATTATAGTTAGAGTACACCACAGAAATTATCATAGATTTTTCGTATATTGTAGTACTTCCGCTACTAAGCCCCATAGATTTTTATAAAGTCAAGATCTAACTATTAATCAGATAATTAATTTTTAAATTATGATTAAATGTTAAATGAACAATGTCAATGTGCGCTTTATCGCCATGCCTTCGCTTGCTTACTTGAGCGACTATAAAATCAAATATCAAGATGTTCTGACCTATGTAACCTTAAGGTCTTTTAATAATAGTTCAACAAATGATTGCTTTCCATCATTTGAAACTCTGGCAGAGAAGGCTGGAACCTCTAGAGGCTTTATAACTAGTTCAATACCTAGGTTAGAGGCTTCAGGTTTAATTTCAATCATCCATTCTAAATCGATACATCTATCAAATAGATACCATTTTAAGAAGTTGGACATGTTTGAAAAGATCCCATATGATATATTTAATGCTACAGATCTCTCGCTCCATGAAAAGGCAATGTTAATATGTGTGAGGCAGTTTTTTAATCATGGACTCCTTCAAACCATTTATAGCATCAAAGATATCGAGAATCATTTAGGATTATCGTACAACACCGTCTATAAGCAATATAACGGCCTGAAGAACAATGGGTATATCGAAACAAGAAAGAAGAATCGCGCCTTATTAAGTGCAGATTTCCTAACTGATAAGATCAATTGGCTTTATAGTTATAAAAAAGAAAATAAGGATGAAGGAAACAAATCAACATTCATCATGGGTTAATTATTAAGGGGAGATTTTATCTAGGACTATATTAAAACTATAATCGAATAAAAATCTCCCTATTTACTATCTATTTGTAAGATATTGCAGCTCTTTAGAAATTTTATCCTTAGTGGCAAAGAGCTTATACCAAGACTTGTAAGCCCCGTCAATTTGTTGCTTGCCGTTATGAAGCTTGCATTCGAAATAGTCGGTTATGTCTGCTCCCTTGGCCTTATATATAACTCCTGGTTTCTTTTGATAGTTGAATTCTGTATAGATACTTTGAAGCTTTTCCTTGATATCATCACTATAAAGTTTTACCTGAAGGGGGAAGGTTGTGATGATCTTATCTATCATTAACATGTGGTTTCTTCCTTCATCTTTTTTTATTTGGAATATAGCATCTGTTATAAATGGCTTGCTATAGTTTAGCTCATGTATTTTTTCGTATCCAATTTCAAAATAAGCATTGAATATGAACTCATCCTCGCTTTTTAGCCTTTGCAGTTCGTATCTATACTCTGTAGGGTCTAGGTCAAATTGATCGTTGTCTGTAACTAATCTGTGGAGTTGAGCAGTAACTTCCATCCTTCTTTTTTTATTCTTTGCTCTGCTGATACGGAGCCGATCTAAATCAGAAGAAATATGTGTTACTGGAATATGGGTGACATTAAAGAACTCAGTTTCCTGATATTCTGCAAGTAAACTTTTTTCAGAATAGTAAAAGCTCTTTATACTTTTGCTATCAATAAAATTATCCTTTTTAAAGTCATTTACTGAATCATCTTCGTTGAACACTTCACTAGCAAACTGTTTATCAATGAGACTTTCTACAACATCCCTTGCCACCGGAGTGTAGGTTTTAGCTTGTAATTCTTTTAATTTAGAAATATGATAGATTTCCCTGTCTGCATATAGAGCCACTTGATCTTTGCTGACAGCAGTTTGGTTTGGGTATATATTACTGATATGAGTAATCGTCTTTATACCTTTTCTACATCTTCCATAGATTTGAATAGCATCGGTTGATGGATCAATCACTGTATGATTAGCATCTTGAACATTCGTGATCATAATAACATGTGCTTTTACTGGGAGATCAATATCAACTGCACTATAAAATCGAGACGTTAGAAAGTTGTATCGTGCATACTTTTGCTCTTTTACACTATAGTTGACATTTGATAAGTTTTGATTTTGAAAGAACCGTATGTCAAGATCTTCAGCACAGAAAACCTTAAAATCATCCTTAACAAAATCCAACTGACTTAGGTAATAAATAGTCTTTCTGCAATTGGTGAAAATGAATACTGGTAAGGAGTCTGATATTAGCTTCAGTACATTTCTAGAAGATGTTCTGATATTATTTGTTGTAATTAGCTTTAATTCCTTTTTATAAACAAATAGAGGCTCCATATCAAGAATCTTAAACCCTTGTTCAGTGAATTTTGGATGCGAGGGAATAATGGGAGTAGCGGACACCATAGCCTTTTGCTTAAATTCAAAGAACTCGTGAATAGGATTTAAGATCTTGTCTCTAAAAATTGCTTGTTTTATCCAAATTTCGCACTCGTCAATAAGGAGAAAGTAGTTTTCTCTATATGAGGAATCATGATGCTTTAAAATGTTAATGATTTTGTACAGGGATTCAGGAGTGGTCATAAACTTTTTATGAGGAATGGTCGGATCGTTTAAATAATCATTGACCACCGCTTTAACTTCCTTTATAGTCATTTTCCCCATTATAACACATAGTTTCTTTGGGAACTTCACTTTTTTAACTTCAATTACCGCTACATATGGCTCGATGATGATTGAATGCCTATGTGATGAAATTTCGTGGTGAGTGCATCCGAGTCCCGGACGTCTTTTATTAATGATATATTTAGAAGGTATCTTACCAAAGAATTTGCTCGCATTCAAAACTTCCGTAAAGTTGAGAGTGGCATCGCTAACATAAATCGTTTCTGTAGTCATTTAGGATAGAAATTAAGCCTTGGACTTCTCCAAGGCTGATCTAATAGAGTTATATTATAGATTATTGTCATAGTCAATGTCATCTAAGGAATCAAGGAAAATTTGATTGTTCTCATTCTCCTCCTCTTCCTGTAGAATTAGATCCGCCAGTATTGAATTTTCCTCATCCGTGCATTCTTGATCCATGATTTGATAAGCGAGCTCTTGCAACTCATATTCGCTTGGTAGTGACTCCATCAAAACTTCAAATTCAACTTCTTTTCTAACAGCATCGCAAATTTCCCACCGTTCCCGAATTGCATCAGTCAGAAACTCCACGGGATTGACAGGTCCAACGTATGGTCCTAAAACGTTCCAAACGATTTTGTATGTAGGACTGAAGGATGGATTCTGAGAGGGTTCCAGATTATTGCTTTCGATGTGAATGACGGTGCCTTCAAGTTCTTTGTAAGATATTTCCTTCAGCCCGTCAGACAGTCTGTTGCTTAGAGATGAAAGGTTGATTTTTACTGCGAGGCAGGCCTCAAAGGTGGGTTGAGGGTACCAATAAGCAGTTGCATAAGCCTCTTGCTTATTGTTGTTTGTTTTCGGTTTTGAAACCCTGGCTATTAAGTAATATCCTATTCTTATTGCATCATTTGCTCTTGATGGGCACTGAGAGTAATAAATTGATTTTAAGCTCATTGTCCTAATTTTTTTAATTTAATCCATTGCTTTCGTTTGCTTTTAAGTCGTCTAATTGCTGTTCACGACTCGCTTGGCCAAGCACTACGAATTATTATCGTACAGCAAAGGTGCAAACAGGTGAGAGTAGGCGGGGAAATAACTAGGATGACTAAATTGCGCAGGAAGTTATTGATCTGTAAGTCTGCGCGTTAAGATTTTTTTGCGCGATATCGGATCTTAGAGCCTATGTAATCCTCAGGGTTGCTCGAGATCGACTCATCATCAATGAAGTTAAAAAGCTTTAAAAATTGGAAAAGGAATCTGCCCTGATCACTTGATAGAGTTGTTCCTGGCTTGCTTTTCAATGTCGTTTCTTGATTGAGGTAATTAACGACAGTTGAACAGAAACTCGAAAGTGTAGTATCATATTGATCCGAGCTAGTAGAACTCTTAATAGAGTTTAGAGCTTTCTTAAAAGAGACGTAATTTGGTTCACAGTCTTTAAGTACTTCGTGTAACTCAGGGCTGAATGCTGGAGAACGGGTTATTCTGATTATATTTTCGACTAAGGGCTGGATCACTGCTTGAATGAAGATGGCCTGATCGAAAGTCACTTTTTCTTTAAATCCTTTTCGTTCAACTGATATGGTGAGTTTTGAGAAATGGTTTTCCTCATAAAGTTTCAAGAGTAATAATGCATTCTTTAAAGCGTCTTTAGCGGTTTTGATATTCAACTTGTCCAATTCTGCGCCTTCAAAACCTTGCATGATTGAACCCGCAAAGAATAACAGGTGGTCGGAATGGCCAGAGATGTTGTAGGTAGTTAAGAGTTCTGCGTATTCGGTTAAGCACTCCTCAAGCTCTGTAGTCGATCTATGATGCGTTTGAAAAGCATGTGAGACCGAATTCAACGATTCATTCTTGGTTTCCAATAGTTGAGCTTGCATCTCAATATCCAAATTGTATTTTCTTAGAATGTTGTAGTTGATATGGATATCGAATTGCATTTTGTAAAGGTAGTAGTTGGTTTAAAAATAAAAAATCCTGCCCGAAGGCAGGACTAGATTTATTCAATGCTACAACAAACTCTCTTATTGACTTTATCAATCACCTCCTTATCAAAGCTATCTAGGTAGACATTCGTGATGGCGTTTCCATATTCGTGTCCTAGCGCCTCAGCTATGACTTCATTGCTATAGCCCAGTTTCTTTGCTATCGTGGCCCAAGAGTGTCTAGCGGTATAAGTGGTAATCTCACCCTCATATTCTATTATTTCACCAAGCTGCTTAATGTATTTATTTATGAGCTTTGTTCTCCCTTTAACTATACGCATTAGCGTTTCTTCATCTTTCGGTTTATAGTTTATTACAGGCAGGATATAGCCCGTCTTAGACGAATTTAAGTATAGTTCGATGATAGTAGCTGCTTGAGGTAAAACTTTTATATCGTACCACTTCCCAGTTTTACGCCGTTTATATTCAATTCTTCCGTCTTTATACGAATCTGGAGCGAGTAAAGCCAAGTCTACAATTGAAATTCCAATTAGATAGAAAGAAAGTAGGAACCAATTTCTCACGTGCCAGATAGTTGTATCCTCAACCAGTTTAAGGTTTTTAATCTTCTTGATTACGAGTTTATCGATTGCTCGTTTTCTAGTCTTTTCAGGTTTTAACTTAAAGTCATCGAAGGGATATAATGCCTTGTCAACAAGTTTAACTTTGATTGCTTTGTTATAGAATATTCGGATTGTTCTAACATAAAGATAAATCGAGTTATGCTTAATCTCCTTCTTAGTTAGAAAGGCATTATAGGCATCAAGAAATGCATAGTCTATCTGCTCAAAGTATAAATCGTCTTTTGGATAGTAGAGTTTCAATGCGTTAACCGTTGATTGATAAACCCAAGCATTACCAATTTTATTTATGCTCTTCAATTCATCAATCAAACCCTGAGCATATTGGTAAACCGTTAGTTTCGATACTTTAGCAGGTGTATCTTCTTTTACAACTACAGACTTTTCTGGATTAAGAAATGATAGGATAGTCTGATCATCGGCCAATAAGAGTTGTGATTGTAGGTCGGCGAAATCCTTCCTTAAACGGATGTTTAATGCTTTATAAGAGGGATGGGATTTCTTAACTAAATTCAAATTCTCATCCCAATCTTCAGCTCTCATTGAGATGCCTGTACTACGGGTGGTTGTTTTCCTTTGATGACAGATCATAAAATTCAATGAATAGGAACCGTCTTTTTTAATTCTTCGTTTGTCTAAAAATAGCTTAATAGTAACCATAAGTTGTTTTTTATGGTCAAGCAGCATGCATTTTTGTACATGCATTGTACATGCAGATGTACATGCAAACTCAAGAAAAATAGAGATTTGGAAGTAGCTGTTACGTTTTATAGAAACCCTTTAAGTTAAACTGTAGCATCAAAACCCGCCTATAAAGCTTATTTACAACTATTATTTGCACCTTGGTCTCTTTTTACTACTTTTACGCCCTCAATGGGGGATTAGCTCAGCTGGCTAGAGCGCTTGCATGGCATGCAAGAGGTCATCGGTTCGACTCCGATATTCTCCACATTGATAATCAGGCTTTTAGAATAAAATCTAAAGGCCTGTTTTTTTGGCACCCCAAAAATGGGTAAAATACTTCCGTATGCTTTTTGCACAAAATGCGTAAAAACAGATAATTGGGAGTTACCGGTCATTTCAGAAATAACAGATGAGGCTTGAGGATAATTAATTTACAAATCTTTAATTAAGAGTAAAATTTTATAATAATTCATACCTTAATTTTTTTTAAAATAATCTCTAAGTTTACGTTGAAATAATAATAATGAAACAAACAGTGACTTTTAGCGTTAGTAAATAATTAAAACAATTTCCAATTAACCAAATTTTGTACTATCCAATTTATTATTCTTGCCTATGGATTTAACGAATTTTTCGAAATCAGAAATGCCTTATAAGGAAAACTATAAAACCTTATATGCCTGGATTGTAGCCAAATGGGTAGTATTATTAATAGCAATTCTACTTGTTTTTGAGTTTTTGTACTTTGTAAATACTGCCAATTCATCTTTAGAAATAACTATTATATGTATATTTCTTTTTGCTCTTATCAGCAATATTCCCATTCTTTATTCTTTTTATAAAAAAACAGATTAAAGAATAATTAAATCCACCAATGAAACGCCGGGTATTCCTGGCGTTTCGATTTTAAATGTGAAATCAGACATCCGACTTTCTTCGAAAACTGTAAACACAATCTGTCCATTTTTTAATACAACTAACCGAGAAATGATTAATTAAAGAACTTTTTTAAGACTGGCATAAATTTCGCATATGTCTGGTTAAAAAATTAAGCGTATGACTGCATCGACTTCTACTATCGTTATTGAAAAATTAATTGATCTTGAATTGGTCTATAAACTTAAAGCGGATTTACTAAAATTCAGGAGAAAAAAAACCTCCGTTATTAATAAATCAGAAGGCTCCAAAGCTGCTTAATAAACATGAATAGAAAAGCGCAATCACTTTTCAGAAACAATTAAAATCCGTGAACTCATTTGTTCGTAATGATTGAGTTAGTGAACCCGATGAAAAGAGTATTAGTCTGTGATGATGACAAAGAGATACTAGAAATTCTTAATATTATTTTAACAAGTGCCGGATGGGAAGTTTTTACATCAGAAAATGTTGTAGAAATAATCGACAAAGTAGCTAATTATAATCCTTCGGTCATAGTTATGGATAACTGGATTCCTGACCTGGGAGGAATTTTTGCGACGCAACAAATTAAAAGTCATCCGGTTTTTCATTCAATCCCGGTGGTTTATTCAACTGCCAATGATAATATAACTGATTTAGCTAAGAAAGCTGGCGCTGACTTGTTTATAGGTAAGCCCTTTAATTTAGAAGATTTTGAGAGCATAATGGAACAAGCTTATCTTTTAAATTGCCATTAATTCTTTTAATTTTCGTATTATAGGTCAGGCTTTAACTACTACAAATTTTATGTTAAAACTGGTTTATATATTCCTGTTAGTTTATTGTAATCTGTCTTCTGCATCTGCTCTTTCAAAACTCAGTTCTGATACTCCCAAAATAGTACTTATTAAAATCCTTGTACACGAAAAAAAACCAATATCAGAACCGGCTTCCGGAACGGGCATCACCGATAGTAAGCCATCAAATAAACGTTCATTTAAACCACTTGCATCCAATAAAACTAATCCGGTTCGTCTGCCTAAAAAACTGAGACAGGAAATTTCTATTTCTGATCGTCAGTTGCAAGAGAACACGATTAGCCGGAAACTGAAACCACTTGCGTCCATTAAAAACAACCCTGTTCACCTGCCCGGAAAACTGAAGCAGGAAATTACTGATTCCGGGCGTCCGTTAAAAAAACACACTATTAACAGGAAATTTCGGCCCATTCCAGAAAAAGAAGGTATTACACAGATCAGAAGCCCGCAAAAAAACAAACACATGTTTATTAGCTTGTTATTAATTGTAACCGGAACTATTGTGGCCCTTTTCTACAGATCTGGTATATTTCTGATAGTTGCAATTTTACTCATGATTACAGGGTACTATCTTTTTATTTACTCATTGCTATTCATGGTATAGCCCCGGTAAAAGAATTTATGAACTTTTCTCTGGTGCAAATCTTCATGCAGAGTTTAAAACAAATCAAACTTTAAGAGTCTTGTTATAAAAAATCAAATCATGACCCTAAAGAAAAAACATTCTTTCCTTTACAAAAACAGCCTAAGCATTGTGGTTATCTCATTAATGCTGTTTTCATGGGCAGGTCAGGCCTATACCGGCTGGAGGGAACATAATAAAGACCTGATAGAGCAAGGGGGAAAAGAACTAAGTATAAATAGTTACTTAAGATCTGGCCATTTCATCCAGGCAACATTTGAAAACTGGGAAAGTGAATTTTTACAAATGGCCCTATATGTGATGCTCACTGTAAGCCTGCGGCAAATCGGGTCTTCAGAATCAAAGCCGATTGAAGGAAAACAAGAGGTTGACCGCGAACCTAAGCCTCATAAAAATGCCCCCTGGCCAGTAAAAAAAGGAGGTATAATTCTTAAATTATATGAGTATTCTCTTACCATCGCATTTTTTATTTTATTTCTGATAAGTTTTGGATTGCATGCTTATGGAAGCTGGGAAAACTACAATCTTGAACAGGAATTAAAACAACTGCCGCCGGAAGAATTCATGATTTATATTTTCGATACCAGATTTTGGTTTGAAAGCTTTCAGAATTGGCAAAGTGAGTTTCTTTCGGTCGCATCGATAGTTATATTATCTATATTTCTGAGACAGAAGGGCTCGCCAGAATCCAAACCTGTTGATGCGCCCCATTTTCAAACCGGAGAGTAAAAAAAGCCTGCCTCCACTGTCAATCGCAATATTTTCAACCTAATGATGTATTTTTTTCAATACTTCTATAAAAAACATATGAATTTTCCAATAATTAGCCTATTTTTACTATAAGAATCGTCGCAATCTCCCAAATAAAATTCAAAATGGTAACATGATAGAAATAATACGAACAACAAGCGATGATAAACGGTTTAAAAACCTGATTCTGGAACTTGACAATGATTTAATGAGCAGATATACCCATGCGGACTATAAGTTTGATGCGAATATTCAATTAAATGCTCTCGATACTGCGGTGGTTGCTCAGATAACTAATATAACTGTAGGCTGCGGATGCTTTAAGGAAATTAATTCAACGACAATAGAAATAAAGCGGATGTATGTGAATCCTTACTTCAGGGGATTTGGGGTTGCTTCAATGATGATTGATGCACTTACTAAATGGGCCCAGGAATTATTTTATGATCATGCGGTTTTAGAAACCGGAATCAAACAACCTGAATCTATAAAGCTGTACGAGAAACATGGCTTTATTAAAATCCCTTCCTTTCCGCCTTATAATGATCTGCCGAATAGTGTCTGCATGGGAAAAGAGCTTTAATGTTTATAGGTTTGTTCCATCTCATCATAGTACTTTTTTAGTATAAAAAATGCTTTCTTTTTATTGCCGTTGTGATCAAACAAGCCCTTGTTATTCCAGCCGTCCTGGTAAACCGGATTATTTCTCTTCGGTGAACGGAAATCAGTAAGAATCCATGGAGAGAGTCCCGAAAAGTTTTGAGGAAGTCGCTTCATCATTGCTACCTGTTCACGATAAAACCATTCCTGGTAATCTTCGCTCCAGCGGGTCAGACTGTCGGCTTTAAACCCTCCAAGCGCTTCTGCCCCTGTTTCACTGATAAACAATGGCTTATCGTATCTAATATCCCATTTCGCGGCTCGCACATTGCTTGGGAGGCCTCCATACCAGCCCAGGTATTCATTTACAGAGACTATATCGGTGAACTCGCCCAAAGGATCGTCTACCACGAGAGTTCCATTAACATTATGAACCTCGAGAGCTGCAGAAACAAGTCTGGAATTATCCAATTTCTTTACAGCCGTTACCAGATTACTCATGAAAGCGGTACGTGTTGGCGAAACCGGAGTTTCGTTGCCCACGGACCAGATAATTACACTGGCCCGGTTGCGGTCGCGTGCGATCATATCCTTAAGCTGTAGTTTAGCCTTATTAAGAACTTCTTTACTTCCAAAGTCTATCGTCCAGTAAACCGGGATCTCCGACCATACCAATATTCCTAGCGAATCTGCCATTCTAACCATATTCTCGTTATGAGGATAATGTGCCAGGCGAACCATATTGGCATTTAAGGCCTTAGCCTGACCGAATAGTTGTGCGGCGTCCGCTTTACTATGGGCCCTTCTACCTTCCGGTGATATTTCCTCATGTGCGCAGATACCTCTTAAAAATAATTGCCGCCCATTTAAAACCAATTTGCCACCCTGCACTTCAATAGTCCGGAAACCTACTTTTTCATTAATAAGGCTTGTATTAGTCCCAAGCTTCACCTCATACAATTTCGGATTCTCAGGTGACCATCGCTGTATATTGGATAGCTTATAGCTAAAAGCTACACTATCGCCTTTAACAGTAAGTTTCTTTTTAAATTTGAGTTCAGGTATTTCAAGGCTGACATTTTCAGATGTTGCCACATTTAACTTAATCCAGCCCTCGATCTCGTTTGTGCTATTCTTTTTCAAGGTCAAGAAATAATCCCGGATAAATACCGGTTCTAATTCTACCAGAAGGACATCACGCGTTATGCCTCCATAATTCCACCAATCGGTATTCAAAGTTGGAATTTCATCGCGCTTGCGCTTGTTGTCTACTTTTACGACCAGAAAATTATCCTTGTCTTTTAAAATTGAATCTGCGATCCGAAAATTAAAAGGGCTGAACCCTCCCTTATGGCTACCCAGCTTCTTCCCATTCAGATACACATCCGCCTGGTAATTAACAGCTCCAAAATACAAGTAAACAGAATTTCCTGTTCGTGATTTTACAAAGTCGAATGATTTCTTATACCAGACAGTACCCTCATAATATAAAAATTTTTCTTCCTGAGAATTCCAGTCACCCGGAACCCTCAGTGTATACTTATCGCTATATCCATGTTCTTTGCGGTCGGTCTTATTATCCGGTTTATCACTGTTCCAATAAGCTTCTCTATCGTTTTCATTTCTTTCCAGCCATCTGTAATTGTAAAAACCGGTTTCATACGGGTCTACTATATATTGCCATTTCCCATTTAAGCTGGTGGTTTTCCTGGCATTTATATTTGTAATCAGCTCATTCTGCGCGTATAAATGAGTAAAATCAATAAATAATAACGTGCTTAACAATAGTTTTAACAGTAATGCTTTCATTTGGGAACGATCTGATTATTTAATGTCCAGTGCATGGTCCGCAGCTCCATCTTGTCCGCTCCATACTTTCAAACTTGTCCATGGAGCCTTGGGATCAGACCAGAACGGATCTGTGTCCGGCAAGCCTAATGGAAGAAAAATAGTAGTGCACAGATATAAACTTCCTGTAGTAATATAAAAATCGGCCAGGCCAGGTTGTTCGCCATTCAGGCCAATAGTAAGCCAGCCATCTTTTGTAAAACTGCCCGGAGCTCCGAGCGTCTTCTTAATGACCGCAGTTAACGCTCCCCTAACCTGAGCTGGCCGCAGAGATTCTGGCAATGCCTTTCGTTGAGCTATATCCGCAAGATGATGGAATGCGCCTCCACGATAAACAATTGAACGTCCGGTAAGCGGAAAAGTACCATCGGAATTTATCATCCGCTCCTGTAATTCGGCATAGCGTTTAGCGATTTTATCCAGTTTTGGGGCAAACCACTCATACTGTTTGTTCTTCTTGTTAAGAATGTCGACTATATTAACCAGATATGGCTGGATAACATAACTGTTATAATAATCCATATGAAAGTTCATCCCGTCTGAGAACATGCCATCACCGGTGTACCAGTGCTGCGCAAATTCTCTGATTCCAAATTCAACACGAAGCTTATCGTAATCAACACCATATTTACAAAAAAAAGCTTCTATCATACCCGAGAATAAGATCCAGTTGCTATACACAGGTACCGTACTTCTTGTTGTTGTAAAAGCCGTAATTACCTGATGTTTAACTGAATCGCTTGAATTTTCCCATAGCCAGGGACAGCGAACAAGTCCTAAGGCTACAAAAGAGGCGTCTACCAGGGGCTGCCCGCCGTTCCATGTCATATAATCTTTAGCAGAAGGATTTACCGAATTAGCCAAGGCCTTTAAAGCCCATTGACGATACTGATTTCGCAAAACAACTTCCTCCTTAGATCCGCCTTCGAGGGTAAGCCATGGCCCTATCCCGCTTAAAGTTCGGCCAAAAGCTTCCAGGTAGGCAACCCGGGTTCTGTTTTCTTTATTATCAATATTCCTGGCCAATGCAACCGGCATTTTATCTTTCAGGCGATTTTCTGCAAGGTTCATTAATATGGGTCGTGCAGTTTTATCCATATAGCTAAGCCAGGTCGCCCTGTCGGACTGGGCCGGCCGTTTTTTCGCTTCCAGATCTTGAGGAAAAACCGACGCGATTAAAAAGATAAATATCAGGACATTGTTCATTTGAATATAATTGTTTAGGCTATGTAGTCCGCCCGGCTTTCGTTCGGACGGGTTTATAAGCCTGCCCGAAAAACAGGCGGGCTTTTTCATTGTTTTCTAAGCAGCAAACTCATGCAGGTTTCATCAGTCAACCAATCTTATAATATAACTGTAAGAGTATTTTTTATCTAATAAACGATACTGGTCATGAGGTAAAGCGCCCCAACTATTGTCGCCACCCACTCCACGCTGATTTAAATCTATATTTAAATAAACTTCATTCCTCGGTTTAATGTCCACGGGATGTTGCTGTTTTTTTGTTAGCCCCGGGTCCAAATCTTCTGTAGTATTATTCAGCGCACTAAAACAGATAGGCTGAACTCCTTCTACTAGCAAGCCTTTGCCTGTATCGTTGGTAATGCTCAGCCAGCGAACATCCGTTTTATAACCATTTTCCTGGGGACGAATATAGCTAGCTGTAAGCTGATTTTTAACCTCGTCTTTATATAAGCCTATAAAAGAAGCTGTTTTTCTGTCGCTATAATTTTCATATGGTCCCCGCCCGTAATAACTCAGATTACTGTACTCTTTAGGTATTTCCATCCGCATACCAAAACGAGGCAGCTCGGGTAAATCGCGCCCTGTCATGTCCATACTGGCTGTTACTTTCACTGCGCCGCCATTTTGAATAAAATATTCAACTGTATAGGGAACGTTAATACCGCTTAAAGAATACTCTACCTTAATCGGCAAACCTAAATCCGTTTGCTCGCCTACAGTCACATTTTTAACAGTCCGGTCGATGTGCGCGGTGCGCCAGATACCTAGATTAATCTGCATTTTGTTACCAAAATCATTGTCGGTAGGAGCTCTCCAGAAATAGGGCTCCGGAAATTGCCTGATCGCATTTTGGCCGCCTTTTGTGTAACGAGTCAACCTCCCTGAACGTGTATCAAACTCACCATTAATATTTCCTGAAGAAAACAAAATCTTATTCTCTTCTTTCTTTATCTGCACTTTATTTTCCCTTGATGATTTCGCAACGAAATAATCGCCCGCAT
Organism: Pedobacter superstes; assembly: GCF_037622515.1. Lineage (NCBI taxonomy): Bacteria > Pseudomonadati > Bacteroidota > Sphingobacteriia > Sphingobacteriales > Sphingobacteriaceae > Pedobacter > Pedobacter superstes. The sequence continues at coordinate 781,870 of NZ_JBBJCN010000002.1, forward strand.
ATTTAAATTGCTCACGCGCTATTTCATGGCCGGCACTCACTAATTCGGTTGATGTTTTTGTATAAGCATAAACATTTAAGTAATACTCGCTGCCTCCCGCAGATTTAAATTTGGGCAAATTAAGCCTGACATCTTTTTGCTGATGCGGGGCAAGACTTACCGTAAAAGGTTCTTCTTTAATCTTTTCTCCATTACGGCTCAATTCCCATTTAAAGGTATACTGATCGAGGTTAGTAAAATCAAATAAATTTCGAACAGTAATCACTCCATCCGTTACATTTTTAGCTTTGAAGAGAACATTCTGGTACACTTTTTTAACTTCAAAAAGACCGGGATGCGGTGTACGATTGGCCGATACTAAACCGTTTGAACAGAAATTTTCATCATTTTGAAGATGATATCCACCTAAATCACCACCATAGGCCCAAAAAATTCTGCCATCCGCTGTTGTAGTTCGCATACCCTGATCTACCCAATCCCAAATAAAACCACCCTGCATATGGCGGCTTCCCATTATGATGTCCCAATATTCCTGGAAGTTACCATTGCTGTTTCCCATTGCATGAGAATACTCACACATGATATATGGTCTATCTTTTTTTGCACCTGCGTAGCTAGTCATATATTTAATACCAGGATACATTGGTCCAACGATATCTGTATTCGGGTTTTCACCCGCCTGCTCAAACATAATTGGACGAGGATCGCGTTGTTTAATCCATTTATATGCATCGTAAAAAACCGGCCCATTTCCACACTCATTTCCCATAGACCAAATTACTACCGAAGCATGGTTTTTATCACGCTCGAGCATACGCTTAATACGATCAATATGAGCCGGAGCCCATTCTGGTAAATATGCCGGATGTTTTGATTTATCAAACGAACCTTGCAACTCGGCACCCATTCCATGAGTTTCAATATTGGCTTCATCTATCACGTATAGCCCGTACCGGTCGCATAATTTATACCAAAGCGGATCATTGGGATAATGGCTGGTTCTAACCGCATTGATATTGAACTGTTTCATCAGCTGAATATCTTTAATCATGGACTCTTTGCTTATCACATGCCCCTCAACATCATCATGTTCATGGCGGTTGGTTCCTTTGAAATAAACAGGAACACCATTTACCAGAAATTGAGAATCTTTTATTTCAACTTTCCGAAATCCAATTTTTGAACCAGCAGTAACAGCTTCATTACCCTTTACCAGAGTAATAACGCAATCGTAAAGATTCGGACTTTCAGCGCTCCACTTTAAAGGATTGTTAATAGTTCCGTTAAACCGTATAGTTTGTAAAGTATCGGTATTAAAAGAAAAATCCTTGCTTTGAGTAAATACCCTTTTCCCGGTTTTGTCCAATACATCAACAGTCAAAACACCGGTTTTTACATTGTTTCCGGCAAATTGTCGAAGGTCCACATCGGCACTAAACAAGCCATTTCTATATTGGGGATCTAAATCACTTTTTAGAAAGAAATCCCAAATGGTCAATTTAGGTAAAGCGGTTAAATAAACGTCACGTTCGATTCCGCTTATGCGCCAAAAATCCTGGTCCTCCAGGTAACTTCCGTCATGCCAGCGAAAAACCTGAACGGCTAGAAGATTTTCACCTTTTTGCAGGTATTTTGTTATGTTAAATTCTGCAGGCGATTTTGAAACTTTACTCATACCCACCTTCTGGCCATTAACATATACTACGGCATAACCAGTGATGGATCCAAAATGAAGAAGCACTTCGCTCCCATTCCATTTCTCTGGAACGGTAAATGTTTTACGATAGGTTCCTACGGGATTATTTTCTCCAATGAAGGGAGGATTTTTAGGATGCGGATAAACAACATTGGTATAAATTGGAATTCCAAACCCTTTTCTTTCCCAATTAGAAGGGACAGGTATTTCCGCCCAGTTTTTGTCTTCCAAATCTGTGCGATAAAAATCCTTTATTCTGTTTGCGTATTTGTCGACATATACAAACTTCCATTTTCCATTTAGAGATTGATGATAAGGCGACTTGTTATAATCATCAGCTTTAGCGTCCGCTGCATTACTAAACAGCATGAAAGTTGCATGAGGCTTCTCTTTGTTTGATTCTATTGCCCGGGGATTTTCCCATTCGTTATTCTGGCTTTGGGCAAAAAAAGCACTACACATGAAAGAAAATGCACAGGACAACCTGAGAATTGTTTTTTTACTAATAAGTGTATTCATTAAAGGGATTTGTTTAGTCAGCTAGGGTATGATACAAAACAACAACGTAGTTTTATTTATAAAAAGGGGTAAATTAATAATAAGAGGGGGGTAAATTCAATATCAAAGCATTTTTCAAATAAGATGGGAGATGCTTTAGTGGTTATAACCAAAATTTTGATCAAGAGTATCTCTCATTTTACACCCGCTTATATTTCTTCTTTACTTTTACAGGCTTTATTTTTTCAAATACATCTACAGGAAGAATGTTTCCGCTTTTATCAAAACGCATCCGAGAAATCGCTGTTTCGCGATTATAGCCATTCCCATCCGGGATTATGAATCGATGATAGACGATATACCACTCATCTTTACCAGGTACTTTAACTACCGAATGATGACCTGCGCCTTTAACAACTCCCTTTCCTTTTAAAACCGGGTTTGCTGCTGCTTTTTTGAAAGGACCCATCGGCGACTCGGCTGTAGCATAAGCCACGGAATAACGCGGATCACGAGTATCAAATTCAGACCACATCAGGTAATACTTTCCATTACGCTTAAATACGAAAGAGCCTTCGTTATAGCCCTGTGGTTTAAATGAAATCATTTTTGCGGGATCGTAGGAGACCATATCCTCGTTCAGTTTAACAATATTACAGTTGCCCTGTCCGAAATATAAATAAGCCGAGCCGTCATCATCCACAAAAACCATGGGATCTATCATTTGTCCTTTTACTGTACCTTTTGCGATAAGGGGTTTGCCTAAAGGATCTTTAAAGGGCCCGGCAGGACGATCAGCGACAGCCACTCCAATATTAACATCAGCCGAATAGTAATAGTAATATTTTCCGCTTTTTTGAGCTATAGCCGGAGCCCAAGCTCTTACCTTTGCCCATTCTAAATCTTTAGGCAGGTCGAGTATTGTACCTTCATTTTTCCAGTTCACCAGATTTTTTGAAGTCCAGCATGTAAAATAAGTGGAGGCCCAGCCTACTGTACCATCCGTTGTCGGATAGATATAAAAGGTATCGCCAAATACGGCAATATGCGGATCAGCATATGCACCGGGCAAAACTGCTTTCGGAGCCTTTAATGTATCCGTTTTTGATTGGGCGCCACAAACCAGGACCGATATCAAAAGTGCAAGGAAAACAAATTCTTTCTTTTTCATTTTTTAGAGTCTATAAAGTCCGCCAGACCTCGTTCTTACGGGAACGCATGCAGGTTTCAGCAGAGAATATTTTTGTTTATTAAACTTATTTTTTATCCAGGTAGCGATACATTTCGGACGCAGCAAGTATATAAGCACCCACTCCAAAGTTAGAAGTTGAACTCTGATTTACTACCTGTCCGGGAATGGCTCTTTCTCCTATCGGTTGCACATAACCCACTTTACCATCCGGCTGCAAGGCAACTTTTGTCAAATAAGTCCAGCTTTTAGCTACAACCGGCATGTACTCTTTTTTATCAAGATAACCATTATTGATCCCCCAAATCATTCCATAGGTAAAGAAAGCTGTTCCGCTGGTTTCCGGGCCGGGAGCATGAGCCGGATCGAGGATACTTCTGGTCCAGTAACCTTCCGGCTGCTGGGAGTTTTTAATTGCTTCGGCCATTCCTTTGTATTTTGAGAGATATTCGTCTCTATGGGAATCATCCATCGGTAAATCTTTTAAAACTTTTGCCAAACCTGCGAAAATCCATCCGTCACCACGAGCCCAAAAGTCCTTTTTACCACTTGCACTTTTATGCTTGGGATAAACATATTTCGCATCACGGAAGTATAGCTTTTCCGCGGCGTCATACATAATACTATTTGAATACATAAAATACTCATAGAGCTTTTCAAGGTATAATTTATTCCCGGTAACTTTATGAAGCTTTGTCATTACCGGCATAACCATATAAAGACCGTCTGCCCACCACCAGTAATCATTCTTGGGAGTGCTCATCTGATATTCCATAACCTCTCTCGCACGGGCTATTTTTTTATTATCCTTATCCAGATTGTACAGGTCTATATAGGTTTGAAAACAGATCTGCCAGTCGCCAAACAGCACATAATCGTCTTTCTCCCCATAAGTATATTTCCACTCTGCTTTATTTTGTGATTTGGCCCCCATCCATTGATTATGTTCGGCCCAGGCCTCAGAATACTTTCTATAGGCCTCATTCTGTGTTATTGAGTAGGCTTCCATATTACCAGTATGGTAAGCTGCTTCATCCCAAAAAGCTCTTTTGCCCGGCGAATTATTTTTCTGCCAGTACCCGTTTACCTTATCTATTATTTCAAGCACATCCTTTTTTGAACTTGATATAGATTGTGTGCTTTTTTGCTGAACAGAACACGCGCAAAGAAAAACTGAGCTTGCTGCGAATATTCCGCATAAAACTTTGCTGATTTTCATTTGAATATAATTGTTTTTTAATGGCTATGAAGCTATCATGAGCATATTTTTCACAGGCATTTACTTAGCAAGGTGTTCAAGAGAACGCTTCGCTAAGTTCATTGCTGTTTGTGAGCGGTATGCCCGCCTGTTTTTCGGGCAGGCTCATGATGGTTTCATTAAAATATATTTTTTTTTTGCTATGAAGTCCGCCCGGCTTCGTTCGGGGAGGCTCATGCAGGTTTCATTCTTTACTATTTAAATTTTGGTTTCCATTCTAATACCTGAACCATTTGAGCCGGGATATTCGCTTTTCCTTCCCCGTCTACCTGCTGTACCTTTTGGATAAAAAGATTTAAGTAGCCCTTTTTACTCCAGAGTTCTGTATCGAAACTTGGTTCCCAGGAACCTACAGATGAATCTGTTAAGTCTTTAACCATCCATTTGCTTTTTTTAAAATTTTTAATTTTCACCACAGAAACCTTACTCCCACGTTCCTCATCTCTGAAAATCAATAAACCCGATGGCTTAGATCTGGAGTTATTGATCATAATTTGCGGTCTGGATATGGGAATACGTTTTGTGCCCGCTCCGCTTAAGGAAAAAGCCATTTTTCGAAAATCAAGGTTTGAAACCTCCCAGGCTTTTCCAGAATTATAAATAATATGGTACTGCGGAATTTTTGAATCTGCCTCGCGCCAGTATGTAGCTATAAACGGATTTCCCGCCTTATCGGCCGACATTGAAGTTTGGTTGATCAGTTCGCTATTTTGCGGGATTTTAAAAGCATATTCAGCAGAGGACTGGGTAATAGGAACAGCATATTTTTCACCTGTGGATTTTTGCCAGGTCAGACCGCCATCTTTAGAGCATGCATACCCCATATCATGATTGCTGGCCACATCAGGAGACTCTCTCCATACCCAGGAAACATGAATGGTGCCTTTATGATCGAGAAAGGCTTGCCAGTATGCATTTCTGGAACCTTCCCCACTGATAAGATTGTTGTGCAGCCGCTTCCAGGTTTTCGTTTTCAGCTCATATTTATTTAAAACTAAATCACCCTGCCCCGATGAGCCGCTCCGGTAAAAGAATAACAGGTCGCCCTGGGGCATTTTATAAAATTCCGGATATGAAACCTGCTTTTCATCCTCTCCTGTCATCTGAATTTTTGAGCTTAAGGTTAAAGAACCCGGCGCAAGACCCTTCACATACCTGAGCGGATGACCATGATGATCCCAGGACATATGCAGATATCCATCTCCATCAACCATAATGCTTATGGTGTTATGCGCGTCATTTGTATTTCCCTGGTAGAGAGTTTGTTTTAACTCCCATTTATCCGAGCCAACCTTCCTTTTACCAAGCACGACAACCTTATCCTGGTTATAATAGGCAACAAACTGGGTATCCCGGTAGGTAACCAAAGAGTTCTTACGAAATATTACTGCGTTTACCGAATTATTAGCCCAGCCTTCTCCAACATTCACCAGATTTACTTCATCCTTGTTTTGGGCGAATGAAACGAAATGTAATGTCAGAAAAATCAAAAGCAAAATCTGTTTCATATGATTAATTGACTTGATGAATTCCTATAGCCGAATGTGCATGTAAAAATTAGTAGTGTAAGTTTTTTCATCAGTATATAATTTTCTGTTAAAGGCTATGACGTCCGCCCGTCTTTGTTCAGACGAGCTATGCGCGCCTGTTTTTCGGGCAGGCGTATACAGGCTTCATGCTGTTTAAGGTTTATTAATTTTTAGAAAGGAGCTCAGTAAAAAATTAATTAATCGATTTAATTGGCGCCGTAATTTATAACAAAAAACAGAACTACAAAAATTTAATGTCTAATACACTCTTAAAATTCTGCGATATAATGATACAAAAAAAGCCTCCCCTGCATATGCAGAGAAGGCTTTAATAAAAAGAAACACTAATACTATTGAGCAGTGAACTTATAAATCGTTGTTGTTTTATAGGTTTCCCCTGGCTTCAGAGTTGTTGACTGGAATGTTGGTTTATTAGGAGCGTCAGGAAAATGCTGAGTTTCTAAGCAAAAACCTGTACGGAATGGGTACGCTTTACCAGCTTTACCATCATTTTCTTTTCCTTCCATAAAATTACCGCCATAGAACTGTATTCCGGGCTCGGTAGTTAATACTTCCATGCTTATACCGGTTTTAGGACCGGTAATGGTAGCTGCCTGTTTCATACTGGTATCGCTTTTGGTTAAAACGAAATTATGATCGTACCCTTTTCCCAATTTCAATTGTACATCGTCAGCATCAACTCTTTCGCCAATTGCGGTTGGTTTTCTAAAATCAAAGGGTGTTCCTGCGACATCCTTAAGTTCGCCGGTTGGTATCAATGCGGCATCAACAGGGGTATATTTATCGGCATTAATTTTCAGAATATGATCATTAATATCACCATTACCTTCGCCGTTTAGGTTAAAATAAGTATGATTTGTCAGATTTACTACTGTAGTTTTATCGGTTGTCGCACTGTAGTCTATTTTAATGGCATTATCATCTGTTAAAGTGTAAACCACCTTAGTAGTTAAATTGCCAGGGAAACCTTCTTCTCCATCTTTAGAAACATAAGATAGTTCCAGAGTATAGTCATTCGGCATTACTGCGTCCCAAACCCGCACCTGAAAACCTGTTGGACCTCCGTGCAATGAGGCAGGCCCATTGTTTGCCGCCAATTTATAAGTCGCTCCATCTAATTTAAACTGGGCATTTCCGATACGGTTGCCATACCGGCCAATTATAGCTCCAAAGTATGGCTCATTCGCTTTTTGATAGCCCGATAATTTTTCGTAACCCAAAGCAACATCCGTCATTTTTCCGTCCTTATCGGGAACAATTATACTTACTATCCTGCCTCCGAAACTGGTAATGGCAACCTGCATATTATTTTCATTCTTTAAGACAAAAAGATCGGTCTGCTTACCATCAATCGTGTCCTGGAAATTAGCTTTAGTTGGAATCATATTAGAAATTGAATCTGTACCTGTGGAATCTGCATTTGTAGACGCTTGCTTCTGTGTTGAATCACATGCCGAAAAAGACATAATTCCCGCGGCTAAAAATAGAAATAAGTTAGTTTTCATTAAAGTTTATTTAGGTTAAAGATAATTGACTAAAGTAAACGAATATTTTTAAACTTGTCAATTTTACAGTTATTTATTTAATATTGTTTGGGTTGTTGGTTGGCACCAGGTTCATTATTCCAGCCCCCGAAGAAATATAAGATCTTGATACAGCAGCTTAAATGCAGAGTTCAAATTTGCTTATCTGAATTCTTTGATCACCCGCAGAGTACTTCCGGTATCTTCCATCTCAAATAAATGCGGTTGTGCCTGCGGGCCGTTAGGGGAATGAAGAATCATCATTAACTGATTATCACTAAACCGTTTAAAGAGCATACCGTGTCCGCCATCTTTAGTGTAAAGTGCTTTAGGATCGTGAGTCCATGGGCCGGCCAGTTTCCCCGATTCAGAAATCGCGGTACCTACAGAATAACCTCCCGATGTAAAACTCGACCAGATCATAAATAATGTCCCTGACTTACTTTTGTGGAAATAAGGAGCATCCGTCACATAGCATCCTTCTTCTTTCGACGCAACTTCTACCCACGGTGCAGAATTAGCCCTAAAAAGTAATTTCGGAGGGCCTATGGTATCCGAAAGATCGTCCTTCAGCGGAATAGTTTCTATGGTACCATTAGAAATCTGAACCCATTCATGGGCATATACCATATGTGGTTTACCATCCTCAACGTACAAAGTGGCATCAAGAGTCATCATCCCGGGAGGTGTGGCTCCCTTGTCCTTAAAAGGCTTGAAGGGTCCGGCTGGAGTGTCACCGACTAAGATCTGAGAAGCGCGGACAACCCTTGGGCGCCAGTTTAGCCACTGCTCAGGCATTAATTTATTTGTGCTAAACGTAAGGAAAAGATAATACTTCCCTTTATAGGCCTGAAGCTCGGGAGCCCAGATGGAATTGATGACTGTGTCGCCCCATAATTTTTCGGGGGTTCTGAATATTGTTTGCGGACCGTACCAGTTCAGAAGATCTTTGCTGGTATATTGTACCACACTCGCACCCCGACCAGGCCCCGTCATGTAATAGATACCGGTTTTTTCATCCGGCAATATGCAGGCATCACGCAGCATGATGTCTTTTAAGTGAAGATTCCGTGGAACCTGGGGAGCTCTGGCAGTTTGTGGCGCAGGAGTTTGACGGGCAAATGCCCCGGGTAAAAAACTCAATACTGATAAGAACAAAAGAGCAATGCTTGTTTTCATGAATACTGTTGGTTTAAACTATAATCTCTCAGGCTGAACCCGTTCTGCATGACAGATTTATTTCGTATGATCATTTGGCTTTAGGGCCGCATTTATTTTACTCCTTCGTCGTCACGATTGGCCAATGCTCCCTATCCCAAACTAACTTTTCAATGCGCAGTTTTGACTTGCCGGCATCTGCTGCATCATATCCGTGAAACACGATATAATCCGTACCCGCAAAACTATAAACCGCATTGTGCCCGACTCCATACCAATTCTTATCCCCTTCTAATAACAGGGTGCCGCCTGCCTGAGCCATCGATACCCCATTTTTATCCAGAAATGGGCCAATTGCATTTTTTGAACGCCCTACTATCATTTTGTATGTACTCTTTGGACCTTTACAACAATAGTCTGTAGATGCAAACAGGTAATAATATTTTCCTTTTCTGAAAATAAAGGGAGCTTCAATAGCATTCCCGCCGGCATCCTTTGGATTATCGTCAACAGCAGGAGGATTTACTACAGATGGCTTGACCTTTCGACTGGCAATAGTTTGCAGAGTTTCCGGGCTCTCTGCAATACTTAGTCTGTCTTTATTCAGCTTTACAATCTTTAGGCCATCCCAGAATGATCCGAAGGCTAAATAGGGGTTTCCCTTTTTATCAGTCACCAAATTCGGGTCAATAGCATTCCAATTGGTTTTACCCGGAAACGACTGGATAATTTTTCCATGATCCTGCCATTTATACTGCGGGCTCGACTGATCAAGGGTTGTATTTGTAGCCAGGCCAATACATGAAGTGTTTTTACCAAAAGCCGATACCGAATAGTAGAGATAATATTTCCCGTTATAATAGCTGATATCCGGTGCCCATATATGGCCTTTAAATGTTGGGATTGCGTTAACCGCCCATTCGGGAGCCGCAGAGAAAACCGGTTTTTCCCTGGCCCAATCTTTCATGTTTTTTGACGACCAGACGGAAATGCCCATTCCGGTACAAAACAAATAATAAGTATCTCCCTGCTTCGCCATTACCGGATCGTGCACCGAAATATTGGTTTGTAAATTCTGGGCCTTCAAACCAGAACTTATAAGAAGAAGTAAAATCAGGAGTCTGTTCATTTAATTCATTTTAATACGAATCACATTGAATGAGTATGGTACAAGTACAGCCTGAATATTTTTATTCTTTGCAGAAACTTGTTTTTGTTTCGGACTGATTTCCGCTGGCCTGTCTAAAGTATTTACAGATACCAACTCCTGAGAAGCTATTGAAGTTTGAGTGCCCTTTGATTGAAGATTTGCACCTTCAACAGCAAAATCCACTGTACGTGTTTTGTCCGAATTATTTACCACTTTTATGATAAGATCGCTTGTTTTCTTATCAACCGTAGCAGAGGCATAATAACCGTCTTGTCCGGTTACATTTTGATTATTTAAAGTAACAGGGACAACATTGGTGCCTTTGTTTGTTGAATATAGCTTTTGAACATAATAATTTGGTGTTCCGTACGAGCGAAGGTTATCTACCCAGATCATATCCGGTGTCCATTGCCAGCCGTCTACATGTGCAAATAACGGAGCATAAGAGGCCATAATAACAACGTCAGAATTCCGCTCCAAACCTGTTAAAAAAGCTGCTTCAGCAATAGCTGTCTGCCAGTTGTTTTTATTATTCACGCTTACAGTTTTATCACTTTGCGCTGCATATTCTCCGGCAAACACTTTAGATCCGTTTCTCGGATAACTATCATATCTGGCAGCATTTTCTAAAAACCATTCCGGACGGCGGTAATAATGCTCATCAATAATGTCGGCTTTCATTTTACGCAACTCAGTATTCAGAAAATCAAAGCGATCTCCACTCGGATCGGTTCCTGAACTGTTTACCAACTGGATATTCGGATATTTATCTTTTATAGTTTTAGTGAAAATCTTTAAACGCTCCACATACTGAGGACCCCAGTTTTCATTCCCAACACCCATCATTTTTAAGTTAAATGGCTTTGGATGTCCCATATCCGCACGTACCTTCCCCCATTTGGAAGTTACATCACCGTTTGCAAACTCTATCAGATCCAATGCATCCTGAACATACGGTTCCAGTTGATCCAGTGGAACAACTTCAGCAGTATTGAACTGACAGGCCATACCGCAATTTAATATAGGTAGTGGTTGAGCTCCGATATCTTCGGCCAACTGAAAATATTCAAAAAATCCCAGGCCAAAGGTCTGGAAGTAATCGGGAGTGGGACGATGAGCAAACTCTGAGTTCCAGCGATTAACAATTAATTCTCTGTTCTCGACAGGACCAATTGTTTTTTTCCACTGGTAACGTGTAGAAAGTTCATGCCCTTCAACAATACATCCTCCGGGGAAACGGATAAAACCAGGTTTCATATCTGCCAGCAGTTGTACCATATCTGCACGCATTCCGCCTTTACGGCCTTTCCAGGTATCTGAAGGGAAAAGTGAGATCATATCCAAATCAATAACTCCGTTTCCTTCAAACCAAATAGCGAATTTTCCTTTTGGCTCGGTAGCAGTAGCATTAAAACTAACCGACTGCTTTTTCCATTCTGGACCCGATCCTGAAGGAGTTAACTCTCCTTTTCCAATAATTTCATTTTTAGAATTTAACAACTCTAAGTGCATTTTAACGCCGGGACTGGCCTGTCTGTACATAACAGAAAAATCGTAGCGTAAGCCGCTTTTAATTCCCATACCACGGAACCCTTCGTTGGTAATCCCCATGGCGCCCATCGCTTTGTTATTCACGTTTACACGAAGGAATCGAGGGTTTGAGCTGCTGGCATCCTGACGATTCAACACCAATATTTCCCCCTCAATTTTCTTCCCCTGAACGGTCCATCCCATTAATGGTTTGTAAAACTCAAAGGAGCGGTTCTTTATTAACTCTGCATAAATACCTCCGTCGGCACCCATATTAATATCTTCAAAAAACACGCCCCACATGGTAGGTGAAACCTCTGCTTTTAGCTGATTGGCTTTAACTGTAAATGTTTGTGACTGAGCGCCGCTGTGAACTAAAATTCCGGAAGCCAGCAGGACCAGGGAAAGTAATTTGGATATTTTTTTCATTATACCTGAATACATTAATACGAATGATTTTTAATTGGAATAATTGGTTTCTAAAGATATCAAATAATAAATGTCATTAAAACATTTATAGCAAGTTTACAATGGCAATAAAACATAATCCCCGAGCACAATATGCGGAAGCATTAAATGGAACTAAAACTTTTACATTTTTATCATCCACTCGTAACTCAAGCCAGGATATGTATTTATTGGGTGTTATTTACGTTTCCATTAATTTACCATCAGCACTTGATATAGTTTTCAAATCCGTTTCAGTTCTATTTCAGTTCGAGCACCACCACAGAAGCCGGTGGAAGCTTTACTTGTAGTTTACCACCCTTTATAGAGGCATCCTTAAAGGCCACTGGTTTAATGAAATCGGGTTTTTCAAAAGAATTATAATCCTGAACCTTTTTAGAACTAAGAATTCTTCCCTTTACAGAACTTCCCTTTACATCTTTCAAATCCAAAATGATATCTCGCGAACTCTTATGATCAATGTTAACCAGAGAAATGTGAGTAAGACCATTTTTATCTTTAGAGGCAGATGCGGATACCGCAGGCAATTTATCATTTCCCATAACATATTCATTAGCTGTGCTGATTTGCAAAGGAATTAGTGTTGCATCCTGATGAACATTATACATTTCCATAACATGGTAAGTTGGAGTTAGGATCATCTTATCATCTTTGGTAAGGATAACCGCCTGCAATACATTAATTGCCTGCGCAAGATTCGCCATCTTTATCCGCTCTGCGTGATTATTAAAAATATTCAGCGTTACGCCCGCAATCATGGCATCCCTGATCGTATTTTGCTGATATAAAAATCCTGGATTTGTTCCGGGTTCTACTTCATACCATCCGCCCCACTCATCTACCACCAGCGCAACTCGTTTACGGGCATCGTATTTGTCCATTATAGCAATATGTTTATTTACAAGCTCCTCCATAAAAAGAGCTCTCTGCATAGTAGTGAAATATTGCTGTTCAGTAAAATCTGTAGATGGTCCTTTTTTATTCCAGTCTATTACGGAATAGTGGTGAAGCGCCATGCCTTCAATCAGATTTTTAGGAACGTTCTTCATAATTACTTCTGTCCAGTTGTAGTCAGAAGAATTAGCTCCCGATGCAATTCTAAAAAGACCGCCGGTATTGCTCCAGTCGCTCATAAAAGTCGAAAACTTCCTGAATTCATTGGCATAGTATTCGGGCGTCATATTGCCCCCGCAGCCCCAGGCCTCATTACCGATACCCCAGTATTTAACTTTCCATGGCTCGTTTCTACCATTTTCCCTTCTCAGCTTTGACATCGGGCTCTCACCCTTAAAATTGACGTACTGCGCCCAGTCTGCCATTTCCTGAACAGTACCGGTTGCCATGTTTCCGGCCAGGTAAGGTTCGGTTCCAAGCAATTCGCACATATTTAAAAAATCGTGTGTTCCAAAACTGTTATTTTCGGTTACACCACCCCACCAGGTGTTTACAATTGTAGGGCGATTAGCTTTAGGGCCGATTCCATCTTTCCAGTGGTAGGTGTCGGCGAAACATCCTCCGGGCCACCGAAGATTTGGAACCTTTAAAGTTTTAAGAGCCGCAACCACATCATTTCTTATTCCCTTTGTATTAGGAATTTTTGAATCTTCTCCAACATAAAAACCTCCGTATATACTTCGGCCTAAATGTTCGGCGAAATGGCCGTAAATATGCTTACTTATAACATGCTTCTCGTCACTTACCTTAGCATTTATCACGATCGGACTTTGTGCCACTGAATCAATTGATGGTGCAAGAAAAAGGCCCGAAAGCATTAGTAATGCACGTATTTGTCTACATAATTCCATATAAAAGGATTAAAAAATTTAATTATTGGTTGGTTCTTACGCTGGTTTATAAAAAACTAAGTTAACAGCTTTTTTTTAAATGTCAATATAACAATTAAAACATTTATTTTTATCAGGCCACTAACCGCCTAAAGAAAAACCATCGCCGGCTTAAGCCTAAGAAAATTTCTTGAATAATTGTCAGTTAAACAGATATAGTTTATAATTGTAGTGAAACCATCGTGAGCATGCCGTCACAAATAGCAATGAACTTAGCGAAGCGTTCTCTTGAACACCTCGCTAAATAAATGCCTGTGAAAAATATGGCTCATGATAGCTTCATCTCCACAAAACACAATTGTATTCTGATTAAAAATGACCAGATATTCTAAGCAGACCCGTATACTTGTTGCAGTTGATTGTATTATCTTCGGGTTTGACGGAGACACCTTAAAGCTGCTGCTTATACAGCGTGGCTTCGAACCGGAAAAAAATAAATGGAGCTTGATGGGGGGGTTCATGGAACCTACCGAAAATACCGATGAAGCGGCCTCAAGAATCCTCAAGCAGCTTACGGGCCTCGAAGGCGTGTATATGGAACAATTCCAGGTTTTTGCAGAACCCGGCCGAGATCCCATTGAACGCACTTTAAGTGTGGCTTACTTTGCATTCATTGACATACATAAATACGAAAAACAATTAAGCGATGACTATCATGCCGAATGGTTCCCGCTAAAAGAAGCACCTAAGCTCATTTTTGACCATGACTTTATGGTCGATAAAGCAAAAGAAATGCTTAGATATAAAGCAGCCCTTCATCCCCTGCTTTTCGAACTTCTCCCGGAAAAATTTACCATTCCACAAATACAAACCCTGTATGAGAATGTTTACGACACCGAACTAGATAAACGTAATTTCAGCAGAAAACTTTTATCAACAGGACTTCTTATCAGGCAGGATGAAAAAGATAAAGGGGGCTCGAAAAAAGGAGCCTATTATTATAAACTCGACCCTGCAATTTATAAAGATAAATTCCAGGCGTTCTTAAATTTTATCCCAAACCCCACGTCCTATAACGTAATTTAAAAACATCCGAATTTTTTAAAATTCAATCATCTGTAATTGTGTAATAAAATTGATACAATAGCCAAATCGTGATTTAGTATTGATTTTTTTCAATAAAAAGCAAACATGCCCCTGGTTTTTTCAGATAATTGATTGAAGGATTTTAATATTCAAAAAAATAAGTGTTATTTAGACACGAATAACCAAACTATGAATACTCAACAATATGTTATCGGCGTAGATTACGGGACAGATTCCGTACGCTCGGTTATAGTAGATGCTGCAAATGGCGCAGAAATAGCGGCGGCGGTATATTATTATCCCAGATGGAAACAAGGATTATTTTGCAATCCTTCAGAGAACCAGTTCAGGCAACATCCCCTCGATTATGTTGAAGGACTTGAAAAAACAATTAAAGAATGCCTGGCAACGGCAGGTTTTGATATAGCTAAAAACATCAAAGCTATTTCTGTAGATACTACAGGTTCAACACCGGTTGCAGTTGATGAAACAGGAACTCCTCTTGCGCTGAAACCGGAATTTGAGAATAATCCAAATGCCATGTTTGTGCTTTGGAAAGATCATACTTCTGTAAATGAAGCGGCAGAGATAAATACACACGCAGAAAAATTCGAAACGAATTACCTTCAATTAGTTGGTGGAATTTATTCGTCAGAATGGTTCTGGGCTAAATTACTTCATGTATTAAGAGCGGATGAAAAAGTTCGTAATGCCATGCACTCGTGGGTTGAGCATTGCGACTGGGTTCCTTTTCTGTTAACAGGAGGAAATCAGGCTTCAGAAATTAAACGCGGAGTATGTTCTGCCGGACATAAAGCGCTATGGGCAGAAGAATTTGGAGGATTACCCCCGGAAGATTTCTTTGCTTCTCTGGATCCTTTGCTGGCAGGATTTACCTCAAAATTATCAGATAAAACCTATACATCTTCAGAGCAGGCTGGTACAATAAGCGAAGAATGGGCGCAAAAACTTGGCCTGCCAAATGACGTGATAATCGGCATCGGAGCATTCGATGCCCATATGGGCGCTGTGGGCGGTCAAATAGAACCTTATTACTTAAGTAAAGTAATGGGAACTTCAACATGTGATATGCTTGTTGCCCCGATTGAAGAAGTAAAAGGCACCCTGGTAAATGGTATTTGTGGTCAGGTTAACGGTTCAATTATTCCCGGAATGATTGGCATGGAAGCTGGTCAGTCTGCCTTTGGCGATGCTTACGCATGGTTAAAAAATGTACTGGCCTGGCCGGTGAAAAATCTATTGGCACAAACTCAATTAATAGATTCTGCAACCGCACAGAAATTGATTGATGAGATTGAATCCAGAATCATCCCCGAACTAAGCAAACGCGCAAACGAACTTCCACTTGAAGAAGGGGGCGAAATCGCAATTGAATGGTTAAACGGAAGAAGAACGCCGGATGCAAACCAATTGTTAAAAGGCGCTTTCTTAGGATTAGATCTGGGCAGTGATGCCGTTAAAATTTTCCGCGCGCTGGTAGAATCAACCTGCTTTGGTGCCAAAAAAATTGTCGATCGCTTTAACGAACAGGGCGTTCCAGTTAAAGGATTAATCGGCTTGGGCGGCGTGGCTAAAAAGTCTCCGTTTATTATGCAAATGATGGCTGATGTATTAAACATGCCTATCAAAATTCATAAATCAGATCAAACCTGTGCGATTGGCGCAGCTATGTTTGCCGCTACTGCCGCCGGTCTTTATCCTAAGGTTGAAGACGCCATGAGTGCGATGGGACAAGGTTTTGATGCCGAATACCACCCTAATCCTGAGCGTGTGGCAATCTATGCAAAACGTTACGAACAATATAGCCATGCCGGAGCATTAGTTGAAACCTTTATTGCAGCGGAAACAGAACAACCCATCAATAGCTAAATTATCAACTCGTGAATTTTAATTTGATTTTTTAACTTTTGACTTTTCAATTCATAAAATGAGCAAGTATCAACGTATTAAAGAAGAGGCCTATAAAGCCAATATGCAATTGCCAAAACTTGGTTTAGTACTATTCACCTTTGGTAATGTGAGTGCGGCCGACCGTGAAGCCGGAGTTTTTGCTATTAAACCAAGCGGAGTACCTTACGAGGATCTTTCACCTGAGAAAATGGTAATTGTAGATTTTGAAGGAAAAACTATTGAAGGCGACCTTCGTCCATCATCCGATACCTTAACTCACGCCGTACTATATAAGCACTGGGAAAAAATCGGAGGTATTGTTCACACCCACTCTACCTACGGAACAGCATGGGCACAAAGTCAAAGGGATATCCCTAATTATGGAACTACTCATGCCGATCACCTTACGGCCGACATTCCATGTGCTCCCCCGATGAAAGACAGCATGATTGAAGGCGACTACGAATATCAAACCGGGTTTCAGATAATGGATTGCTTCAAGGAAAAAGGGCTAAGCTACGAAGAGGTTGAAATGATCCTTGTTGGAAATCACGCACCTTTTTCATGGGGGAAAAATGCGGACAAAGCTGTATACAACAGTGCGGTATTAGAAACCGTGGCCCAAATGGCTTTACTAACCGAACAAATTAATCCCGATGCAGCGCGTTTAAAAGATTCGTTAATTAAAAAACATTTCGAGAGAAAACACGGGCCAAACTCATATTACGGGCAGTAAAGACATGAACCTGGGAAACGGGTTTGAATTACATAATTACATATTTTTAACCGCCTAAACCCCCTCTCCTTAGGAGAAGGTTGAGGCTAATTCGCAAATAAATAATGATCGACTTAAAAAAATTTGAAGTTTGGTTTGTAACTGGCAGCCAGGACTTATACGGAGCGGAAACACTGAAGCAGGTAGCCGCACATTCACAGGAAATTGCCACATCTTTAAATAATGCATCTCAGATTCCTGTTCGCGTTGTTTTTAAACCGACTGTAAAAAGCACTGAAGAAATTTATGCAATATGCCAGGAGGCAAATGTTTCTGCTAACTGTATAGGAATTATTACCTGGATGCACACTTTTTCTCCGGCTAAAATGTGGATCAACGGCCTGAAAATCCTACAAAAGCCAGTAGCTCACTTACATACACAATTTAACAGGGACATTCCATGGGGTTCTATCGATATGGATTTTATGAATCTGAATCAAAGTGCGCATGGCGACCGTGAGTTCGGATTTATCATGTCCAGAATGAGAATAAACCGGAAAGTAATCGTTGGTCACTGGCAGGATCCTGAAGTTTTAGACCAGTTAAATGGATGGAGCAGATCCGCCGCAGGCTGGAACGATTGGCAAGGTGCACGATTTGTTCGATTTGGTGATAACATGCGTTATGTTGCTGTTACCGATGGCGATAAAGTGGAAGCTGAGTTAAAATTCGGTTTCTCTGTAAACACTCATGGAATCGGAGATCTGGTTGCGGTGATTAATCAGATCAGCGACGCGGAAGTGGACAGGCTGACTGCCGAATATGAAGATCGTTATGCTGTTATGGATACTCTTCGTAAGGGCGGTTCACAGTATTCCTCGTTAAGAGATGCGGCCAAAATTGAATTGGGAATGAAATCGTTCTTAGAAGCCGGTAATTACAAAGGCTTTTCTGATACGTTTGAAGATTTACATGGAATGGCCCAATTGCCAGGAATCGCTTCTCAGCGTTTGATGGGACAAGGATATGGTTTTGCCGGAGAAGGCGATTGGAAAACAGCAGCTTTAGTACGTGCGATGAAAGTTATGGGTAGCGGACTTTCGGGTGGAAACGCCTTTATGGAGGACTATACCTACCATTTTGATCCATCTAATCCATTAGTATTAGGGTCTCATATGCTGGAAATCTGCGAATCTATCGCAGACGGTAAAGCTAAATGTGAAATTCATCCATTGGGTATCGGCGGTAAATCCGATCCTGTGCGTTTAGTATTTAACGTGGCTGCAGGACCAGCTCTTAATGCGTCAATTGTAGATATGGGAAATCGGTTCCGTATGATTGTAAACGAAGTTGAAGCCGAAGCCCCTCAAAACGACTTGCCTAAACTTCCGGTAGCACGTGTATTGTGGAAACCATATCCTGATATGAAAACAGGTTGCGCCGCATGGATATTAGCCGGTGGTGCTCACCATACCGGATATAGTCAGAATTTAACTTCAGAACATATGCAGGATTTTTCTGAAATGGCTGGAATTGAATTTGTAAAAATTGGTAAAAACACAGAATTGTATCAGTTTAAAAATGAGCTTCGCTGGAGCGAGGCTTATTATCAGCTGAATAAGTCATAAATCCAAATTAAATCCAAGTTAAAGGCCCGGCAATTTGCTGGGCCTTTGCTTTTTTTAAACTTTCTCAATTGAGAGATGCAATAACTAACCCTTCAGCAACTCATCTAAAAACGGATCATTATAATCCTCAATAAACTTCAAAATATTCGGCAGGCCTTCAAATTCATGTTCTTCGTGCATGGTTGTTATAACTACCGCTTTCATGCCCGCATTTAAAGCAGATTGAACCCCTTTAGGATTATCTTCAAATACAATGCACTCTTCAGGATTCACACCCAGGCCCTCTGCACCCTTAAGAAATGTTTCAGCATCGGGCTTGCTTTTTTCAACATGATCGGCGCTTATAGTCACCGGAAAATAGTCTCTGATGTCCAGACCATCAAGCACATAGTCTATATTAAACATAATGGCGGCAGAGCCAATAGCCATTTTTATTCCGTGTTCATGCGATTTCTCTAAAAAGCTGCCCAGTCCTTTTATTAACTTCAAATGCGGCTTAAATGCCTCCTGGTATTTCTTCTCCTTCTCAAAAACAATATCACTCATCTCTTTATCTTCAAAGCGCCCCTCACCAAATACACGCACAAGCATCTCCTCACCCTTTCCATACATCTCCATTTTCACCTGCTGGCGACTAAGATTGCCGCCTAGGTCATTATTGAGAACATCATGCCAGGCATCTGTATGAAAATCCATATCATCAATCATAGTCCCATTTAAATCAAAAAGAAAAGCCTTTGTCATATTCTAGTTATATGGATGCAAAAAGAGTAAAAACATTGATAAAATCAAATGTTCTCTATAATTTAACCCAATGAAATGGATCGCACTCTCATTCACAACGTGTTTTCTTATAACATTTTTTCAATCGGGTAACGCTACTGCCCAATCCAAATCTAAGAAACCAAATATCATTTTTATCCTGGCCGACGACTTAGGCTATGGAAATATAAGCAGTTTTAATCCGAAGGCTCCGGTTCCAACTCCTAACATTGATAAAATGGCAAAGGAGGGTACCAGGTTCACAAGATTTTATGCGGGAAGCACGGTCTGCGCACCTTCGAGGGCATCTCTGATGACCGGGAAACACATGGGCCATGCCTATGTAAGAGGCAATGGAAATGTATCCCTTCGGGTGCAGGATTCAACCCTGGCGCAACAAATGCAAAGAAACGGGTATGCAACCGGCATGTTTGGAAAATGGGGGCTGGGATTAGAAAACGAGCCCGGAGCTCCGCATTTAAAAGGATTTGACAGCTTCTATGGATACCTGCTTCAGAGGCACGCACATTATTATTTTACAGACCATTTATTTGAAGTAAAGAATCGTCAGCTAAATAAGGTAAAAATAGATTCAAGTGAGTATACACAGGATTTGATTGTAAATAAAGCCTTGTCCTTTATTAAAGAGCACAAAGAAAATCCCTTCTTTTTATATCTCCCGATAACCCTTCCGCATGCAGAAT
Source organism: Pedobacter superstes (assembly GCF_037622515.1). NCBI lineage: Bacteria > Pseudomonadati > Bacteroidota > Sphingobacteriia > Sphingobacteriales > Sphingobacteriaceae > Pedobacter > Pedobacter superstes. The sequence continues at coordinate 802,480 of NZ_JBBJCN010000002.1, forward strand.
TAAAAGTTCCGCAGGGGTTGATGAAAAAGTACCTGAATCCTGATGGCAGCAGCAAATTTGGACCAGAAAAACCTTACTATCAAAAAGGAGAATCGTATCATACCCAATTACAGCCAAGAGCAGCATTCGCAGCGATGATAGATAAGATGGATCAGGATGTGGGAAGAGTATTGAAATTAGTAAAAGACCTGGGACTGGATGACAATACCTATATCTTTTTTACCAGCGATAACGGTCCGCATTCTGAAGGTGGCGGCGACCCCTTGTTCTTTAATTCATCTGGTCCGTTAAGAGGTGAGAAACGCGATATGTATGAAGGCGGCATCAGAGTTCCTTTGATTGTAAGAGCGCCGGGTAAGGTTCCGGCAGGAAAAACAAGAGAGGATATTTGGGCATTTTGGGATATAATGCCTACGTTTAATGTATTAAGCGGCTCCACTCCCGCTCAAAATATTGATGGCTTATCATTTGTAAATGCATTATCCGGCAAAACGCAAAAAGAAAAGCACGATTACCTTTACTGGCAGTTTAATGAAGGACAATATAAAGAGGCATTACTGCAGGAAAACTGGAAACTGATCAGGTTTAAAGAAAAAGGAAAACCCGAAGTTTTAGAACTTTACAATTTAAAAACAGATATCGCAGAAAAACACAACCTTATTTCTCAAAAACCAGTAAAAACGAATAGATTGCTTTCGCTTATGAAACAAGCCAGGAGTCCGGCAGAAAATTCTTTATTCGACTGGACAGATCTGGAACAATAATATTAGAAATTAAGCGTAAGATTAAGATTACATTTGAAGGTAGAAGAGGGAAGTATTATGTTTGACAGATTAAAAGAATTAGTTACTGAGTTTATTAACAGTTTGAAGAGAAAAGAACCAACTTTGGTTCCGGTTCCTGTTAGAAATCAGCAGAACCGCTTTAGATAAAAACCAGCAGGCAATCATTAATTATTAATGATTGCCTGCACAATAAGTTTGGCGGCCTTTCCAGAGGCTCCCGGCTCCCCCATCCTCTCAGCCAGTTGCTGATAATTTATAAGCATCTGGCTGCGATAGAGGGGATCATGTAAAAGAGCATTCAGCTCTTTTGTGAGTATTACAGTATTACAATCTTCCTGAATTAATTCTTTTACTATTGGAGTATCCATAATCAGGTTAACCAGTGAGATATATTTTATTTTAACCAGCAGCCGGGCGATTGCAATACTCACTGCATTTCCTTTGTAAACCACAACCTGGGGAATATCCAGCAGAGCAGTTTCCAGTGTGGCAGTTCCCGAAGTGACTATCGCCGCATCAGCGTTTTTCAAAAGATTATAGGTTTGATTATAAACCACCGGCACCTTTTTGTCGCCGATAAATTCCCGGTAATAATCTTCATTAAAATTCGGAGCTCCTCCAATAACAAATTGATAATTGGGAAACTGATGAACCACGCTCAGCATCACGGGGAGAATTTTATTTATTTCCTGTTTCCTGCTGCCGGGCAATAGAGCCACAATAGCTTTCTCGCCCAATGAATGAGTCAGCCTGAACTTTTCATCCGGCTTGAAATCTTCAATTGCGTCTAATAAAGGATTTCCGATATAATCCACTTCCATTCCCCATGAGCGATAAAAATCCACTTCGAAAGGCAGAATACAGAACATTTTATCTACAACCTTCTTAATTTTAAGAACCCGTTTCTGGTTCCAGGCCCATACTTTCGGCGAGATATAATAAAAAACCTTGATGCCTTTTTTCTTGGCAAATTCTGCGATTTTTAAATTGAATCCCGGAAAATCAATCAGAATTAAAACATCCGGTTTATGCTCAAGGATATCTGCTTTAGTTTCTTTAAGATTTTTAAGTATGCTGCGGATATTGAAAAGCACCTCAACAAAACCCATAAAAGCCATCTCAGAATAATGCTTAACCAGGTTTCCCCCTTCTGCAAGCATCAAATCGCCGCCAAGGAAACGAAACCTGGCGTTTGGATCCTCAATTTTTAGAGCCTTCATTAAATTGGCCCCGTGCAAATCCCCGGAAGCTTCTCCTGCAATAAGGTAATAGGTCATTGACGCATCTTGTAATAAAAGAATATAAACGCACAAACAAATGTTGCTGATATAATTCCCTTCGCTGTATTTTCCTTGTATGTTCTGAAATAATATCTTACCAGTAAAAGATTTAAAGCCACACAACCAATATACAGTAAATCGTCTTTTTCTAAAACTGTAATATTCTTTTTAAGAATCTCCACAATAAAATATGCTATCCCCGGAAGCACTAATCCAAGAACAGCTCCTAACCAAACATTATCTTTTTTTAACATCGAATTGCCAGCTATTTAAAATTGGAATTGCATGGTGAGCCGTTAAATCAAACTGCACCGGAACAACCGAAACGAATTTATTATCAAGGGCCCATACATCTGTATCTTCACCTTTATCGCCCGACTGGAAAACACCGGTTAACCAGTAATAATTCCGCTTATGCGGATCCAGGCGCTCGTCAAATTCTTCCGCATACTTGGCATTCGCCTGACGGCAGATTTTAATTCCCTTTAGTTTATCAGTTTTCGGGAAATTCACATTCAGTAAGGTCGCCGGAGGCATTCCGTTTGTTAAAACCTGTTGCGCTATGGTTTTGATATAAGGAACACAAGCGCTAAAATCGGCGTCGTAAGTAAAATCGTCGTATGAAAACCCGATCGAAGGAATGTTTTCAATGGCCCCTTCCATAGCCGCCGACATGGTTCCGGAATACAACACGTTGATCGAATGGTTTAGCCCGTGATTAATGCCCGACACACATAAATCAGGTTTTTTACCTTTAAATATTTTATTTACTGCAAGCTTTACACAATCAACGGGTGTACCGGAGGATTTATACATTTCATATTCAGGATAGATATGCACTTTATCCAGGCGAAGTGGTTTGGCGATAGTAATGGCATGCCCTGTACCGGATTGCGGTCCGTCAGGAGCCACTACAACTACATTACCGAGATCCTTCATCGCATCCATCAGCACTTTAATTCCCGGGGCATCAATTCCATCATCATTTACCACCAAAATGGTGGGCTTATCCTTTATCATCAAAACTTATTAAATTGATAAGCGACGAAATTACTAAAAAGAAATGGCTGAGACCAGCCCGGCTCCATACCTTTCTTTCGTGCGTATTCTAAGGATTAAAGAAAAACTTCATATTCATAAACTGACAAGAAAGCACAGCGGGAAAGCAATTTCCTTTTACAGATAGCACAAAGAGTAATACGATTCAAGCCCTCTTCTTTATTTAAACAGACTTTAAACGGACCTTGTTCGCACCTGAGACGCATATTGAAGGCTTAAATGCGTATAAGCTGCGGTTTTATTTCGTTTTAAGCCTGTCTGATTTACCTTCCTGGTAGGGCTTCCGTATACCTATGGATACTGTTTGAGTCGAAGTGACAAAGACAAAAACCATCTTTATCGCCTGAAATCGAATTGTTTTATTAATCGGATTTGCGTTGGGTTGATTAGGAGGATGTCGCGATTTTCGTGTCTTAGATTTTGAATCTAAAAACACATTTACAAAAAAAACCATCGAAGTTCGATGGCTTTTCAATTATTAGAGCTCTGTTCCTGACAGGAACGAGGCAAAGAAGAAATTCAAAATGCTTTATAAATTATAAACTTCTCAACCAGTCAATCACCCCTTCCCGGGTTTTACCGGTTTTAGTTTGCAAACGGCCATAAAGTTCGTCCTCTTTACCTTCTTCGTAAGTCAAATCATCATCGGTTAAATCTCCGTATGACTGTTTAACTTTTCCTTTCAGCTCGTTCCATTTTCCTTTTAATTCTAATCTGTCCATGTTTTTATAATTAGGTGTAAATAATAAACAGGGAGTATTTAAAAAGGTTTGGAAAGGTATTTTTTACCGGCAGATTCTAAGGTTGAAATCCAGGAAAGTAATTTTATTCCAACTTTTCCTTATTTACCAATTAACTAAAATGAAATAAACAAAACAACACAATCAATTAATTAACACTAGAGAATTATTTTACAACTAATAGTTATTTTATCTTTTAAAAATTTCGATAACCTTAATTCTTTTTTACCGTAAAAATGGCGTTATCCTACAATTTACTAGTAGACAGCAAATTAAGACAAATAGCAAAAACAAGAAGAATGCAATTCATAAAACAGCGCTTTACCTATGTTTTTATCGTGTTTGTGTGGATATTTGGGCATTCGTTTTCTGATGCTTTAAGTCAATGTACGCCGAATAGTATTGAATTTGTTGCAGGTGGCGGAGGTGCAGCTAGCACATATAATACAGCATGTGCGAATAGCAGTTATCAAAATATAAATGAAACATTTCCTACATCAGGTGTAACGTACCAATGGGAAGTTTCCTTTAATGGTGGAGCATATCAACTCGTCACTGATGCGAGCAATGTTCCTCTTTCATCTTCAGACTTATCTAAAACCGAAATTACACAACGAGTTATTGGAATTCATTCCAGCCCTTCCGGGAACTATCGGATCAGGAGAATTGTTTCAGATACATCCCCTACTGTCTGCTCAAATACTTCATCTGCAGTTTACCTTTATTATGCAGCAAGTACAGAAGACGTTTCCGGTGGTATAATAACTGCTCTAAGCACTACGGTTTGTGTCGGTACAAGCCAAACGTTAACAGTAGAAGGGTATACTGGAATGGTTTTGCAATGGGAGTCTGCTCCAACAAGTGCCGGCCCTTTTGTTGCTATACCCGGTGCAACAACCAATCAGTATACATATCCAGCAATTTCCTCATCAACCTGCTATCGCGTTCGGGTTGACAATGTTTGCGGTGGTAATAGTAATATTGGCATACTGGATCCCTCAGATGTGTATTCTAACATATTCTGTGTTACAGCTATTCCAATACCTGGTATAACTCCATCATCACAACCAACAAGCGCAAGTACTTGTGTAAACGGAAACGCAAGTTTTACGATAGGCAGTGCTACCGCCGGATGGACATACCAGTGGATGGAAGATAATGGAAGTGGCTCCTTCACAAATATTTCAGACGGTGGAATATATAATGGAGCAACAAGTCCCACATTGACAATAACAGGTGCTCCATTTTCAATGAACAGTTTTAATTACAAAGTAGTAGTAAGCGGAGCTTGCGGACCTTCTGTAACATCAAATGTGGTCGTGTTAACCGTCAACCCTACTCCAACGGTAGATGATCCTCTCGATCAAATAGTCTGCGATAATAGTGGAACGACAACAGTAAATTTTACGGGAACAGCTACAACGTACAACTGGACAAACAGTAATTCCGCTATCGGCTTAGCAGCCAGCGGTTCAGGAGATATTCCATCCTTTACTGCAATAAATACCGGAACAAGTCCAATTATTGCAACAATTTCCGTTACACCTGTTGCAAATGGCTGTGCTGGAACAGCTCAGACATTTACTATTACGATCAACCCCACTCCAACTGTAAACGATCCAGCAGATCAGACAGCCTGCAATAATGGGGCTACAACTGCAATAAACTTTACCGGTGCTATTCCAACAACTTCATACTTCTGGACAAACAACGAAACCTCGATTGGATTAGGGTCGATGGGATTAGGGAATATTCCTTCGTTTACAGCGATAAACTCTGGAACCAGCCCCGTTATTGCTACTATTACAGTAACCCCTATATTTAATAACTGTGCCGGAACTCCCCAGACTTTCACCATCACTGTTTACCCGCGACCTACTGTTACTGATCCTGCTGATCAGTTAGTTTGTAATAATGCATTAACTAGTACGGTTGCATTTAGCGGAGCAACACTTAACACGACTTATAACTGGACTAATAATACCCCTTCTATAGGACTGGCAGCAAGCGGATCGGGAAACATCCCTGCTTTTACAGCTATAAATACTGGAACAACGCCTGTCACGGCTACGATTACAGTTACTCCTGTTGCAAACGGATGTCCCGGAACTCAACAGACTTTTACCATTATTGTTAATCCTGCTCCCACGGTTACTGATCCTGCCGATCAGGTAGTTTGCAATAATGCATCAACTAGTACAGTTACATTTGCCGGAACGGTTGCCAAT